>CANPJW010000025.1 GCA_947574505.1 uncultured Bacteroides sp. | reverse complement strand
GGTGAAAATCAGGCATCCTTATTTTGGAACTCAAAAAAGTGACGAAGTCAGGAGAATTTAAACAGGCTCTTAAAATAAATACAAAAATTTGGCAGACAGAAATGCCTGCCAAAATAAACTCTCTATAAAGAAGATTATAAGTTTTCTATTTCTTTAAGCCACATCGCCGAACTGGCATCACTCGGCATTCGCCAATCTCCTCTCGGACTAATAGAAATACTACCAACTTTCGGACCATCAGGCAGACAAGAACGTTTAAACTGTTGATTGAAGAAACGACGGAAGAAAATGAATAACCATTTCTTAATTGTCTCTTCATTATAACTGCCTTTGAATGCGATATTTGCCAGATAATAAATCTTTGCCGGACGGAAACCAAAACGCAGGAAATAATAAAGGAAGAAATCATGCAACTCGTAAGGTCCTACCAAATCTTCCGTTTTTTGTTGGATATCTCCATTTTCATCAGCAGGAATCAATTCCGGGCTGATAGGTGTATCCACTATATCAAGTAAAGTCGCTTTTGAATTCTCATCTACACCATTTTCTGCCACCCACTGCACCAGATATTTAACGAGTGTTTTGGGCACGCTTGCATTGACACCGTACATTGACATATGGTCTCCATTGTAGGTTGCCCATCCCAAAGCGAGTTCGGATAAGTCACCTGTGCCTACTACCATTCCCCAAGTCTGGTTGGCGATATCCATTAATATTTGTGTACGTTCGCGCGCTTGTGAGTTCTCATAAGTGACGTCATGTACATTTATATCGTGCTCTATATCTTTGAAATGCTGTATACAGGCATCTTTGATACTGATTTCGCGGATAGATATTCCCAATGATTTCATTAAGTCGATAGCATTGTGGTAAGTCCGGTCAGTGGTTCCGAAGCCGGGCATTGTAATGCCAAGAATTCCTTTTCTGGATAATCCCAGTTTGTCGAAAGTCTTCACACAAACAAGTAATGCCAGTGTTGAATCCAATCCCCCGGAAATACCGATTACAGCAGTCTTAGCTCCGGTATGAACGAGGCGTTGTGCCAGTCCTGCTACTTGAATAGAAAAAACGTCTTCACAGTGTTCGTTTAACTCTTTCCCTTGTGGGACAAAAGGGTGCGGATTGAAACTCCGGGTTAGTGTCAGTTCTTTGCTATTTACAAATTCCGTAGCAATCGAAACGGCTTTTTTATCTCCTGAATTAGCTTGGTTAGCAGCGAAAGTCGTATTGATTCTACGTTCTGCACGTATGCGTTCTACATCAATCTCACTGATAATAAGTTGTTCTTTCATGCTGAAACGTTCACTGCATGCAAGTAGACTGCCGTTCTCGTAAATCAATCCATTTCCTGCGAAAACTACATCAGTAGTAGACTCACCGAAGCCGCAAGATGAGAATACATATCCCGCGATGCAGCGTGCAGATTGCTGACTGATAAGAGAACACAGATAATTATGTTTTCCGATACCTTCATTGTCTGCCGACATATTAAATAGAATTTCTGCTCCTTGTAGTGCAAGTGAGGAGCTGGGAGGAATTGTAGACCAAAGGTCTTCACAAACCTCAATACCGAAAGTGGTATCTGAAGTTTCAAAAAGTAGGTTTGCGCCTATGGGAACAATTTGTCCGCACAAACGTACGTTCTCTGTTGTGAGCTGTAGGGCAGAAGTGAACCAACGCTGCTCATAAAACTCTTTATAATTGGGGAGATAAGTTTTGGCTGCAATACCTAATACTTTTCCTTTTTGAATAACTACAGCCCCGTTGATAACTGTCGAATTGACAACTATCGGCATACCAACAATGGAGATAATATCCAACTGGCGTGTGTTATTCAGAATCTGCATGACTCCCATTTCTGCTTCTTCCAATAAAAGCTGCTGTCCGAACAAGTCACCACAAGTATATCCGGTAATACTCATTTCCGGGAAGATTATGATTTGCACTCCCTTTCCTTCGGCCACTGCAATCAGACTTTCTATTCTCTCTACATTGAATTTACAGTCAGCCACTTTCACGTGTGGCACAGCTGCTGCTACTTTTACGAATCCGTAGTTCATCTTATACTTTATTTATATATAGTGGATGCAAAAATAGGAAAATAGTTTTGAATATTTATCTTTTCAGCAGTGAATCCTTTCAATAGGGGCTTTTACATCAAGAGTGTTACTGTTGTTTAAACAATTGAATGGACTTTCAAAATGAAAGATAAATGTGTGACTGTTTGTAACTTTGTTTGTGTTTATAATCTAATATTATTTATATCCTCTTTAAATGGTGATAAAAAGATATGATAGATTTAAATTTCATGTTACAACGATACAGGTATTTATGCAGTTGATTTGAATCTTTCTAAAAAAAACTTGAAAATATTTGGAAATCCAATAAAGCCTTTCTATCTTTGCATTAGATTTATAATTGTAATGAATACAACTTTGAAAAAAGGGGTAAATAATGAAACCGTACGAAAGATTATTAGAACATAATATAAAGCCTTCGATGCAGCGTATTGCTATCATGCAATATTTGATGGAGCATCCTATCCATCCGTCGGCTGATGATATATATACAGCATTGTCTCCTTCGATGCCTACACTTTCAAAGACGACAGTTTACAATACTTTGAAACTGTTTTCAGAACAAGGAGCGGCTCAGATGCTTACGATTGATGAGAAAAATACTAATTTTGATGCGGATACATCCATTCATTCCCATTTTCTTTGCAAACGTTGCGGACACATTTATGATTTGCAATGTCCGGAAGCGATAAAAAAAGTGGAAAGTTTGGAGATGGACGGACATCAGGTATCGGAAATGCATTATTATTATAAAGGCATATGTAAGAATTGCTTGAGAAAAGATAAAGAAACACGTATTGACTAATTAATTTAAAATTGAGAAGAAAATGAAAAAATTTAGATGTACTGTATGCGGTTACGTTTATGAAGGTGACGCAGCTCCTGAGAAATGTCCTTTGTGTAAAGCTCCTGCCAGCAAGTTCGTAGAAGTTGTTGAAGTAGAAGGTGGTGCATTGTCTTTTGCTGACGAACACGTTATCGGTGTTGCAAAAGGTTGCGACGAAGAAATGATTAAGGACCTGAACAATCACTTCATGGGCGAATGTACTGAAGTTGGTATGTATCTGGCCATGAGCCGTCAGGCAGACCGTGAAGGTTATCCTGAAGTGGCTGAGGCTTTCAAACGCTACGCTTGGGAAGAAGCTGAACATGCTGCTAAATTTGCAGAATTGCTGGGCGACTGTGTTTGGGATACTAAAACAAACCTGCAGAAACGTAAAGATGCTGAGCAAGGTGCATGCGAAGACAAGAAACGTATTGCAACTCGTGCTAAAGCTTTGAACTTGGATGCTATCCATGACACTGTACACGAAATGTGCAAGGACGAAGCTCGTCACGGTAAAGGTTTCGAAGGTCTGTATAACCGTTATTTCGGCGATAAATAATCAAACCTTATAATAACGCTCTTAAAAGGTCTGTATTTAAAAATGAATGCAGACCTTTTTGTTTATATTTGCTTATCAACTTTTAATACCACAGTTATGAAAAGAGTACAACTATTGTTAGTTTGTTTAGTGCTTTCGGCTGCTGCTTTTGCTGCAGATAAAGTGATAAAGTTGCCGCAACCTAATCTGAACCGTACAGGTACGGTTATGAAAGCGTTGTCCGAACGTCACTCAACCAGAGAGTTTGCTTCAAAAACATTGAATCTGACTGACTTGTCGGATTTGTTGTGGGCTGCTAATGGTGTCAATCGGAAAGATTCGGGTAAACGGACGGCTCCATCGGCTTTGAACAAGCAGGAGTTGACGTATATGTAGTGTTGCCGGAAGGTAGTTATTTGTATGATGCGAAGAATCACCAGTTGAATCTGATAGTTGAAGGAGATTATCGAGGGGCAGTGGCAGGTGGACAGGCTTTTGTGAAATCGGCTCCGGTTTCTTTAGTGCTGATTAGCAACCTCTCCCGTTTTGGAGATACGAAAAATGCACATACTCAGTTGATGGGGGCTATGGATGCAGGTATCGTTTCACAGAATATTTCAATTTTCTGTTCTGCAGCAAATTTGGCTACAGTGCCACGTGCATCGATGGATAATAATCAGTTGAAGAAAGTGCTGAAGCTGAAAGATACACAGGTTCCTATGATGAACCATCCTGTAGGATATTTTAAATAAGGGTCGATAAGTATATAAAAATAGTGACGCTATCCTTGCGGGATACCGTCACTATTTACTTGTTATAGCGTCACTATCCTTACCGGATAGCGTCACTATATTTTTCCCTTTTTTACTTCAATAAAAAATCATCGATTGCTTTCTTGTAGGTTGCTTTGTCAGCAGCCCCACGGAAAAGCTGTGGATCTCCGTTCATGGGGATGAATACGAACAATGGAATACTTGTTGCGTTGAACAAGGCTGCCAGCTCTTTCTGCTTATCTACATTTACTTTGTAGATGATAATTTTCCCTGCATATTCCTTTGCCAATTCTTTCATGATAGGAGCTGTCTGGCGACAAGGTCCACACCAATCGGCATATAAGTCGATGATGGCAGGCTTGTCGCCTTTGTATTTCCATTTCTTTGATTTTTCATAATCGAAGACGTCTTTCAGAAACATTTCCTTGTTCATTACGACGACTTTACCGTTACCTATTGCCTCTTTTTTACTTTGATTGGTTTCTGCTTTATCATTGAAAGCATACACAATCACGCTTACCATGACAAGAGCCACCATTACTAATACTTTCTTCATTCGGTTATCTTTATCTTTTTATGTATAGTGTTTCTCGATAACCCCTTGCAGTTCGCTGCTATGGATTACGCCGGAATGTCTCCACACCGCTTCCCCATTCTTGAATACTATAAAGGTAGGCACGGCCTGTATACGATATTTAGTAGCCAGTTCTTCATGCTGGTCAACGTCTATTTTTACAATCCGGGCTTTGTCACCTACAACTAATTTCAGTTCTTCCAGAACGGGTTTCATTGCTTTACAAGGTCCGCACCATTCAGCAAAGAAATCAACCAAAACGGGTACCGGTGACTTTATCAAATCTTCAAACTTTTCCATAATCTTTCCTTTCTTAAAGTTAAATGGCAGCCATTGAGGACTGCAAATATAAATTCTATTTTATTAATATAACGGGAAAAAGCTGTTTTTGTTCATGAAATAGTAATTTTGGAGACATTATCTTGTAATGTGAAAGAGGGAACTTTGCATTCCGAAAAATATAAAATGAAGGTACGAACAAAAGAAAAAATGGATAATGAGCGAATCAGGCTTCATTATCCATTTCTTCTTTATGAATGATATTTCTAATTATTCCGCAATAGTCAATTCGTCAATGATATGGGAAGCTCCCGCAAATTTATCTATGATAAAGAGTGTATAGCGAATATCGACACAGGCGGCACGCTGTGATGAAGGACGGAAAGCAATGTCGCCCGTCAATCCTTCAAAGTTACGGTCGAAAGCAGTTCCTACCAGCTGGCCTTTACCATTGAAAACAGGACTACCGGAGTTTCCGCCTGTATTGTCGGTGTTTACAATAAAGCAAACAGGCATTTCACCGTTTTTTCCATAGCGTCCATAGGCTTTGGCAGCATATAGCTCTTTCAGTTTTTGGGGGACAACAAACTCCCAGTTTTCTTGATCTTCTTTCTCCATTACTCCTTTGAGGGTGGTATGGGTATTATAAACAGCACCATCAAATGGCTCATAAGAAAGTACTTGACCGTATGTCAACCGTAAAGTAGAGTTTGCATCCGGGTAGATAGGAATACCTTTTTCCTGTTTCATATCCATCATACCTTTCACCCATACTTTATGGGCAGCATCATAGTTCTGATTCGCTTCTTTCATGGCAATAGCAGTCCTCAGTATTCCGTCGGTAATGGAATATTTGAATAATACCATCCAGTCGTGTCCTATTTTATATAGGCTCGGTTTTTTGATAAATTTCTCAAAATTCTTAGGATTACCGAAGATGGAATGTTCAAAACACTCGTCGACAAATGTGTCAATATTTCCTTTAAAGCGGGAGTTGATAATTTTAAAGATGTTAATCCGCTGTTCTGCCGGAATATAATTGGCATATGTTTTCAACATCTCTTTGCCGACCATTTTTTCTACTTCCGGAAAAGGGACAGAGGCAAAGTATTTTTCACCCTCTTTTTTTAGCTTTTGGGTGGCTTCCTTGATTTTCTCTTTGTCTTTTGATTTCAAGGCAGTAACCATTTCCATTGTAGAAGGAATACGCATAAAATCAAGGGCAGTCACTAATGCTTCATTAATAGCCTGCTGATGGTAGAGAGCGTCACGGCGGTGAGCTACGATAGAGCGAATTTCATCAAAGGCTTTTTGATAAGAATCATCTCCCTTTTCACGTCCACGTGCCAAAAGTTCTTCTTGTTGTATACGTTTGGTGTCCAATACATTGAGACGTACCAGCCCTTCATTCATGCCGATGGCATTTTTCCAATAATTGGCAGATGATGCATACTTGCTGGCATAGTGAATACGTATGGCAGGGTCTTTCAGCATTTGTTCCATAAGTACTTTCTGGCGGGCTCCACGCACATGATGACGCATGAAGTTGGTGGTCTGCATACGTTCTTCCACTTCGTCGGAAATCATATATCGCCAGTTGCGTCCGGGGAATCCCATGACAAAAGTGAAATCACCTTCCTGTACTCCGGCAAGGCTGATAGTGAGATGTTTCTTTACTTTCAAAGGAACATTATCCTTTGAATATGCCGCAGGTTTCCCATCCTTGTCTGCGTAAATGCGGAAAAGAGAAAAGTCACCCGTGTGACGCGGCCACATCCAGTTGTCTGTGTCAGCTCCGAACTTACCAATCGAAGAAGGAGGGGCACCTACCATACGAATGTCGCTGTACACTGTCTTGATGAACATATAGTATTTGTTACCGCCATAGAAAGCTTTAAGTTCCAACGCAGTCGCAGGGGTAACTTCTATATTCTCAGCTTTGGCAAAACGGTCAGCTACTTTGCTAAGATAGCTTGGTGACAGGTAATTGACACCATCTGGATCCGGATCTTTCTTTAGCTGTTCATTGACATAGCTGGTTACATCGAGAATCCGGTCGATGTATGTGACAGTTAGTCCTGGAGTGGGAAGCTCCGCATCGCGGTTCATAGCCCAAAAACCTTCTGTCAGATAATCGTGCTCTACATTGCTGTGCTGTTGGATAGCTCCATAGCCGCAATGATGGTTGGTCAGAACCAGTCCTTCGGAGGAGATGACTTCTCCCGTACATCCACGACCAAAATGCACAACCGCATCTTTCAGGGAAAGTCCGTTTGTGTTGTATACTTCCTCGACAGGAATCTCCAGACCGAGTTCACGCATGGCAACTGTATTCTGCGTTTTCAGGTCAGTCAGCATCCACATGCCTTCGTCGGCGTGGATGCTGAGAGTTGCCAGTGAAAATATAGCAAATAGGATTTGTTTTCTCATTTATTCTACAATTGTCATTTCGTTAATCAGATGCCCGCAATTGCCTAATTTCTCAAGGATGAACAGGACATAACGGATATCCAGGTTAATGCAACGTTGCAGGTTATTGTCAAAGTTGATATCACCGCTCAACGATTCCCAGTTACCGTCGAAGGCACAACCTATCAATTCTCCGTTTTCATTCAATACCGGGCTGCCGGAGTTGCCACCTGTGATGTCATTGGTAGACAAGAAGCAAACCGGCATATCACCGTTCGGCAAAGCATAACGTCCGTAATCCTTCTTTTCTATCAGTTCTTTCAGTTTGGCAGGCACTACGAATTCACGGTCTTCCGGGTTCTCTTTCTCAAGAATTCCTTTAGTTGTAGTGTAATAGTTGTAGTGTACGCCGTCTTTCGGATCATAAGGTTTCACGTTGCCGTAAGTCAGGCGAATCGTAAAGTTGGCATCCGGGTAAGAAGGTACGGGTAATTTCATATCGCCAAGACCACGAATGTATGTTTTGTGCAGCAAAGCCAGTTCCTTATCCATATCTTTCAGTTGTGAAACTATTTGCTCGAACAAGTCGTATTTGGATTGGCAGTATTGCAAAGCAAGGTCATTGTCGATAGCTTTCACTGTCGGCTTTTTGATAAACTTCTCAAAGTTTTCACTGTTGGCGAGGATAGAGTTATCATACATGTCGTCGATAAACTTGTCATAGTCCCCCTTGTATTTCTGTTCGATAACCTTATAGATAGACGGACGTTGGTCGGCCGGAATCATTTCTGCATATAGTGGGAAAAGAACTTTTGCTACTTTGCGGTCTACTTCATGGTCGTAGTCTTTATTATGAATACCGTCATATGTATCTTTCAAGGCTTCTATGCGTACCTTAATTAAAGAGTCATTCTTTTCTACCAATGCTTCCCGTGTTTTGGATAACAGAGTGCTGCCGAATTCAATAGCCCCGAAGAATGTTTCTCTCAGGCAAGTGAACTGATAGTTGAGAGGAGCTGTTTTAGCTACCAAGTCATCTATCTTCTTTACTACCTCTGCATATTCGGTGTTGTTCTTTTCTTTGGCAAATTCCGCGAATTTAGTTTCTTGGGCAGCTTTTGTGCCGAGTACATCATTATCGATAATCGCTTTGTTCATTCCGATAGAGTTCTTCCAGTAGTTGCTGGAGCCTGCGTACTTGTTGGCATACTGGATACGGATTTTGTCGCTGGCATTCATTACTTCTTTTAGGACTGCCAGGCGGGCACCCCGGATACGGATACGCGGTTCGTTTTCAGATTCCATGCGTTCTTTTACTTCCGATACGGTCAGATAACGGCTTGTACTTCCGGGGAATCCCATAATCATTGCGTAGTCTCCTTCTTTCAGGCCTTTGATGGAGACAGACAAATGTTTTTTAGTTTTCAATGGTGTATTGGAAGCGCTGTATTCTGCCGGTTCGCCGTTAGCATCTGCATAGATACGGAACATGGAGAAGTCGCCCGTATGGCGAGGCCACATCCAGTTGTCCGTTTCGCCGCCGAATTTGCCGATAGAAGAAGGCGGTGCGGCAACCATACGTACATCCGGGTATATCTTCTTATAAAACAGGTAGAATTTGTTTCCTGCATAAAAAGGAAGTGCTTGTGGCACAATTCCTTTTTTGTCTTTCAGAGCACTTTTGGAGTAAAGCTCTTCTGCCAGTTTTTGAAGAAACGCACCTGTGAATGATTCGGACTCCGTGATTTCTTTGGCGGCAACTTTAGCATTGACAATATCGGTAATGTCCTCAATACGTTCGATAAATGTGAATTTCAATCCCGGAGTAGGAAGCTCCTTATCTCTGGAAGTAGCCCAAAAACCGTCTGTCAGATAATCATGCTCGACGCTACTATGTTGTTGGATAGAAGCATAACCACAGTGATGGTTTGTCAGAATCAAGCCTTCTGGTGAGATGATTTCTCCTGTACATCCGCCACCGAATATACCGACAGCATCCTTTAGGGAGACACCATTAGGGTTATATAAATCTTGGGCTTCCAACTTCAAACCTTGTTTCTTCATCATATCAATAGAATGTTGCTGTTGCATCAGTTGCAATAACCACATTCCTTCATCCGCCTTGGCGGAACATACGATCAGCGCAGTCAGCGCCAATAAATAAAGTCTTAGTCTATTCATGTATTCAGTGATAAAAATTAAATATTTGATTGTTAATATGTTCCGTATTTCACTACCTGCTCTCCACTTTCAATTTCCCGTTTTTTAAAGCTTCCATGATATTTGCCGGCGGGCGTTGGTTCATCAGCTCGTTTTTCATGAAATCCATATATGGGGCTACATGTTTGAAGAACTGGTAGTATCCTTTGCATAAGTAATTCAATCCGGGTTCGCCTTCCGATGTTCGGCTGAAGCGATTCTTCGGACATTCACCGTTGCAGGCAAAGAGGAATTCACATTCCTTGCATTGGGTTGGGAGAGACTGGTATTTCATATTACCGAAATTATGCTGGCGTTCGCTGTGCATCATCTCCACAAGAGTCTGGCTGTAGATATTTCCCAGTTTATATTCGGGAAACACAAAATGGTCGCAAGAGTAGACGTCTCCGTTGAATTCCATGACGCCGGCGTGTCCGCAGGTTTTTGCCATGGAGCACACACCGGGTTGTTCACCCATCCAATTGGCGAGTGTAGAATCGAATATCTGTATGTAGTAGTTGCCTACGTCTTCTTTTACCCATTCATCGAAAAGACTACAAAGAAAATTCCCCCACTGTTCGGGCGTGATTGAAAAGTCAGCCAGTGTTCCTTCCTTGTTTTCGGCGAGAGAGGCGAGATGGCGTCCGTCCTGATGTGGAAGGATGCGCTCTACAATAGGGGCAAACTGTATATAATGGCAATCTATTTCTTTGAAGAAATGGTAGAAATCCAAAGGATAGTCGGCATTGAAGTCATTGACAACAGCCATTGCGTTCCATTCCACTTTATGCTTTTTCAGAAGATTGATACCTTGCATCACCTTCACGAAAGAAGGTTTTCCCATCTTGTTTTTGCGGTATTCATCGTGGAATTCCTGTGGCCCGTCGATTGAAACTCCTACCAGCCAGTTGTTGTCGTGAAAGAACTGGCACCATTCATCGGTGAGCATTGTACCGTTGGTCTGGATGCAATTGTCGATTGTACGTCCGCGGGCGTATTTCTTTTGCAGTTCCATAGCCTTCTTGTAGAAAGAGAGCGGACGCATCAGCGTTTCTCCCCCGTGCCAGGTGAAAAGCACCTGAGGCATGGTCTGGGAGTTAATATACTCGTCAATAAACTTTTCGAGAAGTTCATCGCTCATTACGTGTTTCGGATTGTCTTTGTATAGATGGGCCTTCTCCAGATAGTAGCAATAATCGCATGCAAGGTTGCATACGGCACCTACTGGCTTTACCATCACATAAAGCGGTTTGGCAAATGGGGCATAAGTCGATGTTTTCATGGCTGCAAAATTAGATAAACTAAATGAAAAAAAGTCCCTCAGACGTATGTTTATAAGGATTATTAAAGAAAAGAGACTTACAAGATTTAAATATTGATAAAATGTTTCCTTGAAATCTGAATCGGTTGTACCTTTGCACTCAGAATTTTAATGAATAGATGAACGTGAATAAAATTTTGTCTTTTTTACTTTTGCTTCCGTTTTTGGCTTCTTGCACCAGCAAGTATAAGATTGAAGGAACATCTTCAGTGAATAGTCTGGATGGAAAAATGTTATATCTTAAATCCCTGAACGATGGTGAGTGGGTGAAACTGGATTCTGCTGAAGTGGTGCATGGACTATTCTCAATGAAAGGTAAAATTGATTCAGTACAGATGGTGACGCTTTATATGGATAGCGAAAGCATTATGCCGATTGTTCTGGAAAATGGTAAAATCACGGTAACTATCAGCAATTCGGAACTAAAAGCAGTAGGAACTCCTCTGAATGCAGCGTTGTATGAATTCATTGGCAAAAGAAACCAGCTGGAAGAAAGTATAAGTGAATTGGAACAGGAAGAAACCCGCATGGTGATGGATGGCGGTAATCTGGAAGAAATTCACTCACAGTTGATGGTAAAAGGAGACTCATTGATGAATGAAATGAACCAATACATAAAGAAATTCATTTCAACTAATTATGAGAATGTGCTGGGACCAAGCGTATTTATGATGCTTTGCAGTTCGTTGCCATATCCTGTCATGACTCCTCAGATAGACGATATTATAAAAGATGCCCCTTATTCTTTTAAAAGTAATAAACTTGTGCGGGAATTCCTTTCCAAAGCAAAAGAAAATATGAAATTGATAGAAGAACATCAACGTTTGGAACAAAATACTTCCACAGATAAGTAGACTCTTGAGTTTCTTGTGTGTATTTTTGCGCAAAACTCAAGTAAAATGAAAACGACTATTTCGCTATATATCGGCTTTTCGTTCATTACTTGCCATAAGAGAAGGTGCTTTGAGAGGTAAGTTGTCTAATGGGTGATTGTAGTAGGAGATTATGGGCTTGGCGGTCTGGTTATTCCGAATGATTTCCAACCAAATCGTAACTTATCAAAATATCTAAATTTCTAGTTTTAATAATTTGATGCATAAAAACTGGTTAGGAATGTGGGGGGACGTGAGTATCCCCACATTTATATGTATACTACCGGTCTTGATCTTCGTTTGTCACCATGCCCTTATGTTTTTCGGGCAGTGCACTTTCAACTGCGGCATAGGCCTCTGCCATAGTTGCCTTGATATTATCCACACCTTTTCCTTTGGGCGGAATAGGATCATGAATCGTCAGAATCATGCGGTGGCGGTGTATCCATCTGCCTGTGCGTGGCAGGATTTCAAACGAGCCATCAATAGTGACGGGCACCACTGCCAACTGTAAGTCATCAGCCAATTGGAAAGCCCCTTTTTTGAAATATCCCATATGTCCAGTGAAAGTACGTGCCCCTTCCGGGAAAACGACTAATGAAACACCGTCTTTCAAAGATGCTTTGGCCTGCCGGATAGTCTCCAATACTTTTTTCGGACCGGAACGGTCAACAAAAATATGCCCTGCACTTTCACAAGCCTTTCCTACGAACGGCAGTTTGCGCAGGCTTTTTTTCATCATCCACTTAAAATTTCTTCCAATGAAACCATAAATCAGGAATATATCGAATGACCCCTGATGGTTAGGAACGAAAATATAGGAAGTTTTATCATGCAACTTCTCACGTCCGCGAATCTTTACGGGAATCAACAGGAAAAGACAAATTAATTGTGACCATATCTTCCCCGGATGATACCCCCAGAAGTGGGCTCCACCCAAAAGGGAACCTACTATAGTGACGAGTGCCGTGAGGATGGTTAACACTAATAATATAGGCAAAGCGATGCAAATCTGATAAATATAATAAAGTATTTTCATGGGGTTGGTTTTTTTCATCCGCAAATATACATGATTATTGGTAAAAAAGAGATGCAGATGCCATATTATCTTTTCGATTGTGTTATTTTTGCTCCATGTTAATAGAGATGGTTACAAAAATATGATACGTATATTACATACTGCCGACTGGCATCTCGGACAAACCTTCTTCGGTTATGACCGTGCCGGAGAGCATGAGGCTTTTTTGAACTGGCTGGCAGAAGAAATTCGTCAGAAAGAGATTGATGCATTGGTTATAGCCGGAGATGTTTTTGATGTTTCCAATCCTTCGGCTGCATCTCAAAGCATGTATTACCGCTTTATTTACCGGATGACGGCTGAGAATCCGAACCTGCAAATAGTGATTGTTGCCGGCAACCATGATTCGGCGGCACGTCTGGAAGCTCCCCTGCCTTTATTGCAAGCTATGAGGACAGAAGTCAGAGGGGTAGTGCGCAAACAGGAAGGTGGAGAGATAGATTACGATCATCTGTGTGTGGAACTGAAGAACCGGATGGGGGAAGTTGAATTGCTTTGCATGGCTGTTCCTTTCTTGCGCCAGGGAGATTACCCGGCAGTGGAGACAGAAGGTAATCAGTATGCGGAGGGAGTACGTGAACTTTATACGCAGCTCTTGCAAAGATTGTGGAAGCGAAGAAAAGCAAATCAGTCGATTCTCGCCATCGGTCATCTGCAGGCTACCGGTTCGGAAATTGCAGAGAAAGATTATAGTGAACGTACGGTGATTGGAGGTTTGGAATGTGTGTCGCCAGATGCATTTTCCGAACAGATAGCTTATACGGCATTGGGGCATATTCATAAAGCTCAGCGGGTATCCGGTCGGGAGAATGTACGTTATGCAGGAAGTCCTATCCCGATGTCTTTTGCAGAGAAACATTACCGTCATGGAGTGGTGATGGTGACTTTTGATGATGGTTGTGCGGTAGATATTGAGCGGCTCGAATGTCCGAAGTCAATACCTTTGATAAGCGTACCGAATGGAGAACCTGCATTGCCGGAAGTTGTATTGGAAGCATTGAAAGAACTGCCGGCAGTAGAGGGCATAGCTCCTTATTTGGAAGTAAAAGTATTGTTAGAAGAGCCGGAACCTATGCTCCGGCAGGAAATAGAGGAAGCTTTGGCAGACAAAAACTACCGGTTGGCACGTATTGTCTCTACTTATCGTGGTGATGAGGGAAATGCAGAAAAAGAAGAGGTGGAGTGGAAAAGAGGACTGCAAGAAATGTCTCCTTTACAGATAGCACAATCTACATTTGAGAAGATTTATCAGGCAGAAATGCCGGAGGAGTTGACAGAATTATTTCAGGAGGCCTATTTGGCTGCCACCCATAAAGAAGAGGAAGACGAAAAATGAAAATATTAGCCATACGATTAAAGAATCTAACCTCGATAGAGGGAGCTGTGGAAGTCGATTTTACATCAGAACCGTTACATTCTGCGGGAATATTCGCTATTTCGGGACCTACAGGAGCAGGAAAGTCTACCTTATTAGACGCATTGTGTCTGGCATTATATGATAAAGCCCCCCGTTTTGCCAGTTCGGCAGAAAGTGTGAATTTGGCAGATGTAGGAGATAATCAGATAAACCAGTCCGATGTCAGAAACCTGCTGCGTCGGGGAACGAGTGACGGTTATGCGGAAGTTGATTTTTTAGGGATAGACGGGCATCGTTACCGTTCTCATTGGTCGGTGAGACGGACAAGAAATAAGGTGAACGGTTCTTTGCAGCCACAAACATTGGAAGTGAAAGATTTGGATACAGAGAAAGAATATCAAGGTACCAAGAAAGAACTGTTGGCTCAATTGGTCAGGTTAATCGGTCTGACGTATGAACAGTTTACCCGTACCGTATTGTTGGCTCAGAATGACTTTGCCACCTTTTTGAAGTCGAAAGGAGCTGCGAAGGCGGAATTGCTGGAAAAACTGACAGGGACAGCCGTTTATTCGCGAATCTCCCAAGAAATATTCGCTCGGAATAAGGCTGCGCAAGAAGAAGTCACTTTGGTTCATAATAAAATGAGCGTGATTGAACTGATACCGGAAGAGGAGCAGCTTGCCTTGCAGAAAGAAAAAGAATTATTGGTTGAAAAGCGTGTAGAAGGCATTAAACTGCTGGAAGAGCAGAATAAACAACTAAATGTTGTCCGTTCATTAAAAATGCAGGAAGAACTTCAAAAGAAGAAACAAGAAGAAGCACAAGGGGAACAGGTGAAGTTGAAAGGAACTATGGAAAGACTTGTTTTGCAAGAAGAAGGACTGGTGCGTTTTAAGACCCAATGGGAAGCTATACAACCCGATTTGAAGAAAGCACGTCAGTTGGATGTGCAGATACAGTCGCAACAGGATGGATATGTACAGGCACAACAGATGTTGCAGGCAGCCCGCGGGCAGGTAGCTGAACAGGAAAAGAAGACGCGAATGGCTGCAGAACACTTGCAGTCATCTTGTCAATCTCTGAATCGCTTGTTGAATCATACGGGAGTGGAAGAGCCTATGCAACTTGAACAAGTGGAGATAATCTTGCGGCAGGAAGAAGAAAAATTAAATATCGGAATAAAGGCAAACGAAGAACGGTTGGAACGATTGAATTCTTTTGGCTATCCGTCATTGGCAGAAGAGCAGGTGAAGTTGCAGAAGGAATGGACGCGTCAGCAGAATATCCGGCAGCTTACCGAAACGCAGGCGAAAGCAAAAACTGAGATTGAAAGATTGGAGAAAGAAACAGCAGCTTGTTTCAAGCAACTGGCAGAGCAGGAGAGCGCTTTGAAAACCATTCAGCGGCTTTATGAAAATGCCCGTATGGCGGTTGGAAAAGATGTGAAGGCACTGCGTCGGCAATTGCAGGAGGGCGAAGCCTGTCCGGTTTGCGGCAGTACATCGCATCCTTATCATCGGGAACAAGAGGTGGTAGATACTCTTTTTAAGAACATCGAGTTGGAATATAATACTGCCGTAGCGGCGTGCCGGCAGACAAACAACCGGAGTATCGCCTTACAGCGTGATTTGGCACATCAAAAGACAATTGAAGGACAGGTGCGCGTTCAATTGGCAACATTGCAGAAGGAAGGTCTTGATGCAGGCAGCGCAGAACAGATACAGCATCGTTTGGAAGAACTGGCAAGGCTGATTCTGGAATACCGCAATCTATATGCAGAATGGCAACACTGTGACGAAGCAGTAAAGAAGATGCGTGCTCATTGTGAGGCTCTGCGTGAAAATGTCTCCCTCTGTCGCTTGACAATGCAAAAAGTATCGTTTGCCAAAGAACAGTTGGCTACTTTGCAAAATGTAGTCACTACCGAGCAGAAACGGTTTGCAACGATAGAGAGCACATTGAATGTCCTTCGTCAGGAACGTTCGGTCTTATTAAAAGGAAAGAGTGCCGATGAAGCTGAAGCAGCCGTGGCGAGAAAGGAGAAAGAACTGAATCTGGCATTGGAGCAAGCGCGCAAGGAAGTAGAATCCGTTCAAAACCGCCTTTCGGGCTTGCATGGGGAAATGAAACAGATAGCTTTGGCCGTTGAAGAGTTGCAAGAGCAACACAAACAGATTGAATCTCCCGAACAACTTCCCGAAACTATCAGGCGACAACAGGACGAAAATCTCAATACTGAACGAAGTCTTTCCGCTATTGAAGCCCGTTTGCTGCAACAGATAAAGAATAAGGCAACAATGGAAATGATTGCTAAAGAACTGTCGGAGAAACAATCAGTAGCCGAGCGTTGGGCAAAACTAAATAAGCTGATTGGAAGCGCAGACGGGGCGAAGTTCAAGGTTATCGCGCAGGGTTATACTTTAAACCTGTTACTGCTTCATGCCAACAAACATTTGTCTTACCTATCCAAACGCTATAAATTGCAGCAAGTTCCCGGCACATTGGCGCTTCAGGTCATAGACTGTGACATGTGCGATGAGGTGCGGACAGTATATTCCCTCTCCGGGGGCGAATCATTCTTGATTTCCCTTGCATTGGCATTAGGGCTGTCTTCTTTATCCGGCAATAATCTGAAAGTGGAATCCCTCTTTATTGATGAAGGATTCGGTTCTTTGGATGCGGAAAGTTTGCGGACAGCTATGGAAGCGTTGGAACAACTGCAAATGCAGGGAAGAAAGATCGGAGTCATTTCTCATGTCCAAGAGATGAGTGAACGGATTTCCGTCCAGGTGCAAGTACATAAAAAGGTAAACGGGAAGAGCGTGCTTACCGTCGTAGGGTAAGCACCGTTATTTCCGGCCATGCGCCGAAACGGAAAGGCAATCCTACATAGCCGATTCCTACGTTGACATACAAACCGCGTGTACCTTCCAGGTACATTCCACTCCATTCGGGATAGATATAAACGGAAGGAGAGTAGTCTCCGAATTGAAGTTGCATGGCATGGGTATGTCCTGCCAGCATTAGGTCCACGTCCGATTCGGGAAGTACTTCCCGTCTCCAGTGTGTCGGATTGTGACTTAACAGTATTTGGAACATGCCCTCAGTACCCGCTTTTGCTCCGGTGAGATCACCATGTTGGGAGAAAGGAGGCTCGCCTTCGTTTTCTACTCCGATAAGTGCGATGCTGTCATTTCCTTGGACTAGAAACGTATGCGAGTTATTCAATAACTTCCATCCCATAGCAGCCTGTCTCTGTTTTAAATCAATCAGGTTTTCATCTTGTTCCTGTTTGCTTTTCCAACGGAAATAAGGGCCATAATCGTGGTTCCCTAATATGGAGTAAACACCATCCTTGGCTTTCAATCGTGCCAGAATTTCCTGAAACTCATCCAATTCTACTGCTCGATGGTTTACCAAGTCTCCGGTGAAAACGATAAGGTCGGGCTGTTGGGCATTCACCAGCTCCACCATTCGTTCGATGGCAGAAGCGTTTCCTGTCCAACTGCCGATATGTATGTCTGAAAGTTGCACAATACGGTATCCGTCGAAAGCTTGGGGAAGCCGGGAAGAAGAGTAGGTGGTTTCCTTGACTTCAAACCGGCTGCGTCCGACGGACGAACCGTAGAGAATCATAATGATGCAGATGACGGCTAATGTCACTCCGGTATATATAAACGGAGTACGTGGCATCCGGAGCCATTTATGGAAAGGCATCCCAACGACGGTGCAGAGAGCCAGTAATAGTTTGGGAGCTGAAAATAGGAAAAAGAAGACGGAGAACCATCCGATATCCCGTGTATGGCTCTCGGAAAACTGATTGTTGGCGAAAAATACCAGATATAGCACTCCCGCAATACTAAGGACACTTGGTATCCAATAGAGGATACGCAGCCACCGCTTTGCTGTGAGCCGGACGATAAAACGCAGATACAAGTAAATATCCGGTAGAATCAGTAGTAATAACAAGAATATGAATAGGCGTTGTAACATGCTGAACTCTTTGGTTAATATATTTTAGGTTGTTATAGTCTATATCAGCTCATTTAATTCGCGTAAGTTCTTTTTGATTTCGTGAATACGATTCAAGAACTTCTTGCGGTAAATCCATAGAATCAGTCCGAGTCCGCCACCCCATAGCAAGAAGAAAAAGATCATCATTCCCATCCCGTATTGCCACACCTGCCAGTAGATAAATGAAAGTATAGCCAGTATCAGAAGAAAGGCGATGGCAAACAACCGTTCTCTGATAGTCCACCGGTGAATGCGGTTGACACGGCTTATCACTTCTACAAGTGGCATTTCGTCTATTTGAGTCCGTTGGAGAAAACGGGTGGTGACGATGTCCCAGCAAAGTGCCGGAATCCAGGCGAGAAGAATGATGACGTAGATCGGATTCAACCGGTTGTGTAACAGTACTTCCGCCAAAAACAAGATTAATACCGGCAGAGAAATCAGAATCAGCTTGATATTCAGACTGGCAATGGCATGGATACCTTTGCCGGCATGTGCTATCAGCTTCGAAAGTTCTTCCTCCTTGATAAGCACCTTGTCTTTCAAGTGCTCATCAAGTACATTCCAGGATTTTTTCAGTTCTTCCAGTTCCATATATCTTATTCTTCCTTTTTCATTCTTTTAAGTTTATCCTTGATACGGCTTAGTTTGGTCGCTACGTTCGTAACGGTTAGTCCGGTGATTTCCGCGATTTCCTCATAACTCTTATCCTCAAGATAGAGCAGGATTATTGATTTGTCGAGTTGTCCCAGTTGGTTAATCATCCGATAGAGCTGCCTTAGCATTTCGTTGATCGGATCATGTGTTTCTACGGTCCGGTCT
Organism: uncultured Bacteroides sp.; assembly: GCA_947574505.1. Lineage (GTDB taxonomy): Bacteria > Bacteroidota > Bacteroidia > Bacteroidales > Bacteroidaceae > Phocaeicola. Next base: position 18,810 of record CANPJW010000025.1, on the reverse strand, counting down.
ATTTCCTCGGTGAGGCTGACGATTTCCGGCACATTCTTTTCTTTTCGATAAAAGCTGATACAGGTATTAAGGGCAATGCGGTAAATCCATGTAGAGATTTTACATTCCTTTCTGAATTTAGGAAAAGCTTTCCAAAGGTTCAGTATCACGTCCTGATATAGGTCGTTAAGAGGAGCATTGGGGGTGGCATACAGATAGCACACTTTGTAGATTACCCGTTCGTATTCGTGGATAACCGACAGGAATTCTTGCTCAATAAGGTTATTAGCCTCTGTTGTTCGTTCTCTCATGGAGTTTATGATTGCTATTGTAAATTGGCTGCCAGAAACTTGCGCATTTCTTCCACACTTTTTCTCCGGCGGCGGGCGTAATCTTCGAGCTGGTCTTCTCCAATCTTTCCGACGGAGAAGTACTTGGCAGACGGGTGGGCAAACATAAGTCCGCAAACGGAAGCGTGCGGATACATGGCTCCGTTCTCAGTCAGCGAAATACCTATTTGCTTCATGTCCAGCAGTTCGTCCAGCAGGAAGTTGACGGACTGATCGGGCAAAGAGGGGTAGCCGACGGCAGGGCGAATACCTTGATATTTCTCGACCAGTAAATCCGCTATGCCCAAATTTTCTTCTTTGGCATATCCCCATGCTTCTTTTCGTACATACTCATGCATCTTTTCCGTAGCAGCTTCCGCCAGTCGGTCGGAGAGGGTTTGTACAAGCAAGTGTTTATACGGGTCCTGTTCATACAGTCCTTCCATGTCCGCATCAATAGAAGAGGCAAAAGCTCCTATGGTATCCGGGATACCGGAAGATAACGGACGGATGAAGTCACTCAGGCAAACGAAAGGACTACCGTCTCTTTGGGGCGTCTGCTGGCGAAGCAAGGGAAAGGTGATAAATTGGTCTTTTCCCTTTTCAATCAGCAGATTATCCCCGTCAGAATTTGCTTTGCAGAGTTTGAAGATTGTTTTCACTTCATAATCCCGGTCGAGAGAGTCCAACATCCGGTTGGCTTCTTTGAATAGTTGCATGGCCTCGGAAGCTTTGCTGCGCTCTTCTTCGGGAAAGGTAGTCAGCCACGAAGCACGGCAGACGTCACATCCGTGAATGTTGGCGATGGCTGCAAAACGTGGCTGGAACCCCCATGCGTGGAAAAAGTAAATCCAGTTGATGTAGGGAGTGACTGTATGTATTTTATAAGATAAAATGGTACTCATGGTTCTGTTGAAGGCGAGCTGCTGTTTATCTGAATCTTAATTCCTGTCCGCGATAAGTCTCATCTATTTCTCCGTTGTTATATAGCAAATGTCCGTTTATAAATGTTTTCTCTACTTTCCAATTGAATGTATGGCCTTCCAGCGGGCTCCATTTGCATTTACTTAAGATGCAGCCTGTGGTAACGGTCCATTCGGAGTCGGGACGTACCAATACCAGGTCAGCCTGATAGCCTTTGCGGATGAATCCCCTGTTTGGTATTTCATACATCTGTGCGGGAGCATGAGCCATTTTTTCTACCACTTTCTCGATGGTAAACACTCCTTTATCTGCCAATTCCAACATGCTGACTAGCGAGAACTGAATCATCGGCATTCCGGACATTGCCTTTAATGCACCGCCTTCTTTTTCACTAAGCAAGTGTGGGGCATGATCGGTTGCGATGGCATCAATCAGACCGCTGTTGACAGCCTCTTGCAAGGCTTTCCGGTCTTGTGCAGTCTTGATGGCAGGGTTGCATTTGATGCGGGCACCCAATGTCTGATAATCTTCTTCCGTAAAGAGTAGATGGGAGACGCAGGCTTCTGCCGTAATTCTTTTTTGTGTCAGAGGAGCGTTGGAAAACAGACTCAACTCTTTAGCGGTGGAAATATGCATGATGTGCAGGCGGGCATTTGTTTCCCGTGCCAGTTGCACAGCCAGTTCGGACGAACGATAGCAAGCCTCTTCCGAACGGAGAAGCGGATGAAGAGCCAGAGGTACATCGTCTCCGTATTCTTTCTTATATTTATCCGTATTTTCTTTGATAATTCCCTGGTCTTCGCAATGGGCGGCGATAAGCAGATCGGTTCCGCCGAATATATTACGCAAGCTGGCCATCCGGTCTACCAGCATATTGCCGGTGCTTGATCCCATGAATAACTTCACGCCACAAACCCGGTGTTTATCCAGTTGTGCAAACTGGGTATAGTTAGTATTTGTTGCTCCGAAATAGCAGGAATAGTTGACAGCTGATTTCTCACCTAGTAGGGTGAATTTCTCTTCCAAAGCCTCCAGCGTCGTAGTCTGCGGGGTTGTATTGGGCATATCCATGATGGAAGTGATCCCTCCTGCTGCAGCGGCATGGCTTTCTGTGGTAATATCAGCTTTATGAGTCAGTCCGGGATCGCGGAAATGAACATGTTCGTCGATGGCACCCGGCAGGAGATAACACCCGCTTGCGTCAATGACTTCGTCACAAGGGGCAGTTGCTTTTTCTTCACCCACCAGTATTTCGGCTATCTTTTCATTTTCAATGACTACTGAACCCAGTACTTTTCTTCCTTCGTTAACAATAACGGCATTTTGAATTAGTGTACGTTTCATGACTTTTGCGGGAATTTATGGAACCAACTATTTACTTTTAATTTAATCACACCAAATATGGCCTCTCCAAAGATGCTGCTGTTCATCTTGGAAGTGCCTAATTCGCGATTGATAAAGATTACGGGAACTTCAATGATTTTGAACCCGCATTTGTAAGCGGTGAACTTCATTTCAATCTGAAAAGCATATCCCTTAAAACGGATATGATCCAAATCGATTGTTTCCAATACCTGACGACGGTAACAGACGAATCCGGCGGTGGTATCGTGTACGGGAATCCCCGTGATAAGTCTCACATACTTGGAGGCAAAATACGACATCAACACCCGTCCCATCGGCCAGTTCACTACGTTCACTCCGCTGATGTAGCGGGAGCCGATAGATACATCTCCACCCTGTTCCGAACAAGCCTGATACAAACGGGGTAAATCGTTCGGATTATGACTGAAGTCGGCGTCCATTTCGAAGATGTACTCGTAGGCATGTTCCAGTGCCCATTTGAAACCGGTGATATAGGCAGTGCCCAATCCCAGTTTCCCTTTGCGCTCAACCATAAAAAGCCGTTCGGGAAATTCTTGTTGCAAGGTTTTTACGATGGTTGCCGTTCCGTCCGGAGAGCCGTCTTCTATGACCAGGATATGGAATGTCTTGGTGAGTCCGAAAACGGCGCGGATGATATTTTCTATGTTCTCCCGTTCGTTGTAGGTAGGGATAATTACGATGCTGTCCGATGTCTGCATATAAATAGTATAAAATTTAGAAACAAAAGTAGCTTTTTTCCTTTAGTTATGGATAGAACTAAGGATTATTTAACGTGGCGGCACGTCCGTATGTACTGCACAATGGTGTTTAAGGTATTAATGGATGTGCCCGTAAGTATTAACGGAAAACTTTTTCCTTATTAATAGTAAACTTCTTCGTTGCCGCTATCAGACTTTCCGACGGGCAATTGTCAACTATAAACGCAACCTTTGTTTTTATAAATGAAGCCTTTGATTATAAAAACGAAGCTTGCATTTTTATAAATGAAAGCTTTGTTTATAGTTTACTGGCAGTGAATCGGAATTTCACTACGGATAAATCGGAAGTTTACTATTAACAGACGACAACTTTTCTATTAACACCTGATGTGTCAACAAGCGGTTGCCGACGAGTGGTTATGAGACATCTTGTATGTTAAAACAGGATAAATAATTTCTTGCAGAATGATAAATGTGAAAAAATACCGTACTTTTGAAACTGTTAATGATTGCTTAACTGTTTGACAGCATGAAATGTGAGACCATATATATCGCTTTAATCGGACTTGTCCTTGCCGCATGCAATGGCGATGTCTTTGTGGACGATTATCTGCCACACGGTGCGGCAACCGTTCTGATGTCGGAGGACAACCGGACGACAGAGATTACTTTCACTTCCGACAACCTGCCCGAAATAGTCATTCCGGATATAATCAATCAAGAGAAGCCCGTACTTGGGAATACGAAAATACCTTTTGGCATCAAACAGCAATACATAGCGGCAGATGTGGATAAGGATAAGGCAGTAGAGGTGAAGATAGATGCGCATGATAAGAGGAAGGTGGTTGTTTACAATTACCTTGAACGGTATGAAGTCCCTCTCAAGGTATATGCGTCCAATCCGATAACGGGTGGCAAGCGCGAATTCAGTGCTTTTCTTTACAGTCAGAGCTATATAAATTATTTAATTTTCAAGGAAAAGATGGAGTCAGAACAATATGATTAAGTTCCGAATATTTCCGCTTGTGCTTTCGGCAGCCTTATCGGTCGCTTCGCTTTCCGCGTCCGAAGCCGACACCGTTTCACGGAAGGTGATACATGCGCTTAGTGTCGATTTCCGTCCGGCGTACGTTTTTCCTACACACGATTTCTTTAGAGGCGTCAATCGTACGGGAAACAGCATCAATTCCACTCTTTCGGGACATCTGAAGTATGGCTTCAAGTTCTCGCCCGATACGGAAACGGGTAGGAGATATCCGTATGCCGTACAGGGCATCGGCGTGGCTTACAACACATTCCATAATACTGCCGAAGTGGGCAATCCGCTTGCCGTCTACGTCTTTCAGACATCAAAGATTGCCGACATTACTTCCCGTCTGTCGTTCGACTACGAATGGAATTTCGGCGCGTCGTTCGGATGGAAGAAGTTTGATAAGCTCGACAATCCGCATAACGAGGTAGTGGGGTCGAAAATCAATGCCTACATCAATCTGGGTTTTCTGCTCAACTGGCGGATTTCATCACACACCCATCTGCGTGCCGGTGTAGGTATGTCACACTATTCAAACGGAAACACCCGTTATCCGAACTCGGGAGTCAACACCTTGGGAGCATCGGTAGGCGTCACTCACTTCTTGGGCGACCGTGAAGAGCCCCATCGCACGCTTTCTGTCGGACGGCAGCTCCGGACGCCTTTCAGAAAATTCGTAAGTTACGACCTTGTCGTTTACGGTGCCACACGGAAGAAAGGCATTTGGCCCGAAGGTGCGAACCCGCTGATGGTGCCGGGCTCTTTTGGTATCATCGGACTCAATTTCAATCCTCTTTACAACTTCAACAAATATTTCCGGGCGGGCGTGTCCTTGGATTTGCAATACGATGAAAGCGCCAACATCATGAAGCACATAGCCAACGAGTATATCCCTTCCAATCCTGAAGAGGTGAAATTCTATCGTCCCGCTTTCAAAGAACAGTTTTCGGCAGGACTCTCGGCGCGTGCGGAAATCGTGATGCCCATTTTCTCCATCAACTTGGGCATTGGCAAGAATTTCTTCTGCCAAGGTGCCGATACAAACGCTTTCTATCAGACCTTTGTGCTGAAAACAACCCTGACAAAGAACGTTTTTATACATACCGGCTATCAGTTGTATGACTTCAGATACCCCAACAACTTGATGTTGGGACTTGGCTTCAGATTCAATGCAAAGTGACGAATGGAGACGTTAGAGTGACAGGATGGAGAAACGGTTTGGATTTTTTTTGTACTTTTGCGCGTAATTTTTTGAATGAGGTATGACAATAACTGAATTGCAACGGCAATATGCCGCCCACCCCAATATGGCAGTAATGAAGCGCTTGTTGAAGGACACTTCCGCTCAAACTATCTTTTGTGGTGGACTATGCGCGTCCGCCGCTTCTCTTTTTTCTTCCGTATTGGTGCAAGAGGGTGGCTGCCCGTTTGTCTTTATTTTGGGCGACCTTGAAGAAGCCGGCTATTTTTATCATGACTTGACGCAGATATTGGGCACGGAAAAGGTGCTGTTTTTTCCGTCTTCCTTCCGTCGCTCTATTAAATATGGACAAAAAGACGCAGCGAATGAGATTCTGCGTACGGAAGTATTGAGCCGCTTGCAAAAGGGAGAGGAAGGATTGTGCATCGTCACGTATCCGGATGCGTTGGCGGAGAAAGTGGTGTCCCGAAAGGAATTGAGCGACAAAACCCTGAAACTGAATGTTGGCGAGAAAGTGGACACCGCTTTTATCACGGATGTGTTGCATAGTTATGGTTTCGAATACGTAGACTATGTATATGAACCGGGGCAATACGCCGTTCGCGGCAGCATTATCGACGTTTTTTCTTTTGCTTCGGAATATCCTTATCGTATCGACTTCTTTGGCGATGAAGTAGAAAGTATCCGTACCTTTGAAGTGGAGTCCCAATTATCCCGCGAGAAGAAAAGTGGAGTGTCCATTGTGCCCGATTTAGCAGTGACGGGAGACGTGACAACTTCCTTTCTGGATTTTATCCCGAAAGATACAGCTTTGGCAATGCGCGATTTTCTTTGGTTGCGTGAACGAATCCAGGTGGTGCATGACGAGGCATTGACTCCCCAGGCAATAGCTGTCCAGGAAGCCGAAGAGAATGGAGGCATTACATTGGAGGGAAAATTGATAGACGGCAGCGAGTTTACTGCACGTGCACTCGATTTCCGCCGGTTGGAATTTGGGAACAAACCAACCGGAACGCCGAATGCCAGTGTTACTTTCAATACATCTGCCCAACCCATCTTTCATAAGAATTTCGATTTGGTAGCTTCTTCCTTCAAAGATTATTTGGAAAAAGGTTATTCGCTATATATCTGTAGTGACAGTATGAAGCAGACAGATCGTATCAAGGCTATTTTTGAAGACCGGGGCGATCAGATTAATTTTACTCCCGTAGAGCGTACCATACACGAAGGGTTTGTAGATAACACACTACGGCTTTGTATCTTCACAGATCATCAGCTGTTTGACCGTTTCCATAAATATAATCTGAAAAGTGATAAAGCCCGTTCGGGAAAAGTGGCACTGTCCTTAAAAGAACTGAACCAGTTTACTCCGGGAGATTATGTGGTGCATACCGATCATGGTATCGGGCGTTTTTCCGGTTTGGTGCGTATACCGAATGGTGATACTACGCAGGAGGTTTTGAAACTGGTGTTTCAGAATGAAGATGTAGTGTTCGTTTCCATTCATTCACTGCATAAAGTTTCCAAATACAAAGGTAAGGAGGGAGAGGCTCCCCGACTTAATAAATTAGGTACAGGGGCATGGGAGAAACTGAAAGAACGTACGAAGAGTAAAATCAAGGATATTGCCCGCGATTTGATAAAATTGTATTCGCAGCGTCGTCAGGAAAAAGGGTTCTCTTATAGCCCCGATAGTTTCTTGCAGCGTGAGTTGGAAGCATCCTTTATTTATGAAGATACCCCGGATCAGAGTAAAGCGACGATTGATGTCAAAGCAGATATGGAAAGTGACCGCCCGATGGACCGCCTGGTCTGTGGAGATGTAGGATTTGGAAAAACAGAAGTTGCGATTCGTGCCGCTTTCAAAGCCGTTGCCGATAATAAGCAGGTAGCCGTTCTGGTTCCGACAACGGTGCTTGCTTACCAGCATTTCCAGACATTCCGCGAACGTCTGAAAGGACTGCCATGCCGGGTGGAATATTTAAGCCGCGCACGTACTGCCGCACAAACCAAAGCTGTATTGAAAGGACTGAAGGATGGAGATGTCGGTATTCTGATAGGTACCCACCGTATCTTAGGCAAGGATGTCCGGTTTAAAGACTTGGGACTGCTGATTGTTGACGAAGAACAGAAATTCGGAGTTTCCGTAAAAGAAAAGTTGCGTCAGTTGAAAGTGAATGTAGATACACTCACAATGACTGCTACTCCGATTCCCCGTACCCTTCAATTCTCGTTGATGGGCGCGCGTGATTTGAGCGTGATTTCCACTCCGCCGCCCAACCGCTATCCGATTCAGACCGAAGTGCATACTTTTAATGAAGAAGTGATAACGGATGCCATCAATTTTGAGATGAGCCGCAACGGGCAGGTCTTTTTCGTCAATAACCGGATTGCGAACTTGCCGGAACTGAAAGCAATGATCGAGCGCCATATTCCGGATTGCCGTGTAGTAATCGGACACGGGCAGATGGAACCGGCAGAACTGGAGAAAATTATTCTGGATTTTGTCAACTATGACTATGACGTGCTCTTGGCAACCACAATCATCGAAAGTGGTATTGATATTCCGAATGCAAATACCATCATTATTAATCAGGCGCAAAACTTCGGCTTGAGTGATCTTCACCAGATGCGTGGACGGGTAGGGCGTAGTAACAAGAAAGCATTCTGTTATCTGTTGGCTCCTCCGTTGAGCAGTTTGACCACCGAAGGGAAACGACGTCTTCAAGCGATTGAGAATTTTAGTGATTTGGGAAGTGGTATTCATATTGCCATGCAGGATTTGGACATTCGTGGAGCCGGGAATTTGCTCGGAGCCGAGCAAAGTGGTTTTGTTGCTGATTTGGGATATGAGACATATCAGAAGATTCTGACCGAAGCTGTCCGTGAGTTGAAAACAGATGAATTTGCAGAACTGTATGCTGATGAAATAAAAGGTGAAGGACAAATCAGTGGAGAAGAGTTTGTAGATGAGTGTCAGGTAGAAAGTGACCTCGAACTTTTATTGCCGGCCAACTACGTAACCGGCAGCAGCGAACGTATGTTGCTTTATCGTGAACTCGATGGACTGACATTGGATAAGGATGTGGAGGCTTTCCGCTCCCGCTTGGAAGACCGCTTCGGTCCGGTTCCGCCTGAAACGCAGGAGTTGTTGCGTATTGTACCGCTCCGCCGTCTCGCAGCACGTCTGGGAGCAGAGAAGATTTTCCTGAAAGGCGGACGAATGACCTTGTTCTTTGTATCCAATCCGGATAGTCCGTTCTACCAGAGCCAGGCTTTCGGTAAGGTGATAGACTATATGATGAAATATACCCGTCGTTGCGATTTGAGGGAACAGAATGGAAAACGGAGTATGCTGATTAAGGATGTGTTGAATGTAGAGACAGCAGTCGGTGTGCTGCAAGAGATTGTGGCATTGCCGGTAAAAGATAAATAGACAGACAATTCTGTCTATTTATCTTTTACCTCTGACTTTGTTTCTTTCTACTTCTTTTCCTTTTCCATATAATTTGTCTATCAAGTCCGAACGCCCGATTCGTCTCAATTCATTGATAATGTTCTTGCGTTCTTCCGGCTTATACCAAAAGAAGAATTGCCGTTGAGCTAGTTTCTCCCGTTGGGTCTTAGCGCTGAATACTGGTTCCAAGGTGTACGGATGGAACCCCGTATACCATGTTTCGGTGGCTACAGTCATCGGAGTGGGAGTGAAGTCCTGCACTTGCTCCAGGTGAAAGTCCAAGCGTTTGGTGATAACGGCGAGTTCTGCCATATCTTCTTCCTTACAACCCGGGTGTGAAGAGATAAAATAAGGAATCAGTTGCTGGCGCAGATTCTCTTCCCGGTTGATACGGTCAAATATCTTCTTGAATGTCTCAAATTGCTCGAAAGAAGGTTTGCGCATTATCGACAATACACGTGCACTAGTATGTTCGGGAGCCACTTTCAGCCGACCGCTAACGTGATTGACAATCAGCTCACGGGTATATTCGGCGGTACTGCGGTTGATGGCTGCATCTTTACTCTGATGAAGCAGCAGATCATAACGTACTCCACTGCCGATAAAAGATTTCTTAATACCGGGCAAAGCATCTACCGCATGATAAATATCCAATAATGGGCGATGGTCGGTATTTAGATTCGGGCAAACTTTCGGATGGATGCATGACGGTCGTTTGCATTTTCTACAGATAGATTCATCTTTCCCTTTCATCTGATACATATTGGCGGAAGGACCACCCAAGTCACTTAAATATCCTTTGAAGTCCGGCAACTGGATAACCTCTTTTATTTCTTTCAGAATAGACTCTTTACTACGGCTGACAATAAACTTTCCCTGATGAGCGGAAATGGTGCAGAACGCACAACCACCAAAGCATCCCCGATGAATATTGATGGAAAACTTAATCATATCATAGGCGGGAATCCGCTTTCCCTTATATTTAGGATGCGGCAGGCGGGTATATGGCAAATCGAAAGAACGGTCCAGTTCTTCCTGGCTCATCGGTGGATAAGGGGGATTGACTATTACTATCTTGTTTCCGACGGCTTGTGTGATACGTGCAGCCGCATATTTATTGGACTCTTCTTCAATGTGCCGGAAATTGCTCGCGTGTTTCTTCTTATCCGTCAGGCATTCTTCGTGTGAATAGAGCCGGATATCTTCCGCATCGGAAATCCACTCTGTCTCACGGCAGAGATAGGCTGTCTGCGGGATTGTTCCAATAATCTTTTTAAAGTCATTGGTCGTTAATGACGCTTCTTTTGTGGGAAGTAAACTTTTCATTTTCCGGGTTAAGTCTACAATCGGCTTTTCACCCATTCCATAAATGAGTAAGTCCGCACCACTATCACATAAAATGCTTTTTTGTATCTTGTCCTGCCAGTAGTCATAATGGCTTAACCGTCTCATGCTGGCTTCAATGCCGCCTAAGATAACGGGAACATCGGGATAAAGTCTTTTCAGAATTTGACTGTAGACAGTAGAAGGGTAGTCCGGACGCATATCCGGACGACCGTCCGGGGTATATGCATCCTCACTACGCAGCCGTTTGTTGGCGGTATATTTGTTTACCATCGAGTCCATGCATCCGCCGGAAATGCCAAAGAACAGGCGGGGACGTCCCAACTTCTTGAAGTCACGCAGGTCATCACGCCAATTGGGTTGAGGTACGATGGCTATTTTCAAACCTTCTGCTTCGAGAATACGCCCGATAACGGCAGCGCCAAAAGATGGATGGTCCACATAAGCATCCGCGCTGAAGAGAATGACATCCAATTCATTCCATCCGCGAAGTTCTACTTCTTTCTTTGTAGTGGGTAACCAGTCGGTCAATCGATATTCTTTCATGCCGCAAAGATAAGGATAATAAAAAACATCCCAATGATTTTTTTATTCATTGGGATGTTTAACTTCAATCATTAGGATGTTTTTTCAAAACTTCTTATTGATTGTGAACTCTAATGTCATTTGTTCTCCGTCGTAGATTTCGCGGAAACCGATACCTTGCTCGGAAAGATATTCTTTCAAATTCTGGAATGCATCGGTATGGTTCATAATAATCTCTATCGTTTCACCGGGAGAAGTGTCACACATGGCTTTGATTGCTGGAATCAGCGGGCTGTAAGCTGTCGTTCCGCGAGTATCTACCGTAATCATCGTTACTCCTCTACTTCCGTTTTCGGACTGGAAAGCCAGGTAAGATAAAGTTTTATAAGCTGCTGCAAACCGAATGCCTTCATATTATTGTGATAAATCACATCGATACAAAGGTCCAGCAAGTCTTTGCTGTCTTCTTCCTGACTGGCGATAAGGGAGCGGATATTTAGTTTCAACTTATCCAGAACTGCTTCATCTACAATACCGTTACTGTCGATAAGATGGCGGAACAGGGTATATTTCTCAATCGTTCTCAAGTTCTCGTTAGATACTTCTATGCTGCGTGTACCGCTGGGATTTGCTTGTATGGTATACATCGTTTTTTAGTTTAAGGGTTATTACAGTAGCAAAGATAGAATATAAAATGAGAAACAGATTAAAAAATGGGATATTTTTTATTTCTGTGTAAAGAATCCCAATATGCCTGCCATAATAGTTGCCCGGTCAGCTTCCGACTGGATACTTTCGAATGGGAAACCTAATATGAAAGTGCGGTAGTTTCCTTTGTAGGCGATGCCTGCGCTTTGGTTGCCTGGAGCATAAGTAAATACGGGAAAAGCAGTATCTACCGGAACGATACAATCCGGTGCAGGAACCGCATAACTGTTCTCGTTGGGCACACGTGGAATAGTAATCGTGCGTCCCAATCCATTGATACGGTTTGAAGTCTTATCTGTCAAGCTACTTTGGTAACCATATTTTAAAGTTCTTTCCGTAAATTCCCGGTTTCCTTGCGTTCCGCTCATATCGCTTCCCACATAGGCGCCACTGACAAATAGATTACCTCCAGACTGGCAATAGCTGGTGATAATCCGTTGCATAGCCGAAGAGAATGTTTTGTAATAAGCTTTACTTGCGGGGTCTTCTTTTTCCAGCCCTAGGATATAATCTACTATCGGATATTCTTCCAACGTAACCAATCCGTTTTCTACTGCTTCGTCACTGCATGACACAAAACTATATTTGCCGGCTGCCTGAATTGCCTTTCCGTGAATGAAAGGATAATCAAATGTATTCCCTGCTATTTTCATTCCTTCCAATTCATTACCGCTATGTCCCAGACTGCCTTGTCCTTCTTTTCCGGCTTGTGTACGGTCAAAGTCTGTTTGTGCTCCGCAAAATGAGATGTTTGATATATACGGAACTCCGGGATCTTGTGATAAATCGAATCCTGCTCTATCAGAAGTATTGATGACCGCCGGACCGCTGATTCTGTCAAAGCCATTGATGATTAATACCTTTTCCTGTTCACGTTTGGCTTTATAAGCGGAAAGGATTTCGGAGGGAAAACTTTCCCCGCCGCGGTTTACGGCAGTTACCTTAAATGAATAAACGAGCCCCGGTTCTATTTTAACGGTGTGGGACGTTTGGCTGACTAAAGTTCCATTGTCGAAGCCTCCATAACCGATGCGCGTATATACAATGTATTCCCGTGGACGGGCAGTAGGCTCTTGCGGATCATCCTCACCTTTCCAAGACAGTTCCAGCGTATTCTTCTTTTTTCCGAAACGGACAGAAAAATTGCTCACAGGCAAAGGTTGCACTACATATTCTTTGTCATGCTGGCTGGTAATGAATTGCAAGATACCTTTGTAAATGGCACGTCCCACGGTAAACTTGAAGTTCGGATCATGTCCTAACTGCATATCGGCAAAGTTCTGATGAGAAAGTAATTCGATAATCGTAGAGGGAGTAGCGGGAAGCCGTGTCTCGCTATAATTCCGGTTCCACATGCTTCGGCGTGTCCAGGGTAGGTTATAGCTCGAATGGATATCTTTCTGAATTTGGGAGAGCAGAATATCCGTTAAGTCGCGTGACGCATACCGGTCTGTTCCTGTGTTCAACTTGCCATTATTGAAGTCGGTCGTGTAAATGCCGAGTGAACCAATCAACTCGTCTGTTTTACTGCATCCTGCGTCACTATGGAGTGCCATTGTCAGTTCTAACGGCACACGCAACCCCGGTCGGTTCGGGTTATAAACGGAACCACCTGATAAATAATTGATGGTATTGGAACGTGTATTGATATCATCTACATAATCATTTTCACCTTTGCGTCCGGCATATACATCATAAGGCATTCCTGCCCATTGTGCCGAGTAACGTGCTCCTTCCAGATAACGAGGTAGTCCGCTGAGCTTTCCCCCTCGGGAAATATTTCCCATTCCCCCGCCAAAACGTACCGCGTCGGCACATACTACACCATGTTCGCTACTTTCGTTGCTTAGTATAACCATGCCGTAGTCATTATTTCCCTTGTCAAATTCGAAAGAGCCAAGATAAACCCATGTGCCGCCACCTATTTTCTGATTTACCTTAAATTCCGTAACTCCACCGTTATGGAAAACGAGGTACTTGGCGTCGCTTACACTATTCGGCAATGTCTGATAAGAAACGTAAACGGCATATTCGCCTGTTGCCGGCAGGGTAGGTACCCATTCGGCAAATACCTGGTCCTTATTCTTCTTTTTCTTTCTTTCGGTGGAGATAAAACGGCAGGTTCCGTCGCTGAACGGATTTTCTCCATCCCTATAAATCGTTTTCTTTAGAGCGAATCCTTTTACAGGAGCCGTTGCCCACTTCGCTTTTTTGCTTCCTACTTCCAGATAAAGAGAAGCGTCAGGCGTATCGTTGTCCACAATGATTTCATTCTTTTGCGTGTCCCGTTCGCGGGGAGTATAAACGATAGCACCTGCGTTTTCCAGCATGGGAATCACATAAGGAAGTACGAAAGACTGGGTGAACAAATCTTCTGTGCTACAGAACAGGCGGGGGCGTTGCCATCCCCATTCGTTCTTGTCATTCTTGAAATAGTTGCCATGGCTTTGCCAGATTGCGATGTGACGGTCTTGTAATCCACGTGAAATATCATTCGGGCGTGAGATGTTTTTTACCCAGGGGGCTCCTTTATAATCCACGTTCAGGGACATTCGTCCCTTGTCCTTTTTCTTGTTCCGGTAGAAATTAGGAACCAGTTCCTCAATGGGCTTTCCGTCCGCATAAATCATCAATTGGTAATAGTGGACGGGGCCCGGGAGTAATTCTTTCACCTGGTTATAAATTGTCTCTACGGTTTCCGGCCGGAAAGGTTGATAAGCGAAACTCTCCGAGGTATAGACGGTAATTGTCTTACGGTCATAATTTATATCAATACTATTCAGCTTTGGAGTGCTGATTTTGGCTGTTGCGGTATATTTGCCGAAATAATCCGTTAATCTTTCTTTTACATTCCTTTCAATATCTTGAGCGAAAAGAAAATTAGCACTTACAGTAAGGCATAGAAGAAACACTATTATCTTTTTCATTATTCATTGCTTTTGTTCTCATTTTCACTGTGATGAATTATCCTGCAAAAATAAACAAAAAAAGAGTGAGAAGTATTCAAACTTCCCACTCTTCTTTCATTGTTTTATATTCTCTTAATTAAGAATGATTTTCCTTATAGTGGAATATACTCCACGAATGCTTCCATTGCTTCGTAGGAAGCCAGTCCTAATTTGTCATACAAAGTGGCTGTACCACGATTGCGGTCTTCACTACGTTGCCAGAACAAACGTTCGTCATTGCCCAAGAACGGAGCGCTTTCCATCTGAGACTGATGTTTCAGGATAGAGTTACGTTTTGCACGGAGTTCTTCCGGACTGATGGGCACTGCCATTTCAATATTTTCAATTTCCCATTCAGCCCATGCGCCACGATACATCCAGATACGGCAGTCTTTCAGCCATTTTGCACCCTCTTCTTTTTCGAGGTCGATAGCGGCAAAAACAGCATCCGTACACACACGGTGTGTTCCATGCGGGTCGGCAAGGTCGCCGGCTACGAATATCTGATGAGGCTTCACTTCGCGGAGCAGGTTCCGTACGATTTCTACGTCTGCCTCGCTGATAGGATTCTTCTGAATCTTACCTGTTTCGTAGAATGGCAGGTCAAGGAAGTGTACGCGATCCAACGGGATATTGTTATAAGAAGAAGCGGTGCGGGCTTCACCACGGCGAATCAGGCCTTTGATAGTCAGAATGTCACGGCTGTCCATATCGCCATCTTTCTTGTTCTTTAGGAAGTTGCGTATTTCTGCATACTTCTCATTGATAACCTGATCTTCACTGTTGTTGAAAAGTTGGTTGAAGCCATTGATGAAATGCATGAAACGAACCACTTCTTCATCACCTACGGCGATATTGCCGGAAGTCTCGTAAGCTACATGTACTTCATGTTTTTGCTCTACCAGGCGGCGGAGCGTTCCACCCATAGAGATCACATCATCATCCGGGTGCGGAGAGAAGATAATCACACGCTTCGGGAATGGTTTGGCGCGTTCGGGACGATAAGTATCATCGGCATTCGGTTTGCCACCCGGCCATCCGGTGATGGTGTGCTGCAAATCATTGAAAATCTTGATATTTACATTGTATGCAGAACCATAAAGTGCCAATAGTTCGCTCAAACCGTTTTCGTTATAGTCCTTATTTGTCAATTTCAAGATCGGTTTGCCGGTCAACTGGCATAACCAGACGATAGCGCTACGGATCAGTTTGTCATTCCACTCGCAGGAAGTTACCAGCCACGGACGTTGAATACGTGTCAAGTTCATAGCTGCCGAAAGGTCGAGAGCTACATGGGCGTTGTTGTGCGTTTGCAGATAAGATGCAGGAATTGTGTCAGTGATGGCACCTTCCACACACTCTTTAATCATGGCTGCCTTGTTTTCACCCCACGCAAGCAGATAAACTTTCTTTGCACCGAGAATGGTAGCTACCCCCATCGTAATAGAACTGATGGGAGTATTATCCATAGTTCCGAAAATCTTGGCTGCTTCATTGCGTGATGCATTATCCAACAAAATCAGACGAGTGGTAGAGTTCAGACGTGAACCCGGTTCGTTGAATGCGATATTACCTACACGACCGATACCTAGCAAAGCAATATCGATACCGCCGAAGCTTTCGATACGTTGTTCGTACAGACGGCAATATTCAAAGATAGTATCTTTGGCAATGCTTCCATCCGGAGTGAATATGTTCTGCTTGTCGATGTCAATATGATCCAGCAGCATATTCTTCAATGCGTTGAAGTTACTGTTGACAGCGTCGGGCGACAACGGATAATATTCGTACATGTTAAATACGATCACGTTACGGAAGCTGAGTCCTTCTTCCTTGTGCATGCGGATAAGTTCCGTATATACGTGTCTGGGTGAATCGCCGCCAGGCAGTGCCAATACGCAGAAACGTCCTGCTTTTTGTTTTTCGCGGATGGTCTGTGCTATTTCGCGAGCAATGTAGTTAGCGCCTTCTTCTACAGATTCATAGATGTCTGTGGGGATTTTCTCGAGTCTTGTCAAGACTGATTTTTCAAATGCATTCTCCGGTCTGTAGTATCTGGGGGAGACCCGGTGGAGACTGATTTGAGAACTAAGATTTGTTTTCATAAAGTTGTTAATTAAGTTATGTAAGATTAGCGTCCTTACGACTGTATTTTCACGACAAAGATACAAAAGAAGTCTATATTATTAATTACCTGCTTCAAGGTATTGTTGCTGTTTTAATCCGTTTTTAACATTTGTTTTGTAGCATATTCTATAGATGAAATTCATCGGCATCTTTCCAGACCGGAAACTTTTCTCTGAATTGGTTGAGAGCAGTGAGATTTACACTGACTGTCGTTATTCCTTCCTTTCCATCTGGAAATGAGCCGATTTCTTCTCCGAAAGCGGAGTAGACTTTACTTCCTCCATTATATGCAAGTTGGTATCTGTCTATACCTACTCTGTTGACACCGCATACATAGCATTGATTTTCTAAAGCTCGTGCTCGGAGTAGAGTATCCCAAACCAGACGGCGGGGGATAGGCCAGTTGGCTACATATATCAAAAGGTCGTACTCGTTGCCTATGTTTCGGCTCCATACAGGGAAACGAAGGTCATAGCAAACCAGCAGGCAGATATTCCATCCGTGATAGGGGATGATGAGTCGTTTATCACCGGCTGAAAAGTGTTCGGCTTCCCGTCCCATACGAAACAGATGTCGTTTGTCATAATAGAACTCTTCTCCTTCCGGTGTCAGAAAGAACGCACGGTTAAAAAACTGTTCGTTCTCTGTTGCTATATAGCTTCCGCAAATGGCTAGCTGGAATTTGGCGGCCCATTGTTTGAGTGTTGTAATTGTTTCTCCGGAATTTGGCTCTGCCAGTATTTTACTCTGCATACTGAATCCGGTAGAAAACATCTCCGGTAAAACAACAATCTCCGTTATTCCGCGAAGACTTTGCAGCTTTTCGTGGAGCAAACGGAGATTTTCTTGTTTATTTTCCCAAACAATATCAGTTTGTATGATAGAAATACGGATAGACTCCATGATAACTAAGTATTATACTTAATACCTAATACTTAAATCATATTTCTCCAAGAGCAAAATTCTCCGGATGTTTTCCTTTGAAATCCTTGAAGTAAAGTTTGATTTCTCTCATGTCCTTATTAATATCTCCTGACGGCATGATAGCTTTTGTTGCCGAAATCGTTTTTTTGCTGTAATCAATACCAATCAGGACGATAGGAACCTGTGCTTTCAAGGCTATAAAATAAAAGCCTTTTTTCCAGTTTGGATTCGCTTTACGGGTTCCTTCGGGAGTGATAGCCAAATTAAACTTTTTATATTCGGCAAATTTATGAACCATCTGATCTACTAGCGAAGTTTTTCGACTGCGGTCGACGGGAATTCCGCCAACTGCTTTGAAAAAAACTCCAAGCGGAAAGAAAAACCATTCTTTTTTCATCATGAAACTTGTCTTACGGCCTATAGCACCATAAAATAGTTTTCCAATAAATAAATCAAGGTTTGTAGTGTGTGGAGCGGCACATATCACGCATTTATCATAATTAGGCACCGTAACGTTTGTCTTCCACCCTAACAGGCGGTAATAGATAAAGCTATAAATTGCTTTTTTCATTCTGTTGTTAGTTCAATTTCCCTATAGCTTCAATAATCTCGTTTACCTTTGCATTAAAATCAGCACGGAATTTCTTATAAAAACCTTTCACGTTGCCCGGTTCTGTGTGGCTGATGCGAGTAACAAATTCATCCTGCATCTTCAGTACCTCTGCCATCAGTTCATCTGCTTTCACCTTGTCTGTACCAGGGATGAACATATTGTTGATTAAACACTCGGTGAATAATTCTCCTGCGATATAGTTTACGTTCTTTTTGAGTTCTCTTCTACTTGCCATAATCTTTACATTTAATGGTGAATAATAAAAAATACTTGCGGTAAAGATAGGCACTTTCTTTGATTTGGGCGAATTATACGGGGAAAAAATAAGATAAGGGAGTTTTTTAATATCTTTTTTATATGTATATAAACATTTCTTTATTGTGGTATTAAATCAAAGTATGGGATATATGATATGAATTAAATTTAGACGTTATTGAATGGAATTTGTCCTGATATTGTATAATGGTATGAATATGTGGAGAATTTTATTTATTTCTTTTAGTAGATGACAAAATTTAAATTTATGCTGTTAAACATCTAATTTTTAAGTGATTAAATTTGCGAAAGTCCCTGAAATTTAGTAATTTAAAGGAAAAGTTTGGTCGCTTTTTCTCATG
>CANPJW010000024.1 GCA_947574505.1 uncultured Bacteroides sp. | reverse complement strand
GTATCTGTCTTAACATGCAACTAATCGCTATTTTATCCCGAATTGGGGTAATTATTGAACATGCTTCATCGTAAGCAAGTATGTAGCATAAATGTGTTTGCCGATACCAATCAAATGGATAAATCTATGGAATATGTATCTCCTATTTATATGAGACATATTGGTAAGGAGTACTCCATTACATCTATAAGTGCTGTCGGAGCTTTTCATCCTAAGATTAATTTCTTTGTAGGAGATGACGCTGTATTGGTTGTGTTTGGTACTGGTAATCTAACAGTTACAGGACATGGAAAAAATCATGAGGCATTTACAGGTTTTATGATAGATGAGACTGATACGACGCATCGTCCTCTCATTGAAGAATGTTGGCAGTATCTCTGCCGATTTACAAAGCAATGTAACGACTATGATCATAATAGAATTCTTCGTGAGATTCCTGAAAATTGTACATTTTTAGATTCCTCTTTCAATATTGTGCCTCATAGTATGTGCAAGGTACAAGAAGGGTTAAATACTGCTTTACTGTATAATGATTCTCAGTCTGGGATTTTACAACAAATTTCAAATTTAGTGCCATTAAATGAGGTGCAGACTATAACACTTCTCAGTCCATATTTTGATGAATGTGGAGAATCATTGATTACATTATCCCAACTTTGTCCGAACTCAACGGTGAATGTTTTGATTCACCAAGATTGTGCTTTGCCACCAAGCGGAATGCTTCCAAATAGTAGTATTCATTTTTATGATTTCAGCGAAACAAAAAGGGGTGAAATAGCTTTTAAAACATATGAACGTCAATTGCATGCAAAGGTTTTGCACTTTAAGACTAATGATGCTGAATATTGTATGGTTGGCAGTGCAAATGCAACATTAGCCGGACTTGGAACAATAACTCACAGAGGCATAAATGAAGAGTTTGGAGTCTTGTATCATTCGACAAAGCAAGATTTTCTATCTACACTTGGTCTGAAAACCAAGAAAAGAATAGATGTGCCAACTAATAGATCCAAACATTCTAATGAAGCTCCTTCTGAAACTGGAAGACGATTAAGACTATTATCCGCTTATTACGAATCAGGTAAATTAAATGTCTATAGCAATGAGGAGATTCCTGATGGAGTACTACTGTCTATCGACAATGGAATTGAGACTCTTGTAAGTGAACTTAAACATGATAAAGGCAATAGATATAGTACTGATATAAAGTTAGCAAAAACTCAATATACATGTTATTTAGTGGATAAAGACAAGAAATCTATATCTAATAAGCTGTTCGTCAATTGGACTGAGTTCTTAGCCACAACAAATCCGTCGAAAATGAGTCGTAATCTTAATAGATTCATTTCTCGTATTGAGAATGAAGGATATGATGGTATGGAGGTTGCTGATATGCTATCTGATGTAATGTGGGACTTAGTTAATGATGCTGGTGAAAAAGTTTCTCCAAAGATTAAAGTTTCATCAGAAGATAAAAGGCAATCTGATTTATCTTTGCCCGAAATAAAATACAATTCGGAATATGACAATGACGATGCAAAGAGTAGCAGGATTTTCCAAATAGATCGTACATCAAGACTGATTGAATGTATTGAGGAGAGTATTAGAAAAAAGATTCGTTCGATAGATGATGCGATCATTGATGAAGAGGAAGAAGGCTCGGCAGAAACAAGCAATAATAGAGAAATAGAAGAACAGGAGGATATCTTCCTCAGCAAGCAACTGTTAAAAGGTTATGGTGAATTATCAACATCTTTGTTAATGAAATATCAGAAGATGATAAGTAAGCGATACGAGCAGGTAAAAGCTACAGGTGATGGCGTTATAACTAGAGATGACTTAAACTTCTTTTCTCTGTCTATGTTTGCTGCAATGGAGATATGTTATCTTAATAAATTTCGTTATAAATTTGACCAAATACCCTATTCATCAAGAAACTTTTCTCAGAAACAGTTTTATGATAGTTTGGAAAGGAGCATAAGTAACGTTGGTCTTGACTCATTGGAAAAATTTGTAAAGTTTTGCAATACAATGAAACTTCCAGCACAAAGAGATGAGAATTTCAATAAAGTTTCGTCTCGTTCTATGAAATATGCAATATTATATGGGACCTTATTTAATAGACTTTCTCACATTGAAACTATACGCATATTGGGTAAACGCTTGCAAAAAGCAGTAGATAGCCTGGCTGTGCTATTCGGTAAACCTTCGTTTGAAACTCTGACAAAAGAGCTTGAACCTTTATCAGAAAGGTATGACTATGTATTTCGCATGAATCATGTTGAAAATATGATTAGAAGTCTTAGCTGATAATTTCGTTCGTTGGAACGAACAAACTACTATTAAATAAGGGAAAGAAAAAACATGGGCAATGATTTTTCCTTGTGTATAGCAAAAAGTTGTGCCTGTTTTCATTTGTTTGTCAAAAAACACATATCTTTGCCATTGATAGCCTCAGATGGCGTGGTTTGTTTGGCTAAAAATCATTCTTTGAAATATAATTGATTGATAATCAAATGAGACACAACTCTTTAATGAGGAAGAATATTAGAAAGAGAACATGGCGGACAGAATAAAAAATTCTGTCCGTTTTTTGTTTGATATTTCTTCTTGGAAGGGGGGATTGGAAAGCGTAATGTAACTTTCCTGGGAGATTGAACATTATACATGGAAAAAGTGTTTATCTTTGTGGCGTAAACTAAAAATAGACAAACATGAAAAAGATTATTAGTGTATTAATGGTAGCTGTATGTTTGATGATGGCTGCTCCTGCTCAGGCTCAGTTGCACTTTGGAGTAAAAGGTGGTTTGAATATTTCAAAATTGAGTTTTTCAAAGGATGCTTTTAAAGGGGATAATAAGACTGGTTTTTTTGTGGGTCCGATGGCTGAATTCACCCTGCCTATTATCGGGATAGGGGCAGATGTTGCCGCTTTATATTCTCAGACAGACTTAGGGGTCGATGGAGAGAAAACAATGAAGTTAAAGACATTTGCAGTTCCTGTGAATTTGAAATGGTCCTTTGGCCTTGGTAGCATGTTGGGTGCTTATATTGCTGCAGGTCCCCAGTTTGATTTTAATATTGGCAATAAAACATGGACGCGTGAATTGTCATTGAAAAAATCTACAACCAGTTTCAATGTAGGAGCAGGTCTTAAATTGATACGTCATTTACAGTTAGGGGTTAATTATAATTTTGCTCTGAGCAAGACTGGTACTTATGAATATTATACAGAGGGTGGATCGGGTGATGGACACCATTCTGTTAATATAAAGAACAACACTTGGCAAGTTTCTTTGGCATACTTGTTCTAGACAACCTTATTTAATAAAAGATAAAAAGGAGGCATTCTTCACTGAATGCCTCCTTTTTTGTAATTTTGCACCATGAAAAAATTCGTAGATGTCATAGTTCCATTACCTATTGCCAACCAATACACTTATTCCCTTCCTCAGGAGATGGAAGAGATGGTACAGATTGGTTGTCGGGTGGTTGTTCCGTTTGGAAAGAAAAAGTTCTATACGGCAATAGTGACAAATGTACATTATGCGGCCCCGGAGGGGTATGAAACGAAGGATATAGCTGAAGTGCTGGATTCATCTCCGGTACTGTTACCGAAACAATATGAGTTCTGGCAATGGCTGGCGGAATATTATCTTTGTACATTAGGAGATGTGTACAAGGCGGCTATCCCTTCGGGTATGAAACTGGAAAGCGAAACGTTGGTGGAATATAATCCCGATTTTGAAGCCACTGCACCCTTACCGGAGAAAGAGCAGAAAATTCTGGATTTGTTGAGCCGGGATACAGAACAGTGTGTAACCCAGTTGGAAAAAAACAGCGGACTGAAAAATGTGTTGACTGTCATCAAGTCTTTGTTGGACAAAGAGGCCATCTTTGTCAAGGAGGAACTGAAACGTAATTACAAACCGCGTACAGAGGCAAGGGTGAGGTTGGTGAACGGAGAAGCGGATGAGGCTTACTTACAACGGCTGTTCAATGAATTGTCACGTGCTCCTAAACAATTGATGATATTAATGAAGTATGTGGAATTGTCCGGTTGGGTAGCCAGAGGGTATGCTTTAAAGGAAGTAACAAAGAAAGAGCTGCTTGAAAAGTCTGGAGGGTCTGCGGCCGTTTTTAACGGATTGGTCGAAAAGAAAGTCTTTGAGGTCTATCATCAGGAGATAGGACGTTTGGATAAAGGAATTTCGGATACCGGTGATATTAATCCGCTGAATATTGCGCAGCAACAGGCTTATGGCAACATTCTTCAATGCTTCAGAGAGAAAAATGTGTGTCTTCTGCATGGCGTTACATCCAGTGGCAAGACGGAAATTTATATCCACCTCATTCAGGAGGTGCTGAAAACAGGAAAGCAGGTCTTATATTTGCTTCCGGAAATTGCACTGACCACTCAGATAACTGAGCGTTTGAAAAGAGTGTTCGGACATCGGCTGGGTATTTATCATTCCAAGTTTCCGGACGCTGAGCGGGTGGAGATATGGCAGAAACAGTTGGGAGAGAAGAGCTATGATGTGATTCTCGGAGTTCGTTCCTCTATTTTTCTGCCTTTTCGTAACTTGGGGCTGGTCATCATAGATGAGGAACACGAGAATACGTATAAACAGCAAGACCCTGCCCCACGTTACCATGCCCGTAGCTCAGCCATCATGCTGGCCTCTATGTTCAAGGCGAAAGTGCTGCTGGGGACGGCTACTCCTGGTGTGGAAACTTACTTTAATGCTACCTCGGGAAAGTATGGCTTGGTAGAATTGAAAGAAAGATATAAAGATATCCGGCTTCCTCATATAGAACTGGTTGACATCAAGGAACTGGCGCATCAGAAGCGGATGCAGGGCCCTTTCTCACCGGCGCTGGTCAAGCAGATAAAAGAGGCATTGGAGTGTAAGGAGCAGGTTATCCTGTTTCAGAACCGTCGCGGTTTCGCTCCGATGATAGAATGTCATACCTGCGGCTGGGTTCCTAAATGCAAGAACTGTGATGTGAGTCTGACGTATCATAAGGGGCTGAACCAGCTGACTTGCCATTACTGTGGATATACCTATCAAGTTCCCCGTTCCTGCCCGGCGTGCGGCGGAGTGGAATTGATGCATCGCGGTTTCGGTACAGAGCGTATAGAAGATGATATAAAACTGATATTTCCCGAGGCGAAAGTCGCCCGGATGGATTTGGATACCACCCGTACCCGTACCGCATACGAGAAAATTATCGCGGATTTTGAACAGGGCAAGACCGATATCCTGATTGGTACGCAGATGGTGTCCAAAGGATTGGACTTTGATCATGTCAGTGTGGTGGGGATTCTGAATGCGGATACGATGTTGAACTTCCCGGATTTCCGGAGCTATGAGCGTGCTTTCCAACTGATGGCCCAAGTAGCAGGACGTGCCGGGCGTAAAAATAAGCAAGGACTGGTTATCCTTCAGACCAAATCGCCCGATTTACCCGTTATTCATCAAGTGATGCATAATGACTATGAGCAGTTATATTATGACCAATTGGCAGAACGGCAGATGTTCAAATATCCTCCTTATTATCGTTTGATTTATGTATATCTGAAACACCGCAAAGAGGATATTCTGGATTTGGCGGCGGATACCATGGCGGCACAGCTCCGTTCCGGATTGGGCGACAGGGTATTGGGCCCGGACAAACCGCCGGTGGCCCGTATCCAGACCTTATTTATAAAAAAAATGATTGTGAAAGTGGAGCAGAATGCTTCTATAAAGAAAGTGCGTGATTATCTGCTTGCCGTACAACGTGCCATATTGGAAGATGAACGTTTCCGTTCGTTGTTAGTTTATTATGATGTAGATCCACAGTAACCGGTCCATGCACTGGACGATAATAGAAAAGATAAACGAAAATAAAGATGAAGATAGAATTAGACGTACATACCCATACCATTGCCAGCGGGCATGCATTCAGTACTTTACAAGAAATGGCGCAAGCTGCCGCCGATAAGGGATTGAAGGTTTTAGGGATAACGGAACATTCGCCCGGTGTTCCCGGTACTTGCCATCCTATTTATTTTAGAAACTTGCATGTGGTTCCCCGCCGGATGTATGGGGTGGAGCTGTTGTTGGGGGCTGAGATTAATATTCTGGATGGTAAAGGAAACCTCGATTTGGACGAGGATTATATGAAGATGCTTGATATCCGTATTGCGGGTATCCACTCTTTATGTTATGAATATGGAACGATAGAAGAAAACACCCATGGAATGGTACAGGTTATCAGCAATCCTTTTATTCATATTATCAGTCACCCCGGAGACGGTACGGCGGCGTTACATTTTGAACCGATGGTATTGGCAGCCAAAGAACACCATACTTTATTGGAAATAAATAACAGTTCTTTAAAACCCACCCGTAACAAACCCAATGCCCGTGAGAACAACCTCACCATTCTCCGTTTATGCAAGAAATATGAAGTTCCGGTCATTTTGGGAAGTGACGCGCATATTTCGTTTGATATAGCCCGTTACGATAATTTGTATGAATTGTTGCAGCTTACCGGGTTTCCTGAAGAGCTGATCATGAACCGTGATGTGAAATCATTTAAAGAATACCTTCATTTGTAGATTATATATGAAAAGAATACTTTTTGTCTGCCTCGGTAACATTTGCAGGTCTTCTTCGGCAGAAGAAGTGATGCGTACTCTCATAAAGAAAAAAGGACTGGAACACGAGATAGAGGTGGATTCTGCCGGAATCCTGAGTTATCATAGAGGGGAATTGCCCGACAGCCGTATGCGGATGCATGCTTCCCGCCGCGGTTACAATCTGACCCATCGTTCCCGTCCTGTCTGTACGGAGGATTTCTATCATTTTGATATGATCATCGGCATGGACGACCGTAATATAGAGGACCTGATGGAGCGTGCTCCCGATCTGGAAACGGAAAAGAAAATCCATCGCATGACGGATTATTGCCGCACCAAAGTGGCAGACTATGTTCCCGACCCTTACTATGGCGGTGCGCAAGGGTTCGAGAACGTGCTTGATATACTGGAAGATGCTTGTGCAGGATTGCTTACTTCCTTAGTTCCGGGTAACTGATTCGGGTGTGATACATCGTTTTCAGCTTTTCTTTAAACAGTGCTTTGACTGTTGCTATATCCTTGAACGTAATAGGGCATTCTTTGAAATACCCCTCAGATACCTGTGTGTCAATAATCTTATCTACCAGTGTGCTGATGCTTTCTTCCGTGTACTCCGGCAGGCTGCGTGAAGCCGCTTCTACAGAGTCGGCCATCATCAGGACGGCCTGTTCCTTGGTGAACGGGTTCGGACCGGGGTAGCGGAACTTTTCCTGATCCACTTCTTCGTCAGGATGTTCGTTTTTATATGAAATGTAGAAATACTTCGTCAGTCCCCGTCCATGATGGGTACTGATAAAGTCTTTGATCACTTTGGGCAGATTATGCTTTTCCGCCAGTTTCAGCCCGTCGGTGATATGACTGATGATAACCTGGGCGCTTTGTTCATAACTTAAACTCTTGTGCGGGTTGACTCCCGACTGGTTTTCTGTGAAAAAAGCCGGATTCACCATTTTACCGATGTCATGATATAATGCTCCCGTACGCACCAGCTGGCTTTTACCTCCAATCTTGTTTGCCGCCGCAGCAGCCAGGTTTGCCATCTGCAATGAGTGTTGGAAAGTGCCCGGAGCTACTTCGGACATTTCCCGAAGCAAGCTATTGTTGATATTTGACAGTTCCACCAAAGTCACATCTGAAGTAAAACCGAATATTTTCTCCAAAAGGAACAGTAACGGATAAGCGAACAGCAGTAAGATACCGTTGATCATAAAATAGATGTACATGCGCGTATTCAGCTTGGTCAAATCATCTTCATGAATCAGCTCGAAAGCAAAATATAATAAAGCGTAACTGATAAATACAACCAAAGCCGTCCGTAACAATTGCGACCGTTGGGACAATTCTCTCAAACTATAGATCGCCACCATTCCTGCCACTACCTGTAACAAGATAAACTCATGTGGAAAACGTAAAGTGATGGAGCAAAGCAAAATGATAGTGACATGTGCCATGAATGCCGTTCTTGAGTCAAGGAAAACACGGACTATAATCGGAATCATGGCAAATGGAACCACGTAAATACTTGACAAGTTCTGTTCCACCATAATGGAAGACAGGACGGGGAAGAACACAATCAGCGCAAATAGCAGGGTGAGTGTTCCTTTCCGTTCATAATAATCTGCCCGGAACAACTCCAGATAGGCCATGAAGCAGAACAGGAAGATTCCTACATATAATATTTGTCCGGCCAATGTCAGTCTTTTCTCTTGTACCGAGTCGCTACGTTTTTCCCATTCCTTGCGTAAGGATTCCAATATGTTGTAAGTCTGCTCATCAACAATTTCTCCACGGTCAATAATCTTTTGTCCGTTCAGCACAAAGCCGTTTGCCCATGAAATATTAGAGAGCAGGTCTTTTTGCGCCGCCTCGGACTTTTCTTCATCATAAACCAGATTAGGTGTAATGTAATCATTCAGATTACATTGTTGTAATATCTTCTTTTTGTAGTGGGTGGTATCCGCATTCAGCAAATATTCATAGGCTTCCTTCACGGTGTACAATTGGTCGATAAAACGGCTTGTCGCTACATTCTTGTCTACCAGCCGTATGGCAATGATACTGTCTTCCTCCATACGCTTCAAGTCATTTCCGGCAATGATTCCGTCCTCATACAGTGCCTTTAATGTGCGTTCAATATAACGTACATAGTCTGTGCCCGGCAGTGAATGGCGTAAGGTCTTGTTGTAATCCTCCCTTAATTTGGAAAGGACATTTTTTTCGGCTTCCTTGTCTATCTGGAAATAAGGTTGATAGTCTGCCAGGATGCTGTCCTGTTCCTTTTGTACTTGTATGTCGTTTTTGTAAATCGGAAAATCAAATGATGCCTGTAACAGTCCGTATTTCCAAGGCTTGTTTATATCAAATTGATAGTTGAACTTTCCTTCATTGGGTAAAAAGTAGACTATCACTGATACTGTGGCAATGAAAATAAGGCTTTTATAAATCAAATTTTTATATGAAAACCGTTGGTTGGTCTTGAAACTTCTCATAATCGTATATTTTTGCGCGCAAAATACGAAAAAATCGGGAAATTTAGATTAATTTTGCGGCGTATTTTATATAAAACAACAATGTCAGAAAGAAAAGTAAGAGTTCGTTTTGCTCCGAGCCCGACGGGAGCGTTGCATATCGGCGGTGTGCGCACAGCCTTGTATAACTATCTGTTTGCTCGCCAGCATGGTGGAGATTTAATTTTCCGTATAGAAGATACCGACTCAAATCGCTTTGTTCCGGGTGCGGAAGAATATATCATTGAGTCGTTTAAGTGGTTGGGGATAAACTTCGACGAAGGAGTCAGCTTTGGTGGTAACTACGGCCCCTACCGTCAGTCTGAACGTCGTGATATTTATAAGAAATATGTACAGGTGTTGCTTGACAGCGGTAAGGCGTATATTGCTTTCGATACTCCGGCGGAGTTGGACGCCAAACGTCAGGAAATCTCTAATTTCCAGTACGATGCTTCTACCCGTATGTCTATGCGTAACTCTTTGACTCTGCCGAAAGAAGAAGTGGATGCACTGATTGCCGATGGGAAGCAATATGTGGTACGTTTCAAGATTGAACCGAATGAAGATGTACACGTACATGATATTATCCGTGGCGAGGTAGTGATCAATTCTTCCATTTTGGATGATAAAGTTTTATATAAATCGGCGGATGAACTGCCTACTTATCATTTGGCAAACATTGTGGACGACCATTTGATGGAAGTTTCCCATGTAATCCGTGGTGAGGAATGGTTGCCTTCCGCTCCGTTGCATGTCCTGCTGTACCGGGCTTTCGGCTGGGCGGATACCATGCCCGAGTTCGCACATCTTCCCTTGTTGTTGAAACCGGATGGTAACGGTAAACTGAGCAAGCGTGATGGTGACCGTCTTGGCTTCCCTGTTTTCCCGTTGGAATGGCACGACCCCAAGACCGGTGAGGTGTCTTCCGGTTATCGTGAGTCGGGTTACCTGCCCGAAGCTGTTATCAATTTCCTTGCCCTGTTGGGATGGAATCCGGGAAATGACCAGGAACTGATGTCCTTGGATGAACTGGTGAAGCTTTTTGACCTGCACCGTTGCAGCAAAGCCGGGGCAAAATTCGACTTTGAAAAAGGAAAATGGTTTAACCATGAATATATATTGAAGAAAAGCAATGAGGAAGTAGCCGGGCTTTTCATGCCGATCTTGAAAGAGCATGGCATTGAAGCTCCTATGGATAAAGTGGTGACCGTGGTAGGCTTGATGAAAGATCGTGTAAGTTTTATCAAGGATTTGTGGGAAACTTGCAAATTCTTCTTCGTCGCTCCTACGGAATATGATGAGAAGACCCGTAAAAAACGTTGGAAAGAGGACTCTCCCGAACGTATGCTGGAGTTGGCGGACGTATTGGAGGCCTTGGACGACTTCTCGCTGGAGAATCAGGAGGCTGTGGTCATGAAATGGATAGAAGATAAAGGTTATCACTTGGGTAATATAATGAATGCTTTCCGTTTAACCTTGGTAGGCGAAGGTAAAGGCCCGCATATGTTTGATATTTCAGCCGTTTTAGGGAAAGAAGAAACATTGCGACGCATTCGTCGGGCTGTGGAAGTGCTCAAGTAATAGCCGGTAGTTATGATTTATAACCTAGTCATCTATATTTATCTATTCGGGGTGAAGGTTGCCGGCCTGTTCAGCGCCAAGCCCGCCAAAATGGTGAAAGGACACCGGGAAGTATTTGATATCTTGCGTAACAAGATAGACAAAAATGCCCGTTATATTTGGTTTCATGCAGCTTCATTGGGGGAGTTCGAACAGGGACGCCCTTTGATAGAACGTATCCGTAAGGAGCATCCCGAATATAAAATATTGCAGACTTTCTTTTCTCCCTCAGGGTATGAAGTGAGAAAGAACTACCAGGGGGCAGACCTTGTCTGCTATCTGCCTTTCGACACTCCGCGTAATGTCCGTCGGTTTGTAGAATTGGCTAATCCCTGTATGGTATTTTTTATCAAGTACGAATTTTGGCAGAATTACTTGAATGAGTTGCATAGGAGAGGTATTCCCACCTATAGCGTATCTTCCATTTTCCGTCCCAATCAGATTTTTTTCCGTTGGTATGGGAAGAGATATAGTGAGGTGCTGAGGACTTTTGCTCATTTGTTTGTACAGAACGAAGTTTCCAAAGAATTGCTGGCGACAATTGGCGTGACCGATGTGACAGTTGTGGGCGATACTCGTTTTGACCGCGTGCTGGATATCTGCCATCAAGCCAAGCAGCTTCCGCTGGTGGAGAAGTTCAAAGGTGATTCGTTGACTTTTGTTGCAGGCAGCTCATGGGGACCGGATGAGGATATTTTTATCAAGTATTTCAATGAGCATCCTGAGATGAAGCTGGTTATTGCTCCTCATGTGGTGAGCGACAGTCATTTGAAGGAGATTTTAGATAAGGTGAAACGTCCGTGCATCCGCTATACCGAGGCTACGGAAGAAAATGTGACACAGGCCGATTGTTTGATTATCGACTGTTACGGACTGCTGTCCTCCATTTACCGATATGGTGAGATTTCGTATATTGGGGGTGGCTTTGGAGTTGGAATTCATAATGTGCTGGAAGCGGCTGTATATGGTATTCCTGTGATATTCGGACCTAACAACAAGAAATTCCGCGAGGCGCAACATTTGTTGGAGCAGAAAGGCGGTTTTGAAGTAACCGGTTATGATGATTTTAAACGGTTGATGGACAAATTCCTGTCGGATGAGGCTTATTTGCAACAAGCAGGGAAAGCTGCCGGAAATTATGTGAACCATAATGCCGGAGCATTAGAAAAGATAATGAAAGATATCACTCTCTGAATGTTTCAAGGTGATTTGAGTATATGCAGGTTATAGAGAAGATTTGGCTCTATAACCTGTTTTTTTTCCTTCAAATCCTTCATTTTAAGATAATTTATTGTTAATCAGTTGGTTATAATGATTTCCTTCATCCGGATATAAATCCTTCAGCCTGCTGAAATGAGGGCTTGTCCGGCTTTGGGGCCAGCAGAAATTTAGTGGGGATTTATTTCATGCGATTGTTTGTGATACCCTGTACGAGCGTTCGTAATTTTATGTATGGTTTGTATGGCAGGCAAAAGTAAGGATTGGGATTGCATATATGCCCTCACTTTAGCATTTCGACTTGTTGCTATATACCATACATGTAGTCAGATGTATATCTTCCTGCCCATATGCTGTTTCGCTTTTTTTAAAAGAAGGCTGTCTGGGGATTTTTCCTCCCTACGTAAGGAATGCGTAGCCTTGTAGTCAGCTTCATCCTTAAAAGATCTTATCCATATCTCTAACCCTTTCCCGCCGTATGGTTAAGGGTTTTCTTCCTGCCTGTTTTATCTCCGCAAGCCTTTGGAGTTGACTCCATAGTCTTGGGAGATAACTCCAAAGCTTATGGAGATAACTCCAAAGGCTATGGAGATAGAATACATTCGTATAAAAAGGTTTAATCAGGAGATAGAAAAGGTTTATGCAACAGGGCCCGATCTATTGTTATTTCCACAATAATCCCAAATGCTCCCGGACTTTTATAGTAGAACTTTTTAAAAAAACTGGTTGGCGGTTTTCTCTTTGATGAAATAAAAAAAGTTAAAAGGATGAACTTTTCTTCTTTTAAAGCTAACATGAACTCTTTATAAGAGGAAATCTTCTGTTTTTCAGTTTGTTATGCTTCGCTTTTACATGAACCGATTTATATATCTCTTGATAAGAGATATATATTTTCTGTGCAAAAATAAGCAAAGTTTTGAGAACTAATACATTTTTGGCAAAAAAAATAGGAATTTATATAAAAAAATAGTTCTCTCATTTATTTATATTCTTCTTTATTTCGTTTCAACAGCTCTGTAATATGTTGATATAATGTGTGTTAATACATTTTGTAGATCTCTTATCAAGAGATCTACAAAAATGTCGTTTTTAAGACCTTTTTATATATGGAATATATCTGGTCTTTGAAGCGGTATAATTAAATGAAAACAACATAAAGCAGATGGAATATCTATTTCTGAGACGTAAACGCACGACCGCTACTTCCGAGCGACAGAAGACTTTGCTTTTCAAGGCTGCCGAGCGGCAATGGAAAGAGGAGTTTGCCGGAAAGGAAACAGACATTCGCAAGGTGGATTGTAATATATATAAAGGTATATTGTACCAGCTTGAGATACGTCAGGTATTTCTTGACACCTCGCTTTCTCTGAAGAAACTGAGTGCACTGCTTGAAACAAACCAGACCTATCTGAGCAATGTGGTGAACAAATACTTCGGTTGTAATTTGAAGGAACTTGTGAACACGTATCGTGTGGAATATGCCAAAGAACTTCTCTGTTCCCGACGTTGTGCGCTGACTGAGCTGCCTTGCAGTTGTGGCTTTGCTTCGAAAAGTGCTTTCTACTCTGCTTTCAGCCGTATTGTCGGGGTATCACCTTTGTCATATCAGACTCAAGAAAGGAGGAGGCATCATTTGCAGGCAGTAAACTAGCTAAGCTATTAATAATGAAATTAATATGTATAACCAATTTTAGTTTTTTAAATTTATAAATTTAAAGTTTTTCTATTATGAACAAAAAGTTTTTAAGTGCAATCCTGTTCGGAGCCTTAATGGTGACCTCGACAGGAACATTTGTGTCTTGTAAGGACTATGATGATGACATTGACCGCATCGACAAGGAATTGAGCGAAGTCAAGGAAACCATTGCAAGTCTTGACTCGGCAATTAAGGCAGGTAAATTCGTTCAGTCATGTAATGAGGTTACCGGTGGATATGAACTGGTTTTCACTGACGGTTCCAAAATTACTATCAAGAATGGTACGAATGGAACAGATGGAGCAGCCGGTACTACTGTTATCCCTGAATTCCGTGTGGAAGGTAATTACTGGCAGGTCAGCACAGACAAAGGTGCTACTTGGGTGGATGTGAAAGATACCGAAGGTAACAAAGTTCCGGCCAGAGGTCAGGATGGTGAAGCTGCCGGTTCAAACGTGTCTTGGGTGACAGTGGATGGTGTGGAATACATCAAGATCGGTGACAAAGTTACTGATTTGAAGCAGAACAATGAATTTCCTAACATTGCTGTAGATGCTGAAAGCAAGACTGTAATCGTGACTATCGACGGACAGAACTATACTTTGCTGCAGGAAGGTTCTGCATTCAAAGGGTTACAGACTGTAGTTTACAGAAAACAGGCTGTTGATGATGCCGAAGATGTTTGTAAAGCTTATGATATCTATTGGATGGAAAATGAAGGAAGTCTTAACCCAGATAAGGATGTCTTGTTTGCATCTGTTCCTGCTTATGCTTCATTCAAGGTATATCCGGGTGATTTCTCATTGAATAATGCGAAATTCTCCTTTGTTGATACGTATCAGGTTCGTAGTGTCGCTCCTGCTTTGACCTATATGGAAGGTTCTGCAAAATTAGAAAACGGTATTTTGAGCCTTGCTATTTTGCCGAATGAAGGTATTGGAAATAATACCTATGCAACCTCATTGGATGTAACTATGTATGGTCAATATACATCAGCTTCCGATTATTTCACGGTAAGTAGAACACATGCATCTGTAAAGAGCATTGTAAATGCTTTTACCTCTACTAATATGAAAGAAGATGAATACCCTGCAATAATCAATGCAGATGGTGCTTCTTATGATGGTAAATCTTATGGATGCTTTGACTATCAAGGTGTTTATAATGTAAATGATTCTATTGACGCTTACATTTCCGGAGCAGCAAAAGTATGGTTGAAGTCAACCAATATTTCATATACCAGAGTGTTCAGATTGTTGGATCAGAATGAGGATTATACATTTAATGGACAACCTATTAAAACTCGTCAGGGTATCTTTGATTTTAAAGATAATGTTTTGTCTGTAAAATCGACTAACCAGGCGTCTGCTATTGATGAATACGCTGCGATAGAAGTGACTACTACAGTTAAACCACAGGAAGAAGGTGTTAAAGAATACGAGGTGAAGAATGTAGTCTTCATCAAGGCTGTTCGTCCTGCTGTTAATCCTGTATTTGGAACCGTTGCTTTGAAACCGTTGGATGCTAAGGAAAACTTTACATTTGCATACAATAGCTCACAGGCCCGGATCATTACTTTGGATGTCCGTAACTTTGAGGCTGCTATTGAAGGTCGTGATGTTATTTCTAATAAAAATAAGGAATATTGCACATTCATTACATTGAACAAGCCTGTATATGATGCTGGTGGCAAGTTAATGAAATATGAATCAATATCTGATGACTGTAATCAATATTATCAAGATAACAATTTGTCGACTACTATTCCTGCAAAGGTTACAGACTTGGCAAAAGCTCTTGAAACGGTTAAAAATGAGGCTGTCTTGTATTATAAGAACGGTGGAAACAATGCCGATAAGGACTCTTTGTTCTTGATTTTGACACCGGGTGCTAACTTTGCACAATTCAAGAATATGTCATTGCTAGCCGGAGCTTCTTCTTATGGACTCTTTGGTTGGGGAGCTACTGAGAAGATGACTAACGGAGTGAACACACCGTATGCAGTTTACAACAGCTTCGTAAACAAGCTGTTTAAGGTTTCTGTAGATAACTTCTCTGTAACCTATAACTTTGATTGTCCTATCAAGGATGAATATAA
This sequence comes from uncultured Bacteroides sp., assembly GCA_947574505.1. Taxonomy (GTDB): domain Bacteria; phylum Bacteroidota; class Bacteroidia; order Bacteroidales; family Bacteroidaceae; genus Phocaeicola. Next base: position 24,377 of record CANPJW010000024.1, on the reverse strand, counting down.
GAGTCGTACTATTATCGGTACATGGACAAAAACTGGCGGTGCTTATAGCAAATTCATCATGGAATCTAACTACTTCGACAAGATGTACAATGTTGTTCCTGAAGATGCGACAGTTGAGTTTGAATTGGATTATAAGAAGCAGAATGCTTATGTTCAGGAGATGATGAAAGAACAGAACGGTATCAAGAATATTGAATGGACTAGCACTAATCAGATTGTCTTTACTCCGCGTGTAGATTTGGCTAAGGTTGGAACTTTGAAAGTTGATATCTATGATGCTACTGCCGGTTCTGCTAAGCGTGTATTGTTTGCGACTGAAGACTGGAAGGTGGAACAACCTATCTTGGCATTCACTGATGTTGTTGATTTGAAGTATAATAATCCGGCATTGGCTACAAACGATCAGATTAAGATTATTGATTTGATTAATGCATTGAATGTTAAGGCAACAGAAGCTTCTTATAAAAAATGGACAAACTTGACATTGAAAGATGCTGTTGGCAATACATTGGTAAAATACGATGTCACTAAGATTGCTGCTGAAGAAACCATAGCTGAAACATTGTATAGAAAAAATGCTGCCGGTAATGCTGTTGCTGAAGCTACAGGATTGGAAATTTCTTTGGATGAGAATGAAACAGACTTTACTTATGATGCAGCTACTGCAACTCTTACTTGGAAGGGAACTCCGGAAGGTACAGTATATACTCATGATGTAAACTTGAATATTACTTATACTCATAACTGGGGTGTTGTAACCAAGACATTCAAGGTAACTGTAACAAGAAAAGTACAGTAAACATTCGGGCTAAGATAGAAAGTATAGTTTAAATTTGATATGCTTTCTTCTTGATAACTTCAAGCGAGGAGGGGATATGAATCTGATTACAGAAGAATATCCTCTCCTTTTTTATTATAAAAATATATTCTTGATATAATGACGAAATTAGTTCGATGCGGTATAAACTTTTATGCGGATGTAGATAATAAAAAAGCGGTAAATGATAGGGATGCCTTGCAGAACACTAAATTAATGGAACATTATACTCACCTTCTTGGTCAATTACAGTATGAAGGAGCTGGTATCTGGAGCCGTTTTAATATTATGTTCGGAATAAATGTTTCTTTATTCGGATTGGAAACCGTCTTGTTTAACTCTGTATGTCAAACTTCTGAATACCTGACATTTATTATTGCATTTGGCGGATTGTCATTTTCAATATGGTCTATTTACGTAATGCAGAGATTATGGAGTTATCATGAGCACTGGAAGAATATGTTATGTGAAGCGGAAAAGGCTTTTCCGGATGAGTATGTGAAACTTTTCACAAAGATTCCTTCTAATTTGAAAAGAGAGAAAAAGTCTTGGGAGTTATGGCTGAAATCATACACCCAACCTTTTTTTGCCATATTGTCTCTTATTTGGTTGCTTATTATGGTGTTAAACCATGCTATTTATACTGATATGCTGAATAAGGAAAATATTATTCATCACGTGGGTGTGGTGAAAATACAACAGAATGAAAATTTAAAAAATAATGAAAATGAAAAAGATGATGGATTCGACTACTGTGATTATTACTACAACAGATAATAGAGTATTGTTGCAGAAAAGAGATGAGAACCCGGATATAGAGTACCCCGGATATTATTCTCTTGTTTCTGGCTACCTTGAGGAGGAGGAAACCCCTCTAGATGGCATTATCAGAGAACTGAAGGAAGAATTTGAACACAAGAAATCCCAAAAGGTGCATTTTAGTTCTATAACCTATTTGGGGTCTGAGTATAGGGCAGACTATGATAGGTGGGAATATATTCATCATACTTATTTGATGGACGATGCAGCGGATATCCGTATTTTGGAAGGTGAATCTTTTGTCTTGCTGGATATGGATGAGTGTTTGAGATTGGAGAACCTTGCTCCTCATCATAAGTTGTTTTTATTAAAATATCGTGCCGGATTATGTAAAATTGACGTGCGGGAGCAATCAAAAAAAATGTTTGATGAAATAACTGTCAGGGATTTGATAAAAGTGGAATCCGTAGGGGATGTGAAAAATTATAGCTTGCTGGAGGCGGGGACTGGTTTTGTAATTGGCGAGGGTACTACTTTGAGTGCTTCAATTCCAGCGGTGGAAGCCGCTAAATATATAGGATTCTTGCAATTCGTCCCAAAGGTTCTTAGAGGCAATCATTATCATTTTAGAAAGGTGGAATATATGCTTATTTTACAGGGGCGTATGCATGCCACTTTTCAGAAATATGATGATAGTGAGGCTGTAATAGAAGAGATTTGGGAAAAGGGGGATTTGGTACGGACTTTACCGGGGTGCGTCCATACATTAACAGCTTTAGGAGAGTCGAATGTGTTGACTATTGAGTTTTCTCCACAGCCTTATGTTGCGAGGGATGTGTTGATGAATGATAAAAAATAGCTTGAGTATGGGAACCATTGCAGTAACGGGGGCTACCGGTTATTTGGCTGAGAAATTGATAGAACGGTTGATTACCCAAGGACATACTATTCATGCGATAGCCAGGAATGAAGGAAAACTGATTGCTCTGAGGGAGAAATTTAAAAGCGTTCAAATCTTTCCATGCCCCGTTGAAGATTATCTTTTATTGAAAAAGGCATTGAATGGTTGTGATGGGATATTTCATTTGGCTGCGTTTAAAGATGTCATTTTGGCAAAAGAACATCCTCTGAAAGCTGTTCAGACTAATATTCTTGGTACGTTGAATCTTCTTAAAATAACCGTTGAGGAACAGAACATAAAATTTATTCTGGCAACAAGCACTGATAAAGCTGTTCAAGTTTCAGGAACGTATGGGGCTACTAAATTGCTTATGGAGAATCTTTTTGGGGATTTTGAGCAAATAAACGGATCGAATTGCGCTTATAGGATAGTTCGTTATGGAAATGTATTGCATTCTACAGGGTCTGTTTTGGTAAAATGGAAGTATGCATTAGAAAATAGGAAGGAACTTATATTGACAGATCCTGAAGCTACCCGGTTTTTTATTACGTGGGAACAGGCAATAGATGTTATTTTTTCCTGTTTAAATGACGCTCAAAGTGCGGAACCGTTTTATCCGCCTGATATGAAATCGATAAGCTTAGGAATTTTATTGGAACTCACAATAAGAAAGTATGCTAAAACTGTTCCTGACATCAGAGTTATCGGTTTACAAAAAGGGGAAAATAAGCACGAATGTATCACGGCAGACTTAAGCAGTGAATATGCTGAAAGATGGAATAATGAGGAATTATTAAACCTTATCTAGAAAATACTATGAATGATAGATAGTTAAATCTTTCTTTTAAGACGGGGAATTGCAGTATATTGATTACTTTTGTCCTGTATCATAACTTATTAAACCTCGGATAGATATGGGAACAGAAGGCATACAGGATAAATACATCAACCCTTATGCCGATTTCGGCTTCAAGCTGCTTTTCGGCACGGCAATGAACAAGGAACTTTTCGAGGCTGCCGAGATAGCTAAGTTCAATCCTAAGGAATTAGGCGAGTATTGGGAAAGTTTGAAGAATTTCCGTGATTGGTACAGTGTGATGTCCACCCAGTTGAAAAAAGGGCGTGAGGAAGGTCTTAAAGAAGGTCTTGAGCAAGGTCGTAAGGAAGAATGCTTCAAGAATGCAAAAAAAATGAAACAGGCCGGTATTGCATTTGATGTAATTGCACAGGTTACCGGTCTGTCTATAGGGGAAATAGCGTCTTTGTAAGTCGTTTACAGCACCAGTCCGTCCAGCATCTCGATATAAAGCCTTATTGCTTCCTCAATTTCCGAAACCATGATATATTCATCAGCCGTATGTGAACGGGAGGACTTTCCCGGACCGATTTTGACAGACGGGAACTTCATCAACGCCTGATCGGACAAAGTAGGAGAGCCGAAAGGTACACGTCCTAGTTTTACCGCGCGTTTCACAAAGGGATGCTCGGCACTGATATGAGATGAGTTCAAGCGGAAAGAACGGGCTTTCGCCTCGCTTTTTAGACGGGCGCTTATTTCTTTGAATAGTTCTTCGTTAGAGTAACATTCATTACTGCGGATATCCACAACGAAAGTACAAGTATCGGGGATGACATTATGCTGCGTGCCGGCATTTATTTGTGTCACGCTCATTTTGACGGGGCCTAGCAGGGAGGATTCCTTCGGGAATTTATAATCACGGAACCACTGAATGTCTTCCAGTACTTTGTAAATAGCATTCACTCCTTCATTGCGTGCGGCATGTCCGGCTTTTCCGTATGCGGTAACATCCAGCACCATCAATCCCTTTTCGGCAATGGCAGGCTGCATTTCTGTCGGTTCACCCACTATGCCCAAGGTGATGGGAGGTAGTTGGGGCAATACGCTTTCTATTCCGTTTTTTCCGGAAACTTCTTCTTCACATGAGGCAAGAAAGATCAGATTGTATGCCTGCTCGGTTATAGAGAGATGGCGGTACACCTGAAATAAGGATACTACACTGGCGCCGGCGTCATTACTTCCCAAACCGTAAATCTTTCCGTTTTCGGCTTTCGGAGTGAAAGGATGTTTCCGCCATCCGTTTACCGGTTTTACGGTATCGATGTGGGAATTTAGTAAAATAGTCGGTTTGTTGAGGTCGAACATCGGACTGATACACCAAATGTTGTTGCCCGAACGACCGGTCATGATACCTGTTTCTTCAATATAGTTCTGCAGAAAGTCGGCGGCAGCTTCTTCTTCCCGGCTCAATGAGGGGATACCGATTAACGAATTCAGCAATGTGGTTGCTTCGGAAGTGTAATATTCTATATCAATCATCTTGATTTTAATAATTTAATGTGTTGCAAAGATACTATTTTTGCGTGGTAAACGGTGATGAAAAAAGTAGGTAATTAAGTTAGATATGCAACTAAAACTTTTGGCTGATTTCTTCTAACTCTTTGACTGGTTGGGAAAATTAATGCCTGTTTATAGAGGATAATTCCAAATTAAACGATAACTTTGCCGATGAATTAAAAATAAATCTTTGGAATGAGTAGTTCTTTCTTATCTGTCCTGATACAACGTCAGGCAGGGAAATATGGTGATCGTGTAGCGTTGCGTTACCGCGATTATAAAACAGAAACATGGATTCCGGTTTCTTGGAACCAGTTTGCCGCAACTGTAAAAACAGTTTCGAATGCATTGATAGAATTAGGTATAGGCATACAGGAAAATATAGCAGTTTTTTCTCAAAATAAACCGGAATGTCTGTATGTGGACTTTGGAGCTTTTGGGGTACGGGCTGTTACTGTACCATTTTATGCTACCAGTTCCGAGGCGCAGGTACATTATATGGTAGGTGATGCCGAAATACGTTATATCTTTGTAGGTGAACAGTTGCAATATGATGTGGCGTTCCGGGTTATGCAGCTGGGAAGCCAACTGAAACAGATTATAATTTTCGACAAGGAGGTAAAACGTGATGAGCGGGACCAGACTTCCATTTATTTTGATGACTTTCTGAAATTGGGCGAGGCGCATCCGCATCAAGCTGAGGTAGACAAGCGTACTTCAGAGTCGGGTAATGGTGATCTTGCCAATATTCTTTATACCAGTGGAACAACCGGAGACAGCAAGGGGGTGATGTTGCATCATTCTTGCTATGAGGCGGCCATTCCGGCACACGATGAACGTTTCCCTCAATTGGGTGATCAGGATGTAATTATGAATTTCCTTCCTTTTACTCATGTGTTTGAGCGTGCATGGACTTGCTGGTGTCTTTCGATGGGGTGTACTTTGTCTATCAACTTGCGTCCTGCTGATATCCAGAAGACAATAAAGGAGATCCGTCCTACGGCTATGTGCAGTGTTCCCCGTTTCTGGGAGAAAGTGTATGCCGGCGTGCAAGAAAAAATCAATGAGACAACCGGATTGAAAAAGAAGTTGATGCTGGATGCTATTAAAGTGGGGCGTGAACATAATTTGGAATATGTGTACAAAGGGCTGACTCCTCCGCCTGTATTGCACATGAAATATAAATTTTATGAGAAAACGATCTATAGCTTGTTGAAAAAGACTATTGGCATTGAAAACGGGCGTTTCTTCCCTACTGCCGGTGCGGCTATTCCGCCGGCTGTACAGGAGTTTGTTTTGTCGGTGGGAATTAATATGGTAGCCGGTTATGGATTGACGGAATCTACTGCAACGGTTGCTTGTGAGAATGATAATGACCATGTGGTTGGTTCGGTGGGGCGTATCATGCCTCATGTGCAGGTCAGAATAGGGGAGAATAACGAAATAATGCTACGTGGTGAGGGAATCACTCATGGCTATTATAAAAAGGAAGCTGCTACGAAAGCGGCGTTTACTGAAGACGGATGGTTCCATACCGGTGATGCGGGTTATATAAAAGATGGGCATTTGTTCCTTACAGAGCGTATCAAGGACTTGTTTAAAACTTCAAACGGGAAGTATATCGCTCCTCAAGCCATTGAAGCCAAATTGGTGGTAGACCGTTATATCGATCAGATTTCTATTATTGCCGATGAACGTAAATTTGTTTCTGCTTTGATAATTCCTGAATATAAACTGGTGAAAGAGTATGCCGCAAAAAAAGGTATTCGCTATGAAAGTATGGAGGAACTGTTGCAGAAACCGGAAATTATCGATTTGTTTAAAGAGCGGATTGATACACTGCAGCAGCAGTTTGCACATTATGAACAGATCAAGAAGTTTACCTTGTTGCCCCATCCTTTCAGTATGGAACGTGGTGAGCTGACCAATACGTTGAAAATAAAACGTAATGTGCTGAACAAGAACTATGCTGCCGAAATAGAAAAGATGTACGAAGAATAATGGGAAAATGAATAGATTTCCACTATCTTTGCACCTTGAAATGCAAAAATTCTCAAGATGATAACAATAGAGCAACTGAAAGACGTAAAAGAACGTACTGCGGCACTTGAAAGATATCTGGACATAGAAAATAAACTGGTTCAGGTGGAAGAAGAACAACTGCGTACGCAGGCGCCCGGTTTTTGGGATGATGCCAAGAAAGCAGAAGCACAAATGAGGAAGGTGAAAGGTCTGCAAAAATGGATCGACGGTTACCGTGAGGTAAAGACGATGGCAGATGAACTGGAATTGGCTTTTGACTTTTGTAAAGATGATTTGGTTACCGAAGAAGAAGTGGATGCAGCGTATCAAAAGGCTGTCACTGCGGTGGAGGCATTGGAACTGAAGAATATGCTTCGCCAGGAGGCCGACCAAATGGATTGTGTATTGAAAATTAATTGCGGTGCCGGTGGTACTGAAAGTCAGGATTGGGCTTCCATGCTGATGCGTATGTATATGCGTTGGGCGGAGACCAATGGCTATAAAGTGAGCGTGGCTAACCTTCAGGATGGGGATGAGGCCGGAATCAAGACGGTGACTATGAATATTGAGGGCAGTTTTGCATATGGTTATCTGAAAGGTGAGAATGGAGTCCACCGCTTGGTGCGCGTGTCTCCTTATAATGCTCAGGGGAAACGGATGACTTCTTTTGCTTCTGTGTTTGTAACGCCGTTGGTGGATGATAGTATTGAAGTGACAATTGAACCTGCCCGTATGTCTTGGGATACTTTCCGTTCGGGAGGGGCCGGCGGACAGAATGTGAACAAGGTGGAATCAGGAGTACGTCTGCGTTATCAATATAAAGATCCGTATACCGGTGAGGAAGAGGAAATCTTGATTGAGAATACTGAAACCCGTGACCAGCCGAAGAATAAGGAAAATGCGATGAGACAGTTGCGTTCAATTTTATATGATAAGGAATTGCAGCACCGCATGGAAGAACAGGCCAAGGTGGAGGCAGGCAAGAAGAAGATTGAATGGGGATCACAGATACGCAGTTATGTCTTTGATGACCGTCGTGTGAAGGATCATCGTACTAATTTTCAAACTTCGGATGTGAACGGAGTGATGGATGGAAAGATTGATGGCTTTATCAAGGCATACTTGATGGAGTTTTCCGGTTCGGAGAATTAGTAAATTCTTCGTAATTTATTTGTTTTCTTCTAGAAACTTTGTACTTTTGGGATATTCAAAAGAGATGGTTTAATCTTAAAAATGAAATACTTATGGGAAAGAATAAGAAAGCTGCTTATAGTAAGCGGGAAGAAGAGAAAGCAAATAGGATTGTAAAAGGTCTGTTCATCGGATTAATTGTATTAGCCCTTGTTATTATGGTGGGCTATGCCATGTATGGATAAAAACGGAAAATAAATAGTGAAGTCCTGCTGAGGTTATTCTCTGCGGGGCTTTTTTATATATTAAAACGCTATGGGACAAGAAATAGAACGAAAATTTTTAGTAAAGGACGACAGTTATAAACTAGAGGCTTATGCACATAGTCATATTGTGCAAGGTTATATCTGTAGTGCTCGTGGAAGAACTGTCCGGGTGCGTATTCGGGATAATAAAGGGTATCTTACTATCAAAGGGGCTTCCAATGACTCCGGTACAAGTCGTTATGAGTGGGAGAAGGAGATCAGTTTGCAAGAGGCCGAAGAGTTGATGAAACTGTGTGAGCCTGGGGTGATTGATAAAATCCGGTATTTGGTGAAAAGTGGAGAGCATATCTTTGAAGTGGATGAGTTTTATGGTGAGAATGAAGGCTTGACTGTAGCGGAAGTGGAATTGAATAGTGAGGACGAATTGTTCAAAAAGCCCCATTTCATCGAAAAAGAGGTAACGGGAGATATTCGTTATTATAATTCTTTTTTGATGAAGAATCCTTATACTCGCTGGTAGATAATATATAGGCTTCTTTAACGTCTGAAAATAAACTACTTGCTATCGTTTACCTACCTTTGCAACAAACACAAACTCATTATTGATATATGAAACACAACATTTTATGGGGCATTATCTTGCTTGTGGCAAGTTTGTCATTTACGGCGAAGGCGCAAAAGGCTGTCCAAGGCCAGTTCTCAGTCAAGGGAGTCTTATTAGATTCTTTGTCTAATGAAGGGGAACCGTATTCTACAATCCGTATTTCATTGAAGAACAATCCTGCAAAGCCGGTGAAACTGGCTGTGACAGGAGCGGACGGCAGGTTTGACGAACGGCTTGCCGTGCCGGGGACTTATCTCATTCATTTTACTTCTGTAGGAAAGTCTCCTGTACAGAAGGAGTTTTCGATATCGGCAAATCGTAGGAATGTTGATTTGGGTAAGATTCTGATAGCAGAAGCGACTGAAATGTTGAAAGGAGTGGAGGTGGTAGCGCAGAAACCTTTGGTAAAGGCGGAAATAGACAAAGTGACGTATAGTATAGAGGATGATCCGGATTCTAAAACTAATACGACTCTTGAAATGCTCCGTAAAGTTCCGCTGGTGACTGTAGATGGAGAGGATAAAATTCAAGTAAACGGTAGCAGTAAGTTTAAAGTGCATGTTAATGGCAAGCCGAATAACATGATGAGCAATAATCCTACCGAGGTATTGCGGAGTATGCCGGCCAATTCCATTAAATCTATAGAGGTTATCACCGAGCCTGGGGCTAAATATGACGCGGAAGGGGTGGCGGGCATCTTGAATATTATCACTGTAGGAGCAGGAATGGAAGGATATACGGTGACATTGAATGGTGGTGCAAGCAATATGCGTGTGTATGGTGGCGGTTATGGTACGGTGCAGTCGGGCAAGTTCACTGTTACCGGTAATTATTCTTATAACTACCAGGGATCTCAAAAGGGATTTGAAGATTCATATCGTGAGGATTTCACGTCTCAGGAAAATAAATTTTTGGAGTCGCATCGAAGAAGCAAGAGCTATGGCAATTTTCAATTTGGCAGTCTGGAAGGAAGTTATGAGATTGACACTTTGAATCTGATTAGTTTTTCTATGAATCTGATGACTGGCAATTTTACGAATAAGAGGATTGGAAATACCCAGATGACGAATCATGCCGGTAATCCGGTTTACGGTTACGGTTCTTTGGGAAATAATGAATCGGGCTTTGGCGAAGTGGGGGGCAACATGGATTATCAGCATTCGTTTAAAAAGAAAGGGGAACTTCTTACTTTCTCTTATCGTTTTAGCCATTCCCCCAATAACAGTGAAGCGAATACGGATTATGAGGATACGTTGAATGTTCCTTATCTTTTGCAAAACCAATATTTTAAAAATGATGCCAGCACACAAGAGCATACGGCTCAATTGGACTATACCAATCCGATAAATTCGATACACAGCATTGAAACTGGTATAAAGTATATTTTTCGTAGAAGTAAAAGTGATGGTAAATATTATCTGGCCGATAAAACCGGAGAATATAAGTATGATCAGGATATGAGTACGCAATATGATCATAAGCAGGATATTCTGGCTGCTTATTTGGGCTATCAGCTGAAGTACAAAAAACTCGGTGGAAAGGCGGGAATTCGCTATGAGCATACATTTATGGATGCGGATTATAAAAATAAGGATGAGAAGTTTGATGCTCAGTTTGATGATTTGGTTCCATCCTTGATGTTCTCTTACCAATTGGCTCCTACTCAAAGTTTGAGGGCATCTTATAATATGCGTATCAGCCGGCCGGGTATTTGGTTTTTGAATCCGTTTACTGACACCAGCAACCCTACTGCGATCAGTTACGGTAATCCTGATTTGGAAAGTGAAAAGGCCCATTCGCTTAGTGTTACTTTCGGTAGTTTCTCGCAGAAATTTAATGTAAATGTCAGTGCTAATTATTCTTTTGTCAATAATGGTATAGAGCAATACTCTTTTATAAAAGATGGTGTGATGAATTCTACCTATGATAATATAGGAAAAAGTAAGAATATTAATTTGTCTTTGTTCTTGAACTGGAATATGTCTCCTAAAACCCGCTTTAATATCAATGGACGGGGAGCTTATGTGGATTATAGAAGTTCAGGGCTTGATTTAAAGAATCATGGCTGGGAAGGAAATGTCTTCGGAAGCTTCCAGCAGACTCTGCCTTGGGATCTGCGTCTGAGTCTGAACGGAGGGGGTGGTACTCCGCATATCTCTTTGCAAGGTAAAAGTTCCTCTTTCTATTATTATGCGATAGGGCTCAGTCGTTCTTTCTTGAAGGAAAAGAGGCTGACTATATCTCTTAACTCGTCCAATTTATTTAATAAATATATTACTTTTAAGAATAACATCAATACTCCTACTTTCTGCTCTTCTACTGCTACCAGAATTCCGATGCGTTATTATGGATTTAATATCAGTTGGCGTTTTGGGGAGTTGAAGGCTCAGGTAAAAAAAGCTGCGCGAAGCATTAATAATGATGATTTGAAAAGTGGAGGAGGTAATGCTGGAACCGGTGGAGGGATACCGGCTAATTAAAAGTTAAAACGAAACCACCTGTTAACTGTTAATTTAGGGGGTAAAAACTGTTATTTGATAGTTTATACCCCCTTTGTTGTTAGTTTTTCTGTCGTGACTTTTGCGAGAAGTCGTTAATATTGCAGCAGAAAGCAAAAACAGAAAATAACAATTTAAAAATAGATTAATATGAAGACAGTCGACTTTACACAGCATTTACTAAGTATACAAACCGAATTATTTCGCTTTGCATTTAAATTGACAGCTGACAGAGAAGAGGCTAATGATTTGTTGCAGGAAACTTCACTTAAAGCTTTGGACAACGAAGAGAAGTTTACTCCAGATACGAATTTTAAAGGATGGATGTACACCATCATGCGTAATATATTTATAAATAATTATCGTAAAACAGTGCGTGATCAGACTTTCGTCGATCAGACAGATAACTTGTTCCATTTGAATCTTCCACAGGACTCAGGATTCGATTCTACAGAAGGTGCTTATGATTTGAAAGAGATACATCGTATCGTGAATGCGTTGCCTAAAGATTACCGTGTGCCGTTTGCTATGTATGTATCAGGATTTAAATATAGGGAAATTGCCGAAAAACTGGGACTTCCGTTGGGAACAGTGAAAAGCCGTATCTTTTTCACTCGTCAGAGGTTGCAGAATGATCTGAAAGATTTCCGTTAAGTTGACTCTCTATCTTTATTATATAACTTTGACTTTTATCATCACGCCGACTGTTCGCGAAGAATCGTCGGCGTTTCTTTTTAGGATTTACGCCATATAAGGGGGCGAAGTAAGTAATATCCTATTAAGGCGGCTAGTCCGACTCCAATGCTGTTTGCCAGAAAATCCAGCCAGTCACCGCTGCGGGTATCTGTGCAATAAGCTTGCATCAGTTCGATACACCCGCTCATAGCTACAGGAGCTATGATGCCTCCCCATATTACATGATTCCAATTGATAGCCTTATGATTCCTCAGGTATTCTATCCATAAAATGAAACAGAGTCCTCCATACATGCATATATGCACTATTTTGTCTATGTAGGGGATTTCTTCCACATCTGTTTTAGGAGGAGTGAAAAAGGAAAGATAAAAGATGATAGCTACAATGATCAAGGATACCGGATATTTTCTAAAATAATATAGCATACTTTAATTTTTTTGTGATTCGTCGCAAAAGTACGATTAATTTTATACTTTTGCAGGCTAACCAGTGTTGATTTATAATAATTTGATAGTTTTTTATGCAAAAAAGCGAAAGAGTAAATTTCGGAAGTAAGATTGGGGCTGTTCTGGCGGCGGCAGGTTCGGCTGTAGGACTTGGTAATATATGGAGGTTTCCCTATGAAACGGGAAATCATGGAGGTGCGGCATTTATCTTAGTATACTTGGCGTGTGTTTTTATGTTGGGAATGCCTATTATGATTGCCGAATTCACAGTAGGTCGTCATTCAAAAGCAAGTACGGGACGTGCTTATAAGGTTTTGGCACCCGGAACTCATTGGAAGTGGTTGGGATATTTGGGGGTTTTGGCCGGTTTTCTTATTCTAGGATATTATTCGGTAGTGGCAGGATGGACTTTGGAATATATATTGGAAGCGGGAATGAATGGTTTTGCAGATAAGAAGCCGGAAGATTTTGTGGTTGCTTTCCAGAGTTTTTCGAAGGACCCTGTTCGTCCGCTTATCTGGCTGGTCATCTTTTTATTGGCCACCCATTTTGTTATAGTAAAGGGAGTGAAAGATGGGATAGAGAAATCTTCGAAGGTGCTGATGCCTGTTTTGTTTGTACTGATAGTAGTTTTGGTGGGGTGCTCATTGTCGCTTCCCAATGCGGAAAAAGGTTTGGAGTTTCTGCTGAAGCCTGATTTCAGTAAAGTGAACGGAGATGTTTTCTTAGGGGCTATGGGGCAGGCGTTCTTTTCCTTGAGTTTGGGAATGGGATGTCTTTCAACCTATGCTTCTTATTTTGGGAAAGAAACCAAACTGGGAAATACGGCTCTGAGTGTCGGTGTGATTGATACTTTTGTGGCTGTCTTGGCCGGATTGATTATTTTTCCGGCGGCCTTTTCTGTAGGTATCCAGCCGGATGCGGGACCATCATTAATTTTTATTACATTGCCTAATGTTTTTCAGCAAGCTTTTAGCGGTGTGCCGATATTAGCTTATATTTTCTCGGTGATGTTCTATGTCTTGTTGGCTTTGGCTGCATTGACTTCTACTATTTCTCTACATGAAGTGGTGACGGCTTTTCTGCACGAGGAATTCAATTTAACTCGTGGCCGTGCTGCTAGATTGGTCACTTTCGGGTGCATTATAATTGGAGTCATTTCTTCCTTGTCATTGGGAGTTATGCAGAAATATACGCTGTTTGATAAGGGACTCTTTGACTTACTTGATTTTGTCACTGCAAAAATAATGCTTCCTTTGGGTGGCTTGCTGGTATGTATCTTTGTAGGATGGTATTTGAAACGTTCCGTTTCTTATGAAGAATTGACCAATGGGGGAAAACTGAAAGCAGGTCTTTTCAATCTGTATATCTTCTTGTTGAGATACGTGGCACCTGTGGCTATCATTTTGATTTTTATCAATGAATTAGGGCTAATTTAGAATTGTAATGTGGAAAGACTTCTTCTATTTTTCGAAAAGCGAACGCAGAGCTATACTTTTTTTGTTGACTTTGCTTTTCATATTTATGTGTATATGGGTTCTGTTTCCAGTAAAGGAAGAGTCTTTGGAACAGGATCAAGAGGGGATAGAAGAAATAAAAAACTTTCTGGCCGGAGTACATGAGATGGAGGAGAAGGAATCTCTGCGATATTCCTATGATAAGCCTAAAAGAAGAGAGGTGGTATTGGCTGCTTTTGATCCAAATTCAGCCGATTCCATCGAATTTTTGCAACGTGGATTGTCTCCTTTTATTGCACATACTATTTTGCAATACCGGAGAGCCGGCGGTAAATTCAGGACAGCGGATGATTTCTCTCGTGTTTATGGCTTGTCGTCCGAGAAATTTAATATGTTAAAACCTTATATCCAGATATCAGAGGCTTTTCGGCGGAAACAGGATACATTGCACTTTATCAAAAAGGCGGAGAAAGATACGTTGGCGGTTTATAAATATCCGGAAGGAACTTTAGTCGATTTGAATGAAGCGGACACTACCGAGTTGAAAAAGATTCCGGGAATAGGCAGTGGCATTGCACGCATGATTGTGGCTTACCGGAAACGTTTGGGAGGTTTTTATGATATGGCTCAGTTGAAGGAAGTGAACTATGTAGATGAGGATATGTTGAGATGGTTTAAACTCGGAAATGCACCAATTCATCGGATAAATGCCAATAAGGCCGGGCTTGACAAACTTCGCTCTCATCCTTATATGAATTTTTATCAGGCAAAGGTAATTATAGAATATAGGAGGAAAAAGGGAAAATTAAAAAGTCTTTCCCAGTTATCCTTGTATGAGGAATTCACTGAGAAAGACTTGGAACGTTTGTCGCACTATCTTGCTTTTGATTAATTGTTGGGATAACCAGCAGCTTCTGCTATTTTTACCGGAATTTCGGTATTGTCAATGCGACCTTGGAATAGTTGGGCGCCGGCTCCGATAGCGAATACGGGTACATAACCTCCAGAGTGCCCACCACTGGTCCAACCTACCAGAGCGATGTCATCCAGAATTCTTTTGGCCTCAGCTGCCAAAGGTTCGTCTTGTTGATATTCACTTTTGGTCAAATCTATCTCTTTACCGCTAAATGATTCATCATATACTTTCTTCAGGGATGCTTCTTGCTTTTCATTCAATTGAATACTATCCCAAAATCCGAAATTATCCTTCAATGATTGCTTGATAACTTCCCAAGGTACTTGATTCTTGTATTTTTTTCTTAATTCGTTTACAATTTTAGTATATCCGCTTTCACTTACTTTTTGTGATTTTAAAGCTTGCAGGTTCAAAGTATACGGACCTTTTCCTAAAACGATTCCTCCGGTTTCGTGGTCGGCTGTTACTACAATCAGGGTTTCATCGGGATGTTGTTCATAGAATTCGTAAGCAACTTTTATGGCATTGTCCATATCCATCACTTCGTGGAATACGGTAGCGGCGTCGTTGCTGTGGCAAGCCCAGTCTATTTTACCTCCTTCAACCATCAGGAAGAACCCTTTTGATAGATCTTTAGACAGGAAATTGATTCCGGCACGGGTGATTTCAGTTAAAGTCATATCGCCTTTTTTTCGATCGATAGCATAGGGGATAGCACTATTGTCTGTTGCTGTCGCAGGTTGTAAGAGAATCAGTTTGTCCGATTTTTTTGCTTTTTTCTGATAGTCCTTGTAGCCACGGGCTATGGTATATCCGGCTTTGTCCACCAGTGTGTACAGACTTTCTGAATTTGAACCGGCGGCTTTTTTGTTGGTGGGATCTAAAAAGTCTGATCCTGCATAGAAATCGAAGTTGGCATCAATCAAATCCAGACCCACGTTGTAATAGCTGCTTCTTTGTCCTTGGTGTGCGTAAAAAGCAGCCGGTGTGGCATGGTCTACGCTGACACTGGTACTGATACCTACACGGCAACCTTTATTTTTTGCCCAAGAAGCAACACTGTTAACTTTGGTTTCCAAATCCTTTTTCACACCTAATGCGCCATTTTTTGTTTTGTTTCCCGTAGCAAGTGCTGTTCCTGCAGCGGCCGAATCTGTCACTCCGTTGGTTGCCGAGAAAGTAGTGGCTATGGTTGCATAAGGAAATTGGGTGAATAATAACGGAGTCACACCAATTTTGCCTTCCAACTCTCCACGATACATCTCTGTTCCTAAAACTTGGTTAACACCCATTCCATCTCCGATGAAATAAAATACATACTTTGCTTGCTGTGCCTGTACAAAAAGAATGGACAGGAATACAAATACAATAATAAACGATAGTTTTTTCATATTAATTGAGTTAATGACATTTTTTTCAGCCTAGCAAATATAGGGAAAAAAGACTTTTTATCGGTACTTCTTTCTTGAATAATTGAGATTTAATGGCCAAATACTTTTTTTGCAATAAGTTTGTAAATGAAATGTTTTTGGGGTGTAATATAAAAAATCTGTTTGGGAGTAGGGAAGCCAGTATTTTATACTATGCATCTGTTTGCTTTCGACATGGATATTGCATACAGATAATTGCTTTAATATTAGTGATTATTAATTATAAATCTTATATTTGTCTAATCTAGAGTCAGTAAATAAAGTATGGGAGAATTTATAAATGTATTAGTGTCAAAAGGGAAAAGCAATTTGATACCGGAAAAAGATAACCTGTATGGACAGTTTGTCGGTGAATGGGATTTTGAATGGGTTGATAACCAAGGTACAACAGGCGAAAGACATGTTCAGGGAGAGTGGATATTCGCTTGGGTGCTGGAAGGGACTGCAATTCAAGATGTGTTTATTTGCCCTTCGCGTAAGGCACGGATTAAAGATTATCAACCGGATGCAGCTTATGCGACTGCGGTACGTATGTATAATCCTAATACAGAGGCATGGGATATTTTATATACGGAATTAGGAGGGGCTACACAACTGGAAGGAAAAAGAGAAGGAAACAGGATTGTTCAGACGGAAATTAATGAGAAGAATATACAGTGGGTGTTTTCAGAAATTACAACGACTTCATTCCGTTGGCAACGTATGGTAAAACGTCCGGATGGTACTTGGGAAACTGAAGCTGAACTTTTTGCCGTTCGTCGATGATTAAGATGTATATTATATAAGTTTGAGAATATTGCAGCCTAAAATAGACTTGTTGTAGTAGAAGCTTAGAGGTGATTTGACGAGTTTATAAAGAAAGAATGTGTGAATGATAAACAACTTCAGAACCGCTTTCTTGCATTTAGCGGAGAAAATATTTTCAAACTAAATCCTGCTAGCTATACGCAGGAAAAGATGTGGGCAGGTATATGGAATCTTTGCGTAAGAATCTTTCTGCTTATACTCTTGATGATGCTCCCGAAGATGTTCGGGAACTCTATAAAGATGAATTCATCCAGCTTTATGCTTCAAGTATAAAGTGTTTTTTAATATGTATCAAATTGGGATTTATATCGGGAAGGAGTAGTTTTGCTCCAAGACTTAATCAAATATGGAGGCAGGTCAGAAGTGGATAAAGTTACAATTGAGCGGAAAGCTCGTATACCTCGTCATCCAGTCTATATTGCTGTATTTTGCGTTTTGTGAGAAAATAAAGAAGGTGTGTCAAAATGCGCACCTTCTTTTTTTATGCACAAAGCCCCGACTTTCACAAGCAGGGGCTTTGTTATTACCTAAAGATTTTGTATCTTTAAGCATAACATTTTATACTATGACAAAGATACATTTTCGTCCTTACAATCCCAACCAAACAGTGCTTTTTCCTCCAAGAATTGACGAGGATATTGCAGAGCATGATCCAGTTCGGATGGTTGACGCTCTGGTTGAGAGCCTGAACCTTGAAAGTTTCAGGAAGTTGTATAAGGAATGCGGGCGCAGCCCTTACCATCCCAGGATGATGCTCAAGGTCATTCTGTATGCCTATATGAACAACATCTACTCCTGCCGGAAAATCGAAAAGCTCCTTCACCGTGACATCCATTATATCTGGCTTGCCGGATATGAGAAACCGGATTTCATTACCATCAACCGTTTCCGCAACCGGGTGAAGAATGAAATCAACGAGGTGTTTACCCAAACCGTACTCCTTCTCTCTTCCAAAGGCTTCATCAGCTTGAATGTGGAATACATTGACGGGACAAAGATTGAGTCCAAAGCCAATAAGTATACTTTCGTCTGGCGGAAAACGGTTGAGCGGAACCGTGAACGCCTGATGAAGAAGATACATATCCTGCTAGGGCAGATAGACAATGTCATCGCCCAGGAGAACTCATCGGAAAGCAATGAGGAGATTGAGTTCACTCCGGTCATGCTGACTGAAATGGCGGGAGAATTGCGTCAAGCACTCGAACAGGTTCCTGAACCCTCCACGAAAGAGGAAAAGACTGCGTTGAAAAAGAAACGCAAACAGCTGAAGGAGTTGGAAGAGCACAGGGACAAGCTACAGGAATACGACAACCGTCTGGACACGCTGCAGGACAGGAATTCCTATTCCAAAACGGACAATGACGCTACTTTCATGAGAATGAAGGAGGATGCCATGCGTAACGGCCAGACAAAGCCCGGTTACAACCTCCAGATCGGCACCGGGAACCAGTTCATTACCGACTTTGCACTCTTCCCGAACCCTACGGATACACTGACCCTGATACCTTTCCTGCAATCCTTCTCAAGCAGATATGACAGGCTGGCCCATACGGTGGTTGCCGATTCCGGCTACGGTTCTGAGGAGAATTACCGCTTCATGTCAGAAAACGGTATGGAAGCCTACGTCAAGTACAACTACTTCCACATGGAACAGCGGCCGAGATTCAAACCGGACCCGTTCAAGGCCGAAAACTTCTACTACAATGAAGAACAAGACTTTTGTATCTGCCCCATGGGACAGAAGATGCAAAGGATAGGGACTAGACATGTGAAAACAGCATCCGGATATGTCAGCGAAAATGCCAGGTACAGAGCCATCAGATGTGAAGGCTGTCCGCTAAGATGCCGATGTTTTAAAGCAAAGGGGAACAGAACGATAGAGTTGAATCACAGACTCAGAAAATACAAGCAAAAAGCCAAAGAGTTGCTCTGCTCAGAGGAAGGGCTGAAACACAGAGGACAGAGATGCATAGAACCGGAAGCCGTGTTCGGACAAATGAAAAACAATATGAATTACAAACGTTTCCGCCATTTTGGAAAGGATAAGGTCTTCATGGACTTTGCCTTCTTTGCCATTGCCTTCAATATAAAAAAGATGTGTGCAAAAATGACTAAAGAAGGTATGGATTGGCTGATTAGACCGTTTTATGAGCTTACAGTTGTTCTATTTAGATGTTGCGAACGCATAAATCAAAGAAATCCTCAAAATATCGCAGCTTAAAAAAATGAGTCGATTTTTATAGTCAATGAAAAAAAGAAGGCGCATCGTGTATTACGACACACCTTCTTACTGTCTTTTTTTCTTCAAGGTGGTGCTACCAGCAACCGAAAACGGGTTGTTATGACACTATCTTTCAGTAAGTTGTATCTTTGCTACGATGTAAGTCCCTTGAATAAGGTTTTCACAGCTTTGCACCGTTCAACACAAGTTTGTATCTTGGGTACGATTTCTGAATGCAAAGATAAGTATTATTATATGAAAGCAATATTTTGCTCTTCATAATTTGAATACGGTTATCGTTTTTTCTTCCAATAAGGTTTAGTCCAAAAAGAGTACCCTGAATTGCGATAGCTTCGTTCTGGAACAGCAGCCTGTAATATTCGATCCATATCATAAGAATTGAGATAATTGTCCTTTTTAGCTATGAAAGGATCAAGCCAATCAGCTTTCTCTCTAGCCCATTGTATCTTTGCTAGCAGTTCATCATCAGTTTCACCATCTTCAATTGCATGGTTCTCAAATGCATTAATATATTCTCTTAAAATATTAGTTTTTCGAAAACGTTCAGCAGAGTATAATAGGTCTTTAAAGTCTTCTAGCTCTTTTCTTTTCTCTTCTTCGAATTCTTCTCTTTTTCGTTCTTCTTCTTTACGTCGCTTTTCTCTCTCTTCTGCTTCAATACGTTCTGTCTTTCTATTATCTGCTTCAATCTCTAGGTATGCTACTATACTAATTATTTTATCTTCGATTTTAGTATAAGCCGTATCATGAACTAGTGTTGGGCTATGAAAGCTCGAACTATGATAAATATAAAACTGTAATTCGCCAGAAAAGATATTATTATTGTTATCACAGCGATTACTGCTATTAGGATTTTGCTTTTTTCTTTCAGTTAATCTTATTTGAATTTCCTCACCATCAACAATGGCATAGGTCTGATTGTCTTTGCATTTAATACTATGTCCTCTAAAAATTAAGCCTTTTATAATTGTATCAAAAATAGATAGTGCTCTATCTAGCATATTCTCAGAAACATAGAGGTCTAACGTTTCTCTTATTTTACTTTTATAGGGATTTTTCTTTAAATATTGATTTTCTGATCGCTGTCTGAATTTTTCTTTTGTGTCGATTATTAGAGGATTTTTAGCATATAAGACTTCTGGAACCTTAAAGCATGAAATATCACCACTGCAAATTTCCAGTTCACGTTGCTTGTATGGATTTACGGATTTCTCCATTTCTACTTTAGGTTCTTTGGCTTCTTGAAGTGTTG
Source organism: uncultured Bacteroides sp. (assembly GCA_947574505.1). Classification (GTDB taxonomy): domain Bacteria; phylum Bacteroidota; class Bacteroidia; order Bacteroidales; family Bacteroidaceae; genus Phocaeicola. Next base: position 3,777 of record CANPJW010000024.1, on the reverse strand, counting down.
TTGATTGAGTTGCGTTTGTTTCCTCTTGTTGGAACGGTAGAGGTGTGACTTGCTTACCATATTTCAGTTTTGCCCAATACCCCAAAGGTGGTGTGGGTATATTCATCGATTTACAGCGTTTTCTTAAACCATTATCTGAAAGACCAAAACGTTTACATATGGTTGTCATTGGCTCAGACCATACTAAGTCATATAATTCTTTGCGTGTCAGTTCCATACTGATTGAGTATTAGTAGTTTCTCTTTGATGTATATTTTTCTTGTAGAGTAGCAACACGTCCCTTCTCAACCCATTTAATTAATTCGTCCTCAAAGAAATAAACTTTGTTTCCTTGTATATAATGAGGTATGGTTCGGCTTCTGACCATTTTATTGATGCCATTTTTAGTTTGATTTAGAATTTGACATGCTTTTTCAATATTTATAGGTCTGTGCTTATCAACCCCTAAACCTAATTGTGACTCTATATGTTCAAGTAAAACTCTCATTTCAGCAATTTCATTTATAAGATAATTTACTGCTTTAGGAGTGTTTTGCAAAGTCAACTCCTCTTTATTGATTGTTTCATCAGTATTCATATGCCAAACAGTTATATTGATTAATAATGCTATGATAATGTAGCTTACTGTTGATTTATAATATAATACCCCCCCGTTTTTTGTGCCCCCCTAAACTCAATTAAACCTGATTTAACTAAAGAATTTAAGTGGCGTTTTGCTGTTGGAATACTTTTCTTTATTAATTCTGCAATCTTGGACGAATTGAGTCCAGGATATTTCTGGATTATCTTTAAAACTTCTTTCTCCTTGCTATTTACAGTATCATTTACAGTATCATTTACAGTATCATTCTTGATACTGATACCTCTTTTGAATATAACCGTAAACATCCCGTCCGTATGAAAATCAGGCTCAGGAAGATTGGCTTCTTTCATAGCTTCTTGCATACGGGGAATGCCGGATGCCACCCTTTCAACCAAATGCATACGGGTAAACAATCCAAAGATTAATGGGTTGCGTGTCATGCTCTTGTGTCCGAAATCTTTAGCTACGATAGGCAAAAGCCCTCCGGGATTAGAAACCTCTACCCGGTCATCAAACATTTCTATTGTAATGGTTGCTCCCTGTTCGTAATAATCACGATGTGAGAGAGCGTTAATAATGGCTTCTTTAAACACAGTAAGAGGAATTTCCCAAATTTCTTCTCTTGGTCCTGCTCCCTCAATTTTATAAGCTACTTGCAGTTTACTTTCTAGCCATGCCATAGCCTGCAAATATTGTTGGTATAGTGGACCGCCAAAGGTTTTATCATCAATGATATATACTTTGGTTGTTCCTTTGAAAAGGACACATCTTGTTACTGCGTGTGGAAACTTTCGTTCAGGTTGTTTCCCAAAGAACATGGCTGTTCCATTCTTGGCTACTCCGTTATCCGTAAACAGTTCCAAATTCTCAAATATCTGTTTGTTGGCAGTCGATGGACTTAGCTTTGCTTCCGTGCGAAAGTCTTTTATCGCTTGTTCATCTGCATCTGTGTAAATGTTGAACCACGAACAAGGGATAGCATCAAAAAATATTTTGTTGCATTCCTGAAAGAAACTGCGCATTTCTTCGACAGTACGAAGTTTCTGTGAGTTTGCTCCCTCACGCACAAAGATAGAACCGGAAAATATATAAGGTTTATCTTTCCCTGATGGAACATCAATTACCCAAACTGTCTTATCCTCGATATTTACCGCATACATATCACAATGGAGAGCTGGAGATATTTCACTGATAGAGCCTTGAATGGCTGAACGTTTGTCATTTTCCAAACCTGTACCAATAATCTGTCCGTTATCATCTACGCCGATAAGCAAATATCCTCCGTCAGCATTAGCGAAAGCGCAAATTTCCTCTGTTAGTTCACGAACTTTTGAAGGTACACGAACTTTAAACTCTACATTATAGCCTTCTCCGCTATCGATAAGTGATTGTATGGTTTCTGTATTTGTCATAGACATCTATAAATATAATGCAAAAATAGTCATTTCTATTGTTTTAATAACTCTAAAAACAAGGATATATATATGGTTTACTTCAAATTGTTCTTTCTGAAATTAGAGGGGCTGCATCCTCTATACTTTTTGAAAAACTTATTAAGATGGCTCTCATCGGTAAATCCCAATTCTTCAACGATTTCACAAATTCTCATTTGACTATGTAATAATCTATTTTCTACTAACTTTAGTTTGTAGTTTAAAATGTATTGCTGCATAGTTTCATTAGTATGTTTTTTGATATATCGTCCTAAATAATTCTCCGAAATGCCAAAATGTTGGCTTATATCTTTTGCTCTGATTTTACCTGTTTTATAGATGTTTGCTTGAATATACTGCAATATGTCAAGCGATTTGTCCTCAGAGCATTCATCCACCTGTTCAGGCAAGAACATTGCGATATTGCGTGCTACCACAATAATAATCGTATTAATTATTTGTGTTATAATCTCCTTGCTGTATAAATTTCGGTTAATATATTCCCTGATAATCGCTTCAATCATGGGTTTCACCAATAGCTTATCTACTTTATTTCTTAGTATACAACCGGGTTGATGATTAGCATGTTGAAGAATAAACTCCAGTCTTTGGATATTTTCAGCACCGAAAACAGAAGAATGTATATATATGTCGTTAAACTTGATGTCGACAAACTTAGTTGTTGTATGGATTTCGAAAGAATGCGTATCTCCGGGAGTAATCATAAACAAATGTCCGTCATGATAAGGAAACATATTGTTGTTAATCCATTGGATGCCTGTTCCTGAAAGAATATATACTAATTCAAAAAAGGTATGTTCATGCTCTTTTAGCAAGGATTCGGCAAGCTCGCTAAAACTAATTTCGAATGGTTGATGTAGGTTTTCTCTTTTCATGCCATAAATATAGCCCTAAAAAACGGATTAATACCAAAATAACGAAAAATAATACCTAAAATTAGCCGAAAAATCGGTATAACTTTGCAATATATTTAAAATTATAGCTTATGAAAACTGAAATGGAAAAATGTTTGGCAGGTGAATGGTATGATTGCCACGACCCGTTTTTTATGGATTTGAAAAGTAAAGCTCATCACTTGTTGATGAAATATAATTCTTTGCCGTATGAACAAAAGACTGAAAAATATGCCGTACTAAAGGAAATGTTTGGAAGTATAGGCGCAAATGTTTCTGTCGGTCATTCGTTTATATGTGATTATGGATGCAATATACATATCGGTGATAATGTCACCGTAAATACTGGTTGTACATTTGTCGATTGCAATAAGATTACCATAGGGAACAATGTGCTGGTAGCACCTAATGTACAAATCTATACGGCAACTCACTCGGTAGAGTTTAATGAACGACTTGTATTGACAGAAACCCCGGATGGCTGTAAGTATGTCCGTCGAACTTTTGCCCTCCCTGTCATGATAGAGGATGGCTGCTGGATTGGCGGTGGAGTAATTATTTTACCGGGAGTGACAATAGGGCAAAAATGTGTGATTGGTGCAGGAAGTGTTGTAACCAAAGATATTCCGGCAAATAGCTTGGCGGTAGGAAATCCTTGCCGGGTGATACGGAAAATCAATCAAATGTAAGGTTATGATTAAATTAGTAGCCTTTGACTTAGACGGTACAATCGGAGATACAATTCCCATGTGCCTCAAAGCCTTAAAAAAGGCAGTAACTCCCTATGTTACTCTGTAGATACTAATTGAAAAGTGCGCTGTATTCTAATTGAAAAGAGCTCCATCCA
>CANPJW010000023.1 GCA_947574505.1 uncultured Bacteroides sp. | reverse complement strand
ATGAGGCAAAGGTATCAAAACCTTATGATATAAACCAATTATGAACATCTACTTACTCTTTGGGCTACGCATTGACAATACGGTGCATTTCTTTCAAGTCATAAGCACCCTCCGTACTTTCAAATCCTACATCCTGCGGCAGGTTCAAGTGGTAATATTATCAGTAGGGTCTACGAAAGTCTGCTCACGGACTATTTTCCGGTAATTATTAATAAAGATGTTACGCATGATAGTATACATCCATCTCTTGAAATTTGTATCTAGAGCAAATTTTTCCTCGTTATCCAACGCTTTTAAAGATGTTTCCTGCAACAAATCATTCGTTTCTTCACGATTGCCCGTCAGTTTATAAGCAAAACGAAGCAACTCCTCTTGAACTCCAATTAAATCTTTTCTGAAACTTAAACTTTTCATCCTTTAAGGGTTTTATAGTTAATATTTCGTTTTTCTTGTCGGTTGCAAGTTTAAAGGTATTTTGCGTCTCATACAGGAAGATTTCAATCATTTCTTAGGGATATTTCTATCAAATGATAGTTTTTGTGTGCTTTCTGATAGTTTTTTGGGGTGGTATTTGAAGAAAAATCTCCCATTCATTTGCTTAAAAGAATCAAATAGATTACTTTTGATTAATATTAACCTAATAAATTAAAAGACAATGAATATACTTATTGTTGTAGGAATTATTGTATTGTTGGGCATCATTTTTGCATCCATGTACAATTCGCTAGTGAGACTGAGAAACAATCGTGAAAATGCGTTTGCCGACATCGACGTACAGTTGAAGCAACGTCATGACTTGATTCCGCAATTGGTAGATACCGTGAAAGGATATGCCGCCCATGAAAAGGAGACACTCGACCGGGTGATTCAGGCACGTAACGGTGCCGTCAGTGCCAAGACTATTGATGATAAGATAGCCGCCGAGAATCAGTTAAGTTCCGCCCTTGCAGGGCTGAAAATCACATTGGAAGCCTATCCCGACTTGAAAGCAAATCAGAGTTTCCTGCAATTACAAGAGGAAATAGCCGATGTGGAGAATAAGTTGGCTGCTGTCCGCCGTTACTTCAACTCGGCTACCAAAGAATACAATAACGCCGTACAGACATTCCCTTCTAATATCATAGCAGGCATGACAGGATTCCAAAAAGAAATCATGTTTGATTTGGGAAAGAACGAACGCGCCAATTTGGAACAGGCTCCCAAAATCAATTTCTAAATCTCCAGTCACCGTTCACTCACTGCATAAATCAAACACGCGATGCAATACGTCGGAATCCAAACACAGCAGAGCCGGAACAATATACGTTCCGCATTTCTATTGTTCCTCTTTCCTTGCCTGGTGACAGCACTTCTTTATCTGTCCTGTTACCTGCTGGTTCTTTTCGGATACGGCAAGAGTATGGAAGTCGAGATGATGCCTATGGTCAATCATTTCTTCCTCTCTTCCCTACCCTATACTTTAGGAGTAGTGGCTATCTGGTTTCTTATCGCCTATTGGGCTAATACGAGAATCATTAATTCCGCCACAGGCTCCAAGCCGCTTGACCGCAAGGAAAACAAACGCGTTTACAACTTGGTGGAAAACCTCTGCATGTCTCAGGGCATGAGTATGCCGAAGATAAATATCATTCATGATAATTCGCTGAATGCATTTGCAAGTGGTATCAATGACCGCACATATACGATTACCCTTTCGAGAGGTATCATCCAAAAGCTGAACGATGAAGAACTTGAAGCCGTAATCGGGCATGAGCTTACCCATATCCGTAACCGGGACGTGCGTCTGCTTATTATCTCCATCGTATTTGTCGGTATCTTCTCCATGCTGACGGAAATCACGTTTTATACCATCACACATATACGTGTACGTAGTAACAGTAAAGGCAGCGCAGGAATTTTCCTCTTTATGATAGTCGCTTTACTGATAGCTGCCATTGGTTTCCTTTTCGCCAGCCTGATGCGTTTTGCCATTTCGCGCAAACGCGAATATATGGCAGACGCCGGTTCGGCAGAAATGACGAAAAATCCGTTGGCACTTGCCAGTGCTTTGCGAAAAATATCTGCCGACCCAGCGATAGAAGCCGTGCAACGGAAAGACGTAGCGCAATTATTCATTCAAAATCCTAAAAAGAAGACAAAAGGTCTATATAGTCAGTTCGGTGGCTTGTTTGCCACCCATCCCCCCATTGAAAAGCGGATTGAGATATTGGAACAGTTCTAAGTTCTTATTATATACACAAGGAAAGGTCAGGATTTCTGTTTAATTTTCATTAAAGAAAAGAGAAGAGTTCCTGACTTTTTCTTATATTTGGTTGTTATACATATATATCAACCTAAATGCAACTGATATGAAAACGAAGAAACAAATCCTAATGTTGTTACTAGCCTTGCTAGTAGGACTCCCTACCCTTTCAGCTCAAAGTAAAGAAGAAAAGAAGGAACAGAAGAAAGAAGCTGTGACGAAACTCATCGCATCTGAAAATTACAAAATAGATGTACAGACCGCCCTGCCGATGCGCGGACGTTCCGTCCCCCTGACATCTCCCTACTCACTGGAAATCAGCAATGATTCGGTCATCTCCTACCTACCCTATTTCGGACGGGCTTACAGCATCCCTTATGGTGGCGGGGACGGACTGAATTTCAGAGCACCCCTCAAGGAATATACAATGAAAATGGATAAGAAAGGAAATGCCGTCATCCAATTCATTATCCGGAATCCCGAAGACAGATATGAATTCAGGGCAAAAGTGTACCCTAACGGTTCGGCAAGCATTGATGTAAACATGCAGAACCGGCAATCCATCAGTTTTCAGGGAAAGTTGGATATGAAAGACGAATAAAGGTGATCATCACTCTTCTTTTATCTCATCGCCACCTTTTAATATAGGCAAGCAGATGTGATATTTTACAGCTAGGATGCGGGTCAGGAATACAGCAGACCCGCCGATTAGCTGGCATCCGTATGACTCAAGTCCCGCGACATCGCAAAGCCAATAGGCAATACCGCCTACCACACAGGCCATTGCGTAAATTTCTTTTCGGAATATCAAAGGGATTTCATTGATAAAGACATCACGCATCACACCGCCTGCCGCTCCCGTGATACTACCCATAATGATTGCCACCCAGAAAGGATATCCCAAGGCAATGCTCTTGCCCACACCTACCACAGTGAACAATGCCAGACCGATACTGTCGAAAATAAAAAATGTATTGTTGAGCCGGATAAGCCAACGTCCGAAGCAGATAACCCACACCAGAGCCAGCCCCGTACAAATCAAATAAATGGGGTCTGTCATCCACCCGGGGGTAACATCGAGCAGAACATCACGGATAGTACCGCCACCGATAGCCGTGGCAAGTCCGACAACATAGGCTCCGAACCAGTCGAAACGCTTCGCCGAAGCCAGCCGGATACCACTAATTGCAAAGGCAAATGTGCCTATAAAATCAAGAATTTGAACGAATGTGGGCATATATTTATTATTTTGTATGCAAAGTAACAAATAAATTCCGTAAGAAAATGTACATTTGCTTCACGAATTAAACCGAATATGATAGAAATAAGATGAAAATAACAATTGTTGCCGGGGCACGCCCCAATTTCATGAAGATAGCTCCCATTACACGCGCTATTGAAGCTGCACGGTCGCTGGGTAAAAGTATCTCCTACCGACTGGTCTACACGGGCAGAAAAGAGGATACGAGTCTGGACGCTTCTCTCTTTTCGGACCTCGACATGAAGGCTCCCGATGTATATCTGGGAGTGGAAAGCAGTAATCCAACGAGTTTGACAGCAGGAATCATGGTAGCGTTCGAACAGGAGTTGACCGAGAACCCAGCACACGTTGTTCTTGTTGTGGACGACCTCACCGCAACGATGAGTTGCGCTATCGTTGCCAAGAAACAAGGAATCAAGGTGGCGCACCTTGTGGCCGGAACCCGCTCTTTCGACATGAAGATGCCGAAAGAAGTGAACCGCATGATTACGGACGGACTGTCCGACTACTTGTTCACAGCCGGCATGGTTGCCAACCGTAATCTGAACCAAACGGGTACGGAAAGCGAAAATGTATATTATGTAGGCAATATCCTCATAGATGCTATCCGTTACAACCGCAACCGGCTACTCAAACCGATATGGTTCTCCGTATTGGGACTCCAGGAAGGCAATTATCTCCTGCTCACCCTCAACCGCCGTGTCTTGCTTAATAACAAAGAGAATCTGCAGCAACTGATGGAAACATTGATTGAGAAATCTGCCGGCATGCCTATCGTAGCACCATTGCACACGTATGTACGCAACGCGATTAAGGAATTGGACATCGAAGCACCTAACCTGCATATCATGCCACCACAGAATTACCTATTCTTCGGTTATCTGATTAATAAGGCGAAAGGAATTGTCACCGACTCCGGCAATGTCGCCGAAGAAGCAACTTTCCTGGGTATTCCTTGCATTACTCTCAATACATACGCCGAGCATCCCGAGACATGGCGTATGGGAACCAACGAGCTTGTCGGAGAAGACCCGGTTCTGCTTGCCAAAACAATGGATACACTGATGAAAGGCGGATGGAAGCGCGGTGAACTCCCCGAACGTTGGGACGGACGTACCGCAGAGCGTATCGTACAGATTCTATCAAGCAAATAACGCTCACCTTACTTGCCCTATGCCGTCAAGTGTAGGGCAAGTAGCTTCAACATGCCTTGAAACAAAGTGTTTCATTACGGGAAACAAACAGTTTCAACGGATGAAACTAAATCAGGAACTAGTTGTTAAATATATATGACCAAGGCTAACTTATTTGAGCATTGGATATATACGCTTGTAAACAACCAAAAACGATGGGTAAAAAAAGTTATATATTCTCTCACACTGAGAGTTATTTGTTAACTTTGCACCTCACTACGAACGTTATGAGACAACGATATAACAAAATATTTATACTGCTCTTACTTGTATTGGCAGCTCCAAATGCGTTTGCACAGCAAATTAAAGGGGTAGTTACCGATTCTGTGACACATGAACCATTGATGTATATTTCCATCTATTATCAGGAAAAAAGAGATATGGGTACTATCACCAATATCGACGGAGAATATAACCTCGATGCCCGCAGGAACGGCGGAACGCTTGTATTCTCCGCTGTCGGCTATATCAGCAAGACAGTGAAAGTCCACTATGCCAATCAGACTGTCAACGTTCAGTTGGCTCCGGATAATGTACTCCTGAATGAAATTGTCGTAAAACCCAAGAAAGAAAAATACTCCCGTAAGAACAATCCGGCAGTCGAATTCATGAAGAAGGTCATTGAGCACAAGAAGGCGCAAGTCCTCGAAGTGAACGACTATTATCAGTACGACAAGTACGAGAAGATGAAAATGTCTATCAACGACCTCACACCGGAGAAACTCGAAAAAGGCATCTACAAGAAATATGCCTTCCTCAAAGACCAGGTGGAAGTGTCGGAAACAACGAATAAGTTGATTCTTCCGATTTCCGTACAGGAGACAGCTTCGCAGACCATTTATCGCAAAGACCCCGAAAGTAAGAAAACCATTATCAAAGGAAAGAACTCCAACGGTATCGAAGAATTTTTCTCAACGGGAGATATGCTCGGCACAGTCTTGAAGGATGTCTTTGCCGATATCAATATTTACGACGATGACATTCGCCTGCTCCAACAACGTTTCGTAAGCCCTATCGGCAGTAGCGCCATTTCTTTTTATAAGTATTATCTGATGGACACATTGATGGTGGACAAGCGCGAATGTGTGCACCTGACTTTCGTTCCACAGAATTCGCAGGATTTCGGATTTACCGGACATCTGTATGTACTGAACGACTCTACGTATGCCGTACAGAAATGTACGATGAACTTGCCCAAAAAGACCGGAGTAAACTTCGTCAACCGCATGGACATCGTGCAGCAGTACGAACAACTGCCGAACGGCAACTGGGTATTGTCCGATGACAATATGACTGTAGACCTTTCATGGAATTCCAACAAAACGGCAGGCGGCCTGCAGGTAGAACGAATCACTAAATACAGCGATTACAAATTCGACCCTATCGAGCAACGGCTTTTCCGGTTGAAAGGAAGCGTGATAAAGGAAGCGGACATGCTTTCAAAAAGCGATGAATACTGGGCAAGTGTCCGCCAGGTTCCATTGACAAAGAAAGAAAGTACGATGGATGTATTCGTCAACCGTCTCGAACAGATTCCTGGATTCAAGTACATCATCTTCGGAGCTAAAGCCCTGATTGAGAACTTTGTGGAAACAGGAAGCAAGGGACGTCCGAGCAAAGTGGACATCGGCCCTATCAACACCATGATTTCGAGCAACTACATTGATGGAACCCGTTTCCGGTTGAGCGGTATGACTACGGCGCATTTCGACAAGCATTGGTTCTTGAGCGGTTACGGCGCATACGGTCTGAAAGACGAGCGGTGGAAATATAGCGGTACACTGACTTATTCGTTCAACAAGCGTGATTATGTAGTCTGGGAATTCCCGAAACATTATATTTCGGCAACTTACAGTTATGATGTAATGTCTCCAATGGACAAATTCCTGTTTACGGACAAGGATAATATCTTCTTATCACTAAAAACGACAACGGTAGACCAAATGTCTTATATGCGTGACGCGACTGTCAACTATGAACTCGAAACGCTAACAGGTTTCGGAGTGAAAGCGATGCTCCGCCACCGTAACGACGAACCTACCGGAAAACTGGAATATCTGCGCAACGATGCTGCACAAACACGTGTGCATGACATGACGACCACTGAAGCAAGCCTGACATTACGCTATGCTCCGGGTGAATCGTTCGTCAATTCCAAGCAACGCCGTATTCCCGTATCTCTGGACGCGCCCATTTTCACGCTCACCCATGTGATGGGATTCAAGGGCGTATTGGGCGGCGAATACAACTTCAACCGTACGGAAGCGAGCATATGGAAGCGTTTCTGGCTTCCCGCCTCGTGGGGAAAAGTAGACGTCAGCCTGAAAGCGGGAGCCGAATGGAACACAGTCCCCTTCCCACTCCTGATTTTACCCGAAGCAAACTTGTCGTATATCACACAGCATGAGACATTCTGCCTCATCAACAACATGGAGTTTCTCAACGACCGGTTTGCCGCCTTGTCTCTCTCCTACAACATGAACGGAAAGCTATTCAACCGCATCCCGCTCATCAAGCAACTGAAATGGAGGGAGATGTTCCGTGTGCGCGCCTTGTGGGGAACGCTGACCGACAAGAACAATCCGTTCAAAAGTAATAATCCCGACCTGTTCCGCTTTCCGACACGCAACGGAGAGTTCACCAGTTTCGTGATGAACCCCAAAGTGCCTTACGTAGAGGTGGGCTTTGGCATTTTCAACATATTCAAGTTGCTGCACGTGGAGTACATACACCGTCTCACCTACCGCAACAATCCGAATATCAACATCCATGGTATTCGGTTCATGATATTAACAGCATTCTAAAAGAACACTATGCAACCTTTGGCAGAGCGGCTACGGCCGAAAACGTTAGACGAATACATCGGTCAGAAACATTTAGTAGGGCCTGGTGCTATCCTGCGTAAGATGATTGACGCAGGACGCATCTCTTCTTTCATCCTTTGGGGCCCACCCGGAGTAGGAAAAACGACGCTGGCACAAATCATTGCCAATAAACTGGAAACTCCTTTTTATACATTGAGTGCCGTAACTTCCGGCGTAAAGGACGTACGCGAAGTGATAGACCGTGCCAAAAGCAACCGTTTCTTTTCACAATCCAGTCCGATACTGTTTATTGATGAAATTCACAGGTTCAGCAAATCGCAGCAGGATTCCCTGTTGGGGGCAGTGGAGAATGGAACTGTTACGTTGATTGGTGCGACGACGGAGAATCCGTCGTTCGAGGTTATCCGCCCTCTCCTATCGCGTTGCCAGCTTTATGTGCTCAAATCATTGGAGAAAGAAGATTTGCTGGAACTTCTCCAACGTGCCGTCACTACGGATACTGTACTGAAAGAACGCAAAATCGAATTAAAAGAAACAACAGCCATGTTGCGCTTCTCCGGTGGAGATGCCCGCAAACTGCTTAATATATTAGAACTCGTTGTTCAGTCGGAGACAGAGGAAACGGTTGTTATCACCGACGAGATGGTAACAGAACGGCTGCAGCAGAATCCGCTGGCATATGACAAGGACGGAGAAATGCATTATGACATTATCTCCGCTTTCATCAAGTCGATTCGCGGAAGCGACCCGGACGGAGCTATTTATTGGCTTGCCCGCATGGTGGAAGGCGGCGAAGACCCTGCTTTCATTGCCCGCCGGCTTGTCATTTCGGCTTCGGAAGATATCGGCCTTGCCAACCCCAATGCCCTGCTTCTGGCAAATGCCTGCTTCGACACACTGATGAAAATCGGCTGGCCCGAAGGACGGATTCCCTTAGCGGAAACAACGATATACCTGGCCACCAGCCCCAAGAGCAATTCGGCCTACAACGCGATTAACGATGCGTTGGAGTTGGTGCGTTCAACAGGAAATCTGCCTGTCCCGCTGCATCTGCGCAACGCGCCTACCAAGCTGATGAAACAATTGGGATACGGACAGAAGTACAAATATGCCCACAATTACGAGGGTAACTTCGTGAAACAGCAATTCCTGCCCGACGAGCTGAAAGACAAACGGATATGGCAACCACAAAATAATCCGGCGGAACAGAAGCATGCCGAACGGATGATACAGTTGTGGGGAGATAAATTCAAAAAGTAAGCTATCGGCTAAAAGAAATATGCCATTGGCAAAAAAGAATCAACTAATGGCAAAAGCAAAATAAAAAAATAAAGAAAGACGTATAACATATTATTAATATTAAAATTGAAATGAAGATTGTAATTTTAGACGGCTTTGCCGCCAATCCCGGGGATTTGTCCTGGGAAGGTATTAAAGCTCTCGGAGAATGTACGATATATGACCGCACTGCTCCCGAAAAAGTATTAGAACGTGCAGCCGGAGCAGAAGTGCTTTTGACTAATAAAGTAATCATCAATGCAGACCACATGGCTGCACTGCCCGAACTGAAATATATTGGCGTATTGGCTACCGGCTACAATGTAGTTGACACTGCCGCAGCCAAGGAACGGGGAATCATTGTGACCAATATTCCTTCATACAGCACAGCTTCTGTTGCCCAAATGGTATTTGCACATATTCTGAATATCTGCCAGCAAGTGCAGCACCATTCGGAAGAAGTGCACAAAGGTCGTTGGACCAACAGCAAGGATTTCTGTTTTTGGGATACTCCGTTAATGGAGCTGAGAGAAAAGAAAATCGGTCTGGTCGGACTGGGAAATACCGGATACACAACTGCACGTGTCGCCATCGGCTTTGGTATGCAAGTATATGCATTAACTTCAAAGTCACATTTTCAGTTGCCACCGGAAATCAAGAAAATGGATTTAGACCAATTGTTCTGCGAGTGTGATATTATCAGCTTGCACTGCCCGCTTACTCCAGAGACACGAGAAATGGTGAATGCCCGCCGTCTTGCTATGATGAAGCCGACGGCTATCCTAATCAATACAGGTCGCGGTCCGCTGGTCAATGAACAGGATTTAGCAGATGCACTGAACAGCGGCAAGATTTACGCTGCCGGAGTAGACGTTCTTTCTACAGAACCACCGCGTCCTGACAATCCATTGTTGACAGCAAAGAACTGCTATATCACTCCACACATCGCGTGGGCAACGCTGGAAGCTCGCGAACGCTTGATGAATATCGCAACCTGCAACATACAAGCATACATTGCTGGAAAACCTGAAAACTTGGTAAATTGAGAATAAGAAAATAGGCTGCGCAATGAATATTTATTACCTCATACGCAGCCTATTTTCTTATTCTCAATTTTTAAGTCTCAATTTAATAAGAGTGTCCGCCTTCGTCCATCTCTTTCTCTGTAATCTTGTGACGGTCGATGCTACGCCAAGCGTAGAAGATATAAGCAATCACAAACGGAACGAGAATGGAAACATAAGCCATCGTTTTCAAAGTAAACTCGCTGGAACAGCTATTTGCCAAAGTCAATGAGCTTTGCAAGTCGGTATAAGATGGATAATAAGCCGTGTTATTATATCCTGCCACCAATAATAAAGACAAGACTGTCAATACCGTGCCGATGCCCGTAAACCAAATACCTTTATCGAAAGTCTTTTTGAGCAATGTCTTTCCGATGCCGAAGAGAACCAAAGCTACTCCTATCAGGAACAGGACAAGAACTATCGGCATTTCGATAAAGTTAGCAAAGTATTTGAAAGATTGCATATAAATCTCCTGCGTATCCGGATTTACTGCAAAGCCATCGGAGACTAATGTACGAATGACAAATGACAGGAAGAATACAAGAAACATAATAGTATTATTCCGTACCGCACGACGGCATTTGTCCGTCAACTCTTTATCCGCTATATTATTAATAAAGTATAACGCTCCCAGCACACGGGCAAGGAAGAATACCGCCAGCCCCAAAATCACATTCCAAATATTAGTCAACGCATCCAATCCATGCCAACCGTTCCCCCAATGGCTGATAACCGGCATAATAGTATCCGCCATATTTCCTTTATTAATATAGAAATCGGAACCTGTGAAGAATGTGGCCACCGCCCCGCCAAGCAATAACGGCCCTACTACCCCATTAACCACTAGAAAAGTCTGATATGTCTTTCTGCCTAGCAGATTTCCTGCTTTGCTTTGGAACTCATAGCTGACAGCCTGCAACACAAAACTGAAAAGAATAATCATCCAAAGCCAATAAGCACCACCGAAGCTAGTGCTATAAAATAACGGGAAAGATGCAAAGAAAGCACCGCCAAAAGTAACCAGCGTAGTAAACGTAAACTCCCATTTACGTCCGGTAGAGTTCACCATCATTTTACGGTGTTCTTCCGTCTTACCGAGACAGAACAGCAATGAATTACCACCTTGCACAAACAATAAAAACACAAGGATAGCCCCCAGCAAGGAAACGACAAGCCACCAATATTGTTGTAGAAATATATACATAGTCTTTACGATTAATGGTTAATAGTAACATTATTTCCCGTTTCCGGTCCTTTCTTGATAGCCTTTACCATAATTCCGGCACCCGCAATCAGCATTACTGTAAACAAGAACAGGAAGATAAAGAAAGTAATCTGCACGGAACTCACGTCCAGTTTGGAGATGGCAACTGATGTAGGCAGCATATCACGGATAGCCCACGGCTGACGACCACATTCGGCAACCACCCATCCGGCTTGTCCGGCAATATATCCCAAAGGAATAGTCAATAGAGCAATCCAGTGCATCCACCGCATCTTACTCAAATCCTTCTTATAGATAAAGAAAAGAACTACAATAAAGAAAAGGATGAAATATCCGCCCAGAATTACCATTATACGGAACGCGTAGAAATTGAGAGGGACATTCGGAACCAGTTGGTTGACATCCTTAATATATCCGTAGCCGAAATAAGGAATATTTTCCTGCAATACTTTGTAAGCCACTTGCGCGTCCTCTTCGTGTCCTGCGCTCTTTGCCGCACGATAGGCAGCCAAAGCACCGATAGCCGTTTTTCCACGTTCTATCTTCTCGGCTGCCGAAAGAGCTTTTGTGCCGTCTTTCATCTCATAACCGCCCTCAATAATATTTGCAATACCCGGAACGTAGCCGTCCACATCACGTTCGGCAAGGAAAGAAAGCATGCTCGGTATCTCTATGCAGAAGAGGAACGGGTCTTTTCCATCATCATATGTCTTCTTTTCGGGATTCAGCATACCGATTCCTACTAGTCCGACATTCGTGCCGCCTTCATACAAGCCTTCCACAGCTGCCAGTTTCATGGGCTGCGTCTGTGCAATCTGATAACCGGAACCATCGCCCGTCCATGCTGACAACAGCGATGCGACCAGTCCGAAGATAGCTCCAATCTTAATACTGGCAAGCGCAAATTCATGGTTACGTTTCTTCAGCAAGTACCAACAACTGATGCCGACTACAAAAATAGCACCAAGCACCCAACCAGATAACACTGTATGAAAAAATTTATTAACGGCTACAGGTGAAGTTGCCACTGCCCAAAAATCGACCATCTCATTGCGAACAGTATCAGGATTGAACTCCATACCTACCGGATGCTGCATCCATGCATTGGCAACGAGAATCCACCAAGCAGAGATAGTTGCTCCCAATCCCGTCAGCCAAGTTGAAGCCAAGTGAAAACGCTTACTGACTTTTCCCCAGCCGAAAAACATTACAGCTATAAAGGTGGCTTCCATAAAGAATGCCAAAATACCTTCAATAGCCAACGGCGCACCGAAAATATCTCCTACAAACCATGAATAATTGCTCCAATTCGTTCCAAACTCAAACTCAAGAATCAAGCCTGTTGCCACACCAATAGCAAAGTTGATACCAAAAAGCTTCATCCAGAACATCGCTGTCTTCTTCCAGAATTCTTTGCCTGTTTTATAATACAGCGTCTCCATAATGCCCATCACCACAGCCAGCCCGAGTGTAAGGGGAACAAAAATCCAATGGTACATTGCTGTCATCGCAAATTGGGCTCTCGACCAATCGATAAGCGAAGTGTCAATACTTTCAATCATAATCTTATGTAGTTTAAGAGTTAAAAATCAATTGATTTCTCAGGAAGAGCGCGTTGTATCAGTTCGTTTCCTACATAGTTTCCCTTATCGGCATCCGTAGGATGATTACCAAGGAAATCCGGAAAAAAGAACAATTTGAGAATGAAGAACATGACGAATAATTTCAGCAGGATAATAATCCATAAAGTACGACCGAGCGTCATACTACGGAAACCTTCCAGATAAAAGTTCCAAATAGAAAGCAGTGTATTCTTCATATGTCGGCATTATAGTTTGTAATGAATACAAATATACAATTTTTATAATTAAAACAAACAAATACCCCGAATTGTTGCGAGATTTGTTGTGTTTTTCTAATAAAATCAACCTATCGACAGAAAAAAATCATTTAACGGCAAAATTCCGTGTTCTGTCTATCGTTTTTGCGGCTAATATAATATGTACGTACCTTCGCTATCAGTAAATCAATAGAAGTATGAATATGATGAATGTAAAAAGATTGACAGTGATGGCATTTCTTGGCGCAGGTATGTTTTCGGGCATATCTGCCCAAGAATCTCCGCTGCAAGCCGATACGCTGAACGGAGCAAAACTCCCTGCACAATGGGATTTGCAATCGTGCATCGACTATGCCTTGGAACAGAATATTACGATTCGCAAAAACCGTATGGCTGCGGAAAGTACACAGATTGACGTGAAGACAGCTAAAGCTGCTTTGTTTCCCAGCCTTTCATTCTCTACCAGCCAGCAGGTGGTGAACCGCCCGTATCAAGAATCGAGTAGTCGGGTGAGCGGCAGCGAGATTATCAGCAGTAATAGTAAAACCAGTTATAACGGTAATTATGGGCTGAATGCTTCGTGGACTTTATATAATGGAAGCAAGCGGCTGAAAACCATCAAGCAGGAACAACTGGACAACCAAGTAGCCGAACTTGATGTGGCAATGTCCGAGAATAATATTCAAGAATCCATCGCACAGGTTTATATCCAGATTCTTTATGCGGCGGAGTCAGTCAGAGTTAACGAGAATACATTACAGGTTTCCATTGCGCAGCGTGACCGCGGTCAGCAATTGCTGGATGCAGGAAGTATTGCCAAAAGTGATTTTGCGCAACTGGAAGCTCAGGTCAGTACCGATCGTTATCAACTTGTCACAGCGCAAGCCACCCTGCAAGATTACAAATTACAACTGAAACAACTGCTCGAACTAGATGGAGAGAATGAAATGAACGTCTATCTCCCTGCCCTGTCCGACGAGAATGTACTTGCCCCCTTGCCTACTAAAAAAGATGTATATGTGAGCGCACTTGCCCTCCGTCCTGAGATTGAAGCAAGCAAGCTCAATATAGAAACTTCCGAATTGGGAATCGATATTGCAAAATCCGGTTATTTCCCCACCGTCAGCCTTAGCGCAGGCATCGGAACGAATCATACGAGCGGAAGTGACTTTACTTTCGGCGAGCAGGTGAAGAATGGTTGGAACAATTCCATCGGTCTGTCGGTCAGTGTGCCTATTTTCAACAACCGTCAGACAAAAAGTGCTATACAGAAGGCTAAATTGCAACGCGAAACGAGCATACTGTCACTGCTTGACGAACAGAAGGCACTGTACAAGACGATTGAAGGTCTTTGGCTGGATGCCAACAATGCACAACAGCGTTATGCGGCAGCCAACGAGAAACTGAGAAGCACGCAAATCAGCTACGAACTGATTAGTGAACAGTTCAATTTGGGAATGAAGAACACCGTGGAACTTCTTACTGAGAAGAATAACTTGTTGCAAGCGCAGCAAGAACAACTTCAAGCTAAATATATGGCTATACTGAATACCCAGTTGCTGAAGTTCTATCAAGGGGATAAATTAGCATTATAATAAACAAGTAAAAGCATAAGAAACGAATGAAAACGAAAAAGATTACCTTAATCGCCGTGGCAGTCGTTGTGGTAACAGGTGCGGGAATCTGGTTCTTCGCCGGGTCGCCCGCCAAACACAAAGTCACATATGCCACTGTTACTGTCAGCAAAAGCGATATTTCAAATTCGGTGACTGCAACCGGAACGATTGAACCTGTGACGGAAGTAGAAGTCGGTACACAAGTATCAGGTATCATTGACAAGATTTATGTAGACTACAACTCAACAGTCACCAAAGGGCAGTTGATTGCTGAGATGGACCGCATTACTCTGCAAAGCGAACTGGCTTCCCAACAGGCAACTTATGACGGGGCTAAAGCCGAATATGAATATCAGAAAAAGAATTACGAACGTAGCAAAGGGCTGCATGAGAAATCCTTGATTAGCGATACAGACTTCGAACAGGCTCTTTACAATTATCAGAAGGCTAAAAGTAGTTATGACAGCAGCAAGGCATCTCTTGCGAAAGCAGAACGTAACTTGTCTTATGCAACGATTACTTCGCCCATTGACGGAGTTGTTATCAGCCGTGATGTAGAAGCCGGACAAACGGTTGCTTCCGGATTCGAAACTCCGACACTCTTCACCATCGCTGCAGATTTGACTCAGATGCAGGTGGTAGCCGATGTGGATGAAGCGGACATAGGCGGTGTGGAAGAAGGCCAGTGTGCCAGTTTTACGGTGGATGCTTATCCGAATGATACATTTGAGGGGGTAGTGACACAGATTCGTTTGGGAAACTCAAGCAGTACGAGCAACGCAAGCAGCAGCAGTACAAGCACGGTAGTTACCTATGAAGTGGTAATCTCCGCCCCTAACCCCGATTTGAAACTGAAACCGCGTCTGACGGCTAATGTCACTATTTATATTCTTGATAAAAAAGGTGTATTGTCTGTGCCGAACAAGGCTTTGCGTTTCGTTCCGGAGAAACCGCTCATCGGTGCTAATGACATTGTAAAAGATTGTAAGGGTGAACATAAACTTTGGACACGTGAAGGCACTACATTCACTGCGCATCCTGTAAAAATCGGAATTAGCAACGGGATATCTACGGAGATTGTCAGTGGTATCACCGAAGGTACGAAAGTAGTATCCGAAGCTACCATAGGTGCAATGCCCGGTGAGAATTTCGAAGCTGGCCCCAATAAAGAGAACGGTGGAGAAAGAAGCCCGTTCATGCCTGGTCCTCCGGGAAGTAAGAAGAAAAACAACAAGTGACAATCATGAAGAAAGTAATTGAAATACAAAATATCAGACGGGACTTCCAAGTAGGAGACGAAACCGTTCATGCGTTACGGGGCGTTTCGTTTACTATTAAAGAAGGGGAGTTTGTCACCATCATGGGTACTTCCGGTTCGGGAAAGTCTACGCTACTTAACATATTGGGCTGCCTGGACACCCCGACAAGCGGCGAGTATCTGCTCGACGATATTCCCGTCCGCACGATGAGCAAGCCTCAACGTGCAGTACTGAGAAATCGTAAGATTGGATTCGTGTTCCAAAGCTATAATCTATTGCCTAAAACAACCGCAGTGGAAAATGTGGAACTGCCGCTTATGTACAACTCGTCCGTCAGTGCTTCCGAACGTCACCGCCGTGCCATCGAATCTTTGCAGGCTGTGGGATTGGGCGACCGTTTGGAACATAAATCCAACCAGATGTCCGGTGGACAGATGCAGCGGGTTGCCATTGCACGTGCGCTGGTAAATAATCCAGCCGTTATTCTTGCGGATGAAGCAACGGGAAACCTCGACACCCGTACCTCCTTCGAGATACTTGTCCTGTTTCAGAAACTTCACGCGGAAGGACGCACTATTATCTTTGTAACACATAATCCCGAACTTGCGCAATATAGCAGCCGTAATATCCGTCTGCGCGACGGTCATGTCATAGAGGATACTGTCAACTCAAAGATTCTGTCCGCTGCCGAAGCACTCGCGGCATTGCCGAAAAACGACAAGGATTAAATAGTAATTAACGGGATAGTGATTAATTCATTGCTATTCATTATCGCGCTAATCATTAATCACTAAATAATTAATCACTAACAATATGAATGGAACTAATTTATTCAAGATAGCTCTCCGAGCATTGGCGAACAACAAGTTGCGTGCTTTTCTCACCATGCTCGGTATTATCATCGGTGTCGCTTCCGTCATCACGATGCTTGCTATCGGACAAGGTTCGAAGAAAAGTATCCAACAGCAGATTTCCGAGATGGGATCGAACATGATTATGATTCACCCGGGAGCCGATATGCGTGGTGGTGTCCGGCAAGATCCGTCTGCCATGCAGACCTTGAAACTTGCCGATTACGAAGCCTTGCGCGATGAGACAAGTTTCCTGTCTGCCGTCAGCCCCAATGTCTCTTCATCAGGACAGCTTATTGCCGGCAACAATAACTATCCTGCATCCGTGAATGGCGTAGGAACGGAATACCTTGATATTCGCCAGTTGACGGTAGAAAATGGAGAGATGTTCACCGAAGCCGACATTCAAAGCTCTGCAAAAGTATGCGTGATAGGAAAGACAATAGTGGACAATCTTTTTCCGGACGGAAGTGACCCGGTAGGCAAGATTATCCGTTTCAGCAAGATACCCTTCCGGGTGGTAGGCGTGCTCAAGGCAAAGGGCTACAATTCTATGGGACAAGACCAAGATGCCGTAGTGCTTGCTCCTTATACCACTGTGATGAAGCGTTTGCTTGCCGTCACGTACCTGCAAGGCGTGTTTGCTTCTGCCCTCACCGAAGATATGACAGAATATGCTACGAATGAAATCAGTACAATTCTCCGCCGCAACCATAAGTTGAAAGCAACGGACGATGATGATTTCACTATCCGTACCCAACAAGAACTGAGCACGATGCTCAACTCTACCACCGACCTGATGACGACCCTGCTTGCCTGCATCGCAGGAATTTCACTGATGGTAGGTGGTATCGGAATTATGAATATCATGTACGTATCCGTCACGGAACGTACCCGCGAGATTGGTTTACGTATGTCTGTCGGTGCACGGGGTATCGATATTCTGAGCCAGTTCCTTATTGAAGCCATCATGATTAGTATCACGGGCGGCATCATCGGGGTGATTATCGGTTGCGGAGTCAGTTGGATTGTGAAAAGTGTGGCGCATTGGCCTATCTTTATCCAACTTTGGAGTGTATTCCTTTCTTTTGCGGTATGCACTGTCACCGGAATCTTCTTCGGATGGTATCCTGCCAAGAAAGCCGCAGATTTAGACCCGATAGAAGCCATCAGATACGAATAAAAAGCTATCTTTGTCTTTATGAAACAAAACTTTACATCTGCGCGTCGTCCCCTGGAAATACTGATACACATTATCGGCTGGGGAATTATGTTCGGTTTCCCGTTCTTTTTCGTTGAACGCGGAAACGGAAACATAAACTGGATGGCTTATGTACGCCATCTTGCCGTACCACTTTCTTTCATGATTGTGTTCTACGTCAACTATTTCCTTCTGGTTCCCCGCTATCTTTTCCAGGGGCAGGCAAAGAGATACATCATCTATAACATTATCTTTTTATGCGTCATCGGAGTTTTACTCCACCTTTGGCAAAGCCTGACGTTCGACCCGTCATTTGCATCCAGAACAAAGCGTCCGGGTATGCCTCCGGGATGGCTGTTCTTCCTTAGGGATATGCTGAGTCTCGTCTTTACCATCGGGTTGAGCGCCGCCATCCGTATGAGTGCGCGATGGACGCAGAACGAAAACGCCCGTAAAGAAGCGGAACGAAGCCGCGCAGAAGCCGAATTGAAAAACCTACGGAACCAGTTGAACCCGCACTTTTTGCTGAATACTTTGAATAACATTTATGCTTTGATTGCCTTTGATTCAGATAAGGCACAGGAAGCAGTACAAGAGTTGAGCAAACTTCTCCGATATGTATTGTATGATAATCAGCAGACGTATGTCCCTCTCTGCAAGGAAGTAGATTTTATCCGCAATTATATTGAGTTGATGCGTATCCGCCTGTCCGCGAATGTACAAATGACCACTCAATTCGACATTCAGCCAGATAGCCAGACACTTATTGTTCCACTTATCTTCATTTCGTTGATAGAGAATGCTTTCAAGCATGGCATATCTCCTACTGAACCTAGTTTTATCAGTATTCATATTTCGGAAAATGACAAGGAAGTGGTTTGTGAAATCCGCAACAGCAATCATCCCAAGACGGTGGAAGATAAAAGTGGCTCGGGGGTCGGGTTAGAGCAAGTGAGCCGGCGGCTGGAGATACTTTATCCGGGGGCTTACACTTGGTCGAAAGGCAGTTCGGGAAACAAGTCTGTCTATGAATCGCGACTGAGTATTAAAATCAAAGAGTAGACAGAAAACGTTTAGTATAAAACATCAGATATAGAATAATATGGTATTACGTTGTGCGATTGTTGATGATGAGCCTTTAGCTCTCAGCCTATTAGAAAGTTATGTGAACAAGACTCCGTTCCTGCAACTCGCAGGAAAATATTCCAGCGCAGTCCAAGCTATGAAGGAATTGCCGGATGAAGAGGTGGAACTTCTGTTTCTGGACATTCAGATGCCAGAGCTTAACGGACTGGAGTTCTCGAAGATGGTAGACTCCCGCACCCGTATCGTGTTTACTACAGCTTTCGGACAGTATGCTATCGACGGTTATCGTGTCAACGCACTCGATTACCTACTGAAGCCTATCTCATACATTGATTTCCTACAAGCGGCAAACAAAGCGCTCCAATGGTTCGAACTGGTTCAAAAGCCGGAAGAGATAGATAGTATTTTCGTGAAAAGCGATTATAAGCTGGTACAAGTAGACCTGAAAAAAATCACGTATATCGAAGGTTTGAAGGATTATATCAAAATCTATACAGAAGATGCTCCCAAACCCATTTTGTCACTTATGAGCATGAAAGCAATGGAAGAACTTTTGCCTTCCAGCCGTTTCATACGCGTGCATCGTTCGTTCATTGTTCAGAAAGATAAGATACGTGTGATTGACCGTGGTCGTATCGTCTTCGACAAGACATATATCCCCATCAGTGATAGTTACAAGCAAGTTTTCCAAACTTTTCTTGATGAAAGGAGCTAACATTAGAGCCTGTTTAAATTCTCTTCAGTCATAATATTATAGCTGATATTTTAACTTACCCCGGCTCTTCTTGTCGCGTCTGTCTGTAGTTGGCGGAAGGGGTATTAACAGTTGCGCTCTTGGCTATTAATAGAAAACTTCCCGCCCATTAAGTATAAAGTTCCTTCGGACAGGAAGGAAACTTTCTTTTCATTCGATGCAAACTATAAACGCAAGCTTTGATTATATAATTGCAAGCTTCGTTTTTATAATCAAAGCCTTTGTTTTTATAAACGAAGCTTGCGTTTATAGATTACGGTTAACGAAAAATAAGTTTACATGCTGATAATAAGAAGTTTACAATTAATGAAAGAGAACTTTTTTATTAATGAATGAAAAGTGGGTTATTAAGAGCCTGCTCCGAGTTTTGCCCGACACAGTTTTGAGAGTTGCTTTCGAGTATATTTTCTGTTGTTGTGAGGAGCATGACGGAGACTATGTGACGAATAAAAACTGGTCGGTAAAGCCTATCTAACATAATCTCAGGAAAATTTAAATAGGCTCTAAGCTATTTTATCGGTGAAATTAATATTTTTGTCGATTATTATTTGTCAAACCCCGTTTTATCCCTACCTTTGCAGAGAACAGAAAGGGATTGTGAAATTCCGAGAATAGAATAGTTTAGTTAAGTCTAGTTTAGTTTTTGTGTTGAATGGCTTCCTCGTCGGCGGACGAACAAGGAAGCCATTTTTATAACAGATATACAGCAATTTACAAATTATAATCGAGGATCAGTTGTAATTCTTGGGGGATTTGGTTCAGTACACAGCCATATCCCTAAGAAATGATTCATTCCCGTGCGGAAATGAACCAAAACACCCCCTGCGAGAATAGGTTGTAGCCAGGGGGGAGTGCTTTCAGCGCATTCAGCTTTTTCAGACTTGACAGTAGAGCTATATATTCATCGTGGTAGGTATATATACTCACCGTACTGGATATATATATCCACCATGATGGATCTATATGCCCACCAAGTGGGGTATATAGATTCACCATGTGAGCAAAAATGAGCTGGAGGCATACACTTCTGTCTTCAGGAGTGCCTTCAGCCAAAAACACCGATGAAAAGGGGCTTTTTGAAGAACTGAAGGCTGAAGGTGTTTTTTTTCTTTTTATATTTGGTAGGAGATTTGGCTGTAACAAGTAGGAGACTTGACAGAAACAAGTACTACACTTAATGAAATGATATAGGAGACTTGAGGAACTCAAGTACATGGTTCGGCTTACTTCAGTACTGCTTTGATTCAGCCACGCACCGGAATGAATCTTTTTTTAGGGATATGACTGTGTACTGAATCAAATCCCCCCAATTTTCAGACTGAGCCTAACACTTTTCGCAAAATCCGTGCACCGGGATTTCGGATTGAGCCATATTTTCCATAACTTTGCAGCGACAAAATATCACACAAATGGAATATGCTGTAGAAGAGTTGAAAAGTGCACTAATAGAGAAATGTGAAAGTGAAGGAATCTTATACGCAATGGTTGCGGTAGACCGTCGTACGAAAGAAATAATTCTTCCTGATACTTTAAAAGGAGCGTTGCAACATCCTGAATACTTTGTATGTACTTGCAAGAAAGTAAAAGATGAATATATAGTAGAGGAGATTACGAAAGCGTAACTCTCCTCGATTGCCGATAAACATACTTTCCGGCATTTGTTTAGTTTAAATCTTTTTTATTCAGGTCATCAATATACAAAGCAGCTCCTTTATCCATAAACAGTTCTACATTCTGTGCATGATGGGCAATGTATGCTGCCGGTCCGGTATCACCCGAATTACAGATTTCTTCTACTACATCCGCTTTGCTTTTTCCCGTTATCAGGAATATGACATGACGGGCATTCAGAATGGGATAGCCGGTCATCGCAATACGTTTCTGTCCGTTGCGGGGATGGGTGCTGAGCACATAAATGTCATTGGAAGTCAACAAATCTTCTTGTCCGGGGAAAATGGAAGAAGTATGCCCGTCATCTCCTGCACCCAACAATATAATATCAAACTCCGGCCAGCCTTGCTTGAACGGCACTTGCTTCTTGACTAATTCTGAATAGCGGACAGCTTCTTTCAGAGGCTTTGCTTCACCACGAATACGAAATACATTCTCATAAGGAATAGGAGCCAATCCTAAAAGAAGGTTACGCATCATCCCATAATTACTGTCCGAGTCAGCGGGCGGCACACAACGTTCGTCCACCCAATAGATGTGCATGCGGTTCCAGGGAGTAATATCCATATACTCATTCGCCCATAAGTCGAACATCAGAGCAGGGGTGTTGCCACCGCTCACCGCTATATTGAACACCTTGCCAGGTTCTTCTTTTATGATTTCCACCAGGCGGAGTATCAACTCCCGGGACGCCTCTATGGACGAGGGAAAAACTTCTAGTCTCATAATTCACAATATTGATCTGTGTTTGTCAAATTCTTACAGGGATTCGTCCAGTCAGCTCCATGTTCATGCATCATAGCTTCACTTTCCAAAGGTCCCCACGTACCTGCAGGATAGCCGTAAAGAGGTGCATCGGGATTCTCTTTCCAATAACGGAGTACCGGTTCGAAGAATTTCCATGAGGCTTCCACTGCATCACTTCGAGTAAACAAGGTCGGGTCACCCTGGATACAGTCGTCTATCAGACGTGCATAAGCGTCGCCACTAGGCACACCACCCAACTGGACATAACTGAAGTCCATCGTCACCTGACGGACTTCGAAGCCTGCACCGGGGACTTTCATTCCAATCTTGAGGACTATTCCTTCGTTTGGCTGCAAACGAAGAATCAATTTATTTGCCCGTGGACAGTTTCCACCGGCACAATGAAACATCTGGTGGGGTGTCTCCCGGAAATGCACAACGATTTCTGTCACCTTTGTCGGCATTTGTTTGCCTGTGCGGATGTAGAACGGAACACCGCTCCAACGCCAGTTACCGATACCCAATTTCATGGCAATATAAGTTTCCGTGCGCGAATCGGGGGATACGCCTTTTTCTTCACGGTATCCTTTCTTGCTGCCGGAAGCAGTATATTGTCCGCGAACGATGTGTTCGTTTAAGTCTTCTTCATCCAACGGAGTCAGAGATTCGTAGACCTTCACGACTTCGTTACGGAAATTATCAGCGTTGAAAACAGCAGGCGGCTCCATAGCCGTGAGGGCTACAAGTTGGATAAGATGGTTCTGCACCATATCACGCAAGGCTCCCGCCGTTTCGTAGAATCCGCCACGCTGTTCGATACCGAGATTTTCGACGGCAGTGATTTCTACATAGTCGATATAGTTCCGGTTCCAGAGCGGTTCGAAGATACCGTTAGCAAAACGGAAAGCCAGTACGTTCTGGGCAGTCTCTTTGCCAAGGAAATGGTCGATACGGTAAATCTGCTGTTCGTTGAAGACCGAAGCATAGATTTTGTTCAGTTCACGTGCCGATTCGAGGTCGTAGCCGAAAGGCTTCTCAACAATGATACGTGAATGAGGAGTATTGAGTCCGGCTGCTTTCAGATGCAGGGGCACTACGCCATAAAGTGACGGCGGAGTGGCAAGATAGAACAGCAGGTTGTCAAGATCTACCTCGTTGGTCAACTCTACCAGCCGTTGACGAAGTGTCAGGTAACCTTCTTCTTTTGCTGGGTCCATTGGCAGGTAATACAAATGAGAGACAAAGGCATCCATCAATGCCGCATCCTGTTCTTCAGACTTCACAAAAGTCTGAAGTTCACCTAATATATATGAACGGTAATCCTCGTCAGAGTAGATTGTACGCCCGATACCCACGATACTGTAATCTCCGGTCAACCGCTTCTCGCAGAAGAGGGAGCAAAGGGCGGGCATCAATTTACGCTTGGTAAGGTCGCCGGACGCACCGAAGATAATCATTGCAAATTTATCCATTGTCGCTTTTTTATTTCTTACTTATAAAACAATCTTATCACTCATCATATCCTGTCAGACATTGTACGTGCCTGACTTCGTATCGCCACCGTGGCCCGTCCAGTTTTCGTGGAAGAACTGTCTGCGCAACTCGTCTTTACGTTCGAAAGTATGCGCGCCGAAATAGTCACGCTGTGCCTGTACAAGGTTGGCGGGCAAATCGGCAGAAGTGAGCGAATAGAAATAGTTCAAGGCGGAAGAGAAAGCAGGAACAGGAAGTTCTTCTTTCATAGCTTCGGCCACGAGGCTCTTCCAACCGGGAAGTAACGTTTTCATCTCTTCCTTGAAATAAGGAGCCAACAACAAGTGCTTAGGCTTGTCGGTGGCTTCGAAGGCGGCTGCAATGTCGTTCAGGAATATGCTGCGGATGATGCATCCACCACGCCACATACGGGCAATGGAAGCCAAGTCGAGATGCCAAGCGAAAGCGTCGGAAGCACGTTGCAACACAGCGAATCCTTGGGCATAGGAGACGAGCTTGGAAGCATAAAGAGCGGAGAAAATATCCTTGACGAGTTCCACCTTATTATATATAGGTTGTGTATCTTGGCACTGGAATTGTTTGGAAACCAGGCGGCGCAAATCTTTCTGGGCGGAGAGACTGCGTTCAAACACGGCTGTGGCAATCAGTCCTAACGGCATGCCGAGTTCCATAGCATTGATGACCGACCATTTGCCTGTTCCTTTCTGTCCGGCAGCGTCCAGAATCTTATCAATGAGATAACCGCCGGCTTTGTCTTTATGACGCAAGATGTTGGCAGTAATTTCGATAAGGTAACTGCGAAGTTTGCCTTCGTTCCAACGGGCGAAAACGTCTGCCATTTCCTCATTGTTCAAATCGAGCAGTTTCTTCATTACCCAATAGGCTTCGGCAATCAGTTGCATGTCACCATATTCGATACCGTTGTGAATCATCTTCACGAAGTGACCGGAACCAGCCAGGCCTACCCATTGGCAGCAAGGAGTACCGTCCGGCGCTTTTGCCGCAATGCTCTGAAGAATCGGTTTCACTTCCGGCCATGCTTTTTCCGAACCGCCGGGCATGATGGAAGCACCGTTCAAAGCCCCTTCTTCACCACCGGACACGCCACTGCCGACGAAAAGGAAACCTTTCGATTCGGCAAGCTCGACACGGCGGTTGGTATCCTCGTAATTGGAATTACCACCGTCGATAAGAATATCACCGGATGAGAGCAATGGGAAAAGCTGCTCCATCAGTTCGTCTACCGGACTTCCGGCACGAACCATCATCATTATTTTCCGGGGAGTAGCTATTGAGTCTACAAAAGCTTTTATATCTGTGAATCCTTCGATATTTTTGCCTTTTGCCCGGCCGTTCATAAAGCGGTCTACTACTCCTTCTTCCACTCCGGGAACGGTACGGTTATAAACCGATACATACCATCCCTTACTCTCCATGTTTAAAGCAAGATTCTCGCCCATCACAGCCAAGCCGATAAGCCCTATATCTGTTTTATTCTGATTTGCCATAACTTGTATATTTTGTAATAATGTTTGTCATAGTAACAATTGAAATGAACATTTGTTCGATATATTTAGATTAAAATATTATTTTTGCGGGCAACAAATAGAAACAGAAATGAAGAAAATCAAAATCGGTTTACTGGCCCGTATTGTCATCGCTATCATTCTAGGCATTGCCATCGGCACTTTTTTCCCGGCTCCGCTGGTACGGATATTCGTCACTTTCAACGGTATTTTCAGTGAATTTCTGAATTTCTCCATTCCGTTGATTATCCTCGGACTGGTCGCTGTGGCTATTGCCGACATTGGCAAAGGCGCGGGAAAGATGCTGCTCATCACTGCTCTGATTGCTTACGGGGCTACTCTGTTTTCAGGTTTTCTCTCCTATTTTACCGGAGTCACGATATTTCCGTCGCTTATCGAACCGGGTGCGCCACTCGAAGAGGTGAGCGAGGCACAAGGGATTCTCCCCTACTTCTCCGTATCCATCCCCCCGTTGATGAATGTGATGACGGCTTTGATTCTCGCTTTCACGCTCGGGTTAGGGCTCGCTTCGCTGAACAGCGATGCGTTGAAGAATGTGACACGGGATTTTCAGAAGATTATCGTCCGCATGATTAGTGCGGTGATTCTGCCTTTATTGCCGCTTTACATCTTCGGCATTTTCCTGAATATGACACATTCGGGACAAGTATATTCTATCTTGATGGTATTTATCAAAATCATCGGAGTAATCTTTGTCCTGCATATATTCCTGTTGGTTTTCCAATACTCCATTGCGGCACTGTTTGTACGCAAGAATCCGTTCAAACTGCTCGGCAAGATGACGCCGGCTTATTTCACGGCATTGGGCACACAATCATCAGCCGCTACAATCCCCGTGACACTGGAACAGACGAAGAAAAACGGAGTGTCGGCAGATATTGCAGGCTTCGTGATTCCGCTATGTGCCACGATTCATTTGTCGGGCAGTACGCTGAAAATCGTAGCTTGCGCACTGGCATTGATGCTGATGCAAGGAATACCGTTCGACTTCCCCCTCTTTGTCGGTTTTATCTTTATGCTGGGAATCACGATGGTGGCTGCACCGGGCGTTCCGGGCGGGGCTATCATGGCTGCTTTGGGAATCCTTCAATCCATGCTCGGCTTCGATGAATCGGCTCAAGCCTTGATGATTGCTCTTTACATTGCAATGGATAGTTTTGGAACAGCCTGCAACGTCACCGGTGACGGAGCTATTGCGCTGATTATCGACAAAATGGTGGGCAAAAACCGTGCTGAACAACTGTGCTGAAAAATAAATGAAAAGTGGTTTGCATATACAGCAAAAAATGCCGACATTTGCACCCACATTTTCAATTATTAAAAACATAGCGTATGAAAAAAGCCCTAATTTCAGGCATCACCGGGCAGGATGGTTCTTATCTTGCCGAGTTTTTATTGCAAAAAGGTTACGAAGTACACGGTATTCTCCGTCGTTCTTCTTCGTTCAATACAGGACGTATTGAACATTTGTATTTTGACGAGTGGGTGCGCGACATGAAACAAAAACGTACTATCAATCTGCATTATGGGGATATGACAGATTCCAGTTCGTTAATCCGTATTATCCAACAGGTGCAACCGGATGAAATCTACAATCTGGCCGCCCAAAGCCACGTAAAAGTTTCATTCGACGTTCCCGAATACACAGCCGAAGCGGATGCTGTCGGCACACTGCGTATGCTCGAGGCAGTACGCATCCTGGGACTGGAAAAGAAAACCCGCATCTATCAGGCTTCTACTTCCGAATTGTTCGGCAAGGTGCAGGAAGTGCCACAAAAAGAAACAACTCCGTTCTATCCCCGCTCTCCGTACGGGGTAGCCAAACAATATGGTTTCTGGATTACTAAGAATTACCGTGAAAGTTACGGTATGTTCGCTGTAAACGGTATCTTGTTCAACCATGAGAGCGAACGCCGTGGCGAAACCTTCGTTACCCGTAAGATTTCTTTGGCTGCCGCACGTATCGCGCAGGGAGAACAAGACAAACTGTATTTAGGTAATCTGGATGCACGCCGCGATTGGGGATATGCCAAGGATTATGTAGAATGTATGTGGCTGATTCTGCAACATGATATTCCCGAAGATTTCGTAATTGCTACAGGAGAAATGCACACTGTACGCGAGTTTGCGACACTGGCTTTCAAAGAGGCAGGTATCGAACTTCGTTGGGAAGGTGAAGGCGTGAACGAAAAAGGCATCGATGTAGTTACCGGAAAGACTTTGGTAGAAGTTGACCCCAAATATTTCCGTCCGTCGGAAGTGGAACAATTGTTGGGCGACCCGACTAAAGCGAAAACTTTATTGGGATGGAATCCGTGCAAGACTTCATTCGAAGAACTGGTAAGTATCATGGTCCGCCACGATATGGAGAAGGTAAAACGCATGATAGCCACCAAACATTAATCTGTGGTGAGAATAAAATAAGATAAAAATGGAAAAGAATGCAAAGATATATGTAGCAGGACACCGCGGTCTTGTAGGCTCTGCTATCTGGAAAAATTTGCAAGATAAAGGATATACCAATCTGATAGGTCGTTCCCATAAGGAACTTGACCTACTGGATGGTGCAGCTGTCCGCAAGTTCTTTGATGAAGAAAAACCGGAGTATGTATTCCTTGCCGCCGCCTTTGTAGGAGGCATCATGGCAAACAGCATCTACCGTGCCGACTTTATTTACAAGAATTTGCAGATTCAGCAGAATGTGATTGGAGAAAGTTTCCGTCACAATGTGAAGAAGTTGCTCTTTCTAGGTAGTACGTGTATTTACCCGCGTGATGCTGAACAGCCCATGAAAGAAGGTGTGCTACTCACCTCTCCGCTGGAATACACCAATGAACCGTATGCCATTGCCAAAATTGCCGGATTAAAGATGTGCGAAAGTTTCAACCTGCAATATGGCACAAACTATATCGCTGTAATGCCGACCAATCTCTACGGTCCGAATGATAATTTCGATTTGGAACGCAGCCATGTATTGCCTGCCATGATTCGAAAAATCCATCTGGCTCACTGTTTGAAAGAAGGCAATTGGGAAGCTGTACGCAAGGATATGAACCTGCGTCCGGTAGAAGGCGTCAATGGTGACAGCTCCAAAGAAGAAATCCTCGCTATTCTAGGAAAATATGGTATCAGCGACACGGAAGTGACGCTTTGGGGTACAGGCACTCCGCTTCGTGAATTCCTTTGGAGCGAAGAAATGGCAGACGCCAGCGTATTCGTCATGGAACATGTGGACTTCAAGGATACCTATAAAGAAGGTGACAAAGACATTCGTAACTGCCATATCAACATCGGAACCGGTAAGGAAATCACAATCCACCAACTAGCCGAAAGTATCGTAGAAACCGTAGGATATCAAGGTAAACTGACTTTCGACAGCAGTAAACCGGACGGCACTATGCGGAAACTGACCGACCCTTCAAAGCTGCACGCGCTCGGATGGCATCATAAAATCGAAATCGAGGAAGGCGTACGAAAAATGTACGAATGGTACTTGAAATAAGAAGTAAAAAATCTGTTGATATGCTATCAGCATCATTATTTTAGCTTATAGCATATCACAGATTTTCTCCCTCTTCCCCCCTCTACCCAAAAATTCTTCACTCGCAGTTCTTCATTCTTAATTTAATTGTTATATTTGTACTTGTTAATACCAAATGTGCAAAAACAATGGAACAAAGTTTTATAGCTTACATTGAAAACAGTATCAAGAATAATTGGGACTTGGATGCCCTGACCGATTACAAGGGTGCCACCCTACAGTATAAAGACGTAGCTCGCAAAATCGAAAAACTCCATATCATTTTTGAAGAAAGTGGAATCCGCAAGGGAGACAAGATTGCCGTATGCGGAAGAAACAGTTCACATTGGGGAGTAACTTTCTTGGCTACGCTGACATACGGAGCGGTTATCGTGCCTATTCTCCATGAGTTTAAAGCAGACAATGTGCACAACATCGTCAACCACTCCGAAGCGAAATTGCTACTTGTAGGAGACATGGTATGGGAAAACCTGAACGAATCGGCAATGCCGCTATTGGAAGGTATCCTGATGATGAACGATTTCAGCCTGCTGGTATCACGCAGCGAACGCCTGACTTACGCCCGCGAACATCTGAATGAAATGTTCGGTAAGAAATACCCCAAAAACTTCCGAAAAGAACATGTCGCATATCATAAAGACGCCCCCGAAGAATTAGCCGTTATCAATTATACTTCCGGTACGACCAGTTATTCCAAAGGAGTAATGCTCCCCTACCGCAGTTTGTGGTCGAATACCAGATTTGCATTTGATGCGTTGGATTTGGAAGCCGGAAATAAAATCGTATCCATGCTTCCTATGGCGCACATGTACGGATTGGCTTTCGAATTTCTTTACGAGTTTGCCGTCGGATGCCACATTTACTTCCTGACCCGCATGCCGAGTCCGAAAATCATCTTCCAGGCATTTGAAGAAGTTAAACCCAGCTTGATTGTGGCTGTCCCGCTCATCATCGAAAAAATCATAAAAAAGACCGTACTTCCAAAACTTGAAACTCCTGCTATGAAGATATTGTTGAAAGTACCTATCATCAATGATAAAATCAAAGCAACAGTACGCGAGGAGATGATAAAAGCATTCGGTGGGAACTTCAAAGAAATTATCATCGGGGGAGCTGCATTCAACCAGGAAGTGGAACAATTCTTGAAAATGATTGATTTCCCTTATACGGTAGGATATGGAATGACGGAATGCGGCCCGATTATCTGCTACGAAGACTGGACAAAATTCAAGCCGGGTTCTTGCGGAAAGGCTGCCCCCCGTATGGATGTACGGATTCTGTCTTCCGACCCGGAGAATATCGTCGGAGAAATTGTATGTAAAGGTCCGAATGTAATGTTGGGATATTACAAGAATGAGGAAGCTACACAAGAAGTTATCGATAAAGACGGTTGGCTGCACACAGGCGACCTCGCATTGATGGATGCCGAAGGCAATGTAACTATCAAGGGACGCAGCAAAAACCTGCTTCTCAGCGCAAGTGGGCAGAACATTTATCCTGAAGAAATCGAAGATAAACTGAATAATATGCCGTACGTAGCCGAAAGTATCATCGTTCAACAGAACGAAAAACTCGTCGGTCTTGTTTATCCGGATTTTGACGACGCTTTCGCCCATGGTCTGAAGAATGAGGACATCGAACGGGTAATGGAAGAAAACCGGGTGGCACTGAATACAATGCTGCCGGCATATAGCCAGGTTTCCAAGATGAAAATTTATCCCGAGGAATTCGAAAAGACACCGAAGAAGAGCATCAAACGGTATTTGTATCAGGAAGCTAAAGGTTAAGGCTACTAAACATGGCATAGAAGAATATAACTTAAACCGAAGATAAAGAGATATAGAATGAAGATAAAGAAAACAATAATCACGGCAGCTATCCTAATGGCTGCCGTTTGTTTGCCGGCGCA
The DNA here is from genome assembly GCA_947574505.1 of uncultured Bacteroides sp. Classification (GTDB taxonomy): domain Bacteria; phylum Bacteroidota; class Bacteroidia; order Bacteroidales; family Bacteroidaceae; genus Phocaeicola. Next base: position 9,729 of record CANPJW010000023.1, on the reverse strand, counting down.
GAACAAGAGTGCCGGTATTAATATTTCCATTTGGAAAGATATTTGCACGCAACCGCATGACAGTACGCAGACTACTTATGTGAATATCGGTCTGTTGTCGACTATGAATCGTCTGAATGGGATAGGAATCAACGCATTGGGAAGCGTAATCCACGGTGATATGAACGGTGTTCAGATTACAGGATTGGCAAACTTGGCAGGTGGAACAATGCGAGGCGTTCAAATAGCCGGTATCAGCAACATCAGTGGAGACAATACGGTAGGATTTTCCACTGCCGGACTGGTTAATATAACCGGTGACGGTACACGAGGAGTAACCATTGCCGGACTTACCGGTATCGGTGGAGACAACACCTCGGGAGTAATGATAAGCGGTTTTATGAATGTGACGGGGAATATGGCTTCAGGTGTCCACTTTTCCGGTGCAGCGAATATCACAGGACAGAGTTTCAATGGTATGATGACTTCCGGACTTTTGAATGTGGCAGGCGAAAACATGAATGGTCTGCAAATAGCCGGCATTGCCAATATTACGGCTACAAAGTTGAATGGCATGCAAATAGCATTGTGCAATTACGCTACAAAAGCCCGTGGACTACAGATTGGTCTTGTCAACTATTACAGGGAAGATATGAAAGGACTTCAATTAGGATTGGTCAACGCGAATCCTAATACAAGAATACAGATGATGGTATATGGCGGTAATGCGACTCCTGCCAATGTAGGTGTACGCTTCAAGAACCAATTATTCTATACGATTTTGGGAATGGGTTCCATGTACCAAGGACTGAATGACAAGTTTTCTATGAGTGCGTCCTATCGTGCCGGGCTGTCTCTTCCTATTTATAAAGGGCTCTCCATTAGTAGTGACCTCGGATACCAGCATATAGAAGCTTGTGACAATAAAGATGAAGTAATTCCAAGACGCCTGTACGCATTGCAGGCACGTGCTAATTTGGAATATCAGTTCACCAAGAGATTCGGTGTCTTCGCGACAGGTGGTTATGGTTTGACCAGGTTCTATAATAAATCAAGCAATTACGATAAAGGAGCCATTATCGAAGCGGGTATTATTCTTTTCTAAGTTAGTCTCATCTCTAAAAGAAAGAAATAATAAACTACAAGCTCACTAGAAAAAAAAAGGAATAGCCCTGTAAGAATGAGACTTCAAATTCATCGTTCTTACAGGGCTTATCTATTATATAATGTATGACTTATCTATTACACCTTTTCTTTAATCAAACCCGTACGATAAGCTACAAGCAACTTCTTCAAATCCTGAATTTGCGTCACAAGCTCTTTCCCTTTATCGGTATCCTTCACCATCATCCGCTGGGAGTTAAACTCTAAAACAAAGTTAGTCGATTTAATATCCAAGCCCTCTTCAATAGCTTTCTGACGAGACTGAAACGGTTCATGCTGCACAAGCTGCATCCCATGAGAGTGATAAACAAGCGTATATCCCGCAATTCCCGTTTCCGGCTGATAAGCTTTTGAGAATCCGCCATCAATAACGAAAAGCTTGCCATTGGCTTTCATAGGTTGCTCTCCCTGAATCGTTTTCACAGGTACGTGACCATTGATAATATGCGAATGAGGACCTAAAGCCCCGAACTCGGCCAATATCTGGTCACATATATCTTCCCGGTTACGCAGCGTATAATAATGCCCCTTCTTCTCTTTATGCAACTCTTTGTCGTCCACAAAATAACGTTCGAAAGTAGCCATCTTATCCTTGTCGAACAAAGGAGCTTCCGGGCCGCACCACATATACCAGATATAGTCCATTGCAAATTCCTTGTCCTCTTCCCCATCTTCATCAAAATATGCGGTACGAATCAATTGGTCGGCCTTATCCAACAATTTGCGCCCCCAGTATTCCTTATCCCGTATCCTGACATGCCTGAAGCTGCCATCTTCATTCAAAGGCACAGAAGCATGATAAAGAAGGTTAGAATTGGAAACCAGATACATTCCGCCATATGTAAACAGACAGCGCATATGCTTCTTCAGTTTCTCACTATTCATAAACGAATAATGAATCTTCTCCACCAGTTCGCGCTCTTCATCCGTCAAACGATAAGGGTCAGCAGGGTCTATGGTCGGGAAGTTCGTATCGCGAAGCACATATTCTTTACCTTCATAGACAAAGACGCCACGCTCAAAATCTATCTTCTCCAGCAGTTTGCGGTTTGCCATCCCAAACTCCGGACGACGGTCGATAATCTCAGCTTCCAGTTTAAACTGGATAATAGTGATAGCCTTGTGCATCTGGGTTATCAGGCGCAAAGTCTTTTCATTATAATGAGCATCGGCAAAATTCATTTTCGGCATAAAGATGGAACAAGGGTCATCAGCATAAGTATCCATGGCGAAGGTAGCCAAGGGAAGCAAGTTGATTCCGTAACCATCTTCAAGTGTTGCCAGATTGCCATAACGCATAGACATGCGGATAACGTTAGCAATACAACTGTCATTGCCGGAAGCAGCACCCATCCAAAGAATGTCATGATTGCCCCATTGAATATCAAAGTTATGATAATTGCACAAAGTATCCATAATAATGTGAGCGCCCGGGCCACGGTCGTAGATATCACCTACAATATGAAGAGAGTCGATAGTCAGACGCTGAATCAAGTTGCACATGGCAATGATAAAATCATCCGCACGCTTTGTAGTAATAATCGTACTGATAATCACATTGATATAAGCATGTTTATTCGGTTCAATGGAAGATTCGTGCAACAGTTCCTGTATGATATAAGAAAATTCGGCAGGCAGGGATTTACGCACTTTGGAGCGGGTGTACTTGGACGATACATTCTGGCAGACTTTCACCAGTTGGTTCAACGTTATCAGATACCAGTCATCCAAATCCTTTTCACGTGCTTTCACGAGTTGGAGCTTTTCTTCGGGATAGTAAATCAGAGTACAGATTTCTTTCTTTTCCGACTCACGGAGAGTATTACCGAATATTTCATTCACTTTACGTTTTACCGCACCTGACGCATTTTTCAGCACATGTTGAAAGGCTTCGTATTCACCATGTATATCTGTCAGGAAATGCTCCGTCCCCTTCGGTAGATTCAAGATAGCTTCCAGGTTGATTATTTCCGTACTTGCATCGGCAATCGTAGGAAAACTTCGGGAAAGCAGTTGCAGATAGCGAAGGTCGCTCACAATACTTTCAGGAGTTATATTACTTTGAGCAGTCATTTTATTTTATTACAATTTACTAATTACCAATTATTTTACTTCTTAATGTTCTTTGTTTGGAATCATACGATTCGGTTATTCGTAATAAATATAGTACTTTTATGACACAAGTCTATTATTTCTCAATTTTTAATTCTTAATTTTCAATTTAACAAGAACATCAACAACACTTGCGCGATAATCACCCGCAGAAACATACACAGCGGATATACTGTCGCATAAGCTACGGACGGATTGTCACCGGGGATTGTATCATTTGCATAATTCAACGCCATCGGATTCGCCATACTTCCGCACAACATACCGGACACCGTACCGAAATCTATCTTCATCATCTTGAAGGCTATAAAGCCTACCAAGACTGTCGGGACAATCGTCAATCCGGCTCCCAAAGCAATCCATAACAAGCCTTCCGGGCGGAATACAGTGTCGAAGAAATGTGCTCCGGCATCCAGCCCCAAACAGGCGAGATACATAGAAAGTCCCAGTGCACGGAGCATCAGATTTGCGCTGCGAGTAGTATAGGTAATCATGTGTATCCGCGGTCCGAACGTACCCAAAAGGATACCGACAATAATCGGTCCACCCGCCAATCCCAGCTTCACGGGAGTGCTGACACCCGGAATGGAAAAAGGAATGGCACCCAATGCCAATCCCAACACGATACCGATAAATATAACCACCAGATTAGGCTCTTTCAAACTCTTGACAGCATTACCCAGTACTTTCTCCACATTTTGAATGGCCGCCTTCTCTCCTACTACTGTCAAGCGGTCGCCCAACTGAAGTATCAATTCCGGAGTGGCAAGCAGTTGCACCCCCGAACGGTAAACTCGGCTGATATTAATCCCATAATGATTTCTCAACCGGAGGGCGCCCAGCTTCTTTCCGTTCAACTCAGGACGAGTGACGACGATACGCTGGGAAACCAGTTCGCTGTCAATCGCGTTCCAGTCAATATCCTCTTTGTTCCAATCCGTATTTTCCTGTTCCCCGAAAAGAACGGTCAAGGCTAAAGCATCTTTCTCAGCAGTTATCACCAGCAGGCGGTCTCCTTCTTTCAATACTTTATCGGAAGTCGGGATACTGACATGCCCATCCCGCCACAAACGGGAGATGACAAACTTCGGGTAACTCATATGAGCAATATCCTTTATACTCTTATTGAAAATAGCAGGATTGTGTACTTGAAACGCTGCAATATAAGTTTTGTTCGCATCATCTTTCTCTTTTATCTCCAAGTCTTCTTTGCGAACCAGTACTTTGCGAATTAATAAAACGGCAAGAATTACACCGACTACTCCCATCGGATAAGCCACCGCACATCCCAAAGCAGGCGTACTGCTCTCCATTCCCATCTGTTTCAAGGTCTGTTGTGCAGCTCCTAATGCCGGAGTGTTGGTCGTTGCGCCACAAAGGATACCAACCATATCGGGAAGGGACACACCCGTGGCATAACTGACTACCACCGTCAGCAATGTTCCTAAAAGAACGACTCCGAGCGCCAACATGTTCAACGTCACTCCGCCTTTACGGAAAGAGCTGAAGAAACCGGGTCCCACTTGCAGCCCAAGGGAATAAACAAATATGACGAGTCCAAAACTTTCTGCATAATTCAACATCTGCGCATCCACCGAAAGCCCGAAATGCCCGGCAAGAATACCCGCAAAAAAAACAAAAGTGACTCCCAAGGAAACTCCCCAGAAATGCACTCTTCCCAGCCCCAGACCTATTGCTGAAATCAGCGAAAGTACCACAACAGCCTGTAAAGCAGAATGTTCGAGAAATAAACTATATAACCACTCCATGTATATTTAAACTAATAGGGCGCAAAGATAAAAACTATTTAGTCCCATTCAAAACTTTTAGCTTTCATTTCGCGCCCCATATATAGTCTGATTCTTAATATCCTGAAATCTTATTGGCAACCCTTTTACCGCCTTACCTATTATTTTGTTTTTAATCTTTGTAAAACTTCTGTCTTTACTTTATTATCCTTTCTCTTTTTACCCGCATATTGACATTTACAGACTTTTCACCTATTGTCCCATTACATATTCTTTGTTATCTTTTCCCCTGATATTCCACAAAGTTATTCCGTCCATCCAGATAACCGCTCAACCTGTTGCCACCGATATATACGTCATCCAGATATGATACATCATTCGGTCCATAAGACATACGGATAGAGGTCTGTGCGTAGTTATCCCAGCTCCAACGGAATTTATATTCAAATTCCTCTACGTATCCGTTGGGATACTTCACCCGTATATAATCAATTCCTGTACGATCTAAAAAGAAATCCAGTTCCTGACGGCAATAGTTACCATCTATATCCCAATAAGAACTCGCCCACGTGCGGCTGCATAAATCGACAGAACGATTGTAATAACCTCCGCTAATATTGTCATCATCATAAAAGCTGTCAATTTCTACTTCGCAAGAAGTAAAGCTTATCATCAATACGGCCATCAAAGCCAAGCCTAAGTATCCGAATGTGTTCGTTTTCATATTCTTTTATTTTTAATGGTTATTTATCTATCATTTATCTTTCGATATGACAAAAGTATAGAATGAAATTTCCCCATAAAACTGAAAATTCCTACTTGTCGAGAGGAAATCCCCTAAAGCTTCCGGAACTGATAAAATTCGTTTCAAGGAATTATGAAGTTCATTTCAAGGATTTCTTGTATCTTTGTCCCCCACTGACAACACATAAAATCATCTGTCGCATGAAGTCTATCAAATCGCATATCACCCAATTACTAAAGGCTCTCAACGAGGGAGTATTTGAAAAGGAACATACCATCGCACTTTCCCTGCTGTCAGCTATGGCAGGTGAGAGCATCTTTCTGTTGGGTCCCCCGGGGGTAGCCAAGAGTCTGGTGGCTCGAAGGCTCAAGCTTGCTTTCAAGGATGCGGACGCTTTCGAGTATCTGATGTCCCGTTTCAGTACACCCGACGAAATATTCGGCCCTGTTTCCATATCCAAGTTGAAGGACGAAGATACATACGAACGCATCACAAAAGGGTATTTGCCCACGGCTACGATTGTTTTCCTGGATGAAATATGGAAAGCCGGACCTGCCATTCAGAATTCACTCCTGACGGTTATCAATGAAAAAATATATCGCAACGGACAGTTCACGGTGCGCGTACCTCTGAAAGCCTTGATTGCCGCTTCCAACGAACTACCCGCCAAAGGTGAGGGACTGGAAGCATTGTACGACCGTTTCCTGGTTCGCCAGTTTGTAGGATGCATCGAGCAGGAATATGCTTTCGACCAGATGATTTCTTCCACGAAAGAGATGGAACCCGAAATTCCCGAGGAACTCCAGATAAACGATGAGTTATACTCTAAAATACAAGCTGAAAGTGAAAAAGTAGGAATCCATTATACAATCTTCGAACTGATTCATAATATCAAACGGGAAATAGAGCTGTATAACACAGGACGCGATGAAAATACCCCGCCCATCTATATATCCGACCGCCGCTGGAAGAAAATAGTAGGCCTGCTCCGCACTTCCGCCTATCTGAACGAGTCTGCGGGAATCCACTTTTCCGATTGTCTCTTGATGAGTGCCTGCCTGTGGGACGAAGTCGCCCAATTGCCCATTATCGAAGAAATGGTAGAACAATCCATAACACGGGGTATCCATGCTTATCTGTTAGGCGAAAAAAGGCTGGAACAGAAACTGGATAGCTTGAAAGAAAATATGAAATCCGAACATAGCCTGCGGGAACTCAGTGACCCGGGAATCCAGGTGGTAGATACATTTTATCATCGCATCGAGGGATATCATATCGCCGGAAACCTGCTCATATTTGCTTCGGACTACCAATCTCTGAAAAAAGACAGCAATCGGCTATTCTATATCCAGCAAGACAAGTTTCGCCCTGTCAACAAAATCCTGAAAGCCTACGACTTCGTAAAAAACAGGAACGTTGCACAAAAAAACATCTATTCTCTCCGAAAAGGAAGGCGCTCTGTTTTTGTCAACAACCAAGAGTATCCGCTATTATGCTACGATAATTGTACCCCTCTGTCGGCACAGCAAGATGACAGTACTCCGTTCGAATTCACCTTGCAGGAAGTCATCGACCTGCTCCATCAGCTGGAAGTGGAATATAAGACGATTTCAGAACGGGAGACTGCATATACGAAAGAACATCTTTTCCTAAGTCCGTCGCAGAAAAGCAAGATAAAACGGATTTTAGGAGAGACTGCACATATCATCGAAAACTACCGGAACGAGCTTCGCATCATCGCCCATGCCCATGAACAAGAGAACAGAGAGTATTAGGCTCAAACACCTGCAAGACATCTACTACGAGAAATTGCAGAGGACAGCCTACGACGTGTATGACGAACAACTGCACAATTTGATTATCCGCCCCGAAGAACTGGATGCGGATATTCATCAGTATTTTCGCCATACACAACCCTCTTTGCAGGATTTCTATTCCCGTTATGCATCGCAATGGGAATATTTCTACGAAATGGATGAAGCGTCCGATGCCAAGTTTCTCCAATTTCTGAAGAACAGCGCTTATCCCTTTTCCATGAAATATCACCTGGTAGACCTGAACGTGAAATATTATCTCCAACGTTTTGCCGTTATCAGCCCGCGTTCCAAGGAATGGAAAGCTCTGCGTGCTCTCTTTTTCGACAAATGGCATACGTTGCTCTCAAACAACGAGTTCAACTACCAAATGGAGCATATCGAACAGCTCTGTGATGACTTTTACCGTCTTCAACTGTCACTCTCCAAACATCTTCCAGTGCGCGGCGGTTCACGCCTCGTCTGGCTGCTCCGCAACCACAAACAGATAGCGGAACAAATCCTGGAATACGAAGAAACCATCAAACGGAATCCTGCAATCCGCGAATTGGTGGAGATATTGGGAAAGAAGCATCAAAGCAGCCGGAAACGTTTCAAAATGACTGCGGGCATTCATCGGGAGCAAATCGTGTCCCATGCCACACGCAGTGATATTACAGGCATCAGTGAAGGAAACGATTTGAACAGCCTTCTCCCTCTCGAATATTGCTACCTGGCAGAAAAAAGCCTGCAAACCGTATTCTTCGAACGTTTTATAGAGAAACGGCTTCAAGTCATCGATTACCAATCGCACGAAAAGCAAGCTATCAATGACAAGAAAACGGCAGGAAATGAAGTCTCCGAAGAAGCTGAAGGCCCTTTCATCGTCTGCCTGGACACTTCCGGTTCTATGGCGGGAGAACGGGAAAGAATCGCGAAGTCAACCTTGCTCGCCATCGCCGAACTGACGGAAGTACAACATCGGAAATGCTATATCATCCTTTTCTCGGATGATATTGAATGTATTGAAATCACCGATTTGGGAAGTAGCTTCGACCGTCTTGTTGATTTCCTGAGCCAGTCTTTTCATGGTGGCACGGATATGGGACCCGTTATCACTCATGCTTTGCGAAAAATCAGCAAAGAAGGATATATGGAAGCAGACATCATCACAGTGTCCGACTTTGAAATGCATCCTGTCGATAATATGTTAGCCAAAAGCATAGAGCGGGCAAAAGCCAGACAGACAAAGATGTATGCCATTTCCTTAGGTGGCAAAAGCGCTGAAGCCAGTTATCTGAAATTATGTGATAAATATTGGGAATATAGCATTCAGAGCACCGAAAAACTTAATAAATATAGAATTGAAGAATCAAATATTTAATCAATGTTATAAAACATGCGTTTTTCCTTGTTTTATTTGCTAAATTCACAGAAGTTCGTACATTTGCAATGTGTTTTTCATAGTATTAGATTTAAGGTTAACAAAAAAGATTGGCTGTCTGGGATAGATAGCCTTTTTTTTGTGCCTATTCCTCTGCTCTTTTTTCTGTATCCCTATAATATCAATATCCAGTCAACATAGTTACCCTATTATATAAAAATGCCGCCACTATTGTGAGCGGATAGCGTCAATATGTTTCAACCTCCTTCCCCATCCACCCAAAAGCCAAAGACACCGAAAAAAAATTCTCCCGTTTAATATTTGAAACATAAGATGTTATCTCCTTTCTCAAAAAAACAGTAAAAAAAATCTTGCTAAAAGATTTGCATAGTCGAAAACTTCCCCTTATCTTTGCACCGCATTTGAGAGAGAATGCGGGTTCAAGGAAGTTTGGGTGAGTGGCTGAAACCACCAGTTTGCTAAACTGACGTACTCGTAAGGGTACCGGGGGTTCGAATCCCCCAGCTTCCGCAAAATCTCAATATAAAAAGAGCTAAGTCCTAAAACTTAGCTCTTTTTAAATCAACTAAAACTCCGGTGGGTTCGTCTAACGGTTAGGACACATGCCTCTCACGCATGTAATACGAGTTCGATTCTCGTACCCACTACTTTCTGATTATTAACCCCTTACAAACATTAAGGGGCTTTTTTTTATTACCTCATATTTATCTCAAGATATTGTTTTTAAGGGCTCACCGATAAAATCATGTGGGCTTCTCAACAATTAGTATCTTTGCCCTAAAA
>CANPJW010000022.1 GCA_947574505.1 uncultured Bacteroides sp. | reverse complement strand
TCATATCCAAACTGATGCAGTGGACGGACGACAGGCAGATACATATCCATACGATCCTGCATCAGAACAAAGGGGATGAGAATGCGAGAGGGCATATCGGAACGGAGTTGAATAATAAGGCGGAAACCGTATTGCTGGTGGAAAAGGACAAGAGCAACGGGGATATAAGCAATGTTTCAGCCATGCACATCCGGGCAATGGATTTCGAACCTTTTGCCTTTCGCATCAACGACAATGCCCTGCCCGAACTCATAGATGGCTATAAACCCGAAGCGAAGAAACCGGGAAGACCCGAGGAAGAAAAGTTCGACCCTTACAGGCATATCACCGAACAGCAGCACCGTATCGCATTGGAAGCCGTTTTCGGGCTGAAAGAGGAATACGGTTACAAGGAACTGGAAGATGCCTTAATCAAAAGCTATACGTCAATAGGTGTAAAGCTGAACCATCAAAAGGCGGTACCGCTCATCACCATGCTTCGCAACAAACGGATGATAGTGCAGGAGAACGGCAGAAAATACACATTCATGCCCGACTTCCACTATTAGCCTGTTGCTTGTAATCGCTTCACTTTATTCTGTGGGTCTATATATTAAGGATAAAGCGAAGTGATGCAAGGAATGGATAAACCGCTTCACTTTATTGCCGTATTCTATATATACGACAATTTAGTGAAGTGGTTATACAGACCGTACTTCATAAAAATGTACGGGCGAAAAGAGAAATAAACCAATTCACCAACTACTCAAACAATCATTTTATGGATATACAGACAGCCAAGCAAATCAGGATAACAGATTATCTGCACAGTTTGGGATATTCTCCCGTCAAGCAACAGGGTATCAACCTATGGTACAAATCACCGTTAAGGGAAGAAACCGAAGCCTCGTTCAAGGTAAATACCGAGCGCAACCAATGGTATGATTTTGCACTCGGCAAAGGCGGCGGCATCATCGAACTGGCTTCACACTTATATGCTACCGACCATATACCTTATATATTAGAACGCATAGCAGAACAGACACCACATATCCGTCCTGATTCTTTCTCTTTTGGCAAGCAGTCATCTTCCGAGCCACGTTTTCAACAACTGGAGATTGTACCGCTTTCTTCTCCTGTCCTGCTCTCCTATTTGCAGGAAAGGGGAATAAACACGGAACTGGCGAAAAGAGAATGCCGCGAAGCTCATTTCACCAACAACGGCAAACGGTATTTCGCCATTGCCTTTCCAAACATATCGGGCGGCTATGAGATTCGCAACCGTTATTTCAAGGGCTGTATTGCCCCTAAGGAAATCTCCCACATCAGACAGGCGGGAAAAGCGAGGGAAACGTGTTATGTGTTCGAGGGATTTATGGACTATCTTTCATTTCTTACTTTGAGATTGGAAAATTGCCCAAAATTTCCCGAACTGGACAGACAAGATTATATGGTATTGAACTCTGTATCGAATGTGAGCAAGGCTCTCTATCCGTTGGGTAGCTACGAGCGCATACATTGTTTCTTTGATAATGACCGTGCAGGGATGGAAGCACTCCGGCAAATCCGTATGGAATACGGCAGAGACTTATACATCCGTGACGCTTCGCAGACCTACAGCGGATGCAAGGACTTGAACGAATACCTACAGAAACAGGCTGAAAGAAACAGGCAAGTCCAGTCCGTAAGAGAGACGCACACCCAGCCACCGAAAAAGAAGAACGGCTTTCGGTTATAGCCCACTATAACTACACGCTCCGCTTTCGTAGTTGTGGGCTCTCCCGAGGGGATTAGGGCTTTGCCCTAATGACCCACTCAGGGCGTTCACCCCTGAGAACCCCGAGCAAAGAGTGACCCTCTCTTTGCAATCACCGCTTATGGGTTGCACCCCTAAGAACCCCACAGCGAGCGAACAAAGTAATCTAATGTAAACAAAAAACTATGGCAACAAAATCAAGCATACATATCAAGCCTTGCAACATCGCATCGAGCGAGGCACACAACCGAAGGACTGCCGAGTACATGCGCAACATCGGAGAGTCCAGAATCTATGTCGTTTCCAAACTTTCCACCGATAACGAGCAGTGGGTAAATCCTGACTTCGGCACTACCGAATTGCGGACACATTACGACAACATCAAACGGATGGTCAAGGAAAAGACCGGACGTGCCATGCAGGAGAAAGAACGTGAACGCAAAGGCAAGAACGGAAAAATCATCAAGGTGGCAGGGTGTTCACCTATCCGTGAGGGGGTGTTGCTCATCAGAGCGGACACCACATTGGCAGATGTGCGTAAATTTGGCGAGGAGTGCAAACAACGCTGGGGTATTACTCCGCTGCAAATCTTCCTGCACAAAGATGAAGGACATTGGCTGAGCGGACAACCCGAAGCCGAAAATAGGGAGAGTTTCCAAATTGATGGAAAGTGGTTCAAGCCGAATTATCACGCTCATATCGTTTTCGATTGGATGAACCACGATACAGGAAAGAGCTGTAAACTCAATGACGAGGATATGACCGAAATGCAAAGTTTGGCTTCTGACATTCTCCTGATGGAACGAGGACAATCTAAAACCGAAACAGGCAAGGAACATCTGGAACGTAACGATTTCATCATAAAGAAACAGAAAGCCGAACTGCAACGTATAGAGGAAACCCAAAGGCACAAGAAGCAGCAGGTAACTCTTGCTGAGCAAGAACTCAAACAGGTAAAATCGGAGATACGCACCGACAAACTCAAAAGTGCAGCTACCGATGCAGCCACAGCCATAGCAAGCGGTGTCGGTTCTCTTTTCGGAAGCGGAAAATTGAAAGATTTGGAACAAACCAATGAGAATTTACGTCATGAAATTGCCAAGCGTGACAAGGGTATTGATGAATTAAAAGCCAAGATGCAACAAATGCAGGAACAGCACGGCAAGCAGATTCATAACCTACAAGGAATACATAATCAAGAGCTTGAAACCAAAGACAAGGAAATATCACGATTGAACACCATTCTTGAAAAAGCGTTCAACTGGTTCCCTTTACTCAAAGAGATGTTGAGAATGGAAAAACTCTGCTATGCCATCGGATTTACCAAAGATATGGTAAACAGTCTTTTGACAAAAAAGGAAGCAATCAGATGTAATGGGAAAATCTATTCCGAAGAGCATAGACGAAAATTTGACATAAAGAACGATATTTTCAAGATTGAGAAAAGTTCGGTTGATAATAATAAATTGGTGCTTACAATAAACAGGCAACCGATAGGCGAATGGTTCAAAGAGCAATGGGAGAAACTTTGGCAAGGTTTACGACAATCAGCGGAAGAGCCAAGAAAAAGTAGAGGATTCAAGCTATAATTCCGCTCTATATAATGCAAAACATCAATAAAATAACTAATTTTGCATTCGGATAGGGGCAACTCTTTCCAAGACATAAGAAAAAGAAGCGTTATGCTCATCTTGTAACTTGAAAACCTGAGAGCCTTTCAAATTTGATGCAAGAGATAGCATAGTGGTTCTCACGCATATAGCGTGGGCTGCTATTGTTGTATCTGCATCATAGGCTTTCTCAGGGCCGTCAAGTTAGATTGACATAGGTAGTCCACGCTTTTGTATTTAATAACCTACCCTGTTGGACTGATGGGCGAAAAGAAAAACGATATGGAACAAAAATTCTGCCAAAGCTGCGGAATGCCGCTAACAAATGAAATCCTCGGTACGAATACCGATGGCACACTCAATGAAGATTATTGCATCTACTGCTACAAAGATGGCAAGTTTGCGCAGGATATGACTATGGAGCAGATGATTGACCACTGCGCCCAATTCACTGATGAGATAAACAAGCAGTCAGGACAGAACTTAACACAGGAACAGGCTAAAGACATGATGCGTCAATTCTTCCCTCACCTTAAACGCTGGAAAAATAGACTCGTTATGTTTATTGCAATTCTCACATACAAAAAGCCGTTGAGCGAGGTTGATAACTATCTGAGTGCGCACCGTGAATATCTCGCCAAACATTATGCAGCCGGTGACTTCATTGCCTCCGGGCCGCAGACTCCTCGTGTCGGCGGAGTGATAATGATAAAAGCAGATAACCGTGAAGCGGTTGATGCTATCATTGTCAAAGACCCGTTCCACATCAATGGCATAGCTGATTATCAGATTGTGGAGTTCACTCCGACAATGTTTGCCAATGATTCATTAAAGTCATTTCTACAATGAAAGTAATCGGTATTAACGGCAGCGCACGGAAAGATGGCAATACGGCAATCATAATCCGCATCATATTTGAAGAACTGAATAAGAAAGGAATTGGAACCGAGCTTATTCAATTGGCAGATGTAGATATAGAGCCATGCCGTGCTTGTTTTGCCTGTAAAGGTAAAGGCAATTGTGTATTCCGCAAAGACGGTTTTGCCGAGGTATTTAGCAAAATGGTTGGAGCTGACGGGATAATTCTCGGTTCGCCGGTTTATTCAGCAGATGTTTCCTCTCGAATGAAAGCATTGTTGGACAGAGGTGGCGTTATCGCTGCTGTCAATCCGGGAATATTGAAACACAAACTGGGCGTGGCTGTTGCCGCAGTACGTCGTGCCGGAGGTATGACGGCGGTCGATACAATGAATCATTTTTTTCTCAATAAAGAGATGATTGTCATAGGCTCGACATATTGGAACATGGTTTATGGGCGAGAAATTGGCGATGTCCTTAAAGATGACGAGGGAATTGCCAATATGCGCAATCTTAGTCAGAACATGGCTCTAATTCTGTCTAAATTAAAATTATAATATATTATGCCGTACATTTCAGTTGAAAGCGGGGCTTTGACCTCCGAACAAAAGAAAGAACTTATTGAGCGGCTGACAGCAACAGCTGCCGAAATAACCCATATCCCGGCACAGTTCTTCACCGTAACCATTAAGGAATTGCCGGATGAGAACTTCGGCATCGGCGGCAAGTCGATTGACGAAATAAAACGTAGCTATAAAGGATAGTATTATGAATATCGAGGAGCAACTACGACGATTATCCGAAAGGGAAACAGATATGCACTTCAACAATGTAGAGGTCAATCCGGAAATCATACGGGCAATCATGATAAATGAGGTTGTCCCCTCATGCCCGGAAGATGATTTCTATGGAAAACCGGATGCCGCATATATGTCAACGACAATTCCATTGTTCCGAAAAGCCGGGATAGAGGTGAATTCCGCACCGGATATCCTGAACAAAGGGATTTACATCACCAATGCTGTTAAGATGCCCAAAACCGAATATGCCGTTTAAAAAGAGAGCATAGAGGAAAATCTGCCCTATCTGGAAAGAGAACTTGCATTGTTTCCCAATGTCAGGGTCATTATGCTTATGGGGGATGTGGCAAAGAAAGCCTTTAATATGATAAGCAAGAAGGCGACCGGGAAGAATGCTGTCCCAAGCATATCTACCTATAAATTGCGCAATACCGAGATTTTATACAACGGCATTCGTATCCTTCCATCCTATATAATGACGGGGCAAAACATCCTGATTGAGAAATCTAAATTCGAAATGGCATCGGAGGATATTGCAACGATGTACCGGTTAATTAAAGAATACTGATTACAATATGGCTGTTACACCTGACAACATTCTGAAATATTGCCTTGACAACCTTGAAGGAGTTGTCGAAGTTCGTAGCTGGGGCGAGCGTGGTATTTTCTATAATCCCAGTAGCGTACTGAAACGTGGCGTATATGTCTTGACAATCAAAGAAAAGGATGGTGACAATGACCGAGCTTCCCGATTAGACCGTGAGGGAGCGTGGCGAGTGAATATAGGTGTCCGAAAACAGACATTCCGCACTTTGTTCGGAGAATTGCCCAAACGTCCATGCAAAGGTAGTATTGTGGATATGCCATATAACTTTACTGCAAAGAATGTCATTATGCCGCATCCGGTCTATGCGTGGATGGGTTGGATTTGCGCTTTGAGCCCATCCGAAACGACTTTTGAATCATTGAAGCCATATATCCTCGAATCTTATGAATATGCAAAAGAGAAATTCAGCAAAAGGAAATAGCCGTTGTGATAAGAAACATATTTATTGATTGTGTATCACAGTTGCAGTAATTTACTGCTCGTTTTGCAGCAGAGCGCAGCGACATGGCTTTGTGTATGATATTGTTTTAGGCTTCATAAGGTAATTGGAAATGGAAAGAATGGCTGATCAATGCATAGTCGCTCGGCAGTTTTCTTAAATAATACAAAAACACCCAATTTTACATTGTAGGGTGTAAAACTGGGTGTAATTCTTGTAAACGATTGATATTCAATATTTATTGCGGAGAGACAGGGATTCGAACCCCGGGTACCTCGCAGTACAACGGTTTTCAAGACCGCCGCAATCGACCACTCTGCCACCTCTCCAAAACTTCCTTTATCAGAAGTGCTTTCCGTTGAAAGCGGTGCAAAGGTACGAATCATTTTTAAATCTGCAAACATTCTGATAATTTTTTCGCGAATAAATCGTATTTTTGCAGTCCATTAGTAAGAACAAAGATATGATATACCCTCAAAATTTTGAGCAAAAGATAGGATTCGACCAGATAAGACAATTACTAAAAGATAAATGTCTCAGCACTTTAGGTGAAGAGCGGGTCATGGATATGAGCTTTTCCGAACAATATGAAGAAGTGGAAGAGAAATTAAACCAGGTAACTGAGTTTGTTCGCATCATTCAGGAAGAGGACGGATTTCCCGACCAATTCTTTTTTGATGTCCGTCCTTCACTGAAACGAGTGCGGATAGAAGGCATGTATCTGGACGAACAAGAACTGTTCGACCTGCGCCGTTCGTTAGAAACAATCCGCGACATCGTTCGCTTCCTGCACCGGAACGAGGATGAAGAGGAAAACGACGCTCCCTACCCCAGCCTGAAAAGACTGGCGGGAGATATAGCCGTATTCCCGCAACTGATTGGAAAAATAGACGGTATCCTCAACAAATATGGAAAAATCAAGGATAATGCCTCTACCGAATTATCCCGCATACGTCGTGAGCTTGCCAGTACGATGGGAAGTATTTCACGCTCTTTGAACAGTATTCTGCGCAATGCGCAGTCTGAAGGATATGTGGACAAAGACGTAGCACCCACTATGCGCGACGGTCGCCTGGTAATCCCCGTTGCACCGGGATTGAAACGAAAAATAAAAGGAATCGTACACGATGAATCCGCCAGCGGAAAGACCGTATTTATAGAGCCTGCCGAAGTGGTGGAAGCGAATAACCGTATCCGAGAACTCGAAGGAGACGAACGGCGCGAGATTATCCGTATCCTCACCGAGTTTTCAAACATACTTCGTCCGTCTATCCCGGAAATCCTTCAGTCGTACGAGTTTTTGGCAGAGGTGGACTTTATCCGTGCGAAAAGTTATTTTGCGATACAAACGAACAGTCTGAAACCTGCCGTCGAAAACGAACAACTGTTGGACTGGACGATGGCGGTACATCCCTTGTTACAACTTTCATTAGCCAAACATGGGAAGAAAGTCATACCTTTGGACATAGAACTTAATCATAAACAACGTATCCTTATCATTTCCGGCCCGAATGCCGGTGGTAAATCAGTCTGTCTGAAAACAGTCGGGTTACTGCAATATATGCTGCAATGTGGTATGCTGATTCCCTTGCATGAGCGTAGCCATGCAGGTATATTCAGCAGTATCTTTATTGATATCGGCGACGAACAGTCCATCGAAGATGACCTGAGTACCTACTCTTCCCATCTGACCAATATGAAGATTATGATGAAAAACTGCAATGAACGCAGCCTCATCCTGATTGACGAGTTTGGCGGTGGTACGGAACCACAGATTGGCGGTGCTATTGCCGAAGCTGTATTGAGACGTTTCAATCAAAAGCGGACATTCGGAGTAATCACCACCCACTACCAAAATCTGAAACATTTTGCCGAAGACCATGAAGGAGTGGTAAATGGAGCCATGCTTTACGACCGCCATCTGATGCAGGCGCTCTTCCAATTGCAAATCGGTAATCCGGGAAGTTCATTCGCTGTAGAAATCGCCCGCAAAATCGGATTACCGGAAGACGTCATTGCCGATGCTTCGGAAATCGTAGGAAGCGAGTATATCAATGCCGACAAATATCTACAAGATATTGTCCGCGACAAACGCTACTGGGAAAGCAAACGCCAAACGATCCGCCAGCGGGAAAAGCATATGGAAGAGACTATCACCCGTTATCAGTCGGAAATGGAAGAATTGCAGAAATCACGGAAAGAGATTATCAAACAGGCGAAAGAAGAGGCAGAGCGAATGTTGCAAGAATCAAACGCCCGCATTGAAAATACGATCCGTACCATCAAGGAAGCACAAGCGGAAAAAGAAAAAACACGCTTGGCACGTCAGGAACTGACCGACTTCCGCACCTCTCTGGACGCACTGGCTTCCAAAGAGCAGGAAGAGAAGATGGCACGCAAAATGGAGAGACTGAAAGAGAAGCAGGAACGGAAGAAGAACAAGAAAAACGAACCGAAAGCCGCCGCTGCCACTCCTTCAACCACACCTAAAGTCACTCCTATCGCAGTTGGCGACAATGTAAAAATCAAAGGGCAGACCAGTGTCGGACAGGTGATGGAAATCAATGGTAAAAACGCGACTGTCGCTTTCGGAAGTATCAAGACGACCGTAAAACTTGACCGGCTTGAACGTAGCAACGCCGTTCAAAAGACGGAAGGAATTGCTAAAAGCTCTTTTGTCAGCAGTCAGACGCATGACCAGATGTATGAAAAGAAACTGAATTTCAAACAGGATATCGACGTCCGCGGAATGCGTGGAGACGAAGCGCTGCAAGCGGTCACTTATTTCGTCGACGACGCTATATTGGTCGGCATGAATCGTGTACGTATCCTTCACGGCACAGGAACCGGAATACTCCGTACACTTATCCGCCAATATCTGTCCACCGTGCCTGGAGTCAGACATTATGCCGACGAGCATGTGCAGTTCGGCGGTGCCGGCATCACGGTAGTCGATTTTGACTAATCTGCAAAATCTGCCGGAAAACGCTTTCTTCATCGGTAAACCTTTATATCTCCAACAACGATTTACGGATGAACTATAAATGGATGCCCGAATTAGATTGGCGATATGGATATTTATTTGCCTGGTTTGTGATAGGAATTATCGGTATTATCGTATATTTGTCAGGCAAAAAGAAAAATTGGTATTAACGAAAACACACTTTCAATCATGAAATCAATCAAAGAGCTATATAGGATAGGCACAGGCCCTTCCAGTAGCCACACAATGGGACCACGTAAAGCTGCTGAAATGTTTCTGGAGCGTCATCCGGACGCCACTTCTTTTAAAGTCACCCTCTATGGCAGTTTGGCCGCTACGGGAAAAGGACACATGACAGATGTAGCCATCATAGACACCCTGCAACCTGCCGCTCCGGTAGAAATCATATGGCAGCCCAAAGTATTCCTGCCTTTCCATCCTAATGGAATGACATTTGCAGCCTTTGACGCCAATAATAAAGTTACCGAGAACTGGACTGTTTACAGCATAGGCGGCGGCGCACTGGCAGAAAACAACAACACCCAGACAATCGAAAGCACGGAAGTATACGGCATGAACAACATGACCGAGATACTGCAATGGTGCGAACGTACCGGGAAAAGTTATTGGGAATACGTGAAAGAATGTGAGAACGAAGATATATGGGACTATCTGGCAGAGGTATGGAGCACAATGAAAGATGCCATCCACCGCGGCCTGGAAGCGGAAGGCGTACTGCCCGGCCCATTAAACCTCAGACGAAAAGCCTCCACCTATTATATACGTGCCACCGGTTATAAGCAATCTCTCCAATCCAGAGGGCTTGTCTTTTCTTACGCCTTAGCGGTAAGTGAAGAGAACGCTTCCGGCGGAAAGATTGTGACTGCACCGACCTGCGGTTCGTGCGGTGTGATGCCTGCCGTGCTTTATCATTTACAGAAAAGCCGCGATTTCAGCGACATGCGTATCTTGCGGGCATTGGCCACTGCCGGCTTAATCGGAAACATCGTCAAGTTCAACGCTTCTATCTCCGGCGCGGAAGTAGGCTGTCAAGGAGAAGTAGGCGTTGCCTGCGCCATGGCTTCGGCTGCCGCCAGCCAGCTATTCGGTGGTAGCCCGGCACAAATCGAGTATGCTGCCGAGATGGGACTTGAGCACCACTTGGGAATGACTTGCGACCCCGTATGCGGATTGGTACAAATCCCCTGCATCGAACGCAACGCCTACGCCGCTGCCCGTGCATTGGATGCCAATCTTTACTCAGCCTTTACAGACGGGATGCACCGTGTTTCTTTCGACAAAGTGGTGCAAGTAATGAAACAGACCGGACACGACCTGCCGTCACTCTACAAAGAAACAAGCGAAGGCGGACTGGCAAAAGATTATCAGCAGATGTAACTATAAAAAGCAAGCGGGTGTCAAAAGGTCATGTATTTACCTTCTTTTGACACCCGTTCCTGTTTCTATTATTCATTACAGCTTTTTATGCAGCAAGCGTTTAGCCAGACATTTCCGTACAGGTTCATCATACAACTTCAGGCACAGACAAGCCAATACAACACTCAATGCGTAAACACACAAAGCCACTTCCCAAGTTTCTTCCAAAGAGTAAAGCTTATTTTTAATCAACCATGCATAGAACAAATACATAAGCGGATAATGAACCACATAAATCGGATAAGATATATCTCCCAGGAACTTACATATCGCGGTCGACTTCTTATCCGTAGTGATTCCCGATGCTCCCAGCCAGACAAGAATAGGGAAAGCTATGATAACACAAAATGCTTCATAAGCACCATTTACGCAAAACGGCTCTGCACCTTCCAGATAAGGAACCGA
This sequence comes from uncultured Bacteroides sp., assembly GCA_947574505.1. Taxonomy (GTDB): domain Bacteria; phylum Bacteroidota; class Bacteroidia; order Bacteroidales; family Bacteroidaceae; genus Phocaeicola. The sequence continues at coordinate 30,541 of CANPJW010000022.1, read as the reverse complement.
AAACAAAGCAATCAAGACAATGGCGCATATCCAAAATGCACCTTTCAGCCTGACGGGTTTGAAGTTACGCGACAGAAGCATACCCAAAGAGAAAGGGAAAAGCATCCTCAATGATCCGCCTAAGAAATTCACGCCGTCCAATGTCCATCCCACTCCGATATTCCCATAACCTGAAACATTGAAGACAGCGAATAATGCCAACGCGATTCCCAACAAGACTACAAGTACCGTCAACGCCCTGTTCGACAAACGACGAATAAACAGGGCATAAAGGATATTACCTATATATTCAAAGAACAATGACCAGCAAGGCCCGTTCAACGGGAACATTTCACCATTTCCGCGGACTTCATAACCTACACCCGGCATCGCAGGAATAAAGAATATCGTGCAGAGAAGAGACAGCATAACCATTGATATGGCAACGTGTGTTCCATCCCATTGCACACACCCCTGAAGATAAAATGCGACAGCCCCCAGAACAGCACCTATGATTACCATAGGATGAAGACGTATCAAACGGCGTTTGAAGAATTTTTTCATTGTCATGCTCTCACCCCAACGGTCATCATAGGCATAACCGATAACAAAGCCCGAAAGGATAAAGAAAAAATCAACGGCCAAATACCCGTGATTGAAAGTCTCAATCATACCACTACCAGCGGAATTACTGACTTCCGCAAAAGCATAGCCTTCAAATATATGATACCATATAACCATGAGAGCCGCCACGCCACGAAGTCCGTCAAGAAGATCATAATGTGCTTTAGTGTCTGCAAAAGCTGAAGAAGAAACGTTCGACATCTGTTTTTTATTGTTTAATTAATATTTTCAGATGGCAAAGATACAGCTTGGCAAGCGAAGTTCTTTTGCTCAAAAGCAAAAAATACCGGCTAATATCTATCTTTTAGCACGCACCCGGCTTAATGTATAAATGGAGAGTCCATATATTTATTCTCTTTCTATCCTCCACTCCCCTATTGTACAACGTTCGCTATCAAAATTGACAGCCACCTTCACGACAGGCAGTCCACACAAAGCAAAACGTTCCGGATAATTCTTCAAATCAATCTGTCCCATCGCCATATCCGCATTCTTATCCAGTTTCAGTTCCATCACATACAATGTAGTCTTTGTGCGCAGCACCATATCCACCCGTCCCCGGGGAGTACGGACTTCCACGTCTACATAGAAATTCAATAAACTGAATATAACATAAAACATTTGCTGATAATGACCTTCATACTTCGTATTGTCACATTGGGGAATAGTAGACAAGAATGTCTGCAAACGATGCAATGCGGCATCCATATCACCATTCCGGATATCACGCGAAAGATAAGCCACCATAGTATTGGCTTCCTCTGCATTATTGGCAACATAATGAGGAAGAAGGCTCTCCATCAATCCTAACCGCACTTCTTTATTGGGAATATCAAGCGTATAGATATCCAATTCCTTATCATAATCTTTAATAGTGATATAACCACTCTGATACAACAATGGAGTAATAGCAGTCATCGTTTCGGTAGGAGCATCGAAAGCAGAAACTTTTGCCTGCTTACGTCCTATTTCAGAAGGTTCCACGTTAAACTTATCCAACATCTTTAACAGATAGGTAGGTGTGCCGCTTCCAAACCAGTAAGAATTGAATTTTCCATCTGCAAAAGCATTAAGCAAACTAAATGGATTATAGACATCAGGAGACGGATAGGTGAAATGATATCCGTCGTAGTTTTCTTTCAACTTCACAACTACTTCTTCAAACCCGACATCCATCTTTTTCGCCAACTGCTCTATATCATCTTTCATTTGGGTAAGCATCTCATCTTGTGTAATGCCACAAATAGCGGCATAAGACTCATCCATACTAACATTCTTAATGTTATTCAATTCGCTAAAGATGCTAAGTTGGGAGAATTTAGTTATACCAGTCAGGAATACATAGCGAAGATAGGGATCGCAAGCCTTCAAAGGGCTATAAAAATTACGCATTATATTACGCAACACGTGGAGATTCTCTCGTTCATGCATCACATCAAGCAAAGGAGCATCGTATTCGTCAATAAGGACAACTACTTTTTTGCCAGTCTGTTTGTAAGCACGCTTAATCACCCCCATCAGACGTTGATTAGGATTAACTTCCTCTTTATCCTTTCCATAGAAGGACTCATAATTAGCAAGTTTCAGATTTAATTCTTGCAGCAGTTGCTCCTTATCCACATGCTTGGCCGTACTCATATCAAAATGCAATACCGGATATTCCGTCCACTCTTTCTCCAATTTCTCTATAGCCAGCCCATGAAAAAGTTCTTTACGACCGGAAAAATAGCTATGCAATGTAGAAGTCAACAGTGACTTACCGAAACGTCGCGGACGACTCAAGAACATATATTTAGAAGAGAAGTGTGTCATCCGGTAAACATACTCCGTCTTATCAATATAAAGATAATTTTCTTCCCGTATTTCTGAAAATGTCTGTATCCCGATGGGATATAATCTGTGCAAATCTTCCATATCAGTAATCTTTGTCACAAAGCTACGAAAAAATATCGAATTCCACGATATACCCCCCCTAAAACTAATATATCAACTATCTTCACAGACAGTTGATATATTTCACATACAAACACATATCGGTTTTACACCAATATGAGGGGATAAGTCAGGAATATACCGCTGTATTCTTCCCAACTCATATAATGCAGGGAATTCATGAATATATCATGAGTTCAGGGACCTACATATTTCTTTGATATTCCGCCACATATTCTCTTGCTTATTATATTAATGGTCGAAACTATTATCTCACAATCGCTTCTTTGATTTTCTCTACGATATAATGCACATCATCATCAGTTACATACGGTCCGGCAGGAAGGCAAAATCCAACTTTGAAGATTTCCTCTTCTACTCCGTTCGTATAGAAAGGAGCATCCGCATAAACCGGTTGCTTGTGCATCGGCTTCCATACAGGACGTGCCTCAATCCTCTTTGAAAGCATGAATACACGGAGTGCCTCCACATTCTCATTAGGCTGGCAATCCGTCGTAGCACAGTCTACAGCTTTAATCACACCGGCAGCACCACCCACAGCAGTCTTAACAACTTCCTTATAAGCATTCTCCTGACCCACAATCTTTACATCAGAGTCAATAGTGGCCGTACATAACCAAAAGTTAGAATCATAGCGTGCATCCACGGGCTGCTTGTGGATATGAATACCTTCCACATCCATCAGCAGTTCCTCATACAATGCCTGAACATGCTTGTGGTGGGCAATATGCGCATCTGCCACAGTCATCTGACCACGCCCAATACCGGCACAAATGTTACTCATACGATAATTATACCCAATGGCCGTATGTTGATAGTAAGGATAAGCATCACGGGCCTGAGTCGCATACCACATAATGGTATTTTTGTCCTCCGCATTCCGGCAAATCAAAGCGCCACCACCGGATGTGGTTATCATCTTATTACCGTTAAATGACAATACACCAAACTTTCCAAAAGTACCCAACACCTTACCATCGAATCTGCTACCAAATCCCTCTGCGGCATCCTCAACAACTGGAATCCCATATCTGTTTGCAATCTCCATGATTTTCTCGCAATCGTAAGGCATACCATAAAGTGCCACAGGAACAATAGCCTTCGGTTTCTTACCGGTTTTGGCGATACGATCTTTTATAGCCTCCTCCAATAATATCGGATCCATGTTCCAAGTATCCTTTTCGGAGCCAATGAACACAGGCTTTGCACCAAGATAAGTTATCGGATGCGACGAAGCACAAAAGGTAAAGCTTTGTACCAATACTTCATCACCTGCCTGAACACCACAGCCAATCAATGCCAGATGAACAGCTGCCGTACCTGCCGAAAGTGCAACAACCTCATTCTGTCCGCCTACAAAGTTCTTCAAATCTTCTTCGAAAGCATTTACGTTAGGTCCCAAAGGAACCACCCAGTTAGTATCAAATGCTTCCTTTACGTATTTCTGTTCAATTCCGTCTTCGCTCATGTGAGCAAGACAGAGATAAATTGTTTTTTCAGGAATGTAACTCATAATCTTATTCCAATTGTTACTACTCTCCTATCTATTAAAGATAGGAGATAACTCTATTCCAAATTTGTTTTTACAGTATTGAGAAATTGTCATTAACTAATTCAGATTTCTTTCGTATGACCACATCATCGTACATCAACATAAGAACATCTTCGTCATACTGACCGATCTGAGAGTCATTCTCTATCCCATTCATATTGTTCCAGATAAGAGGGAAGAAATCAACACCCGCCCCATACGCATGTAAATAAGCACCACCAAAACGAGGATTTACTTCTGATAAATAATACTGGCCGTCTTTAATGAAAAAATCCATATCAAGCGGACCGCAAAACTTGAACACAGAGGCGATCTTCTCAATAAAAGCAAATAACACCGGATCTTTGTAAGAAATTGTTTTACTAGCTCCTCCAATACGAGTTTCAATCTTACGTTTTAAGAAAGCAGCGACAGCCTTATGGCTAATAGCATCTACATAAACATCTGCATCGCAGTCTCCTTCAGTCATCAACTCCTGAATAATGTAATCATGTTCACCGGAGAACCAATCAGCCTCAGCCTGCTCCATAGTATTCACTTTATGAGCACCAACACTACCACTACCACAAATAGGTTTCATGAATATAGGGAAAGAAATTTTACCTTCAGCTACCCCTTTCTTAAATTCATCAAAGTCATGGTAAGTCAATGGAGTAGGAATACCTTTCTCTGTGAGATATTTGAACATCTCATACTTATCAAAACAGCAACGGGCAGTAATCTCGTCAGCAGGACAAAGCGGCAACACGCCAGCCTCCAAGAATTTCTCACGGTTCGCAGAAAGGACTTCAATCTCTGGATCAATGAGAGTAGTTATAGCTTTTACATTGGCTTTTTTGCAAATATCAAGTAGCGTGTCAACATACTCGGGAGCATTGATACGCGGAACAACATATTCGTTTGTCGCAAAGTACAGTGCAGGAGCCGTTGCGTTATTATCGGTTGCATTGATATCACATTTTGAGCCGATTGATTCTTGTGCGTTACGGAGCAAGCGACCACGCCGTCCAGCACTACTAAATAAAATACTAGATTTCATTGGATTTATATATTTGATTTTTGTATGTATTCCTTTGCTGTCCATTTATCACGAACAAGTTTCAAACTATCAGAAGAAAGTGAATATACTCTTGGGAAATAGTTGATAAACATTGGTGTTAACGATAAAGTATAGGCACCTACATTCTTGTATTCGATCACATCTCCAACCTTTATTTCCGGTTGATTTTCTAACCTGAACAATTTGTCGTACTCCAAGCAAGTAGCACCCGCCACTATTTGTAACGGAACAACCTGTCCTGACTCATTCGCACGGTTTATCTCTGTCATATATCCATTCTTATGAAAAAAGGGATCTATATCATTACGTGTTCCGTCCGTTGTCAATATCCGACAATCCGGCAATTGTTTCACATCTATCACCCGCGAATAATAAGTAAAAGCCGAAGCGGTCAATGCATTACCCGGTTCCACGATGATTGCAAGTTTCTCTAGACCTTGTTTCTGAAGAGATTCATAGATTGCTGTCACATAATCGTCAAAGGTGGGAGCATTAGGGAAAATTCCATAATATCCTCCTCCAATATCAAGATAATCAAGATCCAGATGATACTTCTTTATTACACTTGCAGCATAAGCAACAGACCTTTTATAGAATCTAACGCTTCTGCTATGACAAGTCCGATGAATATGTAATCCCACCAATTTCACTTGAGGAATACTCCTTATTGATTCAATAGCATAGGCAAACTCGTCTGTTACATCATTAAACCCAAAACGACTGAAATCATTTTCACCATCAGCATCTTCCAAAGATACGTCAGAAATGTTAACACCGAGACGTATGCCTATTTTATAAAAACCATCAGAAGGTAACTCCTTTAACCACTCTAATTCACGGTGAGTTTCAATATTTACCGTTGCGCCACCTTTTAAAGCATCAAGGAATCGTACCTTGGACTTCATGGGCCCATTGAATACAATTTCATTCATTTTATAACCGCATTCTAAAGCCAAATCCAGTTCATCATCCGAAACGACCTCTGCGAAACAGCCAAAATCCTTAGCTTTTGCTATTGCATACGGTAGCGAATTTGTCTTCACCGAATATCCAACAACACAATGCGCAAAGTGCCTCTTCAGTGACCGGTAAAACCCGCTAATTCCCCTACCTAACTCTTTCTCATCCAATAAAAAGCAAGGCGTTTGTAATGTACTTATCAATATCTTATCCATTCTACTGTATTATTCAGTTATAACCATTGAATTCTTCCATTGTAACTGTTGCACTCGCATCAGAGGTATTTATATCTTCACGAAATAGCACCTTTTTCATAGTAACGAAAATCACCTTTAAATCAGTCATCAACGATATATGATCCACATACCATACGTCCAATGCAAACTTGTCAGTCCACGAAAGAGAATTACGTCCCTGACACTGCGCCCAACCGGATATACCAGGACGGACATCGTGACGGCGCATTTGCTCTTTGCTATAAAGGGAAAGATATTTAACCAGCAACGGACGAGGCCCAATAAGCGCCATATCACCTTTTAACACATTAATCAACTGCGGAAGTTCGTCAAGAGATGTATTCCGGACAAACCGACCAAACTTGGTGATACGCTGTACATCCGGGAGAAGTTTACCTGATGCATCCCTGCGTTCATTCATTGTCTTAAATTTTATGATCTTAAATATCTTTCCATGCAGTCCCGGACGTTCCTGCAGAAAAAACGCTCCCGCCCCCTCATTGAAAACGTAAAGGAGAATCGTAATTATTAGCAGAACAGGACTGATAAACAAAAGGACTACCAATGCTATTAAAAAGTCTATTATACGTTTAAAAAAATGTGCGTACATCTTATCTATTTTTACAGTTCTTGGGATAATCAGTCTTTACGCCCCATAACTGAGCCATAGGCTCCTCTTCCATTTCTTTCTTAAAATCCCGAAGTTGGTCTATATAACTGAATTCAGGCTTATAATCAAGTTCACAGAACGTCTTACTCACATCAAAAGCATTCTCCAAAGGATCCGTTTTTTCGGAACAATAAATGATCTTAGAAGGATTATCTTTGGGAGAAAACACCTCTATGATACCTTTTATCTGCTCCTCCAACGATACTTGCCACCCATTACCAACATTATACATACCACCTTCTTTGTCAGACTCAACACATTTCTCCACTACGCGAACAAAATCCTTGATATACACCATCTCCTTTGCCTTCTTACAGTTGCCCCAAATTTCAATCGGAAGACTTTTTGAGGCCCGATCCATAAGCATACGATATGGCATAAGATGAAACTGAAAATCGCGATAGTGGTAAGCGTTGGGATGATATTGATAGATTGTGAAGAAACGCAATATGAAACGGCTGAATCCATATTCCGCATGATAATGCTCTATAAGATCCACTGCCGCATTTTTAGCAATAGTATATATACTATGATCACCAGTAAGCGGAAAATGACGAGGAGCATCTACTGGTATTATAGAGCCATTATTGTGATACTTACACATATCAGAAGGGGTCTGCGGGAAAATTATTTTCTTACAACCGCATGAACGCATATATTCTAAAACATTAAGTGTTCCGATGGTGATCGACTGAACGAGCTCACTAGCATGAAAAGAATAACGGGAAGGTAACTCTCCTGCAAAATGAGCCACACAGTCTACTCCATCTTGGGGCAACAACTTAAAATCCTTAAAATTGGTAACATCGACCGATAAATATTTTATATCTTTGGAAGCAAAGAACCCATTATCGTCCTTTCTACGACCTACTGCGATAACATTGTATCCTTTTTCTTTCAAATGCAAAGCTATATATGCTCCAAGATTTCCTGTAGCACCAAACACTATTACTGTTTTCATTACTTATTACTTATTCTTTATTCATTATACAAACAATCACTTATAAAATCAATTAGCCGTTAGAATTCTTATTCAATATCTTATCATAAAAATCATACAAACATTGACACACAAAATTTTGCTCATATCTCGAAGCTATGAGTCTGCGTGCATTTACAGCAAATGAGTAGCGGTAATTAACATTAAGCATAGACTTCATGGCACCGTAAAGAGCATCGACACTTTTTGAAGGAACAATAATTCCATTTTCACCCTCTATAATGATTTCTCGTGCACCATTTATATCAGTAACTATTTGAGGAAGCCCCATAGCACCTGCTTCAATTACCACATTTGGAAATCCCTCTCGATAAGACGCAAGCACAGCAACATCTGAAGCTGCAAACCAAGGACGTACGTCATTTTGCTGACCAACATATTCAATAGCATCACAACTATCAATCAATTTATATGTTTCCATTTTAAGAGGATCAAGATTATCTTCATAACACCCTACAAGGATTAAACGTGTATCATTATTTTCTCTATTTAGCTTAACAAAAGCTTCAACCAATTCATTGATCCCTTTATCACCAACCAAACGTCCCACAGTGATAAAAGTACAAATACCATCTTTACGCAACTGTACGGCTCGTTCTATTACCTCTGAATTTTTATCAAATCGTTCGATATCAATACCTCGACAACTGCCATATCCCAATACCTTAATAGGCTTTTTAGTAATGCCATTGTTCAACAAATCATTTTTTACCCCCTCCCCTTCTGGAATAATATGTGTAGCACAAGCACAAGTAAGCCAATCCGTTGCCATCAATATTTTCTTTTTCAACCCAATGGAAGTAGGAAATACCAAACCTGTAAATGTATGCACACGTACAGGCACACCGGCCATTCGAGCCGCCAGCATACAAAGCAAACCCGCTTTTGGAGTCATTGAATGCACCATCTTCGGTTTTTCCGTACAGAATGTACGCCACAACCGCCACAAAGATTTTATATCCTTGATGGGAGAAATGTGACGTTCCATATCCACCTCTATGCACTTGACATCAGGATGCAATCTACGCACCTCTTCCCATTCTAGACCAGAAGATGACAATAACACTACTTCATACTTCTTTTGCAAATCGGGAAGCATTCCCGTCACAAAGCCCAAAGATTGGGGAACTGTGCAGGCACGAATTATTTTCTGTTTTGCCATTTTTCTATTATTAAAAAATATCTATCCTATCATTTACCAATCAAATCCAGATAAATGATATATCTGATTATTCACATCCTTCACCACACGCTAATTAATTTGTTCCCAACTACTTGTAGTGAACAGTTAGTATTTTTTCACGCTTCACACCCTTCACTTATCGAATCACGGCATCACGGAGACGCTTACCCAGCCTCTTTCATTAGTAACCGTTTTAGGGATAAATAACCACTTGGCAAAGTCTAATTGTTTCTCTAATCAATAGCCGACTGTAGTCGGCTACTTGGTCAACTACAGTCAGCCATTCAGCCGACTCCAGTCGGCAAAGTGGACAACTATAGTCGTCTACTTATATATCAAGACATTCAATCTAATAAAATATAGTCAGTCGACAGTTTTGTAGCATGAAGATAAAAGTCCGTGAAGGTGTGAAGGATAGATATTTTCTTCATTTCTTCACAGAATATATCTGTTAAACAGATAATTATCTCCTCGTGAAGGAAGTGAAGGTTCAGAATTCAACTTTATTACACCTTTAGCTAGTTCCGATTTGATAACAGATTCTTTACTTTAAACATTAACACAAAAAGCCACCCTAAATGATATTTCACCATACGAAAGCGAAAACGACCTTTATTCGAAAAAGCATTTAAATCCAAATAAGGTATGATAGCTTCAGAACCTTTAAACGTATTATTGTACCGACGCAATTTTGCAAAACTATCAGTTACAAAATTTATTCGAGCAAGATATTGAAATGCCAGCACAGTTTTCTCCAATTCTTTAGCATCCTTTTTTGTACCAAAGAACTCAGTCAAGTGTTCAGCTATACCTATCATCTGCTCCACCTGCCTAATACCATACCCTGAAGTCATTGCATTTATATTGGTTCGATTATAGTGATAACATGAGCCATGAATTTGTGCCAATTTGTCTCCGTAATAAAATAGGCGAGCCAACAAACCATTATCTTCCCACATATTCAACCCTACCCATGGCAATATATCATGCTCCGTATAAAGCGAACGTTTCACCAATTTGTTGTGACAGAACATACCAAGTGCAGCTTTATACCAATTCTTGATAACATCCTTGCAATGTTCGGGTAGTAATCCCACTTCTTGCAAATGGGACCCATCATAACATTCATGTATCTCGTCACATACCACAATATCCGCCCCTTCCTCTACAGCAGTATCATATAATCGTTCGTATAAATCCAAATCCACCCAATCATCCCCATCACAATGAATTATATATTGTCCTGTAGCCTCAATTATCCCCTGCCGTCTAACGGCGGCTTGGCCGCCGTTAGACGGCATCCTTATAATTCGCGTCAGCGAATTTCGCGCCGGATATTTTTTGAGGGTCTCCTTTATAATTTCTACAGAATTGTCAGGGCTACAATCATCTACAAACAATATTTCCAAACTATCCAAAGTCTGCTGAAATAAGGACACTGCGCACTTTTCTATATATGTGGCAACATTATAAACTGGTACAATGACTGTTATTTTAGGAGATTCCATACTTGTCAAAAACAAATCCAATAATATTAACGCAACCTTGTTTTTATGATTCTAACAAAAAGACTAGGAACAAAAGCTTTCATAAAAGCTGGTATTCCATAAATCCAAGGATAAGAGAAGCCCAAATTCCGACAAACTTCAGTAGTTGTCTTATATCCACGCCAACGATCTAAGAATTTACGGCGAGCAAAAGCATCACGTCCGTTACGCATCTTATACAATGGTTCTTGTAAATTATATCCTCTATAACCTTTACAATAAAACTTATGCCATAAATAATAATCCTCTATGCGCTCTGTTTTAGGTTCCGCAGTATATCTGCCTATTGCTTCAAGAGCATTCCGACGCATTAATACCGGAGCATGACAAAAAGGTGTATTACGAGTAAAATCTATTCTAGTCGGTTCAGCCTTAGCCCTTCCTATTCGATAATCCCCCTCTTCATCAAAATAAATCATCGGACAACTCACTAATGCATATTCCGGATGCCCATCAAGAAAACTTATTTCCTTCTCAAACCGAGTCGGAACAGACAGGTCATCTCCATCCATACGAGCTACATATTCTGTGTCGGCATAATCAAGACAATGGTTTAACGTTGCTGCCAACTTTATATTATGTTCATTCTGTATCACAATATAATTAGGATGCATCTCCGCCCATTTTTGTGCGACTTCCAAAGTATTATCCTTTGAACCATCATCACAAAGCACAACTTTAAATCTTTTATATGTTTGAGTCTCCAATGATTCAAGAGCCTCTATCAAAGTATCGGCACAATTGTATATGCCCATAATTACAGTTATACGAGGTGATTCACTCATTAGCTATCTTTTTAATATTTTACTGAGTTTCATTACCCATTTTTCACCCAACAAGCCGATAAGCTTATTTTTAAGAATATGCAATTGCCAACTAAGAGTATTGTGGTCTATCCACGAGCATGAATAATGGTGAATAGAGACAGTATTTGGGGTTATAGTCGTGATACCTGTTGTAGAATCCATAGGACAAAAATAATCAGCCGGATATATCGTTATATCAGCAACCTTCTGCAAGCTATGTTCCTCTACAAGTCCATGCTTTCGCAACAGGTCGGTGGTAAAGTCTACCACTGTACCATCTTCAATTGCAAAATGCTCTTTTGCTTCATAAAAGTCAAGTAATTCACCCAACAAAGCGAGCCCTGGGTTCACCCCAAGGCCGAGCCCTGGGGCTACACCAAGAACAGCTGTTCTTGGTGTAGCCCCACTTTCTTGCTGCTTCGTAGCCAGGCTCTTCTCAAATCCCATGAAATTTCCTGCAGCAATTATACAATCCATATTCTTTATAACCTCTACATCTGTATCAAAATACAATCCCCCTTCCTGATAAAGCACATGAAAGCGTGCATAATCGCTTACAAAAGCATATTTTTTTGCTTCATATGCCTCTTTAACATAAGGACAACAATTGACATCGAAGTTGCTTTCGTTCCACTCCTTTATTTCATAATCAGGCAGGTATTTTTTCCACGATGCAATACATTTCTTCGCATCTTCAGGAAGCGGGTTACCGCCAAACCAACAGTAATGAATTACTTTAGGTATCATATTAAGCATAATAAATTAAGACCATAAATAGGGTAAATGCCAAATGCAACAATACCACTTTCTGCCGTACCAATACTAACGGATGATTCTTATCAACAATGGCATAACAGGGATAAACCAACAATATCGGATACATAAACCACGATAAGTACGCTATACGATTTGTAAACTGTGCATACATACAAAGCATCCATATTCCATTACAAGTCAAATACATATATAACATTATATCATAAAGTCTATCCTCTAATTGGTACTTAAATTTCACATAGTACCCCATAACAACAGGCATAGCACTATATATTACAAAATCTATACGAAAGCCACTTTTCCCTCCCCAATCATCATTTGTATCCCAATTAAGATACCCTGCACCCGACTCATCCGTCATTCCGGCAAAAAATTCCTGAAAGAAAGAGATATGCGCCACAGCCATCAATAAACAAAATAGCCATCCATAGAAATACCACTTTTTATTTTTAAATATTAAAGTCAGAACATATGCAGCTACCGGCATTTGCATTGAATGATGAAAGCCCCATGATAAAAACAAGAAAAAAATGGAAACTACGATATTATCTCTATAAGCCAATGCCACCAAAAACAAAGAAGCAGCTGCCCCCGCCTTGATACCATTCGTACCATACGAAAAAGTAGAAAAAGCAGCTAAACAAACTAAGAATACGATTAGCGTATTGGATGGAAACAACTTCCGACAAACAACGAGCATACCTGTAAAATAAATGGCAGCTATCACCACAAAGAAAACAGTACCATCGGGAAAAATGCTTCCCATATATTGATACAGGTTATCAAACAATAAGTTCTCCGCATCCCAATCAAATCCCCACCAAGTGCTTCCCCACCAATTAGCATAATTAACCATATCCACAAAATATATAGAAACCGGTCGGAAGCCAATGAAAAGCACCATAAACAAGCAGAGCAACGCACTGCCAATGATACTTTCATTTACTCTTAAACTTCTTCTATATTTCACTACCGTTAATGTCAAAACGGTAACAAGAAGCAGATAAATGTATTTATATAGATATGCAGGAATCATACTCTACTTCATCAACATATAAATTTTATCCACTTCTTTCTCATTACCAAAATCATGAGTACGAAGATATTCTACTATTTGTTCTCTCAACTTTTTGTTTTTTATAAACTCCACAATTTCTTTTGCAGTATCTATCTCATCAAGAGGCACAATCACTCCATCTACCCCACTTGTTATTTGGCTTTTCGAGGTAGGATAATCTGTTATTACTACTGGTTTATACAACATTTGAGCCTCACGAACAGTTACACTTTTTCCCTCATAGACACTGGGCTGGGCATAAATATCACAAGCCTTTATATAAGGATATGGATTGGTTTTCTTACCTAATAATATCATGCGATGTCGCATGTTGTATTTATCCAAAGCCTCTTGAATCTCTGTGTCGGGACCATAGCCTATGATGTACCACTTAAATTCCACACCCAACCGTTCCATCTCAGCACAAATGTGTGGAATACCCTCTATTTTTTTTGGGGGGGAAAAACGACCTATAGTGAGAATATTCACTACCCCCAATTCATCCGACATTTCTTTCGACACATCCTCTAATTCCGCTTGTTGACGCACAAAGAAAGGTGAAAGGATATTCTCTATCAACACAATTTTATCCTTCAATTCAGGAAATGTTTGCAAAAATGTTTTTGTACACTCGTCACTAATTGAAGCTACGTAATCAAAAGTATTCCATATGGGTAGCTCCAAATCGTGGTTCACATGAATGGTGGAATAGTCTGTGTGTATCCAACATATTTTCTTTTTAGCCTTTACTTTATTCAGAACAATGTTATGAGGCTGTAGAAAACTTATCGCAAGGTCATATTCACCTAAATATTCCAAAGATGGTAAAGTGCCTTCAACAGCATTTGCAACATATTGGAATATACTGGAATCATGCTTTCGCTCCTCATCAGTCAAGGTTTTAAGATACAGTTTATGTTTAAGCTTTGCCCACATACGACGTAACACTATTCCTACATGCCTCTCTTTCACAATGTTCTTTATAGGACGTTCAATACAGGTATATTCCGGTACTTCAGGCAACAGATTTACATAATTCGGAATCAGCGACATAAATTCTCCCGTATGCTGATTTACAAACAAATCTATATCAACTTTTTCCGGATCAAAAGCAGATAGTAATCCCAATAGAGCACGCTCAGCTCCGCCAATTTCCAAATAATGGATATTGATAAACAGACGTTTCTTCATTCTATTTTTTCTTATGTACAGTATAACCTATGATATACTGTGACAGTGGCAATTTTGAAATTATATAGCAGCTAACAAATGAACCTATGTATGTCAACACAATCACAGTAAAGGTCTGTATATAATAATTATTAAAGCCTTGTATTACCGACCACTCATACAATAATGTACGCATTACAAATATGTGGATAAGATATATACCAAAACTTAAATTGCTTACCATAGCTATGCCTCCCAACAAAGCCTTTCCCATCTCTATCTTCTCAAATATGCTTTTCATCAAAGCAAACCATCCTGCCGTCATTATAGCAACAGGGGCCGACAAATACCAAAATGCAGAATAAAAGTCGAGTTCCCACCCCAGTACTTTATTAAGTACTGGCAGAGGTAGCATCAATAAAGCTAAAGGCAGTAACCATCTAAGCGATAAGGCATATCTACTCATATAATGACCAAGTAAAAAATATCCGGCATAACCTGAAAAATAATATAATAATCCTGTATTACTTGTATTTATTTTTAACACAAGTCCGATATAGGGATAAAGCAGTGTAACAAGCCACAAAGCCAAGTATATTTCAATCTCATATTTTGATGCATTCCTCAACCAAGGAGAGACAATCGGCACGAGTAAATACAAACCTGCAAGTGTGTACATAAACCATAAAATTCCATGTCCCTGTGCAGTAAAAGGAATAGAAAACAAGTCCGTCACTCCCTCCTTAACTGATAATTCACTACTATTCAACATTATATAAAATATTGAAAAACAAATAGTAGGACCTACTATTTTACCTATACGTTTTTTTATATATGAGTTAGCAGTTACACCCTCCTTACATGGTAGCAACAAAGCTCCACTAACCATAAAGAATAAAGGAACACAGGGAGACATTAGATAACTACTTAACGCAAGGAATGAACCATGTGCCAATGCTCCTTTCCCTGGAAAGGGGGCATGCATTGTTATAACCATGGTGCAAGCAACAATGCGAATTATATCAAGATATATTGTGCGGTGATTTTTCATTATTTTTTTATCTTATTCAGCATCTTAACCATAGCAACCTTCAAATTAATTAGAGTTACATTTTTAAAGTCCCCCCCTCTCATTAATAGTCTCGCACAAGCTTTGTTAGCCTTGTGACAATAGGGTTAGACAAAAAATTAATCACATAAGATAGTCCTATGCTGATTATAATATCAGTTATGAGAATAAATATAGGATATTGAGCCATAAACGCCCATTTGAAAAAGAAAGCATGTATAAACCAAATATTCATGGAGTGTACTCCAAGAAATGCAAATATCTTTTCTGAGTATCTACTTAACCTGACATTGGCTATCAGCAGTACTAATACTGCACAATATACGGGATAAGCAGGAATGCCCTTCCATGAGCTATATGCAAACATTAGGATTACAACAACTGCACAAATAGCCGTAACAATCTTTTCGTTCATTGTAAACTTACAGTTCCATGACGAATGTTTTGCTGCTGATGCACCAAGCATCATTGGCAAATAAAACTCGGATGTCCTACACAATATTAATAACCAAGGGTGTTCTGCTATTCTATCGTACGCCATGCCATAAACCTTTGCCATGCCATAGTAATACAATAATCCGAAAATAAGAAAAACAATTTCATACTTCTCAAACCACTTGAAAATTCTATCAATAAAGAGACTTGTCAACACAAAAGGAGCTATATACCAACCTACAATATTGTAAGTAGGATTATAGGCAGTAAGATTAGCAATCAGCATTGGGATATCAGTCAACTTATCCACAACTGTATGTGGTTTTGTTATACACGTTGCAAGTAATGTGGCTATCCAGAATGGCACATAAAGACGTATTATTCTTGACAAGGAGTGTTGCCATTTGATAACCGACAACCCGTCTTTCTTTGCTTTGAGGTATGAAAAGAACATTCCATATCCGCTCACCACCATAAATATACCTACAGGATTACAAGCATCATGTAGCCATGACGCCAATGGCCTTCCACTTATCCACACAAATGAGATGTATCGTGAATAATCAGAAGATTCAAAAGCGTGTAACCATATCATCATAAGGATCGCTATTCCCTTGATGACATTTGTTCTGTTTTTATTAAACGCAAGTAATTGCATGATAACGTATTATTTTACAAATAATGAGGTTGCTTTATTTCTACACAACTCGATTACAACACATGCGAGATAGATGACAGGTGGTGCAACCAACAGGAAGGTAACATAGCTGTATCCATTATATGCTTTTGTATGCAGAATATCATCAAAGATGTAGTGAAATATCAAAGGATTCAGATGTATGACATATACTGCAAGACAAGACTTAGCAAGTTGGTTTATCACATTGTTTGAGAACGACAATTCACGAAAATACATGAATAAGCCTACAGCTCCCACGAAAGTGAAGAAGGTATCATAGCTAATGAGTGCATCAAAGTCGAACCCCAGAAGTTTAGAATAGCATATCTGGAAAGCAGCCATGATGGACATGCATACTATGTATAAACCAAGATACTTGTATTTGCTGAGTTCAAATCTATTATGCAACCGAATATATCTTCCCATAAGGTAGAGGAACACAAAGTTCACCAAGCCATAACCAGAATCAAGAGTTATTGTCTTAAAGTTGAGAATAACAGCAAAAGTGGGTAGAATGCAGAAGAGCACAATGCTCGTTATCAATAGTTTCTTGTACATTTCCTTATCCAGTACCTCCACAAGCTTGTTCAAGAAGGGACTAATCAAACATAACGCAAAATAGACCGTAATGAACCAGTACTGCTTTGTAACAACGGGCACAAACTGCATCCAATCTTTCGATATGGACAATGTATGAATTCCTAAACCAAGAGCCAAAGCAAGGAACACAACACAATATAACGTCACCATACAATTTAGCGACCAAAGTTTCTTGGTGTTTAATTTAATACCAAAATAACCGGAAATTAAAACAAATATATTTACGGCAACCGTACAGAAAGGGGTGAAAATCTGCTTTATGTACCACGAACTATCTCCTACCGTATCATATCCATGAATCATAATGATGTGTCCACAAATTATCAGAAGCATGCAAACAAGTCGCAAGAGTTCAAAATTCGAGGATCTGAAGACTTCCTTGCTTCCTGATTTACCCCCCCTATAGCATTTATTAACATTTAATTATCAACTATTTACAACACACTATAAACTTCACTCATTGTTTTCTCGATATCAAAACTCTTGGCACGCTCCAATGATAGCTCCTTATACTCTTCCGTCTTATCATCAATCAGCATCTGCCTCATGCCTTCATACAGGCCATCGGTGGAGTTATCAACCATCACCCCCCACTTTCCACCTTCGAGAATCTCTTCAGGCCCCGCACATCGGGTGCTGATGACAGGAAGCCCCACACACATTGCTTCGGCTATAACAAGGCTGTAGCCTTCTGTTCGGCTTGAGCACACAAAACAATCACATTGATTCATATACATGTAAGGGTTCGCCTGAAACCCTAAGAATCTCACATATTCCTGAACTTTAAGTTCTAAGCTATAAGCTGCAAACTTCCCGCGATCTGCACCTTCACCAACTATCCAAAGTTCAAAATCAAAACCATCCTGTTTCAAACGAGCTGATGCTTCTATCAAACGATCAAAGCCTTTTGCTTCCGTAAGACGTCCAACTGTAATGAAACGGAACTTGCTATTTTTAGAGTCCCGCTTTTCCGAACCGGCTCTTTCTCGAATTAATTTCTTATCTATCGGATTATAGATACATCGAGTACGATCATCAAGTCCATAGATTTCAATAAAATGATTCTTCGATGAGTTAGAGACAACCGCAATCCTATCATACTGCGAATATGCTTTCTTTTCCTCCTCAAGATTTTTGTATATTCCAGTATCCACCGGCCATGGAAATTCTTTCAAGTCACAATGTATCCATGCTACTTTGCGCCTATAGGAATATTGTAACAACTTTGTAACCAAGCCTTCAATAAATGCCACCTCCGTATCAAACCCCTTTGGAATAAAGAGTTTATACACCCACTTTAATGGTAGCCAAAAATAGACCAAATGATATAGCAGGCTACACCACAGACGAAAAAGGAGTGATTTTCCTGTAGAATCAGGTATCACATATTTATAGTTACAAGCACGTTTGATGGCATCGTTGTACTTCCCCACATCAACTAACGAACATACCGTCACATCATATTTGTTGTAATCAAACTTCTGCACCAAAGTGTTCAGCACCATCTCAGCGCCACCTCCAGAGAGAGATTCGATTACAAAAAGAACTTTCTTTTTCATCTATGTAATCTTAATAATGTCGTATTGATGCTTGCGAAGAATTTTCTTCAGAAGTGCTATGATACGCCATTCAATCTTGTATTTCCAAGAGATCGTATTATCGGCATAAGTATTATACTCTTCGCGCCATGAACCTACAGCCAAATGAACGCAATATGCCTCAGGATCACCAGCCATTCCATCAAAATAATTACATGGATAGATTTCAATTCCATTATCCAACAACTGATGCTGTGGTGCCGAGTAATTCCAATTATATCCGTATTTTCTTGCATATTCGGCTTGAATGTATGGTATAATAGTTATATTCTGCTTCAATACATTTGGCACGTTTGGATTATCTGTCTTCAGAAATTGTATACTATTGTAGTATTCCAAGGCATCTCCTATAAATGGATGTCCCTTCACAGCTCCGAAACAATGTGAACCAAGATAACATACAGTATCATGTCCATTAGCAAAGTGCCAACTGTTTTCACGACCGATAAAACATTCCTTATCCAACATTGTGTCAAACGACTTATATACCTGAACATCTGTATCGAGATATATACCACCATAGTGATATACAGCATATAGCCTGATGTAGTCAGCAGCAAACGCCCATTTCTTTGCAGCCAATGCTTCTTTTAAGAAAGGAATCCCAATATCCTTAATACGATTCATATCCCAATGGATAATCTCGTAGTCGGGCATATATTGTTTCCATGAGTCAATACACTCCCTAACTTTCTGCGGATAAACTTCATTAGAGAACCAGGTAAAATGAATAATTTTGGGTATCATTATTACATATATTTACTAATTATTCCTGCATATTGTTCACACTTTCTTACATATTCAGGCATATTCTTTTGGTAATTCTCACGTATCTTTGCTTCATTATCCAATAGCCAACAAAAAGCCTTTGTAAGATCATCCCTATTTTTTAACTTCTGAACTGGAATTACATAATGTTCTATGTCCCTAAAAATATCTAGAGCAATACCGCGTGCTTTAACAGAATACCCAACAACTAAAGTTGGCACCATTGTTGAATACGCCGCGATAGATGCATGAGTTCTAGCTGCAATAAGAGAATGACATTGAGATATAATATATTTCAATTCTTCTGCATTATGATCTGATATAAGTAACACACGTTTGGTATTTCTATATTTGTTGAAAATTTCACTCAATGGGTTTCTATCATCTGTATATGACCAAACAACATGAGGTATCAATGCTATATTATAGTTAGTATTTTTAAGTAGATAATCTATCAAGAAGAAATAATTATTCATAACAGCACCTTCTGATTGCTCACGTTCTATAATCATAGGACTGATATTTATACCAACAGTATTTCCTGGTATAAACCCCTCAGGTAACTTGCATTCTTTTGTTCGCAATATAAATGCTGGGTCTGGTAAACAATAGATATCAGTATCTACACCAGCCTGTTTTAAAGCATTATATGAAATAGATTCTCGAGCGATTATAGCAGAATAATTTGAAAGATCTTTAATCATACTAAGATCTGAAATATTCTC
This sequence comes from uncultured Bacteroides sp., assembly GCA_947574505.1. Taxonomy (GTDB): domain Bacteria; phylum Bacteroidota; class Bacteroidia; order Bacteroidales; family Bacteroidaceae; genus Phocaeicola. The sequence continues at coordinate 10,093 of CANPJW010000022.1, read as the reverse complement.
CAATATTGAACATCCCAAAAGAATTGTTTTACCACCATTTTGATTTATCTCTGTGTTAAGACAATTTAGCCAAATATTATTATTATAGGAATAATTGTCTCCTCCCGCTGAAATATAAAGGCTATCTCTATCCACAGACCTTAAAAAGTCTGTATACAAAAAATTATAATATCTATAATCAGAAGGAAAGAGTTTTTGTGAAACTAAATATTTAAAATATTTAAACTGATTTTTCTTAATTTCCGAATGAAGAGGCATAAAATGGACAATATCACCTAAGCCATAAGAAATATCCTCTTTTATATTGGAGGAAGCAAACTTAATATCGTCTACACCAGTAGAAAGCAAACTATAGATCGAACGTGTTAGTGCCTCACATCCATGATTTCCTGCCGATCCATTAGCATATACTACAATTTTTTTCATTGAAATAATGTATTTAATTGTTCTCTATATTTGTCCATTGTATAAGCCTGCAACTTTGTTTTTTGCAAAGATTGATAAGCAATACGTTTCTCAGGATAAAGAATACATTCTTTGATAGTATTACTAATTGATTCTTTATTATAATCAACCATAATACCATATTTTCCATTATCCAAAACCTCGGTTGCACCAACTGTTTTTGTAGCAATACATGGCACTCCTAATGCCATTGCCTCAATCAACACAAGTCCAAAACCTTCATACTTAGAAGGTAAAATTAAATAACTAGACTGCTTGACATATGGAAACGGATTCTGTTTGGCTCCCAGTAAAAATATATTCTTCAAATTATTTTCTCGAATTTTGGTTTCAAGAAATTTACGTTCGCATCCATCACCTATAATATACAAATGGCATCTCTTTACATATTCCTCTGGCAGACACGCCATAGAATCTATTAGTATTTCTACTCCCTTTTCATGATTTAGTCTTCCAACAAATACAAGATTCAAAACATCTTGATTCATTGTAATATCACATGAACATAATGATTTTTTATATATCGCATCAACATCCACAGCATTTGGGATGGAAATTGTTTTTGATAATGACAATAGTGTCGTGAATTTCTGTTTAAGCAACTCACTCACAAATATAGTTTTATCAAATCTTTGTAACATCAATCTTGTGTTACTTATCAAAGTTTCTCTATCATTCACTCCATCACACAAAAAATCTGTATGTATCCATGCATACTTACGACTTCTTGACTTCGACTTAGCTACTACATTTATTGCCCAATCCTCAGCAAAAGCGACCTCTATATCAAACTGATGACGACTAACATAATAGTTGTACAGAAAAACTTGAAATGCCCTATTATCCATAAGACGGCTGTATAAAGATAATAATACATTGTTTGATATTTTGCGACGCCAACAATCAAGTGTATTATACTTGGCTAATATCTTAATTTCTTCAATATATTCCGTATATAAATCGAAAATAGTTAATACTGTAACATCACAACGATTATTTAATGCTCTAAGCACATCTAAAAGAACATGAGTAAGCCCCCCCTCTAATACATAATTTACAACAATTAGCACTTTAGTTCGACCCATACCTATCAAATTATACTAATCAAATTGTTAACAAATACAAATATCATTGCCAATAAAATCACTGCAATTACTACAACTACTATATCTTAAATAAAGAATGTTGTGTTAGCAAGTAAAATAAAGATATTGTACTCATAGCAACTTCTAAGATAAAGTTACCATATTCTTTACTGATTTTCACAAATTACCATTATCTCCTAAAATAGTTTATCAAGGATTTTTCATATGCATTCATACCCCAAAACCACATTATAATAACATATATAATAGCATATAAAAAAGCATTAATAAACAAGTTCAACCATGTATTCACTACCATAAAGCTACATACATAATAAGATATTACAAGTATAACACATGTGCAGATAATCAATTTCCCTATCTCCTTCCAGAATTTGAAAATATCAATTCGCATTTTTACCTTGTAGAACCAATTAAGAATAAAGAACTGACCTAAAATAAAAGTACCTCCAGTTACTGCCGCACACCCCAAGCCACCATATATTCTTGCCATGGGGATAGAAATACAAACATTAAGTATAGCAATACCAAACAAAACCAACGAACGAAACTTATGAAGATTTCTAGCATACATCATTTGAAGGCCTAAATTCTGTATCAAAGGAATTGTAAAAGGTATCAATACAAATAAAGCTATATAATATGACTCCTCATAATCCAAACCTGCCCACAATACTATGAACCGCTTCCCTAACAGAATAAAACCTGTAAGAACAAAGGCTAAAATAAGATATTGTAAACGCCCCACTTTAGTAAATAAGTCTGAAAATTCTGTATCTGAGACATGATTAACATCCATAGTAGTAAGACGAGGAAGGAACATTCCTGTTATCGCAGTTGAAAATTGCATATAATATGAGACAAAATTAGCACCGATATTGTATACTGCCACTACAACTGTTCCGGCTACTGCTCCAAGAATAAACTGATCTGTCCCCCAATATACTTTATCCACGATAAGTGCAAAAAGGACATAGAATGAAAAACCAAATAATTCCCTAAGAAAACTTCGTTCAAATTCCACATGTTTAATTCTTACCTTTAATATACTGAATACATAATAAACAACAACTACTACATTAATAAGATTCAACATTGTAGAGGCTATTGTAATGCCAACAGATTTAGAACCAAGAAACAATAAAGGAAGCATAATAAGAGGGTTAATTACTATATTTATAATACCAATCGCCTTAGTAAACACAAAACGTTCATAAGCCATCATTACAGCATAAAAAACACTAGAGATCATACTCATAGCCACATTGAACGTCATTAAAATCATCAACTTTTGTAATTTACTAAATTCTTCTTCTGTAAGAGACTGGCTAAACAATCCATGAATATTAAAAACGAGCAATGTTCCTACCAACAATATTACCAAACTAAGAAATCCAAAGATCTTCAAAAAAAGAGTCATCACTCCATACTCCATTTCTTTGTTTTCTTCTGCCTTATATTTAGTTATATAACGTACCATTGCTGAACCTAATCCGAGATTCAATAAACCTAAATATCCTACAACTGATTGTGATAATGATATCAATCCATACTCACCTTGCCCCAACATCCGAAGCATAATAGGAGTATATACTATTGAGATCATAGTACCAAGAAAGATGGTCAAATATGACAAAATTGCCCCCGATTTTATTTGATTAATCGCCATTGTTTAACAAATTACATACCAACTATTTTTTCAGAATTTTCTTTTCCAAAATAGGCCATAACACATTCCATAATTTTAATCGGAACTGATCGATTATTATTGCCACAAAAAACAAAACAAACATATACACAAAAGCCATTGTCCAAAATGTTATAGTTGTATTGTTTAAATGTAGCTTAATAAAAAAATCCTTATATATATAAAGTGTATTAGGATTAGTATGTATAAGAAATACTGCAAAACAACTAACTCCACACCAATTCACAAATTTACTTTTAATTTCAATTTTAGAGAACAATAATAGAAAACTTACAGCAACAAGAAGAGTTGTAGGTGAGATGTAATTTAAAAATATTAATCCCAATGTTACTGTATGAAACCCTAAATATGACGGAAGTATATACAAAGTTGACACGAAGATTATAGATCCAACAATCAATAATATATAAGTAATTTTACTGTAGTAGAAAAATCTGGAACCATAAATTTTTAAATATCTTGCAAACAGATATAACCCCATAAATGATAACGGATTATACCCACCCAAAATATAACGAGTTGCAGAAGGAAATATCCAACCATAAATAAATTGGAATATATAAAATCCTACCAATACTGTACACAATGTCTTTTTTGAAGAATGCTCTACCAGACTATTTAAAGCAGGTGACATTATATAAAGAACAAGATAGGCTTTTATAAACCAATTGAGTTCTGTTGCTACAATACAACCAAGTATACCATTTACGGAAAGATGTGAAATCCCCATAAGACATGTAACAACATAAATCCCAATAAGCCAAAAAAAACACTGAAAAAGGAAATTACATATCCCTTTTGCTCTAGGCTTTATGCCAAACCAACCAGATATAAGTACAAATATATCGACACATGCTATGCTTAGTGACCAAAACAATAATCTTGGTATAACATCCTTAGGATTTGTCACACATTCTTCCGCCGTAGGTTCTCCCAATGAAAAAAAATCAGCATGAACGAGTAAAACCATAAACATGGCCACTATACGCAAAAGTTCAAAATTAGATAATCTTTCTTTTTCTATCATATATAAATTGGTTCATTGTGCTAAAGTCTATTCCTTAGCCTCTCAAATATTCCCTTATTATTGCTTATCCAACTCCTCAAACCTCGAATTCTTCGACTTAAACTCCGGTACCGTCCTTTTCATCAGTTTCACCGTCTCCCAAATCTTCACAGAACGAGATAGCTTCTCAAATTCATCATATGTTCCTACAATATCCTCATACTCATATTTGCGAACCTTAGCTATCTTTATCTTCTTATGATGAGTAGGAATTGTGTTCTCTTCATTACTCAAAACTTCCTCATACAATTTCTCTCCCGGACGAAGACCCGTAAATTGAATTTCAATATCCTCTCCCGGCTTATATCCCGCCAGTTCTATCATACGGGTAGCCAAGTCCACAATCTTCACAGGTTTACCCATTTCGAATACAAAGATCTCATTTCCCTCCCCCATAGTAGCGGCTTCCATCACCAGGCGACACGCTTCGGGGATAGTCATGAAATAGCGTATGATATCAGGATGCGTCACGGTGACAGGACCGCCATTTTCTATTTGTTCCTTGAAACGGGGAATCACCGAACCATTACTGCCCAGGACATTACCGAAACGGGTGGTGATAAATTTGGTTTTACCCTCTACCTTACCTTCCTTTATGGCATAACTCAAACTCTGTACATAGATTTCAGCCAACCGTTTGGAGCACCCCATCACATTGGTAGGGTTGACAGCCTTGTCCGTGGAAACCATTACCATCTTCTCCGCACCATACTTCACGGCCATATCAGCTACCTGACGGCTACCTGTGACATTCACCAATACAGCCTCACAAGGATTTTCTTCCATCAGCGGAACATGCTTATAGGCTGCCGCATGAAATATGATTTGAGGATGATAAATTTCAAACACCATACGCAGACGGTCTATCACACGGACATCTCCTATCACCGGAACAAAATCAAGGTTAGGGTACTTCCGCTCGCACTCAAGACGGATGTTATGTAAAGGCGTCTCGGCAGAATCGAACATAATCAGTTTACCGATATTCATCTGCGCCAATTGACGGCAGAGTTCACTACCGATACTACCGGCTGCTCCTGTAACCATGACCACCTTTCCACTGAATTCATCAGCGACTTCACTCATATTGATATTAATCTCAGGGCGTCCCAACAAGTCTTCAATCTTTACCGGACGTACCCATTGATGAAAATTCCCGTCTTCATCAGCCTCACTGATAGAAGGGGCAATGAGTGTCTTTATATGGTTATTCTTGCAGTATTGAAGCAAACGGGTCTCTTCCGCACGGGTCGACTCATTGTGAGCAAACAGGATACCTTGAATATGCCGTTTATGGACCAGTTGCTGGAATGTCTGCTCGTTCGTAAAATAATAGATAGGCAATTCGGCCAGGCGACGATGCTTATAGATAGTGCCATAGCTATAAAAACCTACCACTTTATAATGAGAGCTATGCAGCAAACGGGTCTTCAAAGCCACACTTTTGTCATCCGTTCCATAAATCAGAATACGCATATTCTCCTTGTTCATCATGTCTATCAAGGCCTCGTAGATGATAACCATCAGCATTCGGGAGGTAGCGAATGCGATGATAGTCAACATTCCGTCGAACAAGACAAACAAAAGTTTCTGATTGGCCGGTAAGCCGACAGAAGGCAGGAATGTAAAGACAGCAATTCCTACACATGCCATCTTAAACAATGAACTACAAATGAGCGGCCATAAACAACGCAGTTGAGAATAACGAACCGTGTTACGGTATGTGTGAAACAGATAGGAAGCTATCGTAGTGGCAACTGCTGCTAAAGCTCCGGTCTGAATCATTCCCCAACCATTCAGTAATGTGCCCGTAAGATAATGTATCCACCAATAAGTGAAACAGGTGGAAGTCACCGAAATGACTAAGTCAATTCCCCATATTATCCAGTAACTAAAATAAGTCCTGCTTATATACCGGATAAATTTTTCCAGATTTTGTTTCATCTCTATTATTTATATTCCTCTATTTATATTCCTCATATTTATAGCCATAGCCGTAGCCATAGCCGTAACCGTAGCCATATTTTTTCTTTTCAATATGGCTGTCATTCAAAACGATACACAAGTGATTAAACTTACCTTCCTTGTGCAGTCGCTCCAATTCCGGAAGATAGCGACGGTCAAGCTGTCCGTCACGAATGACATACAAAGTCAATTCTGCTACACGATTCACAATGGCGGCATCTGCCACAACTTGTGCCGGAACATTATCCAATATGATATAGTCATAACGTTCCTTCAGTTCCTCTATTAATTTCTCCAACCGGTCGCTCATCAATAGTTCGGAAGGATTAGGCGGAATAGGACCTACAAACAGGGAGTCGACAGACGGATGAATCAGTCCTTTATCCAAGATACAGTCAATATCATTATGCTGTCCTGACAGGTATGTGCTCAGCCCGTCTTTATGCTTAATTCCCGCCAATTTACTCTGCGTTCTCTTGCGCATATCAGTATCGACCAATACCACTTTTTTCCCGGCAATAGCGATTGCCACCGCCAGATTGCGGGATACGAACGACTTTCCTTCTCCCGGCATGGTGGAAGTGAACATGAGGACACGCGCGTCTTTCGCAACAAAGTTTATATTGGCACGAAGCAGACGGAACGATTCGGAAATAAAGTCATTCTTCTTATCGTCTACCACGATAGCATCGTCTGCCATGTCTTCTTTACGGGAAGGAATCTCACCCAAAAGCGGAATGGTGGTATAATCTTCAATATCCTTTCTACCGCGGACGGACGTATTCCACAACATAGTTAATATCTGGATTCCCAACGGGATAGCCAGTCCTACAGCTAAAGCCGCCAGCAGAAAAGTTGCAGGATGAGGCGCGATAGGTGCATTGGAGCCGAACGGTGACTCCACCACACGGATATTCGCTTCGGTCACTGCCAGTTGCAGTGCGTTTTCTTCACGCTTGTTTAACAGGAAAGTATATAACGCTTCTTTGATGGATTGCTGACGGATAATGCTTAATGCCATCTTCTCCTGCTTGGGGACAGCCTGAATCTCTGAGTTGATCTGACGTTCTACCGCACGGGTCTTTTCCAGTCGCAGACGAAGGTTCTTGATATAGTTATCCATGGAACCGGAAATTACCGTACGCATCTCTGCCAGGTTCTTATCTGCCGTCTGCACAACGGGATTCTTTGCGCCGGATTCAGCCAGCAGATGGTTGCGTTGAAGCATCAGTTCATTGTATGCGGTTATCTGGCTTTGGACGCTTGCGTCTCCGACACCGGATACGTTAGGTATCAACTGATTGTTTCGGGTGGCATCCAATAAATAGCTTTTAATGGATTGGGCTATGGACAATTCCGTTTCCATCTGAAGGTTTTCGGTCTTCATCCGGCTGCTTTCCGCAAGAAACTGCGACCCGTTCCCTTCCGAGCCTATAATCCGGTTACGCTGCTTGAAGTCTGTCAGTTCTTCTTCCACATCGCCCAACTCTTTTCCGATTACCGCAATACGCTCGTCTATAAACTTGGCGGTGTTGACCGCTATACGGTTCTTGTCCTCGATGATGGTTTCATTATAAACATTAATCAAGGCATTCAAAATCGCATCGGCACGGGATACATTATCTCCGGTACAAGTAATCTGCACCATAGTAGTACCTTTGCCCGCAAGTGAAGTAGAAATACCACCTTTATATATAGCTGCCGCCGTTTCGGGGCTTATTCGTGTCACTGAAACAGGCTTGCCTATATAAGCACTCAAATTTTCCGGTTTCAAATTCACAACTATTCTTCCCGCTTCTGTCTGAACAGTATCCCCGTAAGCATATTTTTTATCTGAAATGGTGTAATTCTTTACGTCCAACGGGGTCACCTTCGTACGGTAATAAGCATGATACGGATCTATGAAATTCACTTCAACCGGAGATTCCGCATATAAAGATGTATTACGGAAAAAGCCTTCTTTCTCATATGACACATCCAAATGCAGCCGATTGACAACCTCTCGTACCAGTTGATGGGAACGGAGTATGAACATTTCATTTTCAACGCCACTGCCGGTAATTCCGCCTTGCAACTCCAGCATAGCCGAGATGTCGGAATTCGCAGTCTTTCCTCCCGTCTTTACCAGCATTACAGCCTGACGCTGGTAAACAGGGACCAAGGTACGGGTATAGAGATAAGCCGCACTTACACAAATAAATACTGAAAGGGCAAACCAGTACCATTTAGCAATGAGCAATTCTACAATATCACGCAAATTAATATTGAGTCCGCTTTCCTTGACTGTTTTCTCATTATTTTCCTGTGTATATTCCATCTTATTATTTTGCAAGAATAAATACTAATGATAATATAGAAGCCAATACGCCGATAATGCTGCTACCGGCAGACAGGTAGGTAAGTGCGGAACTTCCTTTCACATTTATAGCCTTGTTGGGTTCCACATAGACCACATCATTCTGCTGAAGATAAAAAACCGGTGAGTTCAGGATATCTTTTCCGGAAGTAAGATTGACGCTATAACTCTTACGTTCACCATTTTCCTCACGGATAACCAGGATATTCTCCCGATGGGCTGTCGGCGGCAAATCACCTGCCAAGCCGATAGCTTCGAGGATGGTCACACGTTCACCGGGCAAGTCTTTTACTCCGGGACTGCCCACTTCACCGAGAACGACTATTTTTGCCCCCTTGAAGCGTACCAATACGGTAGGGTCCTTGATATACTCACCTTCGATAAGTTTGTTTTTAATCGCAGCCGCCAATTCCTGGCGTGTCAACCCGGCCGCCTGCATCTCGCCCAAAACAGGTATTTCTATCTTACCACTCTGGCTGACTAAAAGGCCGGTGGTTTCCTGAATATTCGTAGACGAACTTGAACCTAATACCTGGCTGTTCGCAAAAGGAGTCAACAACTCAGGAGCCTTACTATTAATCGTAATCAGAAGCTGGTCATCCGGTTTGATACGCAATTCATAATTGCTTTCTATTCTCTGTGGATTCTCATGCAACTTATCAGCGCCTTGCAGATAAAGCATTTTTTTGGATGACACACAAGAGGTCATCCCGCCCAAGACACATGCCAACAGCATAAAAAGAAAAGGAACTCTACTGCTTTTCATATTCATTACAAATTGAGGATAAAATTAAAGAGAGGGGAATTAGTTTTTCGCGCTGATTGCCTCTACATAACCAATAGGCATATCAACACAAGCACAGCCAAGCATATTCAAACGGACGGCAATCTTGCTCTTGCCGTCAACATTGACCAACTCACCGACAAGTCCCGTCAAAGGACCTTTGACTACACGGACTTTTTCGCCACGTGCCAAAGGAGAACTGTTCATACAGATTGCTTCTTCGGAATAATCAAGCATAAAGCGGAAACGAGCCATCTGATCGTCAGGAATCACAGCCGGGGTACTCTCACCCCGCATCACCATATAGCGGCTCACTGTAGAAAAACTCAAAACCTCCATACGCTCTTTCGGATCAACATGAACAAAAACCATCATTGGGAGCAGGACTGACTCGACCATCTTACGGCGGTCACTCCATTGATGAATTTCTTGTTGGACAGGAACGAAATTCTCAATCCCCATTCTGTCCAAACGCTCGGCAACCTTCTTTTCGTGATGCATACGAACCAAAGCTACATACCAGCGTTTAGAGTGTGCTACGCCTTCCCCTGTCCCATTGCTAGGCCCAGCAATTACTGATTTTCTCTTCGTTAAAATCATGTTTTTTTACCCCATTTTTGTCCGTTACTTCTTAGGTAACGGA
>CANPJW010000021.1 GCA_947574505.1 uncultured Bacteroides sp. | reverse complement strand
TTCATCATCTATGCACTTCACCTCTCCCGTAGCGAGAAACTTCTCATAATAGGAACTCAATGAATTTGTGGATGCTATATATTATTAATGATAGCGAATTGTTTAACCAATAATGTATCGAACATGAACATTGAAAATTTTGAAACGTATCTGCGCCAAGGAAATATGGCGGAGAACACGATTGCGGCTTATCTATATGCCGTAAAAGAGTATTATTCCCGACATAAGGAATTGAACAAGCGCAACCTGCTTGTTTACAAAACCTATCTCATTGAGAAATTCAAGCCTAAGACCGTGAATCTGCGTATTCAGGCAATGAACAAGTATCTTGATTGCATGGGGAAATCTCGTCTGAGATTAAAATCCGTTAAAGTACAACAGCGTAGTTATTTGGAAAATGTCATCAGCAATGCCGATTATGCCTTTTTGAAAAACAAGTTAAAAAAGGAAGAAAATCAAGAATGGTACTTCGTTGTTCGTTTCCTCGCTGCCACAGGTGCAAGAGTTAGCGAACTAATACAAATGAAGGTTGAACATGTGCAAATGGGTTATTTTGACATCTATACCAAAGGTGGCAAGATACGCCGTATCTATATTCCTAAATCACTCCGAAAGGAAGCTACAGAGTGGCTCGATAATATCAATCGTACAAGCGGTTATCTATTCCTCAATCGCTTTGGCGAGCGTATCACCACCAGAGGTATTGCCCAGCAGTTAAAAAACTATGCCACAAAATATGGCTTAAACGAGAAAGTGGTTTATCCTCACTCGTTCCGTCATCGCTTTGCCAAGAATTTCTTGGAGAAGTTCAACGATATTTCTTTACTTGCCGACCTGATGGGGCATGAGAGCATTGAGACCACTCGTATTTATTTGAGGCGTAGCAGTGCCGAGCAGCAGGAGATTGTGGATAAGATTATAACTTGGTAAAAACAATTTATCTGCGTCGCTGTGAGTTTTTCGTCTTCTGTTCTCCCCAAGGGAGTTCAGAAGATGAACCTCCGCTACCTGTTCCGACATTGACTTGTGCCTGCCCACCTGTAGCAAGTTCAAAAGCCACTCCAAGTAAGTTGGCTTGTGCTTCATTGACCTGTTCCTGAGGCTCAAATACATCATTTATCAACTCATAGATGGTAGCTTCATCTTTGGTAAAATTTTCCACATCGGATTGAGGCAATCAACATATTTTATAGAGTCGTATTTCTCATTACCTACCTGTGTCCAAATATGCAGACTGGGATTATTATAATTGGGGATGAAATGGTGGATAAGTTCCGCACCGGATGACAGACTGTAACGCTGAGGGTTAGCTTTACGGTCGAGCAGGTCAATGTGTAAGTTCAATTTATCTATAACAGAATCCTTTTCTTTGGATTGTCGGTCAGCTTTTTCTGCCATACGTATAGCCTTGTCTATCTCTTTTTGATAGCCGTTCCTTAATTGTTCAATCTCTCCCCTGTGTTTTTCTTTCAGTTGAGACTTTTCAGTCATGAGGGGTAAATGGTATAAAAAAATAGGGCATAACTCATTGAGTTACACCCTATATTCCTATTTGTAGTTATCGTTGTTTATCGCAACTCACTTCACTTCCTCAAAATCAGCATCCTGAACGTTATCTCCATGCTTGCTGTTGTCTTGCTGACCAGCACCACCGTTCATGTCAGGACCAGCCTGTGCGCTACCTTGCGCACCGCTCTGTGCATACATTTCAGCACTTGCAGCCTGGAAAGCAGTATTGATTTCTGCCATAGCAGAATCGATAGCAGCCAAATCCTGTGCCTTATGAGCATCTTTCAATTTCTGCAGAGCAGCTTCAATCGGAGCTTTCTTGTCAGCAGGCAGCTTATCGCCTAATTCTTTCAACTGATTTTCAGTTTGGAAGATTACGCTGTCAGCCTGATTCAACTTATCAATCTTTTCACGTTCTTTCTTGTCCGCTTCTGCATTAGCTTCAGCCTCAGCTTTCATCTTCTCGATTTCTTCCTTGCTCAAACCGCTGGAAGCTTCGATACGGATAGCTTGTTCCTTACCGGTAGCCTTATCTTTTGCAGACACTTTCAAGATACCGTTAGCATCGATATCGAATGTAACCTCAATTTGAGGAACACCACGACGAGCCGGAGCAATACCTGTCAAGTTGAACTGACCGATTGATTTGTTCTGTGCAGCCATCGGACGTTCTCCCTGTAATACGTGAATAGTAACTTCCGTCTGGTTATCGGCAGCAGTAGAGAATGTTTCACTCTTACGAGCCGGAATCGTAGTGTTAGCGTCAATCAACTTAGTCATTACACCACCCAGTGTTTCGATACCCATTGACAATGGAGTAACATCCAACAATACTACACCTTTGATTTCATCTGTCAAAACAGCACCCTGCACAGCAGCGCCAATAGCTACCACTTCATCCGGATTCACACCTTTAGAAGGAGCTTTACCAAAGAAATCTTCTACCAATTTCTGTACAGCCGGGATACGTGAAGAACCACCTACAAGGATTACTTCGTCAATATCAGCGTTGTTCAAGCCAGCGTCACTCATTGCTTTCTTACAAGGTTCAAGACAAGCCTGAATCAAATTATGAGCTAAAGATTCGAATTTTGCACGAGTCAAAGTCTTCACCAAGTGCTTAGGCACACCACCTACCGGCATGATATACGGCAAGTTGATTTCTGTACTTGTAGAAGAAGACAATTCAATCTTAGCTTTTTCAGCAGCTTCTTTCAGACGTTGCAAAGCCATCGGATCCTGAGTCAAGTCAGCACCTTCATCATTCTTGAATTCCTCAACCAACCAGTTGATGATTACTTGGTCGAAGTCATCACCACCCAGGTGAGTATCACCGTTTGTAGAAAGCACTTCGAATACACCGCCACCAAATTCAAGGATAGAAATATCAAATGTACCACCACCAAGGTCGAATACGGCAATCTTCATATCCTTGTGAGCCTTGTCAAGACCGTAAGCAAGAGCAGCGGCTGTCGGTTCATTTACAATACGTTTTACTTCCAGACCTGCAATCTGTCCGGCTTCTTTTGTAGCCTGACGTTGAGAGTCGGAGAAATAAGCAGGCACAGTGATAACCGCTTCTGTTACTTCCTGTCCGAGATAGTCTTCAGCAGTTTTCTTCATTTTCTGAAGAATCATTGCAGAGATTTCCTGCGGAGTATACAGACGTCCGTCGATGTCAACACGCGGAGTGTTATTATCACCTTTCACTACTTTATAAGGAACACGAGTCACTTCTTTTTGTACCTGATCCCAAGTTTCACCCATGAAACGTTTGATAGAGAAAATTGTACGTGTAGGGTTCGTAATAGCCTGACGTTTTGCAGGATCACCTATCTTACGTTCGCCACCATCCACAAAAGCAACTACTGAAGGAGTTGTACGTTTACCTTCGCTGTTTGCAATTACTACCGGTTCGTTACCTTCAAATACAGAAACACAAGAGTTTGTTGTTCCTAAGTCAATACCAATAATTTTTCCCATGATCGTTATTTTTTTATTTATTATTATTCAATGATTTCTTTTTGCCCGGTTGTTCCTCTGCTCCATATTATGAGCTTCGTCCCGAACGGACGCTTATTAAAAAGCAAACCGTGTGCCAAAAAGAAATTATACGAATGCATGACATAATATCTGCCAAAAAGACAGTTTTAATAAATAAACACTGCTGACATAGTCACACCCGGACTCAATTGGCAACTACTTCTTTAAACAAATGCAGGCGGCTCTGGTTCAATCCTGGAAAAAAAATATGCCTATGTCGTCATGTGCGACACAGGCATACCTTATTATATATAAATACTTATATTTATTTCCTATTTTTCCAAAACAAGCACCAATGCATTATTTGCATCATACAAACCAATGCCACCACCGGCTAATACATCAAATGACTTCACTTCATTCATTGCTTTCAGAATCTTGCCTTCTGTTTCCATATCCGGACAAGCCATCATTGTGCTTGCCACACCCGGGAAAGAGATTGACTTAGCGCTGCTTGTATTGGTTTCAAAGCCACCATTTATCAAGTTGCATCCGGCATTACCGTGAATCGTCTTCTTCTTCACATCAAAAGCGATGAAAGGTTGCGTCTCCATACCGGAAGGAATTGCTTCGCCATTCACTTCCTTTACTTTCCATTCTCCGTTCAATACCGACAATTTCACACCACCCTCCTTTTTTTCCAAAGCTATAACCGGTCGATTCGACGCATTGCAAAGGTACAATTTGTCTTTGCCGGCTTTTTTATATCCTTTCACCTGTGCAAGAGCACTCAATACATTTCTCTCAGTCGTCATATCCGGACACATCATCCGGGTGCTGCCTATTGCACCTAGTTCAAGGCTTCCCGGTTTCGCGTTTACGTCGAAGTTACCCATCATACGGTTGCAACCGCTACTGCCCGACACGCGTCCCGTTGCGGTATCAAAAGCAATAAAGGGCAGAGTTCTGCTTTCGCCCGGAGTTACTTTCGAGCCATTGACTTCTATAATATTCCATTCACCATTGATAGATGATAATGGAGTTGCCTTCTCAACCGAACGGCATGATGACATTGCAAGTGCTGCACCGGCAATGCACATTGAAACTAATACTTTATTCATATGTTATAACGTTTAAGTTAAATCGCGGGCAAAGATATCAAAAAGATTGGGAAATAACATCCAATACAATATAAAATATATACATTTGCCATTGAATATACAACAAACGAACAATTTACATAGTTCACTTAAAGTAAATAAAAAGGAGTATAGACGAATGATTATCTGAAAATAATCACGTATATTTGCTCCATAAACAATTCTAATATTCATAATTTTAATTCGCAATTTAAAGAAATGGGTAGAGTTCTTATTATTGGTGCAGGCGGTGTTGGTACTGTCGTTGCGCACAAAGTGGCACAAAATGCCGATGTATTTACAGATATCATGATTGCCAGCCGTACAAAAGAGAAATGCGATAAAATCGTTGAGGCAATAGGTAATCCCACGATAAAGACAGCTAAAGTCGACGCAGACAATGTGGAAGAACTGGTAGCCTTATTCAACGATTTCAAACCGGAAATGGTGATTAACGTCGCTCTCCCCTATCAGGACTTGACTATCATGGAAGCTTGCCTGAAAGCCGGAGTGAACTATCTGGACACCGCCAATTATGAGCCGAAAGATGAAGCTCACTTTGAATACAGTTGGCAATGGGCTTACCATGACCGTTTCAAAGAAGCCGGTCTGACAGCTATCCTCGGTTGCGGATTCGATCCGGGAGTCAGTGGTATCTATACAGCTTATGCAGCCAAGCATTATTTTGACGAAATCCAATACCTGGATATTGTAGACTGTAATGCAGGAAATCACCACAAGGCATTCGCAACCAACTTCAATCCCGAAATCAATATCCGTGAAATTACGCAGAACGGTCGTTATTATGAGGACGGCAAGTGGATAACCACCGGACCGCTGGAAATCCATAAAGACCTGACATATCCGAATATCGGACCGCGCGACTCCTATCTTCTTTATCACGAAGAACTGGAATCGTTGGTGAAGAACTTCCCAACTATCAAACGTGCACGCTTCTGGATGACGTTCGGACAGGAATACCTGACTCACTTGCGCGTTATCCAAAACATCGGTATGGCACGCATTGACGAAGTAGACTACAACGGAGTGAAAATTGTACCTCTGCAATTCTTGAAAGCCGTATTGCCTAATCCGCAGGATTTGGGTGAAAATTACGAAGGTGAAACATCCATCGGCTGCCGTATCCGTGGTCTGAAAGACGGGAAAGAACGTACTTACTATGTTTACAATAACTGTAGCCACCAAGAAGCATACAAGGAAACAGGTATGCAGGGAGTAAGCTACACCACCGGAGTTCCGGCAATGATCGGAGCCATGATGTTCTTCAAAGGAGAATGGAAACGTCCGGGGGTAAATAATGTGGAAGAATTCAATCCGGATCCGTTTATGGAGCAACTGAACAAGCAAGGTCTGCCTTGGCATGAAGTAATCGATCAGGATTTAGAATTGTAAGACATTCATTAAAAAGAAAGTTATGATTAACGTTGGAGATAAAGCACCGGAAGTTTTAGGCATCAATGAGAAAGGTGAAGAAATCCGTCTGAGTGCTTACAAAGGAAAAAAGATTGTGTTGTATTTCTATCCGAAAGACAGCACATCGGGTTGCACCGCACAAGCGTGCAATCTGCGCGACAACTATTCCGAACTGCGCAAGGCCGGCTATGAAGTAATCGGTGTCAGCGTAGACAATGAAAAGTCGCATCAGAAATTCATAGAGAAAAACAACCTTCCTTTCACTCTGATTGCCGATACTGAGAAGAAGTTGGTAGAAGAGTTTGGTGTGTGGGGAGAAAAGAAACTGTACGGACGTGCATATATGGGTACTCTCCGCACTACTTTCCTGATTAATGAAGAAGGAATCGTAGAACGGATTATCACTCCCAAAGAAGTGAAGACCAAAGAACATGCCTCACAGATTTTAAATCAATAACTCCATTAATTATATAAGAATAAGGTATGGCAAAGAAAGACGAACTTAATTTTGAAACAGATAATAAAATGGCATCAAGCGAAAAACTAAAAGCCTTACAGGCTGCCATGGAAAAGATAGAAAAGAGCTTCGGTAAAGGTTCTATCATGAAAATGGGTGATGATAGTGTTGAACAAGTAGAAGTGATCCCGACAGGCTCTATTGCCCTGAACGTAGCACTTGGCGTTGGAGGTTACCCTAGAGGTAGAATCATTGAAATCTATGGTCCGGAGTCTTCCGGTAAAACGACATTGGCCATCCACGCCATTGCTGAAGCACAAAAAGCCGGAGGTATCGCTGCTTTCATTGATGCCGAACATGCTTTCGACCGTTTCTATGCTTCCAAACTGGGCGTAAACATTGACGATTTGTATATCTCCCAACCTGATAACGGTGAGCAGGCGTTGGAAATCGCAGAACAGTTGATCCGTTCTTCTGCTATCGACATCATCGTTATCGACTCTGTGGCCGCATTGACTCCCAAAGCAGAAATCGAAGGTGACATGGGTGACAACAAAGTAGGTCTTCAGGCACGTCTGATGTCTCAAGCATTGCGCAAATTGACCTCGGCCGTCAGCAAGACACGTACGACCTGTATCTTTATCAACCAGTTGCGTGAAAAGATCGGTGTAATGTTTGGTAATCCCGAAACAACTACCGGTGGTAATGCACTGAAGTTCTACGCTTCCGTACGTTTGGATATTCGTGGCAGCCAACCAATCAAAGACGGTGAAGAAATCCTGGGTAAACTGACTAAAGTAAAAGTTGTGAAGAATAAAGTAGCTCCTCCTTTCCGTAGAGCAGAATTCGACATCATGTTTGGCGAAGGTATCTCCCACTCCGGAGAAATCATCGACTTGGGCGCCGACTTGGGAATCATCAAGAAGAGTGGTTCATGGTATAGCTACAATGACACAAAATTAGGACAAGGACGTGATGCTGCAAAACAATGTATCGCTGACAATCCTGAACTTGCCGATGAACTGGAAGGTCTGATTTTCGAAGCGTTGAAGAAAAAAGAATAACAGTCTCCGGCTTTATAAGACAGAACCATATCCATAAAGAAGTGGGAGAATATTCGTGTAATGCGATATTCTCCCACTTTTCTATATCTACTATTTGTATTTTCTCTTTATACAATATTCTCTCTATACAAAATAAATATAAGCCAACGTACTCAAGCTAATCACTATCCAAAGCAAGACTCCCTGCACCAAGGGTTTAATCCCAACTGCCCTTAACACATCCATAGAAAGAGAAGCACCAATAAAGAACATAGTAATCGTCAAGGTCTTACGGGCTATCCCGTTGATTGCTGCTCCCAATTGCGGCACTCCGTCAAGCAAATAAGTATTCACTACCATTGCCAATACAAAGAAGAAAATAAACCAGGGAATACTGATTTTCTGTCCTTTGCTCTTAAAGATAAATGAGGTGGCAAAAGCCATAGGAATTATCCAAAGCGCACGGGTCAGCTTGATAGTGGTAGCCACTTTCAAGGCTTCTTCACCATACGCAGCACCTGCACCGACAACCGAACTTGTATCGTGAATGGCAATCGCCGCCCATGTTCCGAACTGATGTTCGGTCATATTCAAAGCATGACCAATCATCGGGAAGATAAAGAGTGCGATTGCGTTCAGGATAAAAATAGTGCCCAGTGCAACAGACATTTCACTATCCTTCGCCCTCAGCACCGGTCCTACTGCCGCAATGGCACTCCCCCCGCAGATAGCAGTTCCCGAACTGATAAGATAAGAAGTATTACGGTCTATTTTGAACAACTTACGACCGATAAACCAACCAATCACCAACGTACCAATAACAGATATTACAGTAAACTCCATGCCTTCCTTACCGGAAGCCAAAGCCGAATGAAGATTCATTCCAAATCCCAGCCCGACAACTGAATATTGTAATAAATACTTAGAGGTTTTCTTATTAAATTTCGGATGTGCCTGTCCGCAGGTCAATGCAAAAATTAGTCCGAGAAATAAAGCAACCGGTGGAGTCACCCATGCCGACCATGCTTCCAATCCCGGAATATAATCTAAAAAGAGAAAAAAAGTCAAAGTAGAAAGTAACGCGACGTAAATTGTCTTGTTATTCGTCCGCAACGTTTTTGTAGCTGTTGAAATCATATAGTTTTATCTTTAATTGTTTTCGGGATGCAAAGGTACGGGAAACAATCAAGACACACTAATAGTTTCTAATTATGTATTATAACTTTTAGTTATAGATAATCTGCTTCAGACTATTTTCATACAGTTACAATATCCTTTCCGAAAGGAGTCAACGCCAATGAAGCCAGTTTAAAGTGCTGTAAACCAAATGGAATCCCAATAACAGTTATACACAAAATCGCCCCAAAGACCAAATGTGACAAACAAATCCAAATGCCACCCACGAATATCCATATCACGTTCATTAATATATAAAGACAACCACTGGAACGACTTCCGCTTCTCACTTCCTTACCGAAAGGCCACAAAGCAAGTCCTGCCAACTTCAATGTTTGCATCCCAAAAGGAATGCCGATGATAGTAATCATCATCAATATACTTGAGACAAGGTATTCTACTGCCGTAAAAATACCACCAAGCAACAGCCATAATAAATTCATCAAACAGCCCATAACAGTAATATTTAATTATTTATCCAACATTCTTTTTGTCATCTCATCCGTTTCGCCCTGATAATACCGGTCTATCACTTGCCGGAACAAGTCACCCGCAGCAACCTCATTGAATAGTGTCATACACGAAAGCACCTTCATCGCATCCAACGAACCGAAAACCTCCTCGGCTGTCTTACTTTTCAATTGCAAGAAAGCAGATGTAATTTCACGCAGCCTTTCACCCAAAACCGGATGAGACAGATATGCTTCAGCCTCTTCCTTGCCACTGATTCCATAATATTGTGAATTATAACTCATACCCAACCCTTTCAGTTGAGGAAATATATACCAAATCCAATGAGAATACTTCCGCCCGTTTCTGACTTCTGTGAGGGCACGTTCATAGTCGCCTTGTTGGGCGTCAAGAAATCGTTGTAAATTATAGTCTCCCATATCCATTAAGTTCTTGTCTTTGATGATAGATAGACAAATATACAGAAAGAAATATGAGAATCAAAGACTTTTAAACAATATTCACTGTGGGCATACGTTAATATTGTGACACTATTACTTGATGCCGCCTATAATGAGCCTAATGAGATCACGCTTGAGACAACGGAGGAAGTTAAAAGCGAAAACACAACAATATGAATACGGGAAATTACTTACTAACAGTCATTAAGAAATTAACCGTAGTCCTCATAGCTAACATAACCGCCTATCAAAATGACGCACCCATATTACTTTGATAATAACCAATATTATATTTATTTGCCGAAAAACCTATAAAAACTATGGATTATTGTACGAATGATAAGAAGCTGTTTAAAATTTATTAAAAACAAACGTTATTACAATGAATAATATATTGTAAATCAGCAGGTTAATTAGGTGTTTATTTATAACTTTATGAGTATCAATTAGAGTTATGAAACAATACTCAACTAACCTTACTGATAAACAGTGACAAGTTATAGAAAAAATTATAAATCCACAAGAAAGGAAGAGAAAACATTCTCTCAGAAACATCATGAATGCGATTCTATATCTTCTCAAAACAGGCTGTCAGTGGCGCATGATTCCCGGGAATTTTGCTCCGTGGGAGAGCGTATACTACTATTTCAACAAGTGGAAAAACGAGGGCATCATTGAGGAGCTCCTTGATAAACTTCGCTCTATGGTACGCATCCGGTCCGGTCGCAACGAAAGCCCCAGCATAGGCATTATAGACTCACGAAGTGTCAAGACTTCACATCATGTAGATTCTGTTCGAGGACTTGACGGCAACAAGAAGATTAAGGGCAGAAAACAGCATATAATCGTTGACAGCCAAGGTTATCTGATGTCTGTAGCCGTGCATGAAGCCAATGTTCATGACAGCAAGGGTGCTCCGAAAGTCATTGAGAGGCTATCCTACAAATTTCCTCGTCTTGCCAAAATCCTTGCAGATGGTGGCTATAGAGGAAGCCTTGCAGATTGGGTATTTGACAAATTTAAATGAGAACTTGAAGTTGTTCTCAGACCTGATGAATGCCCGTCAAAGTTCAAGGTCATTCCGAAACGATGGATTGTTGAAAGAGCATTCGCATGGCTGGAAAACTTCAGAAGGCTGACGATAGACTACGAGTTCCATGCTGATACTGCAGAGGCTATGGTTCAACTTGCTTTCTGCAAAATCATGCTTAACAAAATTATTGTGTAATTTTTAAACAGTTTCTCAATATCAAACTGTGCACTAGTTCGTTGGTTGTACAAGGCACTTGCAGCTAAATATTCTGTAATATGCTCTTCAAACTTAGTTTCATTCAGCGGATTCATATGTTTATCTTTTAATTATTTTCCAATTATAGTTCTATGAGCTTTCAATAAGGCTTTCGGATTTTCGGCATCAACGGCTAAAAACAATTCGATAGTCTCTTTCTTGCTCAATTTGATTTTATCTTGATTTTGTTTCCACCATTTATAGAATTTCACAGGGCAGTCTTTATAAGGTACACTTGCTGTAACCAATCCCTGATAGCCTGGGAATTCTATAAGAAGTTTCAACCTCATGTAATCTCTATAATAGTTGAAATGTTGAAGTCGCAACTTATTGGTTAAAATCTTAAAATCTTCTTTCTCAATCCAGATGTTATACTCTACAATTGTTCTATGTAATGATACTGGGTCTTCAACTAACCATTTCTTGATTGGCATAGTTAGTGAATCTATGGTAAGCATGTTGTCACTGAAGTAATGCTGTTCTTCTTTTGGCTTGAATAAGTCGGAATGAATATTTGAGCCACTTAGAATTTCTGTAGTATTACTTTCTGCGACTTCTGCGTTTCTTTTTAGGTAATCTATAATGTTCACATGGTTAACCATGTTTCCTGGGTACTTTTCAAAAATCTCATCATTTGACATACCAAGGAAGAAGTCTTCAATCATATCCCATCTCTTTTCATTGCTGAAATAGTTGATGAAGAAATGTTCGAACAATTGGCAACTAACCTTATGCCTGTTCTTTACAGACTCAAGGATATAATTCTTGTATGTTTGCCTATTAGAATCCTTTTCAATTCTTCGAGGGTCATTTAAACGCAAGAACAGTTTAGGATCGTCACCACCGGTTGTTTCAAATGTTCCTAAATTCATAATTTCCAATAATGACCCCAATCTGATATGATTCTTCAAAGGGATGTCATTGATAGAAAGGAAACGATTTACACTTTGCTTATCATGGTTCTCATATAATTTTGAGAAAATAGAAATCAACTGAGTCGTTTTTGCTCCATAATTAGTGCTGAATACCTGATACTGCATTGCTGTACCTTGATGGCGTTGCTGTAAGAACGAATCTCCTTCAAGTGCACTTGCTGATGCCATATAACCGGAATATGTGCCAAGAATAAAAGATGCAATCTTCTCTGCATTGTATTTAGGACTTAGATTACATTTAAGTTTCTCGACATATTCGTTTTGGGTAAAGAATTGATTTCGGTATCTAAATTCTGCAAACGTTTCACTTACTGCCTTGAGTATAGAACTGAGTTCACTTAGCACTGTACGGTAAGGCTGTTCTATGTTTATTGATACCTTTATTTGTGGTACCAATTCAATATTGTGTTCCCACAGGAATCTTTGTTTGTAGAACTCGCTTTTCAACTGAGGAAAGCTTTTGTCTGAAAAATGTTTTGACCAAATGCTATCCAAGTTAAGCTCAATGATATGATAGCTATACTTTGATTTATTAATCTCAGTGAAGCAGTTCCCGAATAATTTCTTCAACCTTTCTATACCTACATCGTTGGTACGTGCGTATACTTTAGTAAACAATTTCTTAGGACGTGCGATAAGAACATTGAATCGTGTCTTTATAAGATAATCCTTTTCAATCATCATTAAAGCTGTAGCTACTTTCTGATCTACCTCTTCAGTGGTATCAAAGATGTACGCAAAGTCATTAGCAGCCACAAGCATATTACGTTTCTTTCCATTACTGTTGAAGTAGCGTATTATCTTTCGTAATACTTCTTGTAACTGGAAAGTCTTGAGTGAGGAGATACCGAACAACTGCTTGCTATATCTCAAATCTGATTTTGAAAATGTCAATGCAGCATAACCCTGTATATTCTCTTTACGGGCAGCACGTCCAATTTCCTGTATATAGTCGGGGAGCAAGCCTGATGGTGCATGATGATATACAACTTGGATGTCGGGTATATCTACACCCATACCGAATGCTTTCGTTGATATCATTATCTTGCATTGGTTGCTCTTGAATGCCTGATATGAGAATTGTTGTTGGTCTCTTAGCATTCCACCATGGTAAGCGACAACCATATTGGTATCAATCTCATCAGCTTTATCCTTAAGTTTGTTTATATGTCTAGTATACGGTGCATAGACAATACCTTTCATTCCCAATTCCTGAATGCCTTTGACAAATTCAATGGTCTCCGTTTCTTTGTTCTGGTCATATTTACCCGAAGTGTAATCATCATGTGTGTCAATTACAAACTCAATGTTCTTACGACGTACATTACCGATAAACTTATGAGGATCGTGCATGTTAAGGCTATTGATACTATCAAAAACCATATCATTGATTCCACCATATACAGCTGTAGCTGTAAGTGCAACCAATGGGAACATGTAGTTGTTGAACTTCCTAATCTTATTGATGTGATTACCCAAGAACCAGTAGTCAACACGGAAATCTCGTCCCCATGTCGTAATAAGATGAGCTTCATCTACAATTAACAGACCGAGCTTTCGTTCTCCGAGGAAATAGTGTATGTCATATGATAGTAGCAACTCTGGAGATAGATAAAGTATATCTATATCACCTTTTTTACAGCTTTCAATAATCTTATCTCTATCAATAAGCGTTAAATCACTGTTTAGGAACTCAACCTTGGTATACTGTCTATCTTTATGAAGTATTTCTACCTGGTCAGTCATAAGTGCCTTTAGAGGTGACACTACAATTGTTACATCACCATTATTAGCAGCATAAAATGCAGGTAACTGGAAAATCAAAGACTTACCAGCTCCTGTTGGTGCTGTAATAAAGATATCACGTGGCAGAACTCCGTCACATCCTTTCTTATATTCATTGATGATTGTATCAACAATCAGTCCTTGTGAAACAGGTACAATATTGCTGCTGATTTCTGGATTCTCATAGATGAGTATGTTTCTGAACTCTGCTGATGGTCCCCAGTATTGTTTAAGTAATGATACCGTTTCTGCTTGAGGGATATAATCCTGCTGAATTGATTCTTCTTGCAGGATGTGAACACCGCCTTTGAACTTGGCCAAAAGGTGATTTAGTTCTTGAAGCGTCTTATGTGTTGTCTTGTTGAGTACATTTTTACCCGAAACCTTGACAAATACTTGTTTACAAAAGTTGTTATCCAAGATGCACTGATTAACAAACGCATCTACAGCATAAGGATTGGAAATGACATCAAGAACCTCTGCGTTTTCTTGAGTATTTGCTGATGTCAATTCTTTCTGTAGGGCGAAAAACGGTCTTTTCTCAAGGATGTCACCAAAACTTTTCAGGGTATAGAAGTAGTTATCGTTGATCTTGAGTTGTTCTGCTTGGTATATAGGCAACCCCTCAGGTCTTTCTTCGTTTGCATGTTCATTTGTGCTCTCAATGTAGTTCTCTTTTGAAAGTGGGAACAGCGAACGAAGATTGTCGTAAACAATGAGAACACGTTCTTTGAAGAAATCCTCAGACAGGTATTCATTGATATATGCAAATTGTTGATGAGAAACAATTTGATGGTTTTGAGCAATCATCAATTTAGAGAATACAGTTCCAAACCACTCTCTGCTGAATAGTGTGTCATTCCCATCCTTATCAAAAGTGGATAGGTCAGTGATATATTCAGTATAATTCTCTATTCCGATATATGGGGTGATACCGGTAAGCACAAATATCGTATTTTCCTTTACTTCTACTTGTTTTTGAATGATTTTATCAAGAACTGTAGTATACTTATCTCCTAAATTCTGATTCATGCTCTATATGTTATAGTAGATTAAGAAGCTGTTTAAAATTTATTGAAAATAAACGTTATTGCAATGAATAATATATTGTAAATCAGTAGGTTAATTGGTGGCCTATTTGTAACTTCATGAGTGTCAATCAATTAGAGTTATGGAATAATACTCAACTAACCTTACTGATAAACAGTGGCAAGTTATAGAAAAAATTATAAATCCACAAGAAAGGAAGCGAAAACATTCTCTCAGAAACACGGCTCTTTCATTTAAAAATGCGCAGAAATCTCAAATGGCATGACTAATAGCCCGTTAGCAGTTATTTGTTCCTTCATCCGAAACAACACAGATATTGAAATCTGATGTTAGTAATAATATAACTATCATACAATCAAATATTTGAGTAGTTGTATCAAAGTTAAATGAAAGAGCCGTGTCTCAGAAACATCATGAATGCGATTCTATATCTTCTCAAAACAGGCTGTCAGTGGCGCATGATTCCCGGGAATTTTGCTCCGTGGGAGAGCGTATACTACTATTTCAACAAGTGGAAAAACGAGGGCATCATTGAGGAGCTCCTTGATAAACTTCGCTCTATGGTACGCATCCGGTCCGGTCGCAACGAAAGCCCCAGCATAGGCATTATAGACTCACGAAGTGTCAAGACTTCACATCATGTAGATTCTGTTCGAGGACTTGACGGCAACAAGAAGATTAAGGGCAGAAAACAGCATATAATCGTTGACAGCCAAGGTTATCTGATGTCTGTAGCCGTGCATGAAGCCAATGTTCATGACAGCAAGGGTGCTCCGAAAGTCATTGAGAGGCTATCCTACAAATTTCCTCGTCTTGCCAAAATCCTTGCAGATGGTGGCTATAGAGGAAGCCTTGCAGATTGGGTATTTGACAAATTTAAATGAGAACTTGAAGTTGTTCTCAGACCTGATGAATGCCCGTCAAAGTTCAAGGTCATTCCGAAACGATGGATTGTTGAAAGAGCATTCGCATGGCTGGAAAACTTCAGAAGGCTGACGATAGACTACGAGTTCCATGCTGATACTGCAGAGGCTATGGTTCAACTTGCTTTCTGCAAAATCATGCTTAACAAAATTATTGTGTAATTTTTAAACAGTTTCTAAATCTATTTGTACTTTTGCATTATCGTAACCGTTGTTACGGTAATGAATATTACGATAAAACTCAATCCGGTATTTTTATCAAGCCATTCCGTTTGAGCTTTATGAATCCACTGATTCACTATTGCTGAATATTTCCCATTATAATACTTCGAATATTCTGACAATGCCACTATCGCAACAAGCAGATCCGAAACATATATGTATTCTCCCGGATATGTCGGACAATTCAAAATATCACTTGCTTTTATTCTACGACTCATCGTTTTACACAATGAATGATATAACTCGTTATATTTATCATCACCGCCAATCAGTAATCATTCTATTCACTAGCTCATTTAATTATAATTCATACAGCTTCTCTATATCTCTTAAAATTGAATCATTTAATAAATCCTTGACAGCTGAATATATCGCACGTGAACCATCTAAATGTTTATCCCATTCAGACCCTGGAATACTTTTTACGTATTTTTTAAGAAATAAATTAATTAACTCTAAATCCCATTGAACATAAGGATTTCTTTGAAGAACCAACCAATCAAGCTCATTTTGATGTTCAATAATAAATTCTTTAGATATAGAATTACTATATGCATACAATCCAATTCCCATTTTCTCATATTTTTCTACAACACTATTCCAAACATCTTGTGTTATCAAATATTCTGTCCCCACTACATTTTGTAATTGGGTCAATGTTTTTGTTATATTTTCAATAGCCAACTGAGCAAAAAATCCATTATTATCTAATAGATTCTCCAACCAACAAAAAGAACTTTCCACATTTTTGATGTTTCTTACCAAGTCCCAATCCCATTTCGTAAATTCGTTTTTAGCTAATGATGCACAGCAAATTTGGGGAACACTGTGAAAATCCACATTATAGTTCGAAGTAAAAAAAGAATGTGCATCTCTACAACATTCTCTAGTTTCAAAAACAGAAAAAAGTTCATTTAGATGAAGCATCTCTGACACCAAAGAGGAATAGGTTGATCGATACGTTTTTCCTGTAGTGCTAAAACATTTATGTCGCAATTTATATAATTTGTTTTCAACCGAAAATTCCTTGCCTTTTCTTCTAAACACGTTATAATTGGTTATATAATACCATTCATGCGGATCAATCGTCACTTTTCCATTGTCAACAGTTCTATGTATTTCCTTATAAATTACATTTTCATATTTGAGAATTTGTTCGTCACTCAGTGGATAATATTTTCGAATAAGATTTCGAAATAAAATTACCCCAACACCATATTCATCCAAGATATAATGTCTCAACAGAGCCAAACACGCCATATTAACTTGCAATTGCGCTCCATCTTTTAGGTTCTGAATTTCATCAATATTTATCTGTAGTTGTTTCAAACTTTGAATATTAAAAATCAAATCATTAATATTATTAATTGTTTGCTTCAAACTAAAATTTAAAGAATTATTATACATCAATATCGTATTCTCCATAATTTATCCATAAAATAAAAGTTCCTATATCTATTATGTCTCTATTATTCAACTACATGTCCACATCAATATATTCATAGTTACCTGAAAAATCTTCTATTTCATCATACACTAACGCTCCTCCATCTACTTCAACGTGAGTAACATATCGTACCCCAATCAAACTACCAGTAAAAATTCCTATCCCCATAGCCTTTTGATCCTTTAGTGACAAATTCTCAAAATCATCTTCCCAGTGCATAATCCCCCCATTTATCGATACTCCCAAAAAAAGCGCGGGGATCTGTACCTGTTACTTGTCCCACGCATCAAGGCCTTCGCATTGCCCAACTTCGTCAGAACAAGCAACGCAGAAACCCACGCCGATATGTATAGCATTTTTACAAACGTGTAAACATACAAATTTGCAAAAGATTAAAACATATCCCGTAAACATCTACTGCTGCTTTGCTTTTTGACGAAGTTTTCAAAAGTTGCGAAGTTTCGAAGTGTCAAAGACAAAGCGTTTAGTAAACGCCTTTCTTTATATAATACATCTCCCACACCACCCTAACCTCACGAATTGAGGTATCGGCGTGAGAAACATTGCAAAACTATGAAAATAAAATTAAATATCCTACTTTATATCAATATTTTTGCTCAGATGCTTATAGTAAACTTTGTGTTCAATTTGTTGTTCTATTTGCATAACATGTTCAATACAATTACAACAATTACCTCTTCCGAATACTTACCAGTAAGTTGTAATTTTTACTGTTGAGTTCTTATCCTTGATGATAGATAGAGGAAAGGTTAAATAAATGGCATAGTTGAACCTACCAGCCCCACTATACCATAAACAATCTCAGCCTTCCTCAACAATGCCGCAATCTAAAAGCAACACCCCATAGTGAAACCGTAATACCCACCATTCACCGGGGAGGCTACCGGAGTGAAAACAAGGTTGTTTTCCTTTCTTCCCTTCTTCTGGAAGATTTTTTGCCACAACTGACAACTCCATTCGCCAACCCGCGCACTCAATATCCCTACACCTGCACCTGCCACTACATCATGAAGCCAGTGTCTTCCGTTGTACATCCGCATGAACCCTACTCCGGTCGCGATGGTATAAGCACCGATGCCATACCAGCTACCGTATTCTATCCGAACCAATTCCGCACCCATGAAAACGGTTGCCGTATGCCCCGAAGGAAAAGAATTGTGTCCTGCAAATTCCGGTCTTTTCTCATCAATGCAGAATTTTGGAACGTTCGTAAGAACAGCTAATGTCGCATAAGAAGTAGCGACAATAAAAGCCCTATCCCGGAATGAATGTTTCGCCTTGACACCCGTACAGCCCAGCATTAGAGAACTGGCAACGGGTAGATATTGGATATAATCGTCCCATTCAAGCCGATTGTTCTTTCCCCGTATGTCAATCACGCTGTTCGTGACGCTACGACTGCCGTTCCGAATGAAACCCGGAGCAAGCGCAACCGCACCAACACCAATTAAAGACGCAGGCAGAATCGTTTGCCGCCACTCGAACCGGTAATTTTCCGGAGTTCCATCGCTTACGGATAGAATCCTGTTATTTACGGATAGAACACTGTCGCTTACGGATAAAGAATCCCGCCCCATCTGTTGCCCATGCGTTTTCATTGGCAGAGTTACTGTCAGGGCAACTGCTAAAATTAAATTTTTAACATCCATGTAGTTTGCTTAGCCTCACCAGTTCCCGTTCGGCTGAATTTTAGATTGATATTGAAACGTGGAACTATATGCTTACATCTCCTTGATTAGACTACTGTATGTCTTAACTCGAAAATGGAGACAGCACCACCATGCAAACAACACGGAGAACTATCATGCCAAAATCCTGTTATCAGTTTTAAAGTTTCCTACGCTTTATTACAGCAAGATGAAGACACAACGTTTCTTTGAACAATGATTATATGATATTCTTAATTTACATTTTCACACGCAATTTTGAGGTCAAACACTTTGGAGCTACATTCTTTGAGGTCAAATACTTTAAAGTCAGATGCAAAGAAACAGAAACGTGGAACCACACATCGTTCACTCCTCTGTAAAAGGCGGTAGGAAAGCCCTTGATAACGGAATGGTGACGGCAGCCCCACGCATATACGTGGAGAACCATCATGCCAATCTTGTTATCAGGTTAAAGTTTCCTACGCTTTATTACAGCAAGACACAGACACAACGTTTCTTTATTTATACTCGAAAATATGACATCGCAAGCGATGTTGTACTTTTATGCCATAAGCAATTATTTTTAATTTGCACTGATACCTATAAACAGGTACTTGAATTTTATTGTCCGCAAAGGTAACATATTTTATGGATAAGCAGAAAATAAAATTAAATATCCTACTTCACATCCATTTTTTTATCCCACACTTATCCCCACTTCATTCATGATGGTGCCATTAATAAAATTCACTACTACCTTCGCCATCATATCGAGTTCCTTCTTACATTCTTCCATACCAACCTATCGACAACTTCACAAGAAGCAGTACTTCACCTCCAGCCTATTAACAAATAACTTCCATTTTATTAATTATAAACTTCCTTTTATCAAATAGAAAACTTATCTTTGTCTAATTATAAACTATAAATGCAAGCTTTGATTATAAAAACGCAAGCTTCATTTTTATAATTGCAAGCTTCATTTATAAAAACAGAACTTGCATTTATAGTTTATGATTAATCAAAAGGAACTTTAAGATTAGGAGAAAAGAAGTTTGCACTTAATGCAAAGGAAGTTTTCTCTTAATAGACAAGAACCCATCTACTAACGCTTTAAAACAAAGAATGTATGGCACGTTACATCATGGAAGAGATGCCCGATCTCCAAAAAACAGGCAAAAGAATTACTTATCCCAGATTTGCACGGATAGACAATGCAAGTCTAAAAGAATTGGCGCAACGGGTGAGCGATGTAAGCGGTTTCAATGTCGGAGACATAGAAGGCGTACTGCTTCAAACGGCTATTGAAATGGCACATCTGATGGCGGAAGGACGTTCGGTGAAGATAGACGGAATAGGTACATTTACCCCGTCGCTTACCTTGGGCAGAGACAAGGAACGCGAAGACCCGGAAGAGGGTGGAAAGCATCGTAATGCACAGAGCATCTTTATAGGTGGTGTTAATTTCCGGGTAGACAGGACGATGATTAGCAACATCAGTGAAAGATGCCGGCTGGAAAGAGCACCCTGGAAGCGGCAACGTTCTTCGGAGAAATTCACACCGGAACAACGACTGGCGTTAGCAATAAAGTACCTTGACGAGAATCCGTTCCTCACCGTATGGGAATACCGCAAACTGACCGGATTGCTTCAAACTGCGGCTACCAATGAATTGAGAAAATGGGGACATCAACCCGATTCGGGCATAGGAATCGCCGGAAGAGGAGCACATAGGGTATATATAAAGAAAGAAATAGCTGAACAGGATCAAAATAGTATGAGAAATGACTTAAAAAACTATGAGAAATAACTGTTTTTAAGGCTTATTTCACCAGGAAATGATGAGAAATGCGATTTATCGAAAACATTTCTCATACTATAACATTCTGATTATATGCAGATTAATGTAAAATCATGAGAATATGAGAAATAAAAACGTTTTTTCTTTTCTAGTAGAAGATAATCAATGACGTTAAAAAAACTGCGTTTATAACACAGATAAAAAATAAGCGCAAAAGAATGGAATATCCATTTCAAAAGAACTATCTTTGGTAATTATTTGTTTGGAAAACAAGAAGAAACAATCTGAAAAAGTTATGGGAACAATAAAAGGAATTCCTTATGGTATGTCCAATTTTGAGGATGTAATCACGCAAAACCGCTATTATGTGGATAAAACAATGTATATCCCCATGTTGGAAGATCAAGCCAACTATCTGATATTCATCCGTCCGAGACGCTTTGGCAAGAGCCTGCTGCTGAGCATGCTTCGTTCATATTACGACCTTTCACAGAAAGATAAGTTCCAGCAACTTTTCGGGAATCTCTGGATCGGGCAGCATATAACTCCGCTTCAAGGCAAATATCAGATGCTTTATCTTGACTTTTCCAAGATTGGCGGCAACATTGATGAACTGCCGCAAAGATTTGATTCGTATAGCGCAGTACAACTGGATGGCTTTCTGAACCGTTATCGCGAATACTACACGGATGAGTTTATTGAGCGTTTCAGCACAGCGAAAAAAGGGATTGATAAACTGCATATACTAGACGATGAAGCACGCCGTCAAGGGTATCCCCTATACCTTATTATAGATGAGTATGACAATTTCACCAATGTCGTACTCAACGAGAAAGGAAATGAGATATACCACGCCATCACCCATGCCAGCGGATTCTACAGGGATGCCTTCAAGAATTATAAAGGAATGTTCGACCGTATATTCATGATTGGGGTCAGCCCCGTCACTTTGGACGACTTGTCAAGCGGATATAACATAGGTTGGAACATCAGCACTAACCCACTGTTTAATCAGATGCTGGGATTCTCTGAAGAAGACGTACGTACGATGCTCCGATATTATCAGGAAGCAGGGCAGTTACAAGGAGACATTGAAGAAATGATTCAGGAGATGAAGCCATGGTATGACAATTATTGTTTTGCTCGCCAAAGTCTAAAGTCAGATCCTAAAATGTTTAATTGCGACATGGTACTCTATTACCTACGTAATCGAATCCAGTTAGGAGAATCTCCTGAACAGATGATTGATCCTAATACCCGTACGGACTATAATAAAATGAAAAAACTGATTCAGCTTGACCGTCTTGACGGTAACCGCAAAGGTGTTATCAAACGAATTGCCGAAGAAGGGAAAATCATGACTAACCTATACCAGTCTTTTTCTGCCGATCAAATTACGAATCCGGAAATATTCCCCAGCCTATTATTTTATTATGGTATGCTAACTATCATCGGAACACGTGGAAATCTGACTATCCTGGGAATTCCCAACACGAATGTCCGTAAACAATATTATGAATATATCCTGGAAGAATATCAGAATCACCATTATATCAACCTGATAGATATAGAGATTTTATTCAATGATATGGCTTTTGACGGACAATGGCGACCGGCATTGGAATTCATAGCCAAAGCTTATAAGGAGAATACTTCCGTACGCAGCAGCATCGAGGGCGAACGTAACATTCAGGGATTCTTCACCGCTTACCTCAGCGTGAATGCCTACTACTTCACGATGCCTGAAGTAGAACTGAATCACGGCTTTTGCGATATGTTTCTGATGCCCGATCTGCAACGCTACGCAGAAGTAGCGCATAGCTATATCTTGGAATTAAAATATCTGCCGAAAGAGAAATATGACACCCAAGGCACCGTACAATGGCAGGAAGCCGTAGAACAAATTCATGGTTATGCCGCCGGTCCGAAAGTTCGCCAACTATGTCAGGGAACTCAACTTCACTGCATTGTCATGCAATTCTGTGGTTGGGAATTAGTCCGTATGGAAGAGGTTTGATTACAAATTCTTACGGTGATGTCCGGCAAATCGCATGAAAACTTGGGATAAACCTCCCTCCTGCCCTTGCAGTTGCACAAAATTAAACTCGCGCTGCATGGGCATTCCTTTTATCTCAACCACACGAAAATTACCGGCAACCAGTTCCTTATAAACAGAACGGATAGAAACAATTCCCATACAATCTGCATGTTCCAAAAAAAGCTTGATGCTCTCCGTACTACCGAGATACATCAATACATTCAAAGAAGAGAGTTTCAAATTATGGTGTAACAGGGAACGTTCAAACACATCCAACGTTCCCGAACCCCTCTCCCGCAAAACCAAGGGGATATTGGGCAAGTCTTCCGGAGTGATCTCATCCGAAACAGCCAATTTACTATGCGTATGAACCACGGCAACCAGTTCGTCTTGCAAAAATGGAGTATACTTCAGATTAGGCAAACGGAAGATTCCTTCAACCAATCCCAAGTCAATCCGATGTTCTTGCAGAGCAGCTTCCACTCCCCGCGAATTTCCATTAATCAAAGAAAGATTGACCTGTGGAAACTTGGCTATAAACTCCGCCAACAAAGGAGGAAGTACATATTGCGCAATCGTAGTACTGGCTCCCAGCTTCAGTTCGCCGATATACTCATTATGCAACAGATGCATCTCATATTCCAACTGTTTATAATCGTCCAAAATCTTTTCGCTATGTTTCAACAATAATTCTCCGGACTTAGTCAACGAAATCTTGCTGCCTTGACGATCGAACAAACGGGTCTGATAATAAGCTTCCAGTTCCTGAATGTGCTTAGTGATGGCAGGCTGGCTGACAAACAACTCTTGCGAAGCTTTCGTGAAACTTAAGTTCTTCGCCACGCTCTGAAATACTTTTAAACGAAAATCGGACATGGAAAAATGGTGATTAACTTATTTAGTGATTAGCGATTAGTGATTAATGACTGAAACGGGTAGTTATGGTTATAATTCATCAGCTCTGATTCCCAATGCCTGCATGACAGGAAAAGCCAACATATCCCATTGATAAGCTACCGGAGTCTCCGGTTCGTTCATGCGGAATTGGACAATTTCCTTGCCCTGCACTTTATTCAAAGCATCAGTCACTTTCTTTCCATATTCTTCATTGAAAGATACCAGAATCATTTTTTTTACATCGGCCGAATCGGCTACAATGGATAATAAGTCTAAAAACAAGTCCTCTCTCGACACCATCCCTTCCGACGGAACACTGGCAAACGAATACTCTCCATAAGGGCTTTGAAAAGCAACTCCATTCAACTCCTTCTCCAAGTCAGAAGGCTGGCAATGCACAAGATTAGCTGACTCTTTATCATAAACAAAAAGAAACTGCACTTCATTTTTTCCTTCCGCAATCCCGGCATCCAAAGTCAGATAGGTAGTCAACATCGAAAGATCTATCTCTTGCAAAGTACGTTGCAAAGTCGCTTCGAAGTATTTCTTCATATCCGTAATTACAAAATTCAGGAAAGCGGCATCAATCAGCACCACTGTCTCCGATAATTTTATTTGTGGCTTATCATTCATATCATTAGTCATCAATTAGAAAACAGATTTACTCTCTACTATAGGGCAAAGATAAACTTTCTTATCTTCTCCGGAAAGAATATTTAAAAAAAAGAGAAATTATCAGGCTATTACTCAATAAAGAAGCGTACCTTTGGAGAAAATTGGTAATTTTACTAAATAACACTATAATGAACAAAAAAAAGAACCAAACTTCGATTGGCCTCGATGCGATTATCACTGAAGTATTAAACTTGTTTACACCTGAAGAACAACAGGAATTGATAAATATATTAAGCAATAACGGATTAGAGAAACTCTACCAACAAATGGAAGAAGCTTTCTATGACTATCAGCAACCAGACTATAGCTCGGAAGCAACCCCTATTGCAACTTACCTGCAAAGGCTTTGGGATATGAAGACACGCAAAGACTACCCATTGGACGAGTTTAAAAAAGATTGCACGACAGTACCCGCCGCCGAATTAGAAAAAGATTTGCGCAACTTTATCCTGCAACTATTTATCCAGTATCAAGGACCTCTCGAAAACGAAATAGAAGAAGAGGAAAGAAAGTTTAAGTTATGGTATATCTACTGGGCGATGGAACATTACCGAATGGAATCTTCTTTAAATATCATCTTGGAAATAATGCGGCAAAGTCCGACTTTTCTCTCTTCCTATTGTCACCTCATGCAGGATGAAGCTACCATTGCCATCATTTACCAACTTGGGCAGAACCAATTGCCTTTGCTACTTGGTTTCATGAATGAAAACGGAATCGCTCCTTTCGGAAAAGAAGATATTTGCAGTGCTGTCGCACAAATTGCCATAAGCAACCCTGAACGAAGATTGGAAATTATTAACTGGTTCTGCCAATTATTGAATTCTTATTATGATCGGTTTGAGCGTGGGGAAGATAATAATCTCGCGATCATTGATTATATCACAGATACGTTGATGAATATTCGTGGCATAGAAACGTTGCCTATATTGGAAAAAATCTATAAACGATTCAAAATACCCAATACATTAACGAGAAAAGGAATCAAAGAGATAAAAAAAGAAATGCCACGTGCAGAACTGAAGGGATTGGAAGTGGACAGTATGGAAGAACTAATGAGCTTATTGAATGAGCTCACTGCCTTCTATGAGAATCATAAATTTGACGATGACAAGTTTGATGATGAATACGATGACGAGTTTGATGATGAAGAATACGACAAATCTTTCTACATGGAAGAACAAACTTCTAAAAAACTCAATATAAAAATTTCCTTGATTGATTCCGACCCGGAAATATATCGTATAGTGGAAGTTCCTTCCAACATCCGTCTGGAAAGTTTTGCGGAAGTCATAAATACCGCAATGGGATGGGAAGGCTATCACTTGCATCTGTTTCAAAAAGGGAAAACAATATATACAACCGAAGAATCCGATGACGATTTTTGGTTTAATCTCGATAATACAGTCAATTCCTACTCTCTCTCTTTAGGAGAGCTCCTTACCCGAAAAGGTTCACATATTAAATATGAATATGATTTCGGAGATAGCTGGATGCATCGGATTACCCTGGAATCACAACAAGCATATAAAAAGAACGAAACACAAGGCGTCTTTCTCATAGACGGAGCAAATGCATGCCCGCCCGAAGATTGCGGAGGAATATATGGTTACCAAGAGATGTTGGAGGCATTAAAACAACCACATTCAAAAGCTGCAAAAGAATATCGGGAATGGTTGGGAAAGAATTTCAACGCACACAAATTTAATGCAAAAAAAGTAGAAAGAGAGCTTAGAGACTTCTTCCCGATAAGAATCTTCTAACAATTGTTTCTCCACAGAATAGTAAACTTCATTGAAAACCCATCTTATTCTGAAGTCCATCCTATTCTGTGGAGTATATGGTAAATCCGTCAGTCATATCCAGGTAAAAAGGTCATTTTGTCCTTTAACTCCTTAATACTCATGCTATTTTGTCATATTTTTATACTTGGCAAATCTTTTGCGCCTTTTGAGGTGTTATTAAAAACGTGAAATAAGAAAGGAGAAAAAAGATATGAACTTTAACAATTTTACCATCAAATCTCAAGAAGCGATACAGGAGGCCGTAAACCTGGTACAAAGCCGGGGACAACAAGCCATTGAACCTGTCCACATCATGCAGGGAGTGATGAAAGTAGGCGAGAATGTCACCAATTTCCTCTTCCAAAAACTTGGCATGAATGGACAGCAAGTAGCTGTTGTGACCGACAAGCAAATCGATTCACTGCCGAAAGTATCCGGCGGAGAACCGTATCTAAGTCGTGAATCCAACGAAGTGCTGCAAAAAGCAACACAGTATTCTAAAGAAATGGGCGACGAGTTTGTTTCGTTGGAGCCTATCATACTGGCATTGCTGACTGTTAAGAGTACCGTCTCCACGATTTTGAAAGATGCTGGTATGACGGAAAAAGAATTGCGCAACGCTATCAGCGAATTGAGAA
Organism: uncultured Bacteroides sp.; assembly: GCA_947574505.1. Taxonomy (GTDB): domain Bacteria; phylum Bacteroidota; class Bacteroidia; order Bacteroidales; family Bacteroidaceae; genus Phocaeicola. The sequence continues at coordinate 17,365 of CANPJW010000021.1, read as the reverse complement.
AAGGAGAAAAGGTAACATCACAATCCAGTGAAGATACTTATCAATCATTGGAAAAGTATGCTATCAACCTGAACGAAGCTGCCCGTAGCGGCAAGCTGGATCCTGTAATCGGACGTGATGAAGAAATCCGCCGGGTATTACAGATATTGAGCCGCCGTACAAAGAACAACCCAATTCTGATTGGTGAACCGGGTACCGGTAAAACGGCTATTGTAGAAGGGTTGGCACATCGTATCCTTCGCGGAGACGTGCCCGAAAACCTGAAGAACAAACAGGTTTATTCACTGGATATGGGAGCATTGGTTGCCGGCGCAAAGTATAAAGGTGAATTTGAAGAACGATTGAAAGCAGTTGTCAATGAGGTGAAGAAATCAGAAGGTGATATTATTCTGTTCATTGACGAGATTCATACGCTGGTAGGTGCCGGAAAAGGTGAAGGTGCCATGGATGCCGCCAATATTCTAAAGCCCGCCTTAGCTCGTGGAGAACTGCGTTCCATCGGAGCAACCACCCTCGACGAGTATCAAAAATACTTCGAAAAGGATAAAGCATTGGAGCGTCGTTTCCAAATCGTGCAAGTGGACGAACCGGATAACTTGAGTACCATTTCCATCCTTCGCGGATTGAAAGAACGTTACGAGAACCATCATCACGTACGTATCAAAGACGACGCAATCATTGCAGCCGTCGAATTGAGTAGCCGTTACATCACCGACCGTTTCCTGCCGGATAAAGCCATCGACCTGATGGATGAAGCCGCAGCCAAACTGCGTATGGAGGTAGATTCTGTTCCTGAAGAACTGGATGAGATTTCCCGTAAAATCAAGCAGCTGGAAATTGAGCGCGAGGCTATCAAACGTGAAAACGATAAACCGAAATTGGAAATTATCGGTAAGGAACTTGCCGAGCTCAAAGAACAGGAAAAGTCTTTCAAAGCCAAATGGCAGAGTGAAAAGACGTTGATGGATAAGATTCAGCAGAATAAAGTAGAAATAGAGAACTTGAAATTCGAGGCAGAAAAAGCCGAACGTGAAGGCGATTATGGCAAAGTAGCCGAAATCCGTTATGGCAAACTTCAGGCTTTGGATAAAGAAATAGAAGATACTCAAAAGAAACTGCGTGATATGCAAGGCGATAAAGCCATGATTAAGGAAGAGGTAGACGCTGAAGACATTGCTGATGTTGTTTCCCGCTGGACTGGTATCCCTGTCAGCAAGATGCTGCAAAGTGAAAAAGATAAACTGTTGCACTTGGAAGAAGAACTGCATCAACGGGTTATCGGTCAGGACGAAGCGATTGAAGCGGTGGCAGATGCTGTGCGTCGTAGTCGTGCCGGATTGCAAGATCCGAAACGTCCGATCGGGTCATTTATCTTCTTGGGAACCACCGGCGTAGGTAAGACCGAATTAGCAAAGGCATTGGCAGAGTTTCTGTTTGATGACGAAACGATGATGACTCGTATCGATATGAGTGAGTATCAGGAAAAACATAGTGTCTCCCGTTTGGTCGGAGCGCCTCCGGGATACGTTGGATACGATGAAGGTGGCCAGTTGACAGAAGCAATCCGACGAAAACCTTACTCTGTTGTACTGTTTGACGAAATAGAAAAAGCTCATCCGGATGTCTTCAATATTCTGTTGCAAGTATTGGATGACGGACGACTGACTGACAATAAAGGAAGGGTGGTCAACTTCAAGAATACCATTATCATCATGACTTCCAATATGGGCAGTTCATATATACAAAGTCAGATGGAGAAGTTGCATGGTTCCAATAAGGAAGAAGTAATCGAAGAAACGAAGAAGGAAGTGATGAATATGTTGAAAAAGACGATTCGTCCGGAATTCCTGAACCGTATTGATGAAACGATTATGTTCTTACCATTGAACGAAAAAGAAATCAGGCAAATCGTGCTCTTACAAATTAAGGGAGTACAGAAGATGCTTGCAGAGAATGGAGTGGAACTGCAATTGACAGAAGGAGCATTGAACTTCTTATCGCAAGTGGGTTATGATCCTGAATTTGGAGCTCGTCCGGTGAAAAGAGCTATTCAACGTTATCTGCTGAATGATCTATCCAAAAAGCTACTATCTCAGGAAGTAGACCGAAGCAAAGCAATTATCGTTGATGCTGGTGGAGACGGACTGGTATTCCGAAATTAAACAGCAGCATGCAAAATGAAAAAGTCGGCAGGTCTGATAAAGACCTACCGACTTTTACATTTCTGTATATGCCCCTCTCCGAACTTCAGGTTGACAGTTCGGATTAATGAACGGTGCATAGATACATAAAAAAGCATCATTGTTTACAGTATAAGTAGAAGACATTTATTTAAAGAAAAGACTACCCGATATATACTAGATTTTCTTGAATTCACAAGCACCCATATAAAAGAAAAACATGATAATCATTTAAAAGTTGATTATCATGTTCCTTAGTCTTTCAAAACAAGTGGCACTGGCTATTCTGCAGCTGCCTCTTCCTTTTCTTCTTTAACTTCTTCCGGTTTGAATTCTGTAATACCATTAGAAATCAGAATATTATACCAGGAAATCAACTTCTTAATATCCGCTACATACACGCGCTCACGATCGAAGTTCGGCAATACTTCCGCCAAATATTCACGCAACTGTTCGGGTGTAGCTTTCTTGGGGTCAATAGAAGCTGCTGCCGATTGTTCTTTTTCCTTGATTGCTTCCAGTACATCGTACAAAGGAACTTCTGCATCATCCGTGTACATTGCTATATCTGCCAGTGAGATAATTTTTTCATTACCATAAGCGGGGAAACGTTTCTTCTCAGCATTGATTGATTCGACAATCAACATATTTTTTCCTTGCGAAATAAGTTTGTATAATCCCGGTTTACCTGAGATAGACAAGATAGTCTTCAACATAGTATATATCCTTTTATTTATTAATTATTTTTTTGCGGAGCAAAGGTAATGATTATTTTTAGATAGCAAAGAAATAAGCTCCAAAACCTGTGGAATTAACGATGTTTCATCATCATTCACTATCACAAAATCAGCATGATTTCTCTTAACTTCATCACTCATTTGAGCTTCGATACGCTTCATCACCAATTCTCTTGATGAGCCGTCACGTTTTACAGCACGCTCCACTCTTACTTCCAGCGGCGCATAGACCATGACCAGAAAATCGACTTCACCTCTAAATCCGGCTTCAATAAGAATGGCAGATTCCATGCCAACCAGCGGTTGGTTCTCCTGCTGCCGGATAGCCCATTGGTGGAAATCTTCTTTCACCTGCGGATGAATGATTTCATTCACTTCTTTTATGTGCTCCGGATTCCCAAACATATAGGATGCCAGCAAAGGGCGATTCAATTCTCCATTTTGAAACACTTCATGCCCCACCAAGGAACAAAGCCCCCGGCGAATCACTTCATCGGTATTCGTGATGCGTTTCGCTTCTGTATCCGAGATATAAACAGGGATTCCCATTATTTCCAGCAGTCTGGAAACTACACTTTTCCCACTGCCGATGCCACCGGTTATACCAATCTTAATCGCCATTTGAAGATACTTGTTCTATCAAAAAATCAACTTGTTCGGGGACAATACGTATCTGGTTGATGCCGTTCGGGAAAGACTTCAGTTTGACCGTATATTTATCCGAACCTAATTTAAGCAATTCCTCATAAGAGACATTAATCACAAAATCACTCGCCTTTATACTGCGAAAGCGCTTCAACCCTACCTGGAAGGTAATCTGAACCTTTGAAGGAAAAGCACGTAACACTTTATCCGCCGGGAAATTAATCCCATACAAGGGCACTTCCACCGTCTTCTCCGTATAAATATCGACCGGAAAAGTAACCTCAACCGAAGTCGGGACAAACTTCACTCCTCTTTCCGAAGCCAAAGAAACCTGTCGGCGGGTGGTATCGGATATATTCTCCAGATTTATCTTCTGAGTATAAGCAGTGGTTATCGTATCCAAAATTCCTTCCGGGGCATAGACCAATACAGAATCCGGACTACAAATCGTATCAGAAACATAATATTGAAGTCCGGCAGTCACTTTTCCCTGAAAGCGGACAGGCACCTGCTTGGATTTCCCTTCGGAATAAATATAATCCAACGTATCAGGCTTAATGGAAAGTATTCTGGAAGATACGTTCAACTGACTCAATATCTTTTTCTGAAAATCGGATGCGTAAATCTTCACATGATTATTTTTCCCTTTATAATCGGAAAAACTCAAATTTACCGGAAAAAAACTTTTTCCCAGCATATAATTAAGGAGAACAGTACCTTTATCTTTCACTCTAACGCGAAGTTCGGAAGGGGGCTCCGAAGTCAGTACTACATTATTAGGAACGTCTTTAATACGTACCGGAATAGAAAATTCCGCTTCATAATCATTGTTCAATGTCTGAAGCAACCAAAAACCACCGGCTATCAAGAAGAAGACTAAAAAAATTAAGAACTCCCTGCTCTTATCACTGAGCAGAAAATCCTTAATTCTCTTAGATAGTTTTAAATATGTATATCTTATTTTCCTACGATCAAACATAGGCATTTCTTTACCGACTATTTATTTAGACTGATTGCTAGCCGCTGAAGCATCAGCGAATATAGAATTCTTGTCTATTTTAATCCTTACATTAGAAGCGATCTCAAGTACTATATAGTCGTCATTAATTTCCTTGATTGTTCCATGAATACCTCCTGCAGTAATCACATTTTGATTTACCTGAAGAGATTTACGGAAATTAGCTATTTCTTTCTGCTTCTTATTTTGAGGACGGATCATAAAGAAATACATGATAACAAACATAGCTATCAGCATGATCCACATCATACCTCCGTCTGCGGCAGCACCGGCAGGAGCTTGCAATAATACAGTCAATACGTTCATAAATAATCTGTTTTAGTTTCTACTATATGGACAAAGGTATCAGTTTTTAGTCAACTTACCTTCTTTTTTCAATTGATTAACTATTCCATCCAATGTTCCGTTAATAAAGCTACCGCTCTTGGATGTACTATACAGTTTCGCAATTTCTACATATTCATTTAACGAAACACTGACCGGAATGTTTGGAAAACTTAAAATTTCCGCCAATGCCGTCTGCATAATAATAACATCCATAAATGCAATACGGTCCAAATCCCAGTTTTTCGTATTCTCACTTACCAAGTGACGGTAATAATCAGAATTCAAAATAGTGCGGCGGAACAGACGACGCGCAAATTCCTGATCTTCGTCATCCTTAAATTCAGGAAGCAATTCCTGATTCGCGCCTTTCTTCTCGTCAAAGCGTTTGATTGTCTTCAGGACGAATGTATCTACGATTTCCTTATCGTCATTCCAATACAAACTCTGGTCTTCCAATACCTGATCGAGAGAATCATTATTAAAGATGTATGTCTTATAGATTTTTCTCCATAATTCACGGTCTGCTTCATACGAATTGTCATCAGAAGCCATATAATCTTTATAAATATCGGTTCCCACAATTTTCTCGTAGAGCTCTTTCACGAAGTCCTGGTCGTTCACCCAAGTCCTCTTCTGATTGGCAATAAATTCTGCCAGTTGTTTATTAACTTCCAACTGGGCAATAAATTTATTGTCCACAAACTTTGTGTTGGGATATAACTCTTCTGCTGTGGGTGCCAGTTTGGCTTTTGCCGCATCAATGCGCTTTTGTGCATACTCTGTCAATGCTATCATCAGCATTAGCAAATAGTTGTAAAGGTCATACGCCTTTGAAAGACTAAAGAATAACTCTTTCTCCGCTGAGTCTAGATTTTTGCTGCCATTCTGATAATAGGCATATACTATCTGTATAATCTTAAGACGAATAAGAACTCTGTTGATCATAATTCAAATTAATACTGTTGTTATCGAATTGCAAAAGTAGATATTTTTAGCGAGTTTCCACAAATAAATCACATTTTTTAATGCAGTATTTCATTCTCTGCGCTTTTTCTTTTGACAGTTTAAAAAAAATATCCAATTTTGAGGCCGATTATAAACAGATCGTAAGATATGGAAGATTTAAAAAAGAAAATGAGCGCAGACATGAATGACAAGGAGATTGTATTTTCCAAGTCTATTAAAGCAGGTAAACGCATCTACTACCTCGACGTAAAAAAGAATCGTAAAGATGAGATGTTCCTGGCTATTACAGAGAGTAAGAAAGTGATAACGGGAGAAGGTGATGATTCTCAAGTCAGTTTCGAGAAGCACAAAATCTTCTTATACAGGGAAGACTTTCAGAAGTTTATGGCAGGACTTGAAGAAGCTGTCAACTTCATAGAACGCAACGACATGAACGAGCATATCAGCCGTATCACCGCAGAAGCTGATGAAAATAACGAACGGAAAGCTGCCGAAGAAGTACAAGAGGACAAATTAGAAAGTGAAATTAAGATTGACATCGACTTTTAAGAAAGTAACTCTTTGATTATTCAAAAAAAAGACGTACTTTTGCACCGCTTTTTGCAACATCGTGTGATAATCCACATCGTGTGATGGTGAATTAAGCAAACTAACTTAATTTAGAGTAACACATTTTTTTTAAGAAATGAAATCAATTGAAGTAAAAGGAACTGCAAGAACTATTGCAGAACGCTCTTCAGAACAAGCAAGAGCTTTGAAAGTAATCCGTAAGAACGGTGGTGTACCGTGCGTATTGTATGGTGGTAATGAAGTTGTTCACTTCACTGTAACAAACGAAGGACTTCGCAACCTGGTTTATACTCCGCACATCTACGTAGTAGACCTGGATATCGATGGCAAAAAAGTAAACGCTATCTTGAAAGACATTCAGTTCCACCCGGTAAAAGATACTATCCTGCACGTTGACTTCTATCAGATTGATGAAGCTAAACCTATCGTAATGGAAGTTCCTGTACAGTTGGAAGGCCTTGCAGAAGGTGTTAAAGCCGGTGGTAAATTGGCATTACAGATGCGTAAGATCAAAGTGAAAGCTTTGTTCAATGTAATTCCTGAAAGACTGATAGTTAACGTTTCTCACTTGGGATTGGGTAAGACTGTTAAAGTTGGCGAACTGAGCTACGAAGGTCTTGAACTGATCAGTGCTAAAGAAGCCGTTGTATGTGCTGTTAAGTTGACTCGTGCAGCAAGAGGTGCAGCAGCAGCCGCTGGTAAGTAATTGAGATTATCCCTGTAAAGAGATATACTTCAAACGCAGATTAATGCAGATTAAAGCAGATGTTCAGTCTGCATTAATTTGTATTAATCTGCGTTTCGCTTTCTATATTAATGAACTGTTTTACAGAAAAACGATGATAAAATATTTAATTGTCGGACTGGGAAACATTGGTCCCGAATATCACGAAACCCGACACAATATCGGATTCATGACGGTAGAGGCATTGGCTAGAACCAATAATGCGCCGCCTTTCATTGACGGGCGTTACGGATTCACCACCAGTTTCTCTGTCAAAGGACGACAGTTGATACTGCTTAAACCGTCGACTTTTATGAACTTGAGCGGATTGGCTGTTCGCTATTGGATGCAGAAAGAAAATATTCCTTTGGAAAATGTACTGATCGTAGTAGATGATCTGGCTCTTCCCTTTGGAACTTTACGCCTGAAAGGAAAAGGGAGTGATGCCGGACACAATGGGCTAAAGAATATCGCCGCCACTTTGGGTACTCAGAATTATGCCCGTTTACGCTTTGGTATCGGAAACGATTTTCCACGCGGCGGACAGATTGATTATGTACTCGGACATTTTACTGACGAAGACTGGAAAACAATGGATGAAAGATTAGAGACAGCAGGAGAAATTATAAAAAGTTTCTGCCTCGCTGGCATTAACATCACAATGAACCAGTTTAATAAGAAATAATGGACTAGTCCCCCTAAAAAATAAAGATGACAATAAATGGTTAGCAATAAATGACAAGGTCAACTAATACTAACCAAAGAATTATTTATCACTAAATAACTAACTAAAATGGCCGAAGCAAGAATAGATAAATGGATGTGGGCTGTCCGCATCTTCAAGACACGTACAATTGCAGCAGAAGCCTGCAAAAAAGGACGTATTACCATCAACGGTTCTCTAGCCAAAGCTGCCCGTATGATAAAACCGGGAGATGTTATTCAGGTGAAGAAACCACCCATCACTTATTCATTCAAGGTATTGCAAACTATAGAAAAGCGTGTGGGTGCCAAACTTGTATCGGAAATGATGGAAAACGTAACTACTCCCGATCAATACGAACTGCTTGAAATGAGTAAAATCAGCGGATTCATAGATCGTGCACGTGGAACCGGACGACCGACCAAAAAAGACCGCCGGGAACTGGAAGAATTTACAACTCCGGAATTCATGGATGATTTCGACTTTGATTTCGATTTCGACAGTGAAGAATAATAAATAGGAATTTAAGAGGCACCACGGATTACACAGATTCACACAGATTATTTTCATTTTCGTTGAATCCCCATAGTGAATTAGGGTACTGATTACATATTTATTTAATCTGTGTGAATCTGTGTAATCCGTGGTGAGCTCCTAAAAATGACAACATCCCGCAGGGAAACCTTGCTCCGGCGCTACGCCGGTAAATTGCTGTTTATAGATTTGCTTTTACAGCATCAATCAACTCCTGATATTCCACATCAGTCAGATAAACCTTCCCTGGGTTCATTTGGAATACACCTCCATAATCAGGACCATCCACATATTTAGGCGCTAAATGGAAGTGCAAATGAGACAGTTTATCTGAGTAAGCGCCATAATTTATCTTTTCCGGCTGGAAAGCCTTCTGCATGGCACGGGTAACGCGTGCTACGTCAAACATAAAAGCATTACGGTCTTCATCACTCAATTCATTCAAATCATTCACATGATCTTTGTATGCCACAAGGCAACGTCCACGATATGTTTGTTCCTTAAACAGGAATACACGTGATACGCTCAGCTGCGCAATCTCAATCATCAGATTATGCAGCGTTTCATTATTCTGGCAATACAGACATTCTTTCGGATCGCTCTTCATGATATTATTATAATTTTAAGTTTTTATCGCTGCAAAAATAAGGAATCCATTTTTATCCGGCTTGTACTTTTTCTTTTTTTTGATTGACTAATTGGTATACATCCTCTTTTTCTCCTACCGCCCATACCACATCACCTTCTTTGAGCGGTATATTTACGTCGGGAACCATCAATGACCCGTCTTCGCTTTCCACACCGGCTATCATACAATGGTATTTATCCCGGATTCCCGATTCACGGAGTGTTTTGCCCAAGAAAACAGAATCACTATCAATGATAAACTGCTTCAAAGTCATTTCACTCTTTTCATATATCTCCCAATCTATCTTGGCTCCATTCTGCATAGCTTCATTGAATACACTCAGTTGCTCGTCCGTTCCTATCATCTGTATCTTGTCCATCGGGAACAGGCGGACAGAACCACCCGGTATATTAATCCGCCTTTTACCTCGGAGAATGGAAGCGACATGGACGCCAAACTTCTTCCCCAAATTTAATTCCATCAATGTCTTTCCCGCCCAGTTGGATTCTCCCGGAATTTCCATATCCGCCAGATGCAGGTCATGCGACAACAAACGTCCGGCATATTCCGGTTTCTTCTCCCCCAAGTATTCCGCACGCATATCTCTGGAACGAAGATTCTGAAAAAAACGGCGTTCAATCAATATGGATTGCTTTTTCAAACGGCGCGACCATACCATCAACAACACAACAAGGACAGCAACTCCGATAACCAATCCGATAGACGCTTTGAACAAACCGGAAATGACAAAGATAACAAAAAGCGCCGCTATCATAATACGTATAACGATTGTCGATACCAAAGGAGCCCGGTTAGTCCGGCTATCATGCCACAATGTCATAAATTCCACCGAATGGTTTTTCTTCACCATAATAGCCCGCAAGAAAGGAGCGATACAAAGAATGATAAATACCACCCCCAGCAATGATGCCCAAAAATGCGGCAAATTCTCCTTAAAGAAAGGCACGACAAAGCGGAAAGAAAGCGCGATAATCGATATACTGACAATAGAGTAAACCACCGTAATACGTACCATCGCCAATATCAGCTTCTTCCACAAATTCTCATGGTTGAGCACAGTCTGCGATCCGGAAGAGTAGCGCATCAGGAGTTTCTGCCACGAAGCGGGAAGATGGGCGTCCACAAAAGAAGAAGCAGGTTCGGCAAGGCGAATCATATAAGGAGTAAGAAAAGTGGTTATGACAGAGACTGCCACCACTATCGGATACAAAAAGTCACTCGTCACATGCAAAGAGACTCCCAGAGATGCTATAATAAAGGCGAATTCACCAATCTGAGTCAAACTAAATCCGCATTGCATAGCCGTCTTTAACGGTTTACCAGAGAGCATCACCCCAAAAGTTCCGAATATGGACTGCCCCAAAATGACAGCCATAGTAATGACAATAATAGGCACAGCATATTCCAAAATCATTGCAGGATCCACCATCATGCCCACTGAAACGAAAAAGATTGCTCCGAAAAGGTCCTTTACAGGTTTCACCAACCGGTCTATAGATTCCGCTTCAATCGTTTCCGCCAGAATAGAGCCCATGATAAATGCACCGAATGCAGCAGAAAATCCCGTATTGGCAGCCATTACCACCATACCGAAGCAAAGCGCCAGAGATACGATAAGCAACGTTTCCTCCCCCATCAGCTTACGGCAACGTTTCAAGAATTCCGGAATCAGATAAATACCGACTACAAACCACAAAATAAGGAAGAATGCCAGTTTGCCGATACTCTCCAACATCTCCGTACCTTCAAAATTATGGCTTACCGCCATAGTAGAAAGCATTACCATCAGCACAATAGCAAGAATATCTTCCAAAATCAAGATACTCAACACCAATCCGGTGAATTGCTTTTTTCTTAATCCGAGATCATCGAATGCCTTATAAATAATGGTAGTGGAAGACATCGCAATCATACCACCCAGAAACAGACTGTCCATCCGATGCCAGCCAAAGCCCATGCCAACGCCTATTCCCAACAAAATCATACAGAAGATAATAGTACAAGCGGCAATAATAGCAGAACCGCCCACTTTCACAATCTTCTTAAAACTAAATTCCAGTCCAAGAGCAAACAGCAGGAAGATAACACCTATATCCGCCCATGTCTTGATATTCGCAGCATCCATCACGGAAGGTGTATAAGGCATATGCGGGCTCGCCAGGAAACCGGCAACCACATATCCCAAGACTAGAGGTTGCTTCAACTTCTTAAACAACAAAGTCATAATACCCGCACATATCAATATCAGTGCAAGGTCAGCTATCAGGGTAGGTAATTGAGACATTATTTCATCATATTTGCTGACAAAATTATAATAAATCTATGGTATAAACAACATATTAACGAATATGTTTTAAATAACCCGCATAAAACCAATCAGCCCCGGATAAAGTCAATTTACCCGGGGCTTAATCAGACAAGACTGATTTAAACTCTTATTTTCTGAAAGGTGGTTTTACTACTACCGCTTTTAATTTACGTCCGCGCATATCGATACGGATTTCCGTACCCGCCTTACTATATTCAGGCTTCACATACCCCATACCGATACCTATTTTACGGGTAGGCGACATAGTGCCAGAAGTAACTACTCCAATCTTCTCCCCCTCCGGACTAACAAGTTCGTAGCCATGACGGGGAATCCCGCGGTCAATCATTTCAAAACCAACCAACTTACGGGTAGTCCCCTCCGCTTTCTGCTTTTCAAGCATAGGACGGTTAATGAAATCCTTACCCTCTACAAACTTAGTAATCCATCCCAATCCGGCTTCTATCGGAGAAGTCGTATCATCCAGGTCATTACCATACAGGCAGAATCCCATTTCCAACCGGAGCGTGTCACGGGCTCCCAAACCAATAGGCTTGATGCCAAACTCCTCACCCGCTTCGAAAACAGCCCTCCAAATAGCATCGGCAGCATCCGGATAGAAGTAAATCTCAAAACCTCCCGCACCGGTATAACCCGTATTGGAGATAATTACATTCTCTTCACCCGCAAACTTCCCTACCTTGAACGTATAATACGGAATAGCGGACAAATCAATATCCGTCAATTTCTGCAAAGCAAGAATCGCTTTCGGCCCCTGTACGGCAAGCTGCCCGATATTATCCGAAGAGTTTTCCAACTCCGCACCTTCCGTATTATGAGAAACACACCAGTTCCAGTCTTTCTCCATGTTGGCAGCATTGACCACTAACATATATTTTCCCGGTTCAAAATGATATACCAGCAAGTCATCTACGATACCGCCTTCTTCATTAGGAAAACAAGTATATTGTATCTTTCCCGGAGTCAGTGCCGCCACATTATTGGAAGTTACTTTTTGAAGAAAAGCCAACGCATTCGGCCCTTTCACCCAAAATTCTCCCATATGGGACACGTCGAACACACCGACATTCTGACAAACAGTGAGATGTTCGTCAATGATACCGGAGTATTCAATAGGCATGTTATAACCTGCAAATTCATGCATCTTAGCACCGAGTGCTATATGTTTCTCAGTAAACGGAGTGGTTTTCATTATTTTAAAGTATTAAGTTTCAAGTATTAAGAATCAAGTATTATGTGCTATCAGGAAGCAGTCCAAGCAAGACTTTTTATTTGGAAGCGACTAGTTCGGCAATCTTCACGATGACTTTCATAGCCTTTTCCATGTTCTGAACAGGAACAAACTCGTAGCGTCCGTGGAAATTCAAACCGCCGGCAAAGATATTCGGACAAGGCAACCCTTTGAAAGAAAGTTGCGCGCCATCCGTACCACCACGAATCGGTTTCACGTTCGGCTTCACGCCAACGGCTTCCATTGCGGCAAAAGCAGTGTCGATGATATGCATTACCGGTTCTATCTTCTCACGCATATTATAATATTGGTCGCGTAACTCAAGAGTCACCGTACCTTCGCCATATTCTTCGTTCATTTGAGCCACCAGACGTTCCATCTCCTTCTTGCGGTCTTCAAATTTAGCACGGTCATGGTCACGGATGATATAAGAAACAGTACTTTGCTCCACTTCACCCTGAATTCCTATCAGATGATAGAAACCCTCATATCCCGTAGTATGTTCCGGCCTTTCCTGTGCAGGAAGCAAGTTGATAAATTGATTGGCAAGATAGATAGAGTTAATCATCTTATTCTTGGCATAACCCGGATGCACATTGCGCCCTTTAAAGATAACCTTGGCGGCAGCAGCATTGAAGTTCTCAAACTCCAGTTCTCCCACTTCACCGCCATCCATTGTATATCCCCACTCACAACCGAACTTCTCAACATCGAATTTATGAGCGCCTTCGCCGATTTCCTCATCAGGATTGAAACCGACACGAATCTTTCCATGTTTGATTTCGGGATGCTCTTTCAGATAAACCACTGCCGATACGATTTCTGCAATACCAGCCTTGTCATCAGCACCGAGCAGAGTCTTCCCATTGGTTACAATCAAGTCTTCCCCCTTATGCTGCAGCAATTCCGGGAATTGCGCAGGAGAAAGGACTATATCCTCTTCCGCACAAAGCACAATGTCCGAACCATCATACTTTTCAACGATGCGCGGAGTCACATCCTTGCCGCTCATATCAGGACTTGTATCCATATGGGCTATGAATCCGATAGTCGGCACTTCTTTATCTATATTGGCAGGAAGCGTAGCAAAAAGATAGCCATGTCCGTCCAAAGTAATATCCTCCAATCCCAAATATTCCAGTTCCGCTTTCAGATATTCGGCGAATACCATCTGTTTCGGAGTACTGGGAGTAAGCCCTGTCGATTCATCAGATTGTGTATCGAAGCTCACGTACTTTAAAAATCTGTCTACTAAAGTCATTTTATTTACGATTTAACGATTTACTACTTACTATTTGATAGTTTACAATGCCGTAAAGGTAAAAAAAGAGCCGTGAATTACAAAGCAATTCACGGCTCTTTTTTATTGTATAATCTTTTTTTTAAAAGTGGCTGCTTCCGTCAAAACAGTGTGTGCACACTTTACATTTGGGCAATCCGATAGCTTCAATCAGTGTTTCGAGCGTATTGAACTTCAAGGAAGACAGTCCGAAACGCTCGGCAATGATGCTGACCATCTTTTCATATTCGGGCGAACCGGTAGTGGCATATTTTTCCAAATTCTTATTTTCATCACCCTCCAGTTCCTTGATAATACGGCGGGTTATCAATTCCAACGCATTCTTGGAAGCAGAGAATCCCACAAACGGACAAGCATAAATCAACGGCGGACAGGCGATACGCATATGTACCTCTTTTGCTCCATAATCATATAGAATCTTCACATTGTCACGTAGCTGCGTACCGCGGACTATTGAATCGTCACAGAACAACAGACGTTTTCCCTGAAGCATCGCACGGTTCGGAATCAACTTCATCTTAGCAACCAGCGAACGCAACTCCTGATTGCTGGGTGTAAAACTACGGGGCCATGTCGGCGTGTATTTCGAGATAGCGCGATGATAGGGCACCCCTTTTCCTTCGGCATATCCTAAAGCCATACCTACTCCCGAATCCGGGATACCACAGACACAATCGACCTCGGATTTGTCCATCTGCCCCATCTTCAATCCGCTTGTAAAACGGACTTCTTCCACATTCTTGCCTTCGTAGCAGGAAGTCGGGAAACCGTAGTACACCCACAGGAACGAACAAATCTGCATATCCTCATTCGGTTTGCGAAGCTGCTCAATGTGGTCATCATATATACGGACAATTTCACCCGGCCCCAGATATTTCTCAATCTCATAATCCAGATTCGGGAAACTGGACGATTCGCTTGTCGCAGCATAAGCACCGTCTTTCTTGCCGATTACCACCGGAGTACGTCCCCACTGGTCGCGGGCAGCGATGATACTTCCATCTTCCGTCAGGATAAGCATGGAACAAGAACCTTTGATATGCTTGAACACATTTTCGACCCCTTCGACAAAGTTTCTGCCTTGTATGATAAGCAGCGCGATAAGTTCCGTTTGATTGGTACTGCTCGAACTAAGTTCGGCGAAGTGCATATTCTGGCTGAGAAGTTCGTCTTCCAATTGTTGGATATTGGTTATTTTTGCGACGGTAACAATGGCGAAGCGGCCGAGGTGAGAGTTGATAATGATAGGTTGTGCGTCTGTGTCACTGATGATGCCGATACCGGCGTTTCCTTTAAACTTGTCCAGTTCTCCTTCGAACTTGGTTCGGAAATAGGTACTTTCCAAATTATGAATGGAACGGATAAACCCTTTTTCCTTACTATATGTCGCGAGTCCTCCCCGCTTTGTACCCAGATGTGAGTTATAATCTGTACCGTAGAATAAATCAGTCACGCAACTAGTTTTCGAGACTGTTCCGAAAAAACCTCCCATGTCGTTCTCTTTATTGATGATGTTTTAAAAAAGATGCGCAAAAGTACAAAAAAGAATCCGTCTGATAAAAAAAGAGCCCCGCAAAGTTTAATATTTCTTCGCGGGGCAATAACTAATATTTATTAAAAGCGGGAAATCCGAACACAATCCCTCTACCTGAATCTTATTTCCATTTCTTAATTATCTTCCTGTCCGCCGGGGTTGCTTCGATCAGACTCAAAGCAAATCCACCGCTCCGGGCAAGTTTCGCCGAAATACGGGTTTTAGCGGTTACGATACCTTTCTTTATTTGATAAGAAGTCGGATTCTTTTCAAAATCCGCGTCTTTGCCATCCTCATACAGCGTAGCTACATATTGTTTTCCCGGTTCAAGGAAATCGAGCGCGAACGTAGAAGTGCGGGGATTTTCGTCGGTGATACCGCCCACAAACCAGTTATCAGTGCCTTTAGCCTTACGGGCTACAGTGATATAATCCCCCGGTTCTGCTTCCAGGTATTTACTGTCGTCCCAATCGAGCGCTACATCTTTAATAAATTGGAAAGCATCCAAGTGGCGCTCATAATTCTCCGGAAAATCAGCTGCCATCTGCAACGGGCTATACATCGTGACATAAAGAGCTAGTTGTTTTGCCAGCGTGGTACGCACAAAACTATGGTCGCCTTGCAGGAAAGAAAGTTTTGTATCGAAGATGCCCGGAGTATAATCCATCGGGCCGCCAATCAGACGGGTGAAAGGAAGCAGTGTTGTATGGAACGGCTTATTGCCTGCGAAGGCCTCATATTCCGTACCGCGTGCCGATTCATTGCCAATCAGATTGGGATAAGTACGGCATAATCCCGTCGGGCGAACCGCTTCATGCGCATTTACACAAATCTTGTAATCCGCCGCTTTCTTCACTGCATACAGATAATGATCGTTCATCCATTGTCCGTAGTGATGTTCTCCACGAGGAATGATATTACCTACATAACCACTCTTGACAGCATCGTATCCGTTATCTACCATAAATTGATAAGCAGTATCCAAATGACGTTCATAGTTGCGCGCGGAAGCAGAAGTTTCGTGATGCATCATCAGCTTCACTCCTTTTGCCTTCGCATAAGCATTGAGCATTTTCAAATCGAAGTCGGGATAAGGAGTAACAAAATCAAAAACATAATCTTTGGAATGGCCGAACCAGTCCTCCCAACCCTCATTCCAACCTTCCACCAGTACCTGGTCAAATCCATGCAGAGACGCAAAGTCAATATAACGTTTCACATTGTCATTATTCGCAGCATGCCGTCCGTTCGGCTTTGTCTTTGAATAATCCGTCTCACCAAGTTTCACAGAATAAACATCGTCCGTATATGCCCATGAGCTTTTACCGCTAATCATTTCCCACCATACACCGATATACTTCACCGGCTTAATCCAGGAAACATCTTCGTAAGCACAAGGCTCGTTCAGGTTCAACGTCAATTTGGAAGCCAGAATATCGCGGGCATCATCGCTGACAATCACTGTGCGCCAAGGTGACCGACAAGGAGCTTGCATATATCCTTTATCCCCTTTGGCGTCAGGTGTCAGCCATGATTCAAAAATCAAATTCTTATCGTCGAGATTCAAATGCATACAAGAATAGTCTACCAAAGCTGCTTCGTGCAAGTTGATGTACAGGCCGTCGGCTGTTTTCATTTGCAGAGAAGTCTGTACGCCTGTCGGCGAAAAAGAAGTTTGAGAAGCGTTTCCGGTAATTGCTCCCTGCAATAACCCACGGATTTCCGAAAGTTTGGACTCGGTATAGTCATATTCCTGCGTATCATAGTCACCGGGAATCCAAAAGGCCGTATGATCCCCTGCCATGGCAAACTGCGAATGTTCTTCCTTAATAAGTAGTTATTCATAATTATTTCACCTATGTTGAAATTACATTATCTTTGCCTCGAACAAAACCGCATGATAAATGAAAATCAAGAA
>CANPJW010000020.1 GCA_947574505.1 uncultured Bacteroides sp. | reverse complement strand
ATCCGTTACCTAAGAAGTAACGGACAAATATGGGGTAAAAAAACATGATTTTAACAAAGAGAAAATCAGTAATTGCTGGGCCTAGTAATGGGACAGGGGAAGGCGTAGCACACTCTAAACGCTGGTATGTAGCTTTGGTTCGCATGCATCACGAAAAGAAAGTCTCGGAACATTTATCTAAGATGGGGATTGAGAGTTTTGTTCCGGTTCAACAGGAAGTTCATCAGTGGAGTGACCGTCGTAAAGTAGTCGAGTCAGTCTTGCTTCCAATGATGGTGTTTGTACACGCTGATGCAAAAGAACGCAAAGAAGTTCTTTCCTTTTCTACAGTAAGTCGGTATATGGTAATGCGTGGTGAGAGCAGTCCGACTGTAATCCCTGATGATCAGATGGCTCGTTTCCGTTTTATGCTTGATTATTCAGAAGATGTCATTTCCATGAATAGTGCTCTTTTGGCACGTGGTGAAAAGGTTCGCGTCATCAAAGGTCCTTTGACGGGACTTGTGGGTGAACTTGTCAATGTTGACGGCAAGAGTAAGATTGCCGTTCGTCTGAATATGCTTGGATGTGCTTGTGCTGACATGCCAATGGGGTATGTAGAACCGGTGAAGCCTTGATTTTAATTTCTGATTGCAACTCTGATATACAATAATTTTATTTATACTATAATGGAAAAAACATTAAGGGGTATAGCTCAATACGTTCGTAAGAACTATTTGAGTTATTGGATCATTTTGGGTATTGATACGGTGGTATCTGTCTTATGTTCATTGGTCGCTTATGCCGTTATTCATTATATAGCGCATGTTCCGATGAGTGACCGGGTGCTTTGTCTGTTGGTTGGCGTTTCTTTGGCGGCAAGTGTTGCCGGATCCTTACTGTTTCACACCTATCGCAATACCATCCGTTTTTCTCAGGCACGCGAGCTTTGGCGTATCATGTGCGCTGTATTATTCAAGGTCGGATGTTTGTCCGTGATTTCCTTCTGGATTATATCCGACACACAACTGCTTGATAATTATAAAGTCTCCTACCTTCTGTTTGACGGTCTGTTGACGCTGGCTGCGCTGACGGTCTTTCGTGTTTCTCTTATCATCACTTACGATCTATTGTTGGATTGGGTAAATAAAAAGAATACACGTATCCTTATTTATGGCGTTGACGAAGAGAGTGTGGCCTTGAAGTTGCGTCTCCGTGACAGTGCCCATTATAAGGTTGCAGGCTTTTATGTTTATGGCAAAAGCAACAGCCGTCGCCGCTTGGCGGATCTTCCTATTTATTATTTTGAGAACGAAGCGGATGTTGACTATATAATACGTAAACGTGGTATTAAGGGTATTCTGTTTGCCCGTTATGAGGATACCCGTCTGGAGGAGAACCGCCTTTTGGAGTATTGTAAAAGCAATAAACTTAAAACTCTGATTGCTCCTACTATCAGTGAGGCGGATTCCGACGGTAATTTCCACCAGTGGATACGTCCCATTAAGATTGAAGATTTGTTGGGCCGTGCTGAAATAAACATCAATCTTCGTCAGGTCGCTGAAGAATTCAGGGAAAAAGTGGTGTTGGTAACCGGTGCTGCCGGCAGTATCGGTAGTGAACTTTGCCGTCAGCTGGTACAGATGGATATTCGGAAACTCATCATGTTCGACTCTGCCGAGACTCCTTTGCATAATGTCCGTCTTGAATTTGAGAAGAATTATCCAGCCATAGATTTCATACCTGTGATTGGCGACGTGCGTGTGAAGGAACGTGTACGCATGGTATTCGATCTCTATCATCCGCAAATTGTCTTTCATGCCGCCGCTTACAAACATGTGCCTTTAATGGAAGAGAATCCCTGCGAAGCCGTACTGGTGAATGTTACAGGTTCCCGTCAGGTAGCTGATATGGCAGTGGAATATGGTGCGGAAAAAATGGTCATGGTCTCCACAGATAAAGCCGTGAATCCTACCAATATAATGGGCTGTTCCAAACGTCTGGCTGAAATCTATGTGCAGAGTCTGGGCTGTGCCATCCGTGAGGGAAAAGTGAAAGGCCATACCAAATTCATCACTACCCGTTTTGGTAATGTATTGGGCAGTAACGGTTCTGTCATCCCCCGCTTTAGAGAACAGATTGAGAATGGTGGTCCTGTCACAGTTACTCATCCCGATATCATCCGCTTCTTCATGACTATTCCTGAGGCTTGCCGTTTGGTAATGGAAGCCGCTACGATGGGAGAGGGTAATGAAATCTTTGTCTTCGAGATGGGTAAGGCAGTTAAGATTGTCGACTTGGCTACCCGCATGATTGAATTGGCTGGTTATCGTCCGGGAGAGGATATCAAAATAGAATTCACCGGCTTACGCCCTGGTGAGAAGCTTTATGAAGAGGTGTTGAGCGATAAAGAAAATACGATTCCGACAGAGAACAAGAAAATTATGATCGCCAAAGTCCGTCGGTATGAATATGCCGATATCCTTGATACGTACACAGAGTTTGAGAGACTTTCCCGTGCGGTTAAGATCATGGATACGGTCAGGCTGATGAAGAAAGTGGTTCCTGAATTCAAATCAAAGAATTCTCCGCGATTTGAGGCACTGGATAAAGAATAATAAACTTGAGAAATTTATGGATAAATCATTTTGTACTTGTTTGAGTGTACAAGGAATGAGCGCTGGATTGCTTCTTTGTTTAGTTGCGATATTTTTGTTTGCTTCCTGTCAGTCGTATAAAAAAGTACCTTATTTACAGGATGTAAAGGTCGTGGAACAAACAGTTCAACAGGGAAATCTGTATGATGCCAAGATAATGTCTAAAGACCTGCTTACTATTGTAGTTTCATGTACCAGTCCGGAATTAGCTGTCCCATTTAATTTGACTGTTGCCAGTCCCGCCAGTGGGGTTGCCGGAAATAACCAACTGACTACCCAACCCGTTCTACAGTCTTATCTGGTAGATAATGACGGAAAAATCAATTTTCCTGTTCTAGGTGAATTGAAAGTAGGTGGCTTGACAAAGAAAGAAGCCGAACAATTAATTATAGAAAAGTTGAAACCTTATATCAAGGAGACTCCGATTGTTACTGTTCGCATGGTAAACTATAAAATTTCTGTATTAGGCGAGGTTGTCCGTCCGGGTACGTTTACTATCAGCAATGAAAAAGTGAACCTATTGGAGGCCTTGGCCATGGCGGGTGATATGACGATTTATGGAATCCGTGACAATGTTAAACTGATTCGTGAAGGTGCTGACGGTAAGCAGCAGATTATAACACTGGATTTGAATAAGGCCGAAACTCTCCTTTCTCCTTACTATTGGTTACAGCAGAATGATATTGTATATGTGACTCCAAATAAGGCCAAGGCTCGTAATTCAGATATCAGTAACAGTACAAGCCTGTGGTTCTCTGCTACTTCTGTTTTAGTATCATTGGCAAGTATATTAGTAACAATCTTCAAGATCAAAAAGTAGCATTGTAATATGGTTGAGGAAAGAAAAGAAAGAACGGGGGCACAATCCGAGGAACAGAACAACATTCAGGAAATCCTTTTCCGTTATCTGATTCATTGGCCTTGGTTTGTAGTTTCGGTAATAATCTGTGTGGCTTGTGCGTGGGGATATCTGCGTTTGACAACCCCTGTTTATAATATTACTGCCACAGTTCTGATTAAGGATGATAAGAAAGGTGGTGGTGCAAGTATGTCTTCCGAATTGGAAAAGATGGGATTGGACGGTTTCGTCTCCTCGTCCAATAATGTAGACAATGAGATCGAAGTACTTCGTTCAAAGTCTCTAGCTAGGGAAGTGGTAAACAATTTGGGGTTATTCGTGACTTATATGGACGAGGACAGGTTTCCCAAGAGGGATCTGTATCGTACTTCCCCAGTTCTGGTAAGCCTGACTCCACAGGAAGCGGATAAACTTCCTCAGACAATGGAGGTGGGTATGTCTTTGCAATCCGTCGGTACGATGGATGTACAGATTAGGGTTGGAAAAAAGGAGTACCGGAAACGTTTTGAGAAATTACCTGCCGTATTTCCGACCGATGAAGGCACGGTTGCTTTTTTTGCGAATAACGATACTCTGTCACCTATCCGTCCGGAAAGTGTAATAAAAGAACGTCATATTACTGCTTATATTAACAGGCCTTTTGCTGTAGCGAAAAAATATGCAGATTTCCTGTCAATAGTTCCTACCTCAAAGGCGACTTCCGTAGTGACCGTTTCATTCAAAAACTCGAACACTCAACGTGGCAAAGACTATATAGACAAGCTGCTTGAAATGTATAATGTCAATGCCAACAATGACAAGAATGAGGTAGCTCAGAAAACAGCAGAATTTATTGACGAGCGTATCGGTATCATCTCAAAGGAACTAGGCAATACGGAACAGGATTTGGAGAATTTCAAGCGTAGTGCGGGTATTACGGATTTGAGTAGTGAGGCCCAGATTGCTTTGACCGGCAATGCGGAATATGAGAAAAAACGTGTGGAGAATCAGACTCAGATTAATCTTGTCATGGATTTGCAAAGATACCTGCAGGGTACCGAGTATGAGGTGTTACCTTCAAATGTCGGTTTACAGGATGCTGGTGTAGCGGGAGCAATTGATCGGTATAATGAAATGGTGTCCGAGCGTAACCGTCTGCTACGTACATCTACGGAAAGCAACCCGGCAATTGTAAATCTAAATGCCAGCATCCGTGCGATGCGCGGTAATATACAGACCACCTTGGATGCAACATTGAAAGGCCTTGAGATTACTAAGGCTGATTTGGTTCGTGAGGCAGGTCGTTATTCCCGTCGTATCAGTGACGCGCCCACTCAGGAACGACAGTTTGTGAGTATTGCCCGCCAACAGGAAATCAAGTCCGGTCTGTATCTGATGCTGCTTCAGAAACGTGAAGAAAATGCTATCACCTTGGCTGCTACTGCCAATAATGCAAAGATTATTGATGAAGCTTTAGCGGATGACAGTCCTGTCTCTCCCAAACGGATGACGATTTATTTGGCGGCTCTAATATTCGGAATAGGTATTCCGGTAGGTATCATTTATCTGATTGGTCTGACCAAGTTCAAGATAGAAGGCCGTGCAGATGTTGAAAAGCTGACTTTGCTTCCTGTTATCGGTGATGTTCCATTGGCAGATGAAAAGACGGGGTCTATTGCGGTATTTGAGAACCAGAATAATCTGATGAGCGAGACTTTCCGCAATGTTCGTACCAATCTTCAGTTCATGCTTGAAAACGGTAAGAATGTAATTCTGGTGACTTCTACCATTAGTGGTGAGGGTAAGTCCTTTATATCCGCCAATTTGGCTATCAGTCTTTCCTTATTAGGGAAGAAAGTTGTGATAGTAGGATTAGACATTCGTAAACCGGGCTTGAATAAGGTCTTCAACATATCTAAGAAAGAGCATGGTATAACTCAGTTTCTGACTAATCCTGCTATCAATCTGATGGATTTGGTACAACCTTCTGATATAAACAAGAGTTTATATATTCTTCCTGGTGGTACAGTTCCTCCTAATCCGACAGAGTTGTTGGCTCGTGACGGATTGGAGAAAGCTATTGAAACCTTGAAGCAGAATTTTGACTATGTGATACTAGATACTGCTCCTATAGGTATGGTGACAGATACTTTGCTTATAGGACGTGTAGCAGACTTATCCATTTATGTATGTCGTGCTGATTACACCCGTAAGGCAGAGTTTACTCTGATTAACGAACTTGCCGAAAATAACAAACTGCCTAATCTCTGTATTGCCATCAATGGGGTGGATCTTCAGAAGAAGAAATATGGTTATTACTATGGTTATGGTAAATGTGGTAAGTACTATGGTTATGGTAAACGTTATGGTTACGGCTATGGCTATGGTAAAGAGACACAGAATGTAAATTCAAAGTAACTTCTTCTTTCTTTCTTTTATGTTTTCAAAACAATGATGGTGGTAATCAGGATTATGAGGGTTTTGTTGCTTTGAATTTTTAGATTGAAATTTAATAAAAATCAAGCTTGCTTTTGTGTTTTTTTTATTAATATATTTATTTTTAATAGGGATACAAATAATAATTGAGTGCTTACTGCTATTTGAATTAAGTAAATTGATAGTTAATATTTTTGTTTATTGACGTAGAAAGGCAAAAATAGTTGAATAAAATAGTATCTATTAAATGTCAGATACACAATTAAATAATAGAAGGATAGCGAAAAATACGCTGATGCTGTATATCCGCATGGTTTTTATTATGTTGATAAATTTATACACATCTCGTATAATTTTGCAGGCATTAGGGGTACAGGATTATGGTATTTATAACGTGGTTGGTGGCTTTGTTGCAATGTTTGGATTGCTTAGCAATTCACTATCTGCGGCAACCACTCGCTTTATTACATTCGAATTGGGTACGGGAAATAACGAGAGACTTAATAAAATTTTTTCTTCTTCGGTCACCATACAAGTAGCTATCTGTTTAATTATTGTATTATTAATAGAGGCTTTTGGAGTGTGGTTTGTCAATAATAAGATGCTGATTGCACCAGAGCGATTAGCAGCTGCAAACTGGTGTCTTCAATTGTCTATGATTACTTTCTGTGTTAATATAATAGCAGTGCCATACAATGCACTTATTATTGCACATGAGAAGATGACAGCATTTGCTTATATCAGTGTACTTGAAGCGACATTAAAACTTGGTATATGTTTTATAGTCATGCTATCGCCTTCTGATAAACTTGTATGCTATGCTATTCTTCTTTCAGTTGTTGCTCTTCTAATCAGAACTATCTATGCAATCTATTGTAAAAGGAATTTCAAAGAAAGTAGGTATCATTTTTACTTTGACAAAGAGTTAATATATAAGATGTTTGCATTTTCGGGATGGAATTTTATAGGGGCAGGAGCTGGCGTCTTAAGAGAGCAGGGGGTTAATATCTTAATTAATATGTTTTGGGGAACTACTATAAATGCATCTAGAGGTATAGCTCAACAAGTGAGTGCAGCGGTAGCCAGTTTTTCTTCTAGTTTTGTATCAGCTATCAATCCGCAGATTACTAAATTATATGCCGTAGATGATAGAGAACATTCATTTCAGTTGGTAATACAAGGCGCAAGATTGTCTTTCTATCTTCTGCTTCTTATTGCTTTGCCAGTTTTCCTCGAAACGTCAATCTTGCTGCATACATGGCTAACTGTTGTTCCAGTCTATTCCGTGATTTTTGTTCGCTTGACATTGCTGTATGTAATGACAGAATCTTTATCGTATACAATGATGACCCTCATGCTCGCATCAGGAAAAATTCGAGACTATCAGTTAATTGTAGGAGGACTTCAATTATTAAACTTCCCAGTATCATATATACTACTTTGGTTAGGCTCTACACCAGATTGGACTTATGTAACGGCTATAGTTATTGCACTAATATGTCTTTTCGTGCGACTATTTATGCTGAATCGAATAACAGGTTTGTCTATGGTGGCTTTCGTCAAAAAGGTTATTCTGAACGTAGTATTAGTATCTGTCGTAGGTGCAATACTGCCAATTGTAATTGTAAACACAATGGATGAATCTTATATGCGACTATTACTAACAGTTAGTGTCTCTACTATTTCTCTGTTTGCGACATATTTATTTGTAGGTTGCACGAAAGCAGAAAGAGAAATCATTATGCTTAAGATAAAAAAATAAAATGAGAATAGACATAAAAGTCAAAGAAAACTGTTGTGGATGTACTGCATGTGCGAGTATTTGTCCATACAACGCAATTACAATGGTTGATGACTTATCAGGTTTCTTATATCCTAAAGTGGATTTAAGTAAATGCGTTGATTGCGGACTTTGTGTCAAAACTTGCCAGTTTAAGAAAGGTTATGAGAGATATGAGAACTTTGAAACTCCTATTGTATATGCTGGGAGGCAGAAGCAACTCGAAGAAATTGCTAAATCCCAAACAGGTGGATTAGCGGCTCTTATATACGAAAATTTTCTTTCTACAGGAGGATGTGCTTATGGTGTTGTTTTTGACTCTGATCAGAATATTATGTTTTCATGTGCAAAGAATGTTGATGAGACTCAGCAGTTTAGAGGGTCAAAATATGTACAAGCAGAAATACAAAATGTCTTTTTGCAGATTAAGGAATATTTAAAGAATAGTCAAAAAGTCCTTTTTATTGGTTCTCCTTGTCAAGTAGCAGGATTGAAATCATACATTCCAAACAGATTTCATAAAGAACTGTTGACAGTTGATCTTGTGTGTCATTGTAATACATCTCCGAGATTGTGGAAATCCTATATTTTGTATCTCGAACAAAAGTATCATTCCAAGATAGTCAAAGCAGATTTTCGCAATAAACGGTTTGGTTGGCATAAGTGTCTTGAAACCTACAATCTGGCAAACGGAAAAGAAATTGTAACAAAATCATATGATTATCTTTTCTTCAAGCATTTAAGTATCCGCCCATCTTGTACAATATGTCCATTCACTAATCTTCATAGAGTAGGGGATGTTACTATTGGTGATTATTGGGGATGGGAAAAGAACCATGTAGAGTGGAATGATGATTTTGGTATCAATTTGATTCTTATTAACTCCTCAAAAGGAACAGAACTCTTAAAATTAATTACGCCCAAGTTAGATTTGATACAGACAGACACAAGAGACTGTCTTCAGCCTCAATTGATAAATCCCATTCAGAAAAATCCTCTTCAAGAAAATTTCTTCAAGGATTATCATAATAAAGGCATTAAGTATGTTTTATATAAATACGGTGACTTAAACTATTTGTTCCGATTCAAAAGACATCTAAGTTGTATTAAAAGAAAACTCTTACATTTATGAAATTAGGTATATTAACATTTCACTGTGCTCACAACTATGGAGCTATACTTCAATGCTTTGGTTTACAAGAATACCTAAAGTCATTAGGCTATGATGTGTATGTCATCGATTATCGTCCAAAGTATCTTACACGCGGTTATAAACGCCATTCGTTACGTAATTGGATTTGTTCAAAACCACTTTTGACAATGCAGAAGTTGATGAATGAACCTTTTCTGTACAAAACAAGAAGTGAGCGCTATGACAATTTTAATGCATTTATTGAAACTAAACTAAGACTTTATCCATATACTAAAGGTATGGATTTTTCTGAATTTGATGCTATCTTCCTTGGAAGCGACCAGATATGGGAAGCATCAATAACAGATGGCAAATTCGATGATGTATTTTTTGGAACAGGTGCTAAATGCAAAGTAATATCATATGCTGCTAGTAACAAAGCCAAAGTGCTTACTTCGCAGGAGATTGATTACTACCAACAACATCTTTCAAAATATGCAGGCATAGGTGTTAGAGAGATAACTTTGCAGAAACTATTGTCAGATGTTATACGAAAGCCAGTTGTATTTACTGTTGACCCTACAATTTTAGCAGGTAATTTGCTAACAGATGGAATTGAAAGTAAACGCCCAATTGAACAAAAATATGTACTTGTATATGAGATAGTAGAGCATCAAAAGGTTATTGAGCAGGCAAAGCGATATGCAAAGAAGATAGGTGCTCGTGTCGTAATGCTCAATGCGTATATTGAGTATACAGAAAAGAGAATTTGTGATTTTACAGCTTCACCATCGGATTTTGTTAATTACATACGATATGCGGAGTGTGTTTTTACCACATCATTCCATGGTACTGCCATATCGATTATTTGCAATACAAATTTTTATAGTTTTAAACAGCATAATGCTTCTGATCTGCGAATATCTTCTTTGTTGAGTATTGCAGGGTTGAATGATAGATTTGTAGAGATGGTAGACGATCTTGATATAAAACAAATTGATTACTCAAACGTGTTGAAAAATGTAGAGATGGCTACAGAGATTTCTCGGGATTTTATAAAATATGCATTATCATGAACTCAATAGGTCCTTCCATGTAATATTTCCTAAAACGGTCAATTTATACACAACAGTTGGTGTTCGAACCTGTTCACAATTACTTCTATACACTCTTCATGAACTTTGTTCTTACCTATAGTGGATCATGAATTATCAAGACAATTGTTTCACCAATAATCAATAAAATTAAATGAGATATTTACATATAATCATGCCAATGGCGGGTGAGGGTTCTCGCTTTGTTAATGCGGGCTGGACTACTCCGAAGCCACTGATTGAACTAAATGGTCAGCCTTTGTTTAAACACGCCATAAATAGTGTGGCAGACAAGGGTATTGAGATGAAGTACAGTTTCATCGTGCGACATGAGCATATTGAAAAATATGGTATCGATAAAGGTATCAAGTCGTTTTTGCCTACGGCCAATATATTTTCAGTTGTGAAGACCACGCGTGGTGCTGTAGAGACTTGTTTGATGGCGGAGAGTGCTATTATTGATGATGATGCTGTTATCGTGATGGATTGCGATATGGAGTTCCGTAGCGTGAAGCTCATTGAGATAATCAAGCAGCAACTTTCACAGCCGATGGAGGAAGCAAATGGTGGCGTTCTTATTAGCTTCGAGTCCGACCAGCCTAAATACAGTTATGCTGAGGTGGGCGAAGATGGTTATGTAATGCGTACTGCCGAGAAGGAAGTCATCAGTAGTCATGCTCTCTGTGGTGCCTATTTTTTCTCTACAGGTCGTCGCTTCAAGGAGATTGCTCATCAATTGCTCAACGAGCCTGAGTTCAAGAAACCTGAGTATTATGTGAGCCTGCTCTACAACTATATGTTGGCAGCAGGAGAAAAGGTACAACTGGCTCCCATGGAGGAATATTATTCATATGGAACTCCAGAAGAACTTTCACAGTATCTTCAAAGACCATAAGTAAAATATTCGCGAAAGTTGAATTACTAAAGGATTTTATTTGGCATCGTGTTGTTGGATTTCCTTGGCAGGATTCTGATAAGGTTCGTAAGGATTATATAAGTGGTATCTTTCATTAGAATGAATATGGATAAGATAGTAAGTATGGAAAATAATTTCTATAGTTTCCTTAAAAAATATGATACGGGCAATAATCACCGATTTTGACGGCACATTGGTCGATACATTTGAGGCTAATTTTAGAGCTTATCAAAAAGCTTTTTCAGAGTGTGGCATTGTATTGACTGCAGAGAAATATCGCGAATGCTTTGGTCTTCGTTATGATGGATTTATGAGTAGCATGGGTATTGCAGATGAAGATGTTGTCAATAAGATTAAAGAGTTGAAGAAGAATTACTATCCAATGTTCTTCGAGTGTTTGATACCCAACTACACGCTTATTGACATGATTAATACCTTTCATCAAATGGGTGGTAAGACTGCTATCGCTTCTACTGCTCGCAAAGAAAACCTTATGAGTGCTGTAGGTGCTCTTGATTTGCAGAAATATTTCGATGTCATTTTAACAGGAGTAGATGTTGAACATGGTAAGCCAGAACCAGAGATTTATAACAAGACAATGACTGTAATGGGGGTCACTTCAAAAGAAACGCTCATTTTTGAAGATTCTGACATAGGCATTGGCGCAGCTATTGCCAGTGGTGCCAAATATATACGAGTCACTCCAGAATGGTTTGAATATGGTCGAAATGAAAATTCATGAAAAGATTATAGATAATTTATATTAAAATAAAAATCCTACATATATGAATATTGTAGTTAAAGGATATAGTGGATGCCAGATTGATGTGGTCAATGAGGGCAATGAGATTTATGTGTATAAATCCACGGCAGATCCAAAGTACATTAAGCGCCTTGTTCTGCAGGCTGAGAAACAACGTGTAGCAGCAGAGATAGAACATCAGCATATCCGTGTGCCTAAAATTTACGATATTGAGAAAACTGATGAGACCGTTGTGGTCAAGATGCAGTATGTCTATTCCAAAAATTTTATCGAATTCTTCGAACAGGCAGGCTTCGAGCAAGTGGATTACCTGATTGGTGCATTGGAGTACTTTGTGGAACATGAGATCAGCAAAAGCAAGCTGCAGACTGTATCTTCTAAGATATTTCAAGATAAGTTTGCCGAAATCAAATGTAAGTGCGAGCACAATCCACTCTATCAGGATGACGAGCGTATTGCTTCCATTCTTAGCCGCTCTGAACAGGTCTTTACTAATCTCAAGGACATGCTTATTCCCGTAGGACTTTGCCATGGTGACCTCACGTTTAGCAACATCCTTTTCAATGGTAACAACTACTATCTCATAGACTTCCTTGATAGCTTTCTCGAGACCCCCTTGCAGGACATTGTCAAGCTTCGTCAGGATACCCGCTATCGTTGGTCACAACTGATGTACACCAAGCGATATGATGCTGTCCGTCTGCATATTGTGCTCGATAAGATAGACCGTGAGATTGATACCTATTTCAGCAATAAGTACGAGTGGTATCGTACTAATTATCCAGTCATGCAACTGATGAACATCCTCCGCATTCTGCCGTATGCGCATGAAGAAAAGATTGTAGAGTTCCTTAAGGATGCGTTGGAGAAGGAGCTGGATGGTATGAATGGTTCAAGTAAGGGGGTAGCTGTTCAAGAAATTTCAAGACTTGGACTTAACGAAGCCTTGAACTGCCCATCGGACATTGAACCTCTTGAACAACTGCAGACATTAAATCGCACTATTCTTGTGCCCGTAGCAGCCGACAAACCAGAGTATGAAAACGGTCTTCCATACGTCTTTGGACTTGATAAGGATGGCATTATCATTTGTATCAAAAGCATCATGGGCTTGAACTTACAACAGTTTGATAACATCTACTTTACTGTCCTTCGGAAATACGATGAGCGCTTCTTTGTGGGTGATAGTCTTCGTCTCCAGTTCAAACGCTTGGGCATTACGAATGCTAAGGTTGTAGTTCTTGACGAGCCTACACAAGATCAGGCAGAGACTATCTATCGTACCATCATGCAGGAGCAGGTACAAGGAAATATCTTCATAAAGGATGCCGATTGTTTCTTCCGTACAGACTTTATTGGCGAGAATGCTGTAGCCCTTTATCCCATAGAGCAGCTTGAGGTGCTCTCACCTAAGGACAAAAGTTATGCTGCGGTGGATGATATGTACTACCTTACTAATATCATAGAAAAAACTGTGGTTGGGCATTATATCAGTGCCGGTGGTTATGCCATTGACAATGTAGATACCTTCCTTCACTATTATCATCTCCTCCGTCAATACGGTCGCTTCTACCTTTCGCACATTATATATGCAATGCTTCTCGACAAGAAGACTTTTCGTCCGATGATGGTAGAAGAGTATAAAGATTGGGGAACTAAAAAAGACTTGAACAGATATGAATAAAAATTCATTGTTGTCGATTCTCTTCCAATGTTATAATGTAGAGAAGTTTTGGTCTAAAGTGATCACTTATGAATAAAATAACAATAATACGGATATGACAGAACTTTTGGTTTCAATACTTATCCCTGTATATAATGTAGAAAAATATCTTTCACAGTGTCTTGATTCTGTCTGTGGACAGACATACCGTAATTTGCAGATTGTTATAGTGAATGACGGTTCTACAGATGATTCGTTTCGAATATGTAAAAGGTATGCTGCAGCAGACAATCGGATAGAGATATATGATAAAGCAAATGCGGGTGTGGCATCTGCACGCAATGATCTGCTGAGTCACATACGTGGTGAATACTTTCTCTTTGTTGATTCTGATGATTGGCTGGAACCAACAATGGTAGAATCGTTGTTTAGCATTCAGAATTGTTTGGATTT
The DNA here is from genome assembly GCA_947574505.1 of uncultured Bacteroides sp. Classification (GTDB taxonomy): domain Bacteria; phylum Bacteroidota; class Bacteroidia; order Bacteroidales; family Bacteroidaceae; genus Phocaeicola. Next base: position 31,925 of record CANPJW010000020.1, on the reverse strand, counting down.
CGATATTGTTGTCTGCGACATGATCAAGAATGACGAAAGTCCCAACCTGTGTGACTCTTCTTATGTCTCTTATACAAGAGAAAAGATTGTCAAAGCGTTTCTTGAGCACAAGTGGCTTAGTGGTTCGTTGTGCAACAAGCTTGTTAAGACGAGTTTGTTGCACAACGAAAGATTTCGCAGTGGAATTTCCTACGGGGAGGATGCTTTATTTTTTTGGCATTTATTGCAGCATGTGGATTGTGTGGCTGTTTGTAAGTTGCAGTTATATCATTATCGTATGAATAATGAAAGCCTATCTCATCAGAATTGGACTCCTCAAAAAAAAGGTTCTGGCTCAATAGTTTGGTGCACGATAACCCATGAAACAAAACTTTGGTGGCAGCAGTATTACGACATTGCTTGTGCAAGATATGCAATAGAAGATTTTTGGGGATTGTATTATGCATCACTCGCTAATTATCCGTATGACGAGAATATCAAAGAAAGACAGATTAATATAAGAAAGAATTTTAGGTTAATCTTGAAATCAGGATTTATTAGTAAGAATAAGATATTCACTGCTTTTGCATTGGCATATTGTTATCCATTAGGGAGATTCCTTAAATATACTCGGAAATGAAAAAGAAAATTTGTATTCTACAAAATGGTCTTGCCCGAGGTGGAACAGACACATTTGTTGTGAATTTGTGTAGGGGATTAGATTATGATAAATATGATATTACTGTAGTTAATCCAAGTAATAAGAAAGAAAGTCTTGTGCGGGAACCAGAGGTCTTGAAAATAGGAGCAAGGATAATTCACACAAGTCCTTTAACGGGATTTATGAGTAAGATAAAACATCTTTGGATGTTGTATGGCATCTTGAAAGAAGAAAAATTTGATGTGTTCCAAACCAATATAGATCTCTTTAACGGACCTCAATTGTTAATCGCATGGTTAGCCGGTGTGCCGGTTCGTTGTTGTCATTCACACAATACAATGCAGCAGAAGTCTTTAATACAAGGTATGACAATAGCTGTTGGTATTTATCAGAAAGTGATGAAATGGATGTGTTGGACTTTTTCTAATCGTCGAACTGGTTGTTCGGAGGATGCAATGGATTTTTTGTTTGCAGATAAGAATTGGCATCAAGATAAATATCCAATTGTCATAAACAATGGGATTGACATCGAACATTTCCGTAGGCCTATTGATATTGAAGAGAAAAAGCGAGATCTCGGTCTTACTGCAAAATATAATATCATTACAATAGGAAGAATTATTCCACAGAAAAATCCATTGTTTATAGCTCGGGTGTTTTCTGAATTAAGTAAAATGCGGGATGATGTGGATTTCGTGTGGGTTGGAATAGGAGATAAAGAAGACGAGTGCCGTGAAATATTTAGGAGGAACAATTGCTTAAGACGTGTTCATTTCTTGGGCTTAAGATCGGATGTTAACGAAATACTTAAGAGTTGTGATTTGTTTTTTATGCCGAGTGCTTTTGAAGGACTTGGTATTGTCATTGTTGAGGCACAAGTGGCAGGACTTCAGTGTTTGGTTTCCGATGTGGTGCCAAAAGAAAGTGAATGTGGGGCAGTTGAATATATGTCTCTTTCTAAGACGGAGAAGGAATGGGCACAAATGATATGCAATATGATTGACAGGAAAATAAGTCTGTGTGTTGATGAGAAAAAAATACAAGAGTTCTCTATTGAGTACATGGTTGCACAAATGGAGAAAGTTTTTGAAAATTAAAAATAACAGCATATGCAAAGATTTGTATTTGTAAACTTGCATTCAGATTGGATGCTGATGAGAGTTGCAATGGTTTATGTGTTCAAATATTCTGCAGCTATTAAGCATGGATATTTGTTGAAGTATCTATTGGAGCATCCAGAAAAGTATCAGGTGTGTAATTATATCAACGATAGAGGTTTTTCTCTTTATACCAATGGAAACGGTAAATATATGAAAGTTCTAAATACCTTGTCAGGTATTGAAAATAAAATTACACTTAAGAAGAATGGCATCAAACCAAGTTTGATACCAGTTTTGAGAAATCCTTTGCAAATACACAAAGATGATATTATTATTGCTTATAATGTATGTAACGAAGAGTTGCGAGGTCTTAAGTATATTGATGCATTCAAGGCGTTGAGTATGCTCCACTTTCATGGACGTGAGGAAGAGGATGAAAAAATTAGAGAGGCAGGATTTGATTGTTATTTTAATGAAGTAGACCTAAGCAGGTCATCGGAGATTTTCAGAAAATACTATCATACGGAATTACCTTGGATAGTTCATCCATTTGTTTTTGCGGAGCGATTCAAAAGGATAAAACCGTTTAAGGAACGAAAAACAAGATGTTTCTCTACAGGTACTATTACATATAAGAAGCATGAAGAATTCTTATCAATTTATGGCGATTCTTGTAATCAACCTGCACGTAAGTTTGTTAAGGACAATCCTGAATTCTTCAAAGATACAGTAGACTGTTATAGTAGTGACTATTTGGAGGAGAATGCCGGAAAAACTATATATTCAAACGATAATACTATAGTGAAATTCTGTAAGAAAATGTATAATAGAACCCATGTTGGCAAGCAGAAGAAATATTTCAGTTTTAATATGGTCGAGAAGTTCAATGATTATAAGATGCATTTCTTAGGAGAGGAAATTTTGGGAGTTCCAGGTATTGGCTATGTTGAAGGAATGGCTTGTGGTAGTGCTTATATTGGGCTTGATTCGCCAATGTATCGTGACCTTGGACTTATTCCAGGTATACATTATATAACCTATGATAGTACTAAAGAAGGTCTTCGTAAAACTGTAGAGTATTGGCAAAGACCTGAAAATCAAGAAGCATTGGAGCAGATAGCCAATAGAGGATATGAGTTTGTTCAAAAGAATTTCTGTGGTGAAAAGGTGGCTGAACAAATTATAAATAATTTAATGGTAATGAAGAAAGCCCAAAAGGTGTAAAACATGTGGTTCGCTCCTTATTATAAATATCTTTATTTGTTAATTGTAACGATATGTACCCTTGCTTGTTATGTGAAATACAACACAAATGCAAACTCCCAACATGTGGATAGGGGAAATTCAGCCTTGGTGCTAGCTGTATTAATGGCTTTGTTTATTGGCATCAGACCAGTACATGATGTATTTGCAGATACAGTAGGGTATGCAGCGTATTATCGTTATTTATCACACGAAGATTTCTTATTTAGCATAAATGTTGAGAATTTAGTATTTGACAATGTACTTGCTTGGATGTCATCAAATGGCTTTGGTGTGTCTGCATTTTTTACAGCTTGCTCTTTTACTTATTTTATAGGTAGATGGTGGGCATGCAAAAAGATGTTCCCTCAAAACACATTGGTAGCTTTTTTAATGTTTCTTGGAGCATTTATTTCGTATACATCGTCTGTAAATGGCTTTAAGGCTGGTGCAGCCGCTTCGCTTTTCTGTTGTGCTATAGCATGTAAGGATGATTTCCCGAAAAGATTATGGAGACCTGCATTATTTCTTGCATTATCGTTTGGTATCCACCATTCAATGCATGTATGTATAGCTGGTTATATTGTGTGTTTATTTTATAAGAACACTAAAGTGTATTTGGCTTTTTGGCTATTAGCCTTAACTTGTGCGGTATTACATGTATCTTATTTTCAAATTTTATTTGCAGGGTTGACCGATCAAAAAGGTGCTTCATATCTAATAACCAACGGTGATAGTGGGTGGATAACAGGTATGCGATATGATTTTGTTATATATAGTGCAATGCCAGTACTACTTGGTTGGTATATTAGATTTAAAAAGAATCTTGTGATTGAAGGGTATGATTTCGTTCTGAACCTATATCTCTTAATGAATGGTATGTGGATGTTATGTATGTATGCAAGTTTTACTAATCGCATTGCTGCATTATCTTGGTTTATGTATCCAATGGTTTTATGCTACCCTTTCCTAAAAGGCTACAAATTACAAAAGATATCTAACAATCTGTCAATAGCTAAGGTTATGCTTTATCAACTGTGTTTTACCTTGTTTATGGAAATTATATATTATACAATATTAAAATAACTTAGATATGGGACAACAATTAACATCAACTTTTCGCTTGTTTAGAATGATGGGCATTATTAATGATGAGTCTAAATATGGACAAATAACAATATGGGGCATTGTCTTGCATGCGTTTAAAACCATTAAGACGGCTTATTATTTTAAAAAAGCATATCATCCTGGGCTTTTTCATACAAGAGACTTTAATGTGAACAGAGCCAGGTGGTGGCGTAAGATGGGATGTCATGTAGGAAAGAATGTGTCTATTGGGCATTCTGTTGCAGCAGATGTGGGCAATGCAGATCTTATCTATATAGAAGATGATGTGATCCTAACTAACCATTGCATTATTCTTTGCCATCGTAGGAATATGAAAAACTATCGAAAAGGGGATAACGGAACAAAACTTCCTTATATGTACGCTCCTGTTACATTGAAGAAAGGTTGTCAAATAGGTATGGGCAGTATCATTATGCCAGGTGTTACTGTCGGCGAGGGTGCTATCATAGGTGCTCGGTCTGTTGTAACTAAAGATGTGCCTGCATGGACAATTGCAGTTGGTAATCCGTGCAAAGTGATTAAAGAAGTTCCCCCAAGAGAATATGAGTAAGAAAGGATGTTTAGTTATCTCACTCGATTATGAGCTGATGTGGGGGTGTTGCGAATGGTCTGTCCCCCAAGAGTATGGTATGTCAAACATAGTCAATGTTCCTAAAGTAATAGACCGTATGCTAGATTTATTCCAAAGGTATGATGTAAAGGCTACATTTGCAATTGTTGGGATGATAATGCATAAAGATAAAAAGGAACTATTGGAAAATATTCCCCAAAAATTGCCTTCATATGAAAATCCTCGGTGTTCCCCGTATAATAATCACTATATAGAAAATATTCAAGATGAGTATATAGATATGTATTTTGCACCAGAGACGGTTAAGAAGCTTAATAAGTATCCTAATGTAGAAATAGCAACACATACTTTTTGTCATTATTATTGTTGGGAGAAAGGGCAAACAATAGAACAGTTTGAGGATGACTTGATAAATGCTATCAAGATTGCGAATAATGTTGGGATAAGGTTCTCAAGCATTGTGTTCCCGAAGAATATGGTATCAGATGAATATTTAAGGATATGTAAAAGACATGGAATAAATAATTATAGAGGTAATGCCTTGAAGTTTTTCAACGAACCGAAATCACGCTTTGAATCTATAAAAAATAAGGCTTGTCGTTTGTTGGATGCATATTTAAACATTGGAGGATATACTTCTATTCCTTATTCGCAGATAAATAAGAATTCAGGTGTTTTAAATGTAGCAGCAAGTCGTATGTTGAGGCCCTATTCACCTAAACTTTCAATATTTGAAGAACTACGATTAAGCCGTATTAAGAAAGAGATGGAATATGCTGCAAGAAATGGAGAAATTTATCATTTGTGGTGGCATCCTCATAACTTTGGGGCAAATATGGCGCAGAATCTAATTTTCTTAGAGAAGATATTGAAGTGCTATCAAAGTTGTAGCAAATGTTATGGAATGTTGTCTTGTTCAATGAGTGAGGTAGAGAAAATAATAAACAAAAAATAGATTATGCCAAGAATATCGGTTTTAATGGGGATATACAATTGTGCTTCAACTCTTCAGGAAGCATTGGATTCATTATATGCCCAAACATATCAAGATTTTCAAATAATAATGTGTGAAGATGGTTCAACGGATAGTACTTATGATATTGCTATCGAGAACCAAAAGAAACATAGCAACATCATTGTTTTACGCAATGAGAAGAACATGGGCCTTAATTATACATTGAATAGATGCTTGGATAAGGCAGATACAGAGTTGATTGCGCGAATGGATGGAGATGATATTTCAAAGCCAAAGCGATTTGAGATTGAGGTGGAGTTCTTGGATGAACATCCAGAATATAGTGTTGTTAGTACACCATGTACTTATTTTGACAAAGATGGTATATTCCGTGTGGCTGTTGGTAGGGGCGATGTTAAACCTGAGCACTTCATTTATCGGTCTCCTGTCAGTCATGCTCCGTGCATGGCTCGTACGGAAGTGTTCAAAGCCGTAGGAGGTTATACTGTGAATAACTTTCTTCTTCGTGTTGAGGACTATAATCTTTGGTTTAAAATATATCATGCTGGCTATAAACTCTATCAGATGCATGATTCTTACTATTTGATGCGTGACGATCGCAATGCTACGTTACGGCGTACGTGGAAGAACCGTAGAAATGAATTTTATGTGAAATGGATAGGTTATCCAATGGTAGGTCTTCCGTGGTACACAAGAATTCATTGTTTTCGTCCTTTGATTATAGGCTTGCTTCCAAATTTTCTGTATCAAAAGGTTAGAAGAAGTCCTTTAATGAGAAAATTTTTCAAGTAGATTTTAGCTGACATGGTTTTCTTATAAAAGCTTTTAATTTGGATTTCTTAAAAAGGATTTTGTCTTATGAAGTGCTTTTGAGTATAAGTCAAAGTCTCAAAATACGAAATATTAGACTGATATCTGTATGGAAAAGAAGAAAGTTGCATTTATAGTGGCGATTCCGGGAACTGCTGATGCATTTTTAAAGGAACATTTTGTGTACTTGTTGAAAGAATATGAAGTGCATCTGATAGCTAATTATGAAGGAAGCGAAGATTTGAAAAAAGAGTTTGAGAAGATGGGAGTTATCTGTCATCAAGCTCCTATTGTACGTAAGATTAATTTGAAAAGCGACTTAAAGGCACTCTTTGTGGTGAAGAAGATATTCAAACTTGGAAAGTTTGAGTGTGTGCATTCTGTTACTCCAAAGGCTGGTTTTCTGACAGCACTAGCGGGTAAACTTGCTGGTGTACCTAATCGTGTGCATATCTTCACAGGACAGGTATGGGCTACACGCAGGGGGGGAGTACGTATGATGCTGAAGATGATGGACAAGATGATAGCTATGCTTGATACTCGGCTGTTAGTCGATGGTGAAGGTCAGAGACAGTTCCTTATTAAAGAAGGGGTACTCTCGGAGAAGAATAGTGTAGTACCTGCCAATGGATCAATAGCAGGCATCAAGCTTGAAAAGTTTGTGATATCAAAGGAAGTTCGTAAGGAGGAGCGCCAGAAATTTGGTATAAAGGATGACGAGGTGGTATATATTTTTTTGGGGCGGTTAAATCATGACAAAGGCGTTGGAGAAATTTTTGAGGCATTCAATCGTTTGGTGATGGAATGCCCTAAGGCTCGATTGCTGTTCTACGGCACGGATGAAGAAGGGTATGATCAAAAGGTGAAGAATTATCCTAATATCAAGCGCGGAGAGAATTATTTCTATCCAGGTTTGACACGTACTCCTTTTAAGAGTCTTCAAGCAGGTGATGTGTTTATATTACCCACATGGCGTGAAGGCTTCGGTATGAGTGTACTGGAGTCGCAGGCCTTGGGACTGCCTGTCATCACATCAGATGCTTATGGTGTGGTGGATGCTTCTGTGGAGGGTGTAACAGGTTTACGTTGTAAGGTGAACGACCCTAATAGTCTCTATTGTGTGATGAAGCAGTATTATGAGAATGCAGATATTCGCAAGATCCATGGATTGGCTGGGCGTAAGCGTGTTGAGGAAAAGTTTAATAATGCTGTTGTCAGTAAAGCTTGGTTGACGATTTATAAGGAAATGTTAGAAAAAGCGTAAGCAGTCAAAAAAGTAAGTATTCAATAAAAGGCTATTGAATGAAAGTTCTACCTTCGCTGCCAACCAAATTTATAGAAATGTATAGTAGTGAAGATCTTGAAAGGTTTTACCTTCGGTACTAGACAGAGGCTTTGCCTCGTGGGGTATCTCGCCAATCGTTTTATGTTAAGATGAAAGTAGTATGGCAGTGATGCCGGTGCTGAGATGGCTGCAACATATCACAGTGTGATAGGATCGGTAAAGCTTTATGGCAGTTCTATTTGGAATTTCATCGGAACTTTTTTCAGAAATATCTTTAACGGGGCAGGGATTATGTTAACATGGTTCCCAGCAAAATCACTTTGGCTACCAGCCAATGTTAAATTCAAAACTAATTAATTAACAAAACTCGGTTTAGGGCACAGTAATGTGCTCTTTCAAAGGGGGGGATATTCTAAATTGAGTACTTACCTATTACCGCATAAATGTTAATTCTAAATTTAACGGACTATTGTTATTTTCATTCTTAAAAGAAAATAATAGTGGTCTTATAATATTGGGTCTAACAAGTTAAAATAATTGCTTATCATAAAAATGTAAAAACAAATAAATATGTATAAACATTTTTTTAAAAGATTATTTGATTTCTGTATTGCGCTTGTTGCTTTGATATGTATTAGTCCAATTTTAATGATTATTATCATTTGGTTGCATTTTGCAAATAAAGGTGCTGGTGTATTTTTCTTTCAAGAACGACCAGGTAAAGATGGTAAGATCTTTAAAGTGATAAAGTTCAAGACTATGACGGACGAAAGAGATGTTAACGGCAATCTGTTGTCTGATGCTGACAGACTGACAAGAATTGGCAGTTTCGTTCGCTCCATGTCAATTGATGAGTTGCCGCAGTTAATAAATGTATTGAAAGGCGATATGGCATTAATTGGTCCAAGACCGCTTCTTGTTCAGTACCTTCCACTGTATAGCAAGGAACAAATGCGTAGACATGAAGTTCGGCCTGGAATTAGTGGATGGGCACAATGTCATGGACGTAATGCTATTTCATGGACAGAAAAGTTCAAACTTGATGTGTGGTATGTGGATCATTGTTCTTTGTTGACTGATTTGAGAGTGATATTCATCACAATTAAAAAGGTACTTTGCCGTGAGGATATAAATACTACAACAGGTAGGTCGGCAACGATGGATTATTTTAACGGACACAATTAAATTCCAAATCATATGTATTTATTCGGTGCAAGTGGTCATGGTAAAGTGATAAAGGAAATTATCGAAGCCAATGGTCAAGTGGTTGAAGCTTTTGTTGATGATAATCTCAATGTCAACAAATTATGTGGCAAAAAAGTCTTACATGGTGAAACGGAGTTATCACCAATGATAGTAAGTATTGGAGTGAATTGTATTCGCAAAAAAGTAGTAGAAAAACTACATTGCAAGTTCGGTATTGCAATACACCCCACAGCTGTAGTTTCTCCATCAGCAAAGATTGGGGAGGGGACAGTTGTAATGGCAGGAGCTATAATCAATGCTGATACTGTGGTAGGAAAGCATTGTATTATTAACACAGGAGCCTCAGTTGACCACGAGTGTGTAATTGCTGATTATTGTCACATTGCTCCCCATGCCACACTGTGCGGACAAGTACATGTTGGTGAAGGGACACTTGTAGGTGTAGGGGCATGTGTAATACCTTGTATTAACATTGGCAGTTGGTGCACGATAGGTGCAGGAGCTGCAGTAACTAAAAATATAGAAAGTAATATGAAAGAAGTAGGAGTACCGGCAAGGCCTCTCCGTGATAATAGGGATAATATGTAAGGTTATCAGATGGAAGGAATATGCATAAACAAACGATGCTGATAGAAGATAAGACTTATTGTTTTAAACTGACTATAAATAGGATTATGGAATTGACAGTGTGCCTAAAAGATAATATTTGATCAGTATGTGGAAAGTACCAAGACAAATTGTTACTCCTGATTTGGAAGAGGATATAAAAAGACTTTTGTCTCCAGAAATATTATGGCTTTTCAAGTTATGTGAAGACGAAGAAAAGAAGGTCCGTATCCAAAGAATAACAGAAATGTTGGATTTTTTAGATCATTTGTCGGATTTCAGAAACTATCTGAACAGTATAAACAAACGAACGAAAAGGGAAGAGAATGGCATGACGTTTATAGATAGTAGTATTATATTTAATGGACATGATTACTCTGGATGTGAATTTGATATTGAGGCTTTGATATACTATATGTATGTGTCAATTATTGATACGAGTATGGCTAAAGTGAATATTTATATTTCTCTAAAAGATCTTATGAAGGACCGAATAAGCAACGAAAATACTACCAAGACAAATGTTCTTGCTTTGTGTGACGAATACAATAGTCTTTATGGACTTTCAAAGAATTTTAAAGACGTATTTGAGTCAAGAATTCCGTCTGAACTTCAGGAAAAATTTGCTAATGGAATACTAATCTTATCAGATAATCGTAAGACGGGCTATGCCAAAGCGGATATTGATGACCGATGGGAAAAGTGGAAAAAAAAGAATTGAATCTGAAGATGACGAGAATAGCTTCAGGCTTGTATAACATTCGTTCTTCTTACACGCATTCTAACATAAGAAATTTCATACCATCAAGAAAATGGGATGGTGATACTTTGGATTCCAATGTGAGGTATTTGCTTCAAGAGGATACGGATTTGTTAGGGCTTTTGAAGTCTGTGATATTGGAATTGTGTGGATATGCTAACTAAATGATGTAAAGGATTTATTATTAAGCTAGTAATGTGTTTAATATTTTTCAGTTGTAAAGAAAATGTTGGAATTATCCTTAAAAGAAGGATGTTAGGTTTTTCTATTATAAACAAGTTCTTGTTGAATCATTTATTGCCAATTCTTATGTAATATTTGAAGATTTAATATTCCCAAAGAAACAGATGCTATTTGTTTGATTAATAGAATCTTAAATGTTTATAATCATAAAACAATAGATAATGAAAAATAAAATACTTGCCAATGTAAAAGAAATGAAGCAATGACTTTTTAACAATATGCACAATGGAAGAAAGAAAAACAATTTATCTCTGTCTTGCCCACATGAGTGAGACAGGTTTGGAACAGAAATATGTAAAGGAAGCATTTGACACCAATTGGGTAGTTCCGCTTGGTCCGAATGTGAATAGCTTTGAAGATGACTTGAAAGCGTTTGTGTCGAAAAATGAAGACGGTTCGGAAACTCCGTGTGAAGTAGTTGCGTTGTCTGCTGGTACGGCTGCCGTACACTTGGCGCTATTGGCATGCGGTGTAGGTAAAGGTGATGAGGTATGTGTGCAGAGTTTTACGTTTTGTGCTTCTTCCCATCCGATAACCTATCTTGGCGCAACTCCTATATTCATTGATTCTGAACCGAATTCTTGGAACATGGATCCGGAATTACTGGAGAAAGCTATTCTCGACCGTAAATCGAAGACCGGTAAATATCCAAAGGCAATCGTGCCCGTGGCACTGTATGGTATGCCATACGATTGCGACAAAATTATGGCGATTTCCGATAAATATGGTATTCCTGTTATTGAGGATGCGGCAGAGGGGTGCGGTTCTCGCTGGAAGGGGCAGGTGCTTGGAACATTTGGCAAGTTTGGTGTGTTGTCATTCAACGGCAACAAGATGATAACCACTTCGGGTGGTGGCGCTCTTATCTGTCGTGATGCCGAAAGTAAGAATAACATTATGTGGTATGCAACACAGGCTCGCGACGCTTATCCTTATTATCAGCATACAGCAATCGGTTATAACTATCGTATGTCTAATATCTGTGCCGGTATTGGGCGTGGTCAGATGACTATTTTGAACGATCATATCGAACATCACAAGCACGTACAAACACTTTACAAGGCACTTTTAAAAGATGTGGAGGGGATAGTGCTTCACGAGGCACCTAGTGCAGATTATGACTCCAACTATTGGCTTTGCACTATTACACTGGATGAGAGTTTGAAGATTCGAGGACAGGAAAACGCTTACAAGGAAGTTATCAGGACTGCTGTAGGTGGTGCCGCAGGTGTGATTCATATGGTGGACAATCCAACAACCGATTGTCAGCCTAACGAGAATGTGGAGGCTCTGCGTGTATTTATGTTTTCAAAGAAAATAGAGGCGCGTCCGGTTTGGAAACCGATGCACAAGCAACCTGTGTACAAGAATGCTCCTGCTTATGTGAATGGTGTTTCAGAAGCATTGTTCAAAGTGGGCATATGTTTGCCTGCCGGTCCGTATGTGACGGACGAGGATGTTCGATATATTGTAGACTGTATTAAAGAAGCTATTGTAAAATAACACGTAGCATACCCTACTCATAACTATAAAACAGAAATAGACTGATATCTGTTGGTAGAGTCCTCATTGAGACTATGAATAAGATAAAGAGTTTTCTTAAATCGATATGGAGCTTTTGTAAGTTCCTTTTTTGGCCTCAAAAAGTAAAACGGTTATCCAATAATGAATGATTATGGATTTTGACAAAGACTTTTTTAGGAAGATTATTTGAACAGGCTATTGAAAGTCCACGCCTTCGTCAAAGTTTTGACCTGCGTACATCTTCATCCGATTTTAGCCAGCGAATCCTTAATGCATTGTTTCTTGGAACAGTGGTTTCACACCGACATCTAAATACTAGTGAGGCGGTTGTTTGTGTGGAAAGATAGATGAGGTAATTTATGAAGAATCTGATTCAGATAAAGAAATTCCAGCTCTCCGTGAGGTACAACGTATTCGGCTTTGTCCTATAGAAGCTAGGTATGTATGTCAAGTCCCCTATGGGGGCTTGGCATACGGTGGAAGTGATTGAACCTTCAGTTATTTTTGAAGCTAAAGATGGGGCTTATATTCCACTTACAATCGAGGATGTTTGGAGTTATGAATAATAAGCTTGTTAGAATACATTTTATACATGAAAATATTAATAGATAACGGACATGGCAAGGAAACTCCCGGCAAATGTTCGCCTGACGGTCGTTTGAAGGAGTATGCATATACTCGTGAAATTGCAGACCGATTGGTAACCGGACTACAAAATGAAGGCATTGATGCTCAGCGTATTGTGCCGGGAGAAAATGATGTGGCGTTATTTGAGCGTGTGAGGCGTGTCAATGCATTCGGCAAAGATGCTACATTGGTATCAATCCACTGTAATGCGATGGGGAGTGGTGCTGAGTGGATGTCCGCAAGCGGATGGAGCGTATTTGTTGGTGTCAATGCTTCAATGAATAGCAAACGGCTTGCCCGGCAACTGGCACAAGTTGCCTTGAACAGGAAGGTGAAGGTTCGTCGTCCGTCTCCGCAAAAGTTGTATTGGACTGCCAATTTTTATATCTGTCAGAAAACGAATTGTCCGGCAGTGCTGGTCGAGAATTTCTTTCAGGACAATAAGGAGGATGTTGAGTTCCTTCTCTCGGAAGAGGGGAAGCAGTGCGTTACGAATATATTATTGGAAGGTATTACGAACTATCTGAAGGAATATCAAAGAAATATGTAGGTCCCTGAACTCATGATATATTCATGAATTCCCTGCATTATACGGGTTGGGAAGAATACAGCGGTATATTCCTGACTTATCCCTCATATTGGCGTAAAAGCTGATATGTGTTTGTATGTATGATATATCAACTGTCTGTGAAGATAGTTGATATATCTGTTTTAGGGGGGATGTTGATTAACGTCCTTTTCTATCGGTTTAAGGGAAAATAATTAAGGAATAGTATCTATTTTCGGATTTACTTGTTATATTTGTGGTATAAATAGCGTAGATAAGTAACTCAAAGCCATTAAAAAGATATAGGAATGAAAACACTATCAGAATATGTCAGTTTATTGCACCACTATATGCAACAAAATGCATCTAAGTATGGAATTTTGCGTATGGGAATATTTGGTTCGGTAGCTCGCAATGAACATACTGCTACAAGCGATGTCGATATTTATATAGAAGGGCAACTCCATGGCTTTTTTGCTTTGGCTGGTATTAAGCAGGAGTTGGAGGACTTGCTTGGTTGCAAAGTGGATATTGTACGATTGCGTGACAAGATGGATTCGTTCTTGCGTGAGAAGATACTGAAGGAGGGCATTTATGTATGACATTTTGATTGCATACCATACGCTGGAATTGGTACAGGAATCTTTAGAAAAGATACATCTTCGTTTTTCTGATATTTCTTGTCCTGATGATTTTTTGCTGAGTGAGAGTGGCATGATGAAATTGGATAGTATTTGCATGAAATTGACGGCAATAGGAGAAAGTATAAAGAATCTGGATAAGATCACAAATAAAGAATTATTGGTACAATACCCGGAGATTCCTTGGAAACATGTAATGGGAATACGTGATATAATAGTTCATCATTATTTTGACGTAGATGCTGATGAGATCTATCGTATTTGCAAGGAGGATATCTTACCTTTGCATCAGATGATAAAGCGGATAATGAACGATTTACGATAGTAAGTAAGTTTTTACGTTTTGGTAAGTCATTGCTCACTTCTCGTTGCATTGTTATTTTTCCGGTCGTAAGGAACTCTTTCGTGGGCTGGCATAGTATTTATTGACGAATATGATGCTCCTCTACTGGATGTCGGCAGAGATGTCCGATTATATTATTGATTAATAGTCTATTATGTACTTAATCGAATAAAAAGAGCTCCGCAAGGGGCTTTTTCCTTTTCTATACGAAATAAAAGCCGCACCTTTGCATCGTTGATCAACGAAACGTGAATAAATAACTTGAATTTGAATCTTTAAAAAAAACGTAGTATGAGTGTAATTTACAAAGTCATTACGCGACCGGCAGATCCGCGTGTCCCTAATTCTCCCAAGAGATTTTATCCGCATCTGATTACTTTAGGTCAGTCTGTCAATTTGAGATATCTTGCAGAGAAGATGAAGGATCGTTCTTCTCTTTCTGTCGGTGATATCAAGAGTGTGATTCAGAACTTCGTGGATAAGATGAAGGAGCAGTTGCTGGAAGGTAAATCGGTGAATATCGAAGGCTTAGGAGTGTTTATGTTGGCTGCCCGCTCGAAAGGTGCAGAGCAAGCGAAGGATATCACGGCCAAAAGTGTGGAGAGTATTCGTATCTTCTTTCAGGCGAACAAGGAACTGCGTGTCACAAAGACTGCAACGCGGGCAGATGAGAAGCTGGACCTGATCAGTCTGGATGAATATCTGAAGAAGATCAGTGTTACTGTAGCGCCGGAAGATCCGGATGACGGTGGTGATGAAGGTGGCGGTGACAATGGGGGAGATGACGGAGAGACGCCTGACCCGGCTGCTTGATTAATTGACAGCCCGGAATTGGCTGTCTGGTAGTTTGTTTAATGTTTAATTTTAAAAGTGGAATGTCTATGAAAAGAACTTGGAGTATGATTTTGAAAGTGATTATTGCTGTTGCCGGTGCGATTGCCGGAGTGATTGGTGTACAGGCGGCAGCGATGTAGTGGGTATCTTGTAATTAAGATATAATTTAGGTATGAATGGACAGGCGGGAAAAAATCCCGCCTGTTTTGCGTTTTAGAGGGATGTGGTATTTAACAAATCTGAAATAATAATCAAACTCGTTGGCTGAATACTGGATTTTATCTACCTTTGCGTCTTAATTTAATGCGTTTTTAAGTTAGAAAAAACATGATTCGAAAAATAATAAAAACTCTTTGGATTTTATTGGCAATTGGAGTAGTGGCTGTGGTCACTATATTTGTTTCCATCTCGAAAGGTTGGATAGGATATATGCCGCCTGTTGAGGAGTTGGAGAATCCGAGTTATAAGTTTGCGACAGAGATTTTCTCTGAGGATGACAAAGTGCTGGGGACTTGGTCGTACAGTAAGGAAAATCGCGTATATACTGCTTATAAGGAACTGTCGCCCAATATAATTAATGCATTGATTGCTACGGAAGATGTTCGTTTTGTCGAACATTCGGGCATTGATGCCAAAGCATTGTTCCGTGCATTTGTAAAACGTGGTTTGATGTTCCAGAAAAATGCGGGTGGGGGTAGTACGCTGTCTCAACAGCTTGCCAAGCAGTTGTTTACGGAAAATGTTGCCAGAAACACTCTGCAGCGTCTTTTCCAGAAACCGATTGAATGGGTGATTGCTGTGAAGCTTGAACGCTACTACACTAAAGAAGAAATTCTGAGTATGTATCTCAATAAGTTTGATTTCCTGAATAATGCTGTCGGTATCAAGACGGCTGCACACACTTACTTTGGTTGCGAACCGAAGGATTTGAAACTGGAAGAGGCGGCAACTTTGGTAGGTATGTGCAAAAATCCATCGCTATATAATCCGGTGCGCTTCAACGAACGTTCTCGCGGACGTCGTAATGTGGTGCTCGAACAGATGCGCAAAGCTGGATATATCACGGAAGCTGAACGGGATTCCTTACAGGCTCTTCCGTTGAAGTTGATTTATAACCGTGTAGACCATAAAGAGGGTTTGGCTACTTACTTCCGCGAATATCTCCGTGGTGTAATGACTGCCCCAAAGCCGGTGAAGAGTGATTATCGCGGTTGGCAAATGCAGAAATATTACGAGGATTCTCTTTCTTGGGAAACGAATCCGCTGTACGGTTGGTGTGCGAAAAACAAGAAGAAAGACGGAACGAATTATAATATCTACACTGACGGTCTGAAAATTTATACTACCATAAACTCACGTATGCAGCAGTATGCTGAGGATGCTGTGAAAGAGCATTTGGGGGATTATCTGCAACCGGTATTCTTCAAGGAAAAAGAGGGAAGTAAGAATGCTCCTTATGCAAGGTCATTGCCGGAGAAACGGGTGGAAGAGTTGCTGACTAAGGCAATGAAGCAGACTGAACGTTACCGTTTGATGAAAGAAGCGGGAGCTTCGGAACGAGAGATTCGGAAAGCATTTGACAAACCGGAAGAGATGACTGTCTTTTCATGGAAAGGGGATAAGGATACGATTATGAGTCCGATGGATTCTATCCGGTATTACAAGTCTTTCCTGCGTACCGGATTCATGTCGATGGATCCGATGAACGGACATGTGAAGGCTTATGTGGGTGGACCGAATTATGTGCATTTCCAATATGACATGGCTATGGTAGGACGCCGCCAGGTGGGATCTACTATCAAACCGTATTTGTACACGCTGGCTATGGAAAATAATTTCTCTCCTTGCGACCAAGTACGCCACGTTGAGCAGACGTTGATTACAGAGACGGGAGAACCATGGTCACCACGTAACGCAAGCAACAAGCGTTATGGAGAAATGGTAACTTTGAAATGGGGGTTGGCTAACTCTGACAACTGGATTTCCGCTTATCTGATGGGCAAACTGAATCCATATAATTTGGTGAAATTGATTCATAGTTTCGGTGTGCGCAATAAGGCTATCGACCCGGTTGTTTCACTTTGTCTGGGACCTTGTGAAATCTCTGTCGGCGAAATGGTGAGTGCTTATACTGCTTTCGCTAATAAGGGTATTCGTGTAGCTCCGTTATTTGTGACTCGTATCGAAGACAGTGACGGTAATGTGATTTCTACATTTGCACCGCAGATGGAAGAGGTAATCAGTGTTGCGAGCACATATAAAATGCTTGTTATGCTTCGTGCCGTTATCAATGAAGGAACGGGTGGACGTGTGCGCCGTTACGGTATCACTGCTGATATGGGTGGAAAGACAGGTACGACTAATGACAACTCCGATGCCTGGTTTATGGGATTCACGCCTTCGTTGGTATCCGGTTGTTGGGTAGGAGGTGACGAACGAGACATTCACTTCGGTAGGATGACATATGGTCAGGGAGCTGCTGCCGCATTGCCTATTTGGGCAATCTATATGAAGAAAGTATATGATGACCCGGCTTTGGGATACGACCAACAAGAAAAATTTAAACTTCCTGAGGGATTTGACCCTTGCGCCGGTTCGGAAACACCGGATGGAGAAGTAGAAGAGATAGGGTTGGACGATTTGTTTAACTAATCTTCTTCTCCAACCATGCATAAGTATATCATCTGCATTGGAAGTAATTATAACCGGAAGGAGAATTTGTTTTTTGCCCGGCAGAAGTTGGCGGATTTGTTTCCTTCTATCCGCTTCACGTCGGAACAGGAAACACAGCCTTTGTTTTTCAGAAGTCCGGCATTATTTTCCAATCAGGTGGCACAGTTCTTTTCCGAAGCAGAGGAAGAGAAAGTAAGGAAGGAGTTGAAAGCCATCGAACAGTCTGCCGGCCGTCGTCCGGGAGACAAGAAAGAAGAAAAAATTTGCCTGGATATTGATTTGCTTACTTTTGACGACCGGGTGTTGAAGCCTGAAGACCTGAAAAGGGAGTATATCATGAAGGGATTAGAAGAATTAAAATAGATTCAGATATGAGATTTCTTGGAATAATACCTGCCCGCTATGCATCCACGCGTTTCCCCGCGAAACCGTTGGCTATCTTGGGCGGAAAAACTGTGATACAACGTGTATATGAACAAGTAGCGGGTGTCTTGGACGATGCCTATGTAGCTACTGACGACGAACGGATTGAAGCGGCTGTCAAGGCTTTCGGAGGGAAGGTAGTAATGACTTCTGTTCATCATAAAAGTGGTACGGACCGTTGTTATGAAGCTTGTACCAAGATTGGGGGTGATTTTGATGTCGTTGTTAATATACAGGGTGACGAGCCTTTTATCCAACCTTCGCAGTTGGATGCTGTAAAGGCTTGTTTTGAAGATCCGACTACGCAAATAGCTACACTGGTGAAACCTTTCACTGCCGACGAGCCGTTTGCGGTACTTGAGAATGTAAATTCTCCGAAAGTGGTAGTCAATACAAACTGGAACGCGCTTTACTTCAGTCGTTCTATTATCCCTTTTCAGCGTAATGCCGAAAAACAGGATTGGTTGAAAGGGCATACCTATTATAAACATATCGGTTTGTATGCTTATCGTACGGAAGTGCTGAAAGAGATTACCGCTCTTCCGCAATCTTCTCTTGAAGTGGCCGAATCGTTGGAACAGCTTCGTTGGCTGGAAAACGGATATAGGATAAAGGTAGGTATCAGCGAAGTGGAAACGATTGGGATTGATACCCCTCAGGACTTGGAACGTGCAGAGGAATTTTTGAAGAATAGAGGATAATCTTATGGACCGCACGATACAACCTGAAATACAAATCCTGAAAAACTTTCAGATACTTGCTCCTGTCCGGACTACTTTGCCGAATGGTATTCCGCTGACTGTCATCAATGCCGGTGAGCAGGATGTGGTACGTATGGATATACTTTTTGCCGGGGGGCGATGGCAGCAGTCTCAGAAGCTGCAAGCCTTGTTTGCCAACCGGATGCTTCGCGAGGGTACTGCGAAATATGCAGCGGCTACCATTGCTGAAAAATTGGATTATTATGGTTCGTGGCTTGAACTGTCCAGTGCTTCGGAATATGCTTATATCACTGTTTATTCGCTGAATAAGTATTTGGCGAAGACATTAGAGGTGGTGGAGTCTATGATTAAAGAACCGCTTTTCCCGGAAAAAGAACTGCGGACTATCTTGGATACGAATATCCAACAATATCTGGTCAATATTTCCAAAGTTGATTTCCTTGCGAATCGGAGTCTGCTGAAGTCTCTTTACGGGAAACAGCATCCATGCGGAAAGATAGTAATGGAGGAAGATTACCATGCCATTACTCCGGATGTGCTTCGCGATTTCTATGAGCGGCATTACCATTCGGGCAATTGTTCTATATTCTTGTCCGGCAAGGTAACGGAGGATACTATCCGGCGAGTGGCAGATACTTTCGGAGCCCCCTTCGGACAACATCAATTGCAGATGCCGAAAGTAAGTTTTCCTTTTGCCGCAGTTTCTGAAAAGAGGATTTTTACGGAACGTGAGGATGCTATGCAGAGTGCCGTAAAAATGGGATGTACCACCATCACTCGTGAACATCCGGATTATCCGAAGTTGCGGGTATTGATGACTTTGTTCGGTGGCTATTTCGGTAGCCGCCTGATGTCTAATATCCGCGAAGAAAAAGGATATACCTATGGAATATCGGCAGGTATCATGTTCTATCCTGATAGCGGTGTATTGGTTGTTTCGACAGAAACGGACAATAAATATGTGGAGCCGTTGATACAGGAAGTGTATCACGAAATAGACCGGTTGCATCATGAACTTGTGCCGGATGAGGAATTGACGATGGTACGCAATTATATGTTAGGTGAGATGTGCCGTAGCTACGAGTCGCCTTTCTCTCTTTCGGATGCATGGATTTTTATTGCTACTTCCGGTTTGACGGACGACTATTTCTCGCGTTCCCTGCATGCTGTGAATGAGGTTACCCCTGCGGAAATACAGGATTTGGCACAGCGTTATTTGTGCAAAGAGACATTAAAAGAGGTCATCGCAGGTAAAAAGTTGGCATAATTTGCTTCCCGGTAGGGGAATTTATAAGAGAGAAATTGTATCTTTGTCCAAATTGTAAATCTAAAAAGAGTAACTACTAAAATAAATGAGGAAATATCTATATACTACACTTTTATGGGCTCTCCTTTCACAAGCGGGAGCAATGGCACAAGAAAATGAAGGAAAAAAAAGCGGATTTTTCGGGAAAATCAAAGATACATTCTCTACTGAAATAAAGATTGGTAACTATACTTTTAAGGATGGTAGCGTCTATACAGGTGAAATGAAGGGACGTAAACCGAATGGAAAAGGAAAGACGGTCTTTAAAAACGGTGATGTCTACGAAGGAGAATACGTGAAGGGACAACGTGAAGGATACGGCATTTATATGTTTCCCGATGGGGAAAAGTATGAAGGGCAATGGTTTCAAGATCAGCAGCATGGAAAAGGTATTTATTATTTTATGAATAATAACCGTTATGACGGTATGTGGTTTCAAGACTATCAACATGGTGAAGGGACAATGTATTATCACAACGGTGACTTGTATGTAGGCAACTGGGTGAATGACAAGCGTGAAGGTAAAGGTACTTATACCTGGGCGAACGGCGCTCAATATAACGGTCACTGGAAGAACGACAAGAAAAATGGTAAAGGTGTCATGAACTGGGATGATGGCTGTAAGTATGACGGAGATTGGAAGGATGATGTACGCCACGGCAAAGGGGTATTTGAATATACCAACGGTGATAAATATGAAGGCGACTGGGCGGATGATATTCAACATGGTGAAGGTACTTATTTCTTCCATACGGGCGATCGTTATGAAGGTTCTTATCTCTTGGGCGAACGTACCGGTGCAGGTGTTTACTATCATGCTAATGGTGATAAATATGTAGGAAACTTCAAAGATGGCATGCAAGATGGGAGAGGTACTTTTACCTGGTCGAATGGTGCTGTGTATGAAGGTGACTGGAAGAATAACAAGCGTGACGGAAAGGGGGTCTACAAATGGAGCAATGGTGACGTTTATGAAGGTGATTGGGAAGATAACCGTCCGAACGGGCAAGGTACTCTGAAGACTGTTGCGGGGATGCAATATAAAGGTGGTTTCGTTGATGGACTGGAAGAAGGGCAGGGTGTGCAAATCGACAAAGATGGCAACCGTTTCGAGGGTTTCTTCAAGCAAGGAAAAAAGAATGGGCCTTTCGTGGAAACTGATAAGGACGGAAAGGTTATCAAGAAAGGAACCTATAAATTTGGAAGACTGCAATAAGAGATATAAGCTATAAAGAAAACGGTGAACAAGTTACGCTATACGAGACTTGTTCACCGTTTTTTTTAACGATATTTGTTCGCTTAGATTATGTATTGTGAACTGATAGATTCGTTATTCATAACGCGTTTGATAGTTTCTGCAAACATATCGGCGATACTCAGCTGTTTTACTTTCGCGCATTTCTTGGTGTAAGGGATACTGTCGGTAAACACCATTTCGGTCAGACCGGACTCCTGTACACGGAAAGATGCCGGGTCGGACATCACACAATGGCTGGCAATGGCGCGTACGGATGTTGCACCGGCTTCCATCATGATGTTGGCAGCTTTGGTGATTGTTCCTGCGGTGTCTACAATATCGTCAACCAAGACAACGTTTTTACCTTTCACGTCACCAATGATTTGCATGGAAGCGACTTCATTAGCTTTTTCACGTGACTTGTTGCAAAGTACCAATGGCACACCAAGGTATTTGGAAAAAGTGCTGGCACGTTTTGAACCGCCTACGTCCGGTGTAGCAATCACCAGGTCTTCCAGTTTCAATGACTGGATGTAGGGGAGGAATACGGCTGATGCATACAAATGGTCTACCGGGATATTGAAGAATCCCTGAATCTGGTCTGCATGCAAGTCCATGGTAATCAGTCGGTCGATACCTGCAACAGAAAGCAGGTCGGCTACCAACTTAGCTCCGATAGATACACGGGGTTTGTCTTTTCTGTCCTGACGGGCCCATCCGAAATAAGGGATTACGGCTACAACGCTTTTTGCAGATGCGCGCTTTGCAGCGTCAATCATCAGGAGAAGTTCCATTAAGTTGTCTGAGTTAGGGAAAGTGGATTGAACCAGGAATACGTGTGCGCCACGAATGGACTCTTCATATGAAACCGCAAATTCACCATCGGCAAAATGGGTAATGTTCATATTTCCCAGAGGACAATTCAGGCTTGCGCAGATTTTTTCTGCAAGATATCTCGAGTTCGTTCCCGAGAATACCATAAAGGGTGCTTTTTCGCTCATTTTATAATAGATGTTTTACCTATTTGTTAATTTGCCTGCAAAGGTAGGAATTTCTCTTATTATTTAGAAGGACTTATTGTATAAAAAATATTTTTCTCTCCAACTTATCGGAAATATTTGTAGATTTGCAATAAATAATGGAGTATATCCATTATCCGTTGTTAATTATCCAATGATAAAATGAGTTCACGCTTTCCTTTATATATAATAGGTGTAGTGCTGTTCGCCTCTTTCTTCTCGTGCACTGACATGGTGCCGACCAAAGAGGTGCGTCTGATTGACTCACTGAACGGGAAAGCATATGCTTTTCGTTACCGGAATCTCGATTCTTCCTATAAATATGCCGAGCAGGCTTATCGTCGAGTAAGCTTATATAAGTCGGGGAAAGCCGAAGCTTCAAATAACTTGGGATTCTGGGCTTACATGAACATGGATTTCGACCGTGCCGAAGCTTTGCACAAAGAGGTATACAAACTGACCAAGAACGAACTCGAACTCTTGATTGCGGACATCGGGCTGATGAAAATCTGCCAGCGGACGGCAATGAACAAAGAATTTTATGACTACCGGAATAGTGCGCTGAAACGCATGAAGCGTATCCGTGAAGAGAGTGACTTGTTTGCCGACCGGCATGAGAAGCTCCGTCTGGATTATGCTTTCACGGAATTCTTTATTGTCTCTTCCATTTATTATTATTATCTCCAGCAACGGGAGGAAGCGATTGCCTCACTCAATCAGATTCCGGAAGATGAAGCACTGGCAGACACTAATCAGTTGCTCTATTATCATTATCTCAAAGGTTCGGCTTCTTTGGTGGAAGCTGATAAACCGGAGGATAGAAAGCTCCGTGAGTTCGACCATCTTTATTATACCTGGCGGATGGCTGTTCGGAGCAATCATTCTTATTTTGAAGGAAATGGTCTGCAAGGGCTTGCAAATCTGATTATTTCTTCTAATAACTTCGATTTTTTTCTGGCAAGGAGAGGTCATGTTTTAGACCAGTTTGATTTGCCGATAGATTCGCTTTTACCTTTGCGGCTGGCACAGCTTGCACTTGAAAAGTTTCGTGAATATGATGACTTATATCAGATTGCCGGAGCGTATGTGTCTATCGGCAAATATCTGAATGTGCATGGGAGATATTCGGAAGCGCTGGATACATTGACGAAAGCATTGGATTGCGTGAACCGGCATCATATGCTTTATTATCATAACGAAACGGATACATTGGATAGGCTATATACGTTTGCAGAAGGGGATACGACTTATACCGGGGTGCCTTGGATTACGCAGGAGAACGTAAAGACTGTTCCCGAATGGATTTCAAGAATCAGGGAACAACTGAGCGTGTCGTATGCAGGGCTGGGGATGAAGTATGCATCTGACTACAATCGGAATATATATCTGGATATTTTGAACTTTACGCGTCAGGACAAGGAGTTGGAGAGCCGTTATGTTTCATTGGAAGCCGGTTCGCGGCAGATGACGCTTGTTCTTTCTTTGGTGATTGCCGGATTGGTGTTGGTGGTTATTCTTTGGTGGTTCTTCAATAAGCGTTCCAAGATAAAGAATCAGATTGATGTAGAACGCCTGCAACAGATTCTCGGGCTTTGCCGCGATATTACTTCTTCTATTCCGATGAATGTTCCGTTGATTCAACAAGGGATAGACCGGTTGTTCGGGAAAGGTAGGATGAGACTGGAGATTCCTGAAGGCGAAGAGGGGAAAGCGGCACTTGTCCCTATGCATCGGCTGAATCGGGATGAAAAGGCTTTGGTGCATGTGTTGGAGCCTTATATTATTTGGGCTGCTGACAACGAGCAGATGGTGGAAGCATTGAGCGACGAACGGATGCAGTTGGAAAAGCAGCGGTATATCTACGAACAGCATATTGCGGGAAATAAGCGTCAGAATCTGATAAAGAAGGCTTGTATGGCTATTGTAAATGGCATCAATCCTTATATCGACCGTATTTTGAATGAAGTGCATAAACTTACGGAAAAAGGATATATTGATGATGAAAAGATAAAGAAAGAGAAGTATCAGTATATTGACGAACTGGTAACTACGATTAATGAATATAACGATATTCTGGCTCTGTGGATTAAGATGAAGCAAGGAACGTTGAGCCTGAATATTGAAACGTTCAGTCTTGACGAGTTGTTTGAACTGCTGGGGAAAGGACGGCGTGCCTTTGAAATGAAAAAGCAGACGTTGGAGATTGAACCGGCTGCCGTTATGGTGAAGGCGGACCGGGCGTTGACTTTGTTTATGATTAATACGCTGGCAGAGAATGCCCGTAAGTATACTCCGGAGGGAGGAACGATTAAAGTTTATGCACGTACTACGGATACATATGTCGAAATTTCCGTGGAAGATAACGGAAGAGGCATTTCGGAAGAAGATGTGGCGTGTATCATTGGTGAGAAAGTGTATGATTCGCGTGTGATTGGAATAAAGAATGCGGAAGACCCTGAAGAATTGAAAGAAAACAAAGGAAGCGGTTTCGGGTTGATGAACTGTAAGGGAATCATTGAGAAGTACAAGAAGACGAATGAACTGTTCAGGGTGTGTACCTTTGATGTGAAAAGTGAATTGGGGAATGGAAGCCGTTTTTATTTCCGTTTGCCTTTGGGGGTACGTAAGGTGGTTGGCATTTTGCTTTGCCTGTTGCTTCCTATGGGAATGGTATCCTGTCTGCATGAGCCGGTTCAGCCTATGTCGCAGGATGGAGATTCGATAGTGATAACTACTGATTCTACTTATGAGGATTTGTTGGATGCTGCCTCGGACTATGCCAATGCGGCGTATTTTGCCAATGTGGATGAAAATTACGGGCTTGCTTTGCAATATGTGGACTCTGCCATGTTGTTGCTGAACGAGCATTATGAGAAATATGCGCGTCCTGGACGTCCGCATCACTATATGAAACTCGTAGGTACAGGAATACCGGCTGAAGTCAGTTGGTGGAACGAAATGTTTGATTCGGATTATCATGTGATTCTGGATATAAGAAATGAAGCGGCGGTTGCCTTTCTGGCTTTGAAACAATTGGATGCATACAGTTATAATAATTCGGCTTTTACGGATTTATATAAGTTGCAGGGAGAAGACCAGACGCTGGAAGCATATTGCAGGCAGTTGGAGCGTTCGAATACCAATAAGACGGTAGGGATTATTCTATGTTTTGTCTTGTTGATTATTTCTTTGGTCGGGTATTATTTTTTGTATATGCGGAAGCGTTTGCAGAACCGGTTGAATCTTGAGCAGGTGCTTGAAATAAATCAGAAAGTATTTGCGGCATCTTTAGTCAGGCCGCAGGAACAGGAGAATACGGAAGCGTTGCAACGGGAGGAAAGTACGCTCAAAGAAATTCCGCAGCGTATCGTGAATGAAGCATTCGGCTCGGTGAATGAATTATTGACGATTGACCGGATGGGAATCGCGGTATACAATGAAACGACGCATCGACTGGAGTATGCTTCGCGTCCCGGACAGGAGATGCCGGAAATGGTGCAGCAGTGTTTTGACTCTGGCGAGTATCTTGCGGAACAACATCTGCTGGCTATTCCGTTGAAAGTGGAAGCGGGGGGAGAACACCAATGTGTCGGTGTGTTATATCTTGAGCGTAGGGAAGGTTCGGAGCAGGAAACGGATCGTTTGCTCTTTGAATTGGTGGCTCGTTATGTGGCTATTGTGGTATTTAATGCGGTAGTGAAACTAGCTACGAAATATCGGGATATTGAGTCGGCACACGAAGAGACGCGGCGGGCTTCCTGGGAAGATAGTATGTTGCATGTACAGAATATGGTGCTCGACAACTGCCTGTCTACGATTAAACATGAAACGATTTATTATCCGAATAAAATCAAACAGATTGTAGGACGGCTGAACACACAGAGCCTTTCGGAAAAGGAAGAGCGCGAAGGAGTGGAGACCATGACGGAATTGATTGAATATTATAAGGGTATCTTCACCATCTTGAGTTCGTGCGCTTCCCGTCAGTTGGAAGAGGTTACTTTCCGGCGTACGGTGATTCCGGTGCAGGAACTTTTTGACGCTGCCGGAAAATATTTCAGGAAGGTAATGAAGAACCGGACAGAGAGGATAGAACTGGAGATGGAGCCAATGGAGGCGAGAGTAATAGGAGACGTGAATCAGTTGCGCTTTCTGTTGGAAAATCTGATTGACGAAGCATTGACGTTTCGTGAAGATGGTGTGCTTCGTTTGCAGGTTTGTAGGGATGATGAGTACATTCGCTTCCTCTTTACGGATACCAGGCGTGAGAAGAGTGTGGAGGAGTTGAACCAATTGTTTTATCCGAACTTGGCACGCATGACTTCCGGTGAAAAAGGGGAATTGCGGGGTACGGAATACCTGGTATGCAAGCAAATTATCCGCGACCATGACGAATTTGCGGGACGCAGAGGATGCCGCATCAATGCCGAGCCTGCTGCGGGTGGAGGATTTACGGTTTATTTCACTGTTCCGCGCAGATAAAAAAGAAAACACATAAAAGTTATTAGATAAGGAAATGGAAGAACAGAAGTTTAAAGTTATTATTGTAGAGGATGTAAAGCTGGAGTTGAAAGGTACGGAAGAGATATTCCGTCACGAAATACCGAATGCGGAAGTGATTGGTACTGCCATGACTGAGAGTGAATTTTGGCCGTTGATGGAGGTACAGCTTCCCGACTTGGTATTGCTGGATTTGGGACTGGGTGGTTCTACTACTATCGGGGTGGATATTTGCCGGAATATATTCAAACGCTATAAAGATGTCCACGTACTGATTTTCACTGGTGAAATATTGAATGAGAAGTTGTGGGTGGATGTACTGAATGCCGGTGCCGACGGAATTATCCTCAAGACGGGAGAACTGCTGACCAAAACAGATGTACAGGCTGTGATGGACGGTAAGAAACTGGTTTTCAACTATCCGATTTTGGAAAAGATTGTAGAGCGTTTCAAAAAGTCAGTTGCTAATGATGCGAAGCGTCAGGAAGCGGTAATCAGCTATGATATCGACGAATATGACGAGCGTTTTCTCCGCCATCTGGCATTGGGATACACGAAAGAGATGATTGCGAACCTGAAAGGTATGCCTTTCGGTGTGAAATCATTGGAAAAAAGGCAAAACGACCTTATCGGACGTCTCTTTCCAAATGGAGAAAGAGTAGGAGTGAATGCTACCCGATTGGCTGTTCGTGCTTTGGAATTGCGCATTATTGATTTGGATAATTTGGAAGCCGACGAGGAATAGACAAAGGGAAACTGACGAAGAACAAACCTGAAAAGCGATGAAGACAAAATGGCGCATGCCCCATCCTGCAACGATGTTCATGCTACTGACAATGGCAGTGGTCTTTCTTTCATGGATATGTGATATCTATGGATTGAAGGTGACATTGCCACAGACCGGTGAGGATATTCGTGTACAAAGCCTGCTGAGTCCGGAAGGTATTCGCTGGTGGTTGAGGAATGCTATCAAGAACTTTACAGGGTTTGCTCCGTTGGGCATGGTGATTATTGCCATGTTCGGATTGGGAGTTGCCCAACACTCCGGTTTTATTGATGCATGTATCCGTATGGGGGTGGGCAACCGCCAGAAGAAGAGGAAAATTATCTTGTGGGTGATTGTTCTAGGATTATTGTCGAATACTATTGGTGACGGTGGATATATTATTTTATTGCCTATTGCCGCTATGCTGTTTCAATGGGTGGGGCTTCATCCGATTGCGGGGATTGTGACGTCTTATGTCTCAGTAGCCTGCGGGTATAGTGCCAATATTGTGTTGAGTACGATGGACCCGCTGTTGGCTCATACCACACAGGAAGCTGCGTTAGCTCAAACAGGCTATCAGGGAAATACGGAACCTCTTTGCAATTACTTCTTTATGAGTGCTTCTACGATAGTAATTACTGCCATTGTTTACTGGGTGACTCAAAAATGGCTTCTTCCCAGATTGGGTAAATATGAAGGAAGTGTGAAGGTGGAAGCCTATCGTCCCCTGTCTCGTAAAGAGAGGCGGGCGATTATGATTTCTATTATCGTAGCGGCTATTTATGTAGCTCTTGTTTTATGGCTTACTTTTTCCTCTTACGGAATTCTGCGGGGTGTGAATGGAGGTTTGATGCATTCACCTTTCATTGCCGGTATTTTGTTTCTTCTCTCTTTGGGAGCGGGCATTACGGGGATGGCGTATGGCTTTAGTTCTGGTCGCTATCGCACAGACAATGATGTGATTGAAGGGTTGACACAGCCCATGAAACTTCTAGGCGTCTATTTCGTAATTGCTTTCTTTGCCGCTCAAATGTTCGCCTGTTTCGAGTATTCTCATTTGGACAAATGCCTTGCCATAATGGGTGCTGAGTTGCTTTCTTCCTTTGAACCGACTCCATTGACAACTTTGGTCTTATTTATCCTGTTTACGGCATTTATCAATCTGATTATGGTATCTGCCACTTCCAAATGGGCTTTCATGTCTTTCATCTTTATCCCGATGTTTGCTCAGATGGGAATCTCGCCGGACGTAGCACAATGTGCTTTCCGTATTGGAGATAGCTCGACAAATGCCATTACTCCTTTCTTATTTTATATGCCTTTGGTGTTGACTTATATGCGGCAGTATGATAGGCAGATTACGTATGGCACATTACTTAAATATACCTGGAGATATTCATTGGCTATCTTGTTTGCCTGGACGTTACTGTTTATCGTTTGGTATTTGCTGAAAATACCAGTAGGCTTATAATACAAAGATGGATTGCAAAGTTCCGGTATGTATCCTTTATTTAATTATAAAAGAAGGATATGGATAAACAGATAGAAGATAAAATCAGGGGCTTGGTTTCTAAATTTTACCTATTACGGACGAAAGAAGGAAGCGAGGAATTTGATAAGATATGGCAGGAGCTAAATGCGGAAATCCCGCTCGAGGAACGGAGGGAAGCCGGACGTATATTACGTGAGGCAATGCAAGAGGCGCGGGAACGCAGAAAACGAACGGATGTTGATGTTCGTACCGGAATGGGAGACTTATGCGATGTTCTATCATTATCTTATATTGCTCAACACTATTTTCAAAAAGATCGTAGTTGGTTGGCACAGCGTATTAATGGAAATATAGTCAATGGTAAACCTTGTGCTTTCACGGAAAGCGAGTTAGAGATTTTAAAGTTTGCCTTGAATGATATAAAAAGTAAATTATCGGGAACCATATTAAACATCAAGTAAAGTAACACATTTGGAGGAATCCCGATATTCCTTCGTCTGCTTCATTATGGAGCTATCACTTTAATAAGTCTAAAGGGCTTCCACGGGTTGGAAGCCTTTTTTGTTCGTCCTTTCTTGGTGGTAATTATTAAAAGTTAAACGGGGCGAAAGTAAAACGTTTAATATCAGCTATTTAAAAGAAAAATCCGATAACATATGAATGTTACCGGATGTTAACTGTGATTCAAGTAACGTTCTTTAATCGCCTGATTATTAATTATTTGTATAATTATATAGCCTACAATATGCCTACATTTCTTATCTATTACAGGTTATTTCTTACTTAATAAGACTTGTATTAGACGTTCCTTCTCTTCGAGAATCTTCTTTAAATAAGCGATTTCCGCCTCTTTATTAAGACTATTTTCCGTATTACTTTCCAAAGGATTATCAAAGAAAATACCGGGAGAAACATTAAATACCTCTGCTATGGCTTCGAGAGTTTTAGTATTGGTTGATCCTGTTCTTATCATGGATTGAATACTACTTTCATCCTTACCAATTCGGGAAGCTAATTCCCGAATCTTGATTTTGTTCTTTTCGCATAAATCTCTTATAAGCAATAAATTAGCCATAATCTGATGTTGTATTTACAATAATTAACAGGGATTATTCTACTGAATAGGTAGAATAAAACTATATTTGTAGTATAAATATAGAAACAAATAATAGATTTAATGTGATGTTATGGCAAAAAAAACTTTAAAAAGAAATGAAGACGGCGAGAAGTTAAGAATATATCTAATTGGTTTGCCGCTGAAAGATTCTTCTAAAATGGTGGCAAAGTTGGCGGAAGCATGTAAAGTACCACTACATACCGTTCATAATTGGCGCGCCGGTTTATGTCGTATTCCCGAACTTGCCAAGGATAAGATCGAGGAAGTAACAGGCGTGAAAATCTTCCATGTGGACTAAATAACTTTTTAAAACCTAAATGTTATGAATACAAAGATTATTGCGAGAGTGAACAATGTAGATATCTTGTCTACGAGTGACGAACAATTTGTGGCAATCAGACCCCTTACCTTTTGTTTCTGGTGAAATGGATGATTAACTTTAGAAGCAGGTAATAAATACCCGGGGCGGCTTTGGTCGCTCCATATGATAAACGCCGGAGTGTGGAGATAACCCTGAAGGGCGAAAGCGGGTGTTATTGGTAGTTCGATGCTATCCTCCGGCACAAATAAATAAAGAAATGAATACAACTTTTGAACGATCTGCAAACACTTCCGATGAATGGTACACACCACGAGAAATCATTGAAGCATTAGGTGAATTTGACCTTGATCCATGTGCTCCCATGCACCCTCTTTGGCCTACAGCAAAAATCATGTACAACAAGCAGGACAATGGCCTTGTACAAAATTGGAAGGGGCGTGTATGGCTCAACCCGCCTTATTCCCGTCCGCTTATTGAACAATTTGTTCGTAAACTGGCACAACACGGCAATGGCATTGCGCTGTTGTTCAACCGCTGTGATAGTAAGATGTTTCAGGATATTATATTTGAGAAGGCAACGGCAATTAAATTTCTACGCGGAAGGATTCGTTTTTTCAGGCCGGACGGAATACGTGGGGATTCGCCTGGTTGTGGTGCTGTTTTGATCGCTTTTGGAGAAGAAAACGCGGAGATACTAAAAACTTGTAACATAAAGGGCAAGTATGTAAGAATCAATTAGAGTAAAACAAAATAGAAATGAATAAAGTCCTATATGTGAAACATGTGAATATTGTACACATTCACCGAATTTGTTTCAGCCATACTATTGGTGTTCATGGTATGGGAAAGAAGTAAGAACACCAATTAACAAATGTGATAAAATAGTTCTCAAAATAAAATCTGAAATGAGTAAAACCAAATTGCACAAATCCATCCAGCACGTTACAACGGTTGATGGCAAGCTGAGTGATAAGACAATAAAATTAATCAATAAAATAGCAAAAAAAGCGTATGGAAGTAAATGATATAATGCAGCACATAGATGAAATATTAGATTCATTGTCTGCCGAAGAATGTATTAACATTCTAAAAGATATTGCATCCGAAGTTGATGCAAGAATAGAAGCCTTTGAAACTGATATAGAAAACTCATAATAAGAACAGCAATGAAATCAACAATTACCACCCCCGATAAATTAACCACGCTACGAATAGAAGGCAGTAGTGGAACTTATAAAATATTCAGTAGCTTCCGCCCCATGGAA
>CANPJW010000019.1 GCA_947574505.1 uncultured Bacteroides sp. | reverse complement strand
CGACCCTCTGCTTGTAAGGCAGATGCTCTGAACCAGCTGAGCTAAACGCCCGATAACCTCTTGTTTCAAAAGCGTTGCAAAGATACGGCTATTTCCGATAACTGCAAATTTTATGCACACTATTTTTTCATTTATTTTTCAATTAAGCACTTAACACACTGAAATACAGAGGATAAATTACAAATCCTGTCTTATCATTCAAGAAACAAAAAAGGGAAACTATACCTTATTATATATAGTTTCCCCTTTTTCCTTTTGAATTTATTTTATTCCTGCCCGAAACGCTTTGCCTGTTCGGCAATCAATTCCACATCATCAAAATAGTTAATCTTCATCGCCTTGCGTACTTCATCCAATGTAGCGGTTGCCGTAGCACGGGCTGTTTCGCATCCCTTACGTAACATATCGTAAATAGCCGGAATATCCTTTTCAAACTCTTTACGACGTTCGCGGATAGGCGTCAATTCTTCTTGCATAATAGCGGCAAGGAACTTCTTCACCTTCATGTCTCCCAATCCACCACGGGTGTAATGTGCCTTCAGTTCATCCAAATTAGGATAATCGGGCAAATAACGTCCAAAATGCTCAGGCTTACAAAAAGCATCCAGATAAGTGAATACTGTATTTCCTTCCAATTTACCCGGATCAGAAACTTTCAGGTGAGTAGGGTCGGTATACATGCTCTTCACTTTCTTTTCCACCTCGTCGGCTGTGTCCGACAAATAAATACAGTTACCCAATGATTTGCTCATCTTAGCCTTTCCATCCGTACCCGGCAGACGCAGACAAGCCGCATTGTCCGGCAACAGGATTTCGGGTTCTACCAACGTATCACCATAAATATGATTGAAACGACGTACAATTTCACGGGTCTGCTCAATCATCGGCTCCTGATCTTCACCCACCGGAACGGTAGTTGCTTTGAAAGCGGTAATATCAGCAGCCTGACTGATAGGATAAGTGAAGAACCCTACCGGGATGCTGGTTTCAAAATTACGCATCTGGATTTCGGTTTTCACTGTCGGGTTACGCTGCAAGCGTGACACTGTGACCAAATCCATATAATAGAAAGTCAATTCGCACAATTCGGGAATCTGAGACTGGATAAAGATGGTGGACTTCATCGGGTCCAGACCGACAGCCATATAATCAAGCGCCACCTCAATCACATTCTGACGCACCTTCTCGGGATTTTCTATATTATCGGTTAATGCCTGCGCATCGGCAATGAAAATAAAAGTCTTGTCATACAGTCCGGAATTCTGAAGTTCAACTCTGCGCTTCAACGAACCTACGTAATGACCGATATGCAATCTTCCCGTAGGACGGTCACCGGTCAGTATGATTTTTTCTTTTCCCATATCTCTTAAATATTATCTTATATTAAAAATTACGCAAAGATAGGAATATTCTGACACAAACACTTAACTTTGAACCGCTATTTCACATATAATAATTGTTTCGATGAATAAACTAAGACCGACCATTAAACTAGCTCTATTTATTTCTGTAGCAAGCCTGTTCTTTGCCGCATGTTCCGATGATGACGATAAAAGTATTCCCGTACCGGAACCTTCACGGATGATTACCGGAATTAAAGTGCATAAAATTTCAGATGTTATCACTTATCAGGGAATGATAAGCCTCACTTACGACAACAACAAACGGCTGACCCGCATTTATAGCAGTTCACCGTTAGCGGCAGTAAATTACACGTACAAAGAGAACTCTGAAGTCAGTTATACTTACTCTACGGAAAATTCTCCTTTGGTAGAAATAAGCACCTCGTTGGAAAACGGCAGAAGTTATGTATGCAAATTCTCCAACCGGGAAAATCCGGTAACCTATTCTTATGACAATGAAGGTTATCTGAAAAGCTGCAATAACAATGGAACCGTATTGGAATACAATTGGGAAAGCGGAAATCTATCTTCCATAACCACTACTCCAAGAGGAACTTACAACAGTGATTACAGAGTTTCCAATATCGCCAATGATTATAGTCTGGACTTGAACACACTGGCACAATGGATTGATGACCGTGAAAACTATACCACCGTAATGAACACTTTCGGACAGATGGCCGAAATTCTAGGGAAAAGAAGCGCCAATATTCTGGAAGACACTTATTATATATACGACTATAGTTTCCGGCAGGATGGAAGACTAAAAGATATGACCCTGATGGGCGGATCGGAAAATATAGGATATTCATTCCGCTTTTCGTATGCCGATGATACAGAAGTATCCGAATAAATATACAAAAAACAGAACATTCGGAGAGGATTTCAGACTTTTATTTTAATTTGTGTTGACAAAGATCTTGATTTATTTTGTTATCTTGGAAATAAGTCGTTACTTTGCACAAAATTTAGTAATGCTATGTATCCTACAGGAACAAAGATAATATAGACATACGAACAAATGCGTTAGTCCTCGTACGAGGATGGACGCATTTTTTTTAATATTTAGCGACATTAAAACAACTATTATAATAAAAGAAACTTTCAATGAAAAAGGATTTAAAGAAAGTCCTGGTATTGGGTTCGGGTGCACTCAAGATAGGCCAGGCAGGAGAGTTTGACTACTCAGGTTCACAAGCGCTGAAAGCATTGCGCGAAGAAGGCATTCATTCGGTGTTGGTAAATCCTAACATCGCGACTATCCAGACTTCGGAAGGCATAGCCGACAAGGTTTATTTTCTTCCTGTCACTCCCTTCTTTGTTGAAGAAATTATCAAAAAAGAACAACCGGACGGTATTTTATTGGCTTTCGGTGGACAAACTGCATTGAACTGCGGTACCGAACTTTACCTGAACGGTACACTGAAGAAATATGGTGTAGAAGTATTGGGTACTTCGGTAGAAGCCATCATGTACACTGAAGACCGTGATTTATTCGTAAAGAAGCTGGATGAAATTCCGATGAAAACCCCGAAGAGCCACGCCGTGGAAAGTATGGAAGAGGCTCTGAAAGCTGCCCGCGAAATCGGTTATCCGGTTATGGTACGCTCCGCATACACACTAGGTGGTTTAGGCAGCGGCATCTGTCCGGATGAAGAAGCTTTCATCAAACTGGCTGAAAGTTCATTCGCATTCTCTAAACAGATCCTGGTTGAAGAGTCATTGAAAGGTTGGAAAGAAATAGAATTCGAAGTAATCCGCGATGCCAACGACCATTGTTTTACAGTGGCAAGCATGGAAAACTTCGACCCGCTGGGAATCCATACCGGTGAATCTATCGTGGTGGCCCCCACTTGCTCTCTGACAGAAGAACAAGTAACAATGTTGCAAGATTTGTCTACAAAATGTATCCGTCACTTGGGTATTGTGGGTGAATGTAATATCCAGTATGCTTTCAATGCAGAAACGAATGACTACCGTGTTATCGAAGTAAATGCACGCCTGAGCCGTTCTTCTGCCTTGGCTTCTAAAGCAACCGGATTCCCTCTGGCATTCGTTGCCGCCAAAATCGCTTTAGGCTACACACTAGACCAGATTGGCGAGATGGGTACTCCCAACTCAGCCTACGAAGCTCCCCAGTTGGATTACTTGATTTGTAAAATCCCCCGTTGGGACTTGACTAAATTCGCAGGTGTATCACGCCAGATTGGCTCCAGCATGAAGTCTGTGGGTGAAATCATGTCTATAGGCCGCTCTTTCGAAGAAATCATTCAGAAAGGTCTTCGTATGATAGGTCAGGGTATGCATGGTTTCGTAGGAAATGACCATACTAAATTTGAAAACCTGGATGAGGAACTGGCCAACCCGACAGACCTCCGTATTTTCTCCATCGCCTCGGCATTGGAAGAAGGATACAGCATTGAACGCATCCACGAACTGACCAAAATCGACCCGTGGTTCCTGGGTAAGTTGAAAAACATCGTTGACTATAAGGCCAAACTTTCGACTTATAATAAGATTGAGGATCTGCCCGAAGATGTGCTTCGCCAAGCTAAAGTATTAGGCTTCTCCGACTTCCAGATTGCACGCTTCGTATTGAAAGCCAGTGGCAATATGGAAAAGGAGAACTTGGCTGTACGCGTCCGTCGTAAAGCTTTGAATATCCTTCCGGCTGTCAAGCGTATCAATACCGTCGCATCTGAACATCCCGAATTGACCAATTACCTGTATATGACATACGCTACTACGGGTTATGACGTCAATTATTATAAAAATGAAAAATCGGTAGTTGTATTAGGTTCAGGCGCTTACCGCATCGGTTCATCCGTGGAATTCGACTGGTGCTCTGTAAATGCTGTCCAAACCGCACGCAAGTTGAGTTACAAATCCATCATGATTAACTATAACCCCGAAACAGTTTCTACCGACTATGATATGTGCGACCGTCTGTATTTTGACGAACTTTCATTTGAACGTGTACTTGACGT
This sequence comes from uncultured Bacteroides sp., assembly GCA_947574505.1. GTDB lineage: Bacteria > Bacteroidota > Bacteroidia > Bacteroidales > Bacteroidaceae > Phocaeicola. The sequence goes on along the minus strand of CANPJW010000019.1, from coordinate 41,438 downwards.
GATTGATCTGGAGCAGCCGGGTGGTGTCATTGTATCGGTAGGTGGACAAATACCTAATAACCTGGCGATGAAGCTTCACCGTCAGTCGGTACCTGTATTGGGAACTTCTCCGCTTTCTATCGACCGTGCGGAAAACCGTCATAAATTCTCGGCCATGCTTGACCAACTGGGTATTGACCAACCGGCATGGAAAGAATTGACCAGCCTGGAAGACATGGAAGAATTTGTAAACAAAGTAGGTTACCCGGTATTGGTCCGTCCTTCCTATGTGCTCTCTGGCGCTGCCATGAACGTATGCTATAACGAAGATGAACTGAAGGAATTCTTGCAGATGGCTAAAGAAGTTTCTAAAGAATATCCGGTAGTCGTATCCCAATTCATGCAAGATACTAAAGAAATAGAATTCGACGCTGTAGCCCAAAACGGTGAAATAGTGGAATATGCCATCTCCGAACACATTGAATATGCAGGTGTCCATTCAGGTGATGCCACATTAGTATTCCCGGCTCAGAAGATTTATTTCGAAACAGCACGCCGTATCAAGAAGATTGGTCGCCGTATCGCTAAAGAATTAAACATTTCCGGTCCGTTCAACATGCAGTTCCTGGCTAAGAACAATGAAGTGAAAGTGATTGAATGCAACCTGCGCGCATCACGTTCATTCCCGTTTGTTTCCAAAGTATTGAAACGCAACTTCATTGAAACCGCAACCCGCATCATGTTGGGTGCTCCATACAGCCAACCGGACAAGTCGGCATTCGATATTGACTGGATCGGTGTGAAAGCTTCCCAGTTCTCTTTCTCCCGTCTGCACAAGGCAGACCCTGTATTGGGCGTAGATATGTCTTCAACAGGTGAAGTGGGTTGTATCGGTGATGACTTCCATGAAGCTTTGCTGAACTCTATGATTGCTGTCGGTTTCAAGATTCCTACAAAATCTGTCATGTTCTCGTCAGGTGCCACCAAATCCAAAGTAGATTTGCTGGAAGCAAGCCGTATGCTGGCAGAAAAAGGATATGAGATCTATGCAACTGCCGGAACCGCAACTTTCTTGAATGCACACGGAGTAAATACCACACCGGTTTACTGGCCGGATGAAAAGCCCGATGCAGAAAACAATGTCATGAAGATGATTGCCGAACATAAATTCGACCTGATAGTCAACATTCCGAAAAACCATACCAAACGTGAGCTGACTAATGGTTACAAAATTCGTCGTGGAGCAATCGACCACAATATTCCTTTGATTACCAACGCCCGTTTGGCAAGTGCTTTCATTGAAGCATTCTGTGAAATGAGTGAAAAGGATATTCAGATAAAGAGCTGGCAAGATTACAAATAATCTTTCTTAGGGATATTCAAAAAGGAACTGATTCGTTTTGCCTGAATCAGCTCCTTTTTTATCTCCTAACGGGAAAGATCATTAAAACGATAAGTAAAAGTAGCCATCGCATAACGTCCCAATCCCCAAGTCCAAGTTTCTCCCTGTCCGGTATCATTCATCCAACGATTGACAAAATCCCGTTGTTGCAGAATATCAACAACCTGAAATTTAAGCAACCCTCTTTTCCCTTTCAGAAAACTGTAAGTCAGCTCACCGTTCCAAAGCCACTGCGTCGTATTGGAGGCCTCATCCTTATATCCCCTGCGATTCATACTTCTCACAACGGTATAAAGATTCAAGTTGAGAGGTAACTTCAGTCGACACTCCGCGCCATAATAAAAGTCATACGTCCTGTAATCCGAATTGTTTGTATAACTGTTATCGGCTTGCTGATAAGTGATTGCTCCATTTATCTTAAACTCATGCTCTTCCAATTTATAGGCAAACTCCACATCCTGCATCAAGGAAAGCATTTGGGAGGTGTTACGATCATTCTCATTGGCTTCTCCCATTATCTGCACATACGAAACCCTCCGGTTATAATTTGCATTAGTAGCAAGACGAGCGAAAATTTTCTTGAATAATTTATTCGTATAATATATATTCCCGCCAATGCCCCAATTACCATTTATATTCTCGGGCCGACTGGTATATACCCCACTCTTCTCATCATAGGTTCTTTTCCGGCTTATATCATTTATCGTATTATTATATCTCAAACCACAATATAACATTTCCTGCTTTTCCATATTTCCTCCTCTGTAATTCACAGATATACTTTGCCCGAAAGCGGGTTTCAGCCCCGGATTCCCCATTGTTATGTTCAGAGGATTAGTATAATCGGGCACAGACAACAAATCATAAATGGAAGGCTGCCGGGTGTATCCGCTATAATACACACTCATATTATGGTTATTGCCCAAATCATAATCAAAATGCAGTTCGGGCACTATGTTCAACACGGTAATGGTCGTATCTATCTTCACTTTTCCCCTGTTGCTTTTCGTCGTAGACTTCTGAGGCGACAGCCCAAACCGGATATTCAACCTCACTTTTCTCCAATTAAGTGTGGTGCGCAGTCCGAATTCATTGGAATGAAGATCATTACGAGTATAATCACTTAAACTATCCACCCTTCCTGCCTCATAACCAGATGGAAGACTTCCCCACAAAGCATCCTCATCCAAATTGTACGTAACCGCATTATTACTCTGCCGTTGATACTCATGCCGATAATAAACCTGAAGCATTTGTTTTCCTATTGGCTCCGTATAGCTGACCTCCCCCGCCAATAATAAATTTCTGGCAGGTGACTCCCGGTATTGATTTCTATATAAAACCGAATCTGCCCCCAGGTCATTCTTCAATTGATAATAAGTAATAGACGATTGCTGATAATTACCACTCGCCTGATTACTATAATCATTTCTTAACTCTATGGAGAGTTTCCGGCCGATATCATTCAAATTATGAGTGAGCAAAAGATTATTGCCTATCATCAGATTGTTCGTCTTATTTTGAGAATTTCCCGTATTTTTATTTATCCTGAACTCAGGAGGAATCATTGCATCGTCCCTCCAAGGCTCTGAAACATAGTCCAAAGGATTGGTACTGAAAGTCGCCGAAATATTTTCTGATACCGAATTTAACCGGCTATGATTGATGTTATGCCTGAAATTAATTTCCGTCCGGTCACTCAAACTTCCCGTCAGATATATATTCTCCCAAAAAGAACTATTCCTACCCGTACTCAAGCCTTTATTATAGGCATATTGGCTACCGTTAGGCAGATATTCTTCTGACTGGCTTCGCGATTCATCCGCGCTTTTATTATTATTATATGAAGCACTGACATTGAGGTTGAGCTTCTTTATTTCCGTTCCCAAGCTAAAACCAATATCCTTCATTTGAGCAGGATTATCGGCCATATCACTGATAAAATTACCATATCTGGGGAGTTTTCCTAAATCACCATACAAGGACATCCGCCATTTTCCGACAAATTTATTCAAACTCATTTTCGCTCCATACATATCCCCCGAACCTTTCAAAGCTGAAACGTCCCCCATTAATCCATCTGTCAAATCCTTCTTGGTCTTCACATCCATCACCGTTTTCTTCTTACCGTCTGACACCCCTGTCATTTGCTCTTTATCCGACTGCTGCTCGTATACCTTTACCTCTTTCAAAGCATCTACCGGCATATTGTTCAAAGCAACTTTGCTATCTGCAAAAAACTCCTTTCCATTTAATAAGATCTGAGTGATTTCCTTTCCATGAAAATTCATCTTGCCGGATTTCTCGTCTAATTCCAATCCGGGAAGCTGCCTCACCAAATCCTGCAGAACAGCTCCTTCCGATGTCTTAAAGGCTCCGGTATTATATACTAATGTATCTCCGGACATCTTCATTTTCTGCAGTTCGGCCTTTATAACCGTTTCATCCAATACAATACTGGAAGGTTTCATCATCAGAGCACCTCCATAAACTTCTTTCCGATAAGCAGGAATATTCACTTTTTTTTCAATGGTTTCATATCCTAAAAAAGAAGCCCTTATTAAATAATTACCGGGATTCATAGGGTACAAACGGAAAACACCCTTCTTATCGCTCACCGTACCTTCTATAAAACTCGTATCAGGCAAAGAATAAAGTTGGATATTTACATCCGGCAAAGGATCGGGATAAGGGCGTTCTCCCTGTTCTCTGACAGAACCCGTCAAATGATAAGCTTTTTCTTTTCTTGCTTTATCTGAATCAAGCTTTTCCTGTCCACTAACCGGGAGAACAAAAGACAATATAATAAACAACGAGAACAGTTTAGTCATCTTGAAATATCAACAGGGTCCTATTTCAATGCTTCCGCAATGGCATTCATCAGATATCCAAATTCTTCTTTCTCATACCCGATGGAAGTATAAACGGCTTCTCCTTCTTTATTGAAAAGATAGGCGCGAGGAATTGACTTTTCAGCAAATAAAGAGAACACCTCACGTTTAGGATCGGGATATAACGGGAAAGTGAATTTCTTCCGTTCATTATAAGCCCTCAACTGTTCATCCGTATGCTCACGACCAATTACTAATAATACGAAGTCCTTGTTATCTTTATATTCAGGCCACAAAGTCTTCTCTATTTCAGCCAGTTCCAGCTGACATGGCCCGCACCAAGTGGCAAATAAGCTCACCAAAACGACCTTACCTTTCAATTCAGCCGAAGAAACATCTCCATATACCGCAGATTTTAGATGAAAATCAGGTAATTTATCTCCTTTTTTCAATTCTTGAGCATTTACGGCAAATACCATGCAAAGCATCATGAACAATAATCCTAACTTTTTCATTTTCATAGTTCTCAATATTTAATTATGGAATAACAAAGACAAATATATCTGTTTTTCTTATATTTGCCGCCAGAAAATATTATTTTTTAGCCTATGATGACTTTTATTTCATGTGCCAAAACAATGACCGGACGGAGCAAAATACAAACTCCTGTTACCAGCACACCACAATTCCAAACCGAAGCAATACAGAATGCACTTGATATGTCCCAATTCTCTGCTGAAGAACTGGAACGACTTTTACGTGTGAACAGCAAAATAGCAGCGGAGAACTATATGCGATTTCAAGATTTCTGTTCGGACTCTCCCTCGGCTTTAGCTGCCTTACTGGCTTATACCGGTATAGTATATAAACGTATCCATCCACAGGACTTTACTCCTGAAGATTTTCAATATGCACAGGATCACTTGCGGATCACTTCTTTTCTTTACGGATTACTCCGCCCGTTAGACCAGATCAAGAATTACAGAATGGAAGGAGATATCAAACTGCCCGAACGTGGAGGAATATCCATGTTTGACTATTGGAAGCCGATTCTGACCGACACCTTTATCAAAGAAATTAAAGCAAGAGGAGGAATACTAATCAATCTGGCAAGTGGGGAGATGAAAGATTTATTCGACTGGAAACGCGTGGAGCAGGAAGTACAAGTGATCACGCCGGAATTTCAGGTATGGAAAAAAGGGAAATTAACCACCGTTGTGGTTTATGCAAAAATGTGCCGTGGAGAATTGACACGCTTCATCATTAAAAACCGGATAGAGAATCCTGGGGATTTAAAAGGATTCAAATGGGAAGGATTCAGTTTTGATGCCGGACACAGCACAGATACCCACTATCTTTTTAGCCTTCTTTCATAAAAAAATATTAAATAGTCAACCTACTCAAACTTTTTATCAGCACTCATGTTATTTAGTTGAATTTGGGAAGATAAACCTGGACAATAATTAACTAATAGAAATGAGTATGAAAAAATTAATGTTTTTGCTGGCTGCGGCCAGTTTAAGTTCTGTAGCGTTTGCGCAACAGAAAAGCAATTCACAAAACGTCCTTGTAGGCGAGAGTGTAGATGTAATGGAGGTACCTGTGGATAAGTACAAGGTAGAGACCAATCACTTCTTCGATAATTGGTTCTTCTCTGTTGGTGGAGGTGCACAAGTACTGTTCGGCGATCAGTCCGATCTTGGTAAATTCAAGAAACGTATTGCTCCCGCTCTTCAAATATCAATCGGCAAATGGTTTACTCCCGGCTTAGGATTACGTTTGCAATATAGTGGTTTGCAGTCGAAGAGTTTTTCCAGTGAACCTTCCGCATATTCCAAACCTCACATGTTAAGCGAAGGATACTATCAGGATAAGTTCAACTACATGAATTTGCATGGTGACATCTTATTTAATGTCAGTAACATGATAGCCGGATATAATGAAGACCGCATATACGACTTCGTGCCATTCGTAGGTTTCGGTTTTGCCCACTCATATGATGCTCCACGTCGTAATTCACTGGCATTCAATTTCGGTATCATCAATACATTCCATCTGGCCAGTGCCTGGGACTTGAATCTGGAACTTTACGGAATGGGTACAGAAAACAAATTTGATGGAAAAACCACCAGTAAAGGCCCTGATTTTATGGCAGGTGCTACAGTGGGTATCACTTATAAATTTCCACAAAGAGGATTCAAACCTGCTCCGGATGTAGATGCTATCATGGCACTTACCTCTTCACAAATGGATGCCATCAATACCGCTTTGGCTCAACAGATAGAACAAAACCGTCAATTAAAGGCCCAACTTGCCAACCAACCCACTGAAGTGGTTACAGAACAAGTGACAGTGAACCAAATTGCTCCGGCTCCTCAATCTGTATTTTTCCAGATCGGTTCAGCGGTTCTTCCTACCAACTCTACTGTAAATTTGCAACAAATCGCAGATCTGGTAAAAGACAACCCGGGACTAAAATTGAAAGTAACCGGTTATGCTGATAGTGATACAGGTAGCGCTGCATGGAACAAGCAGTTAAGTGAAGACCGTGCCAACAACGTGGCTAATGAACTGGTTAAATTGGGTGTCAACAAAAACAATCTGATTATCAGCGGAATGGGTGGTGTCAACACCTTAACTCCTCCGGCATTCAACCGTCGTGTAATTATCGAAGCCCAATAATATACACTGATTTCTGTCAGCAGAAGATAATCATGCCCGCAATTCCTTATAAAAACAGTATTGCGGGCATTTATTTTTTAGATGGAATAGCCCCACTGATCCAGTGCAAACTTCCAATTCTCTTCCACTAACCGGACCGTACGGTCGTCATACTTATACTTATTCTTCTTATATCCCTTCTTTCCGCCTATATATTGGCTGATAGCCGGAGCAGCTGCTTCGAATCCGGGAATAGAAAGAGATTTATAGATATGCTCGGTCATAGCCATTGCATCCGCTTCAAAATCCTCGAACTTCACTTCCATCAAATTTCCTTCAGGAATGAATTGTTTATCCGCCTCATATTTATGATACAGCTTGGCATAAATGGAAAGCACATTCTGTTCCAACGCCTCTGGAGAAATATCCTCCAGTTTCAACGGCTGGATTGTATTGGTGAAGAAATTCCTTGTAGATTCGAATACCGTATACGGATTACGCATCAAATAGATGAATTTGGCATTCGGAAACATCTTGACCAACTCTTTTACACGGCCTGTATGAGGCGGATTCTTACTTAAGAATTGTGTTCCGCCTGTATTCCAAAGAGAAATTTTAATAAGTTTGGTGAATATATCCTCAAACACTTTCAATTCCTCATCACTGATATCATTGAATAACAAATATTTATCAGCATATTCCTGTTGGTACTTAGGCAGGAACCAAAAGTTATAATAGGTATAGGGCATCATATTGGCCAATGCAAACTCTTCCTCCTGAGGCAAGTCTACAGCCAGTTCCATATTATCCGTCGGACGCTTGTCGGGCATCAGCCAACTCATATTCTTCTTGAAAAAAGGCTGTCCCCACATCATCAGGTGAGGAAACACCGTCTGATAAGTAGTATTATATCCGAAATGTTTGTCACAAGAGAACACATTATGCATAAAGGTAGTCCCGCTACGCCAATGTCCGAGGATAAAGACCGGATCGTGTTCCAAAGGCTTGTCGGCCAACAGTTTCCTGTATCGCTTTTCCTGCAATGGAGCCAAGGTGGAAAGCAAACGGCATACTGCTTTCGTCAAACGGTATTTTCCTCTATATGCCGGATCAATTTCCCTTCCCGCAGTAATCGCCTTGAACGTTTTCCAATCGGCGCCTACCAATGTATTAATCGGCAGCTTGTTGAATTCAAGTAATCCCATTACTTTTCTTTTTTTAATTGTACGCTGTTATTTTTCTATCTTGACTGAAATGCCTTGACGGTCCAATTCTTTCACCACCTTTTCTATGGCTTCATAATGTTCCTCACCAATACCCATAGCTGCCAGATTCAAAGTAGGAACTTCCATGGCATTCAGCATATCTTTGGCTTCCACTCTGTCTATAATCATCCCCACCGCACTGGTGTTATTGGTAATGGGGTCAATCAGAATAAAAGAACCGCAAGCTTTATTCTTTTGATAAGAATCAAAGAAAAGCGGCTTGGCGGTAGTAAATGTCACACGGGCAATCTGATTCAATTGCAAAGGCAGATCCTCCTTTTTCAATTTACCGTTTTCAACAGACAGATGCTCCATCGTATTCACATCCACTTTATACTTAATGCTATCTATACGGGTACGTCCTGTATTGGTGGTATGCTTGATAAAGAAAGATTTGTCAAGGTCCATCGCCTCCTCATCCATCCATACCAACATGGCTTCAAAGTTACGATCTATCACAGGCACATTATCGGCATGCACCAACATATCTCCGCGAGACACGTCAATCTCATCCTCCAAAGTCAATGTCACTGCTTGCGGCGGGAAAGCATACTCTAACTCACCATCATAAGTAACAATACTCTTGATATGAGATTTCTTGCCGGAAGGCAAAGCCATCACCTCATCTCCTTTATGGATGACACCGGAAGCAACCTTTCCACAGAAACCGCGGAAATCCAGATTCGGTCTTAATACATACTGAACCGGGAAACGGAAATCAGTCAGATTATGGTCATTCTCGATGGAAACCGTTTCAAGCAATTCCAATAAAGAAGTACCTTTGTACCATGGCGTACGTTCAGATTTCTGCACCACATTGTCACCGTCAAGTGCCGAAAGAGGAATACAAGTCACATCCGGGATTCCCAATGGCTCTACAAATTTCTTATATTCGGTCACGATTTCGTTGAAACGCTCCTCCGAAAACCCGACAAGGTCCATCTTGTTCACCGCCAGCACCACATGCTTTATTCCCAATAAAGATACCAGAAAAGTATGGCGGCAGGTCTGCGTAATCACACCCAAGCGAGCATCTACCAAGATTATGGCAAGATTGGCAGTAGAACCTCCGGTAATCATATTGCGGGTATATTGTTCATGTCCCGGAGTATCGGCTATGATAAATTTACGGTTGTTCGTTGAAAAATAACGGTAAGCTACATCAATCGTAATACCCTGCTCGCGCTCTGCTTTCAACCCGTCGCACAACAAAGCGTAATCTATATGGTCACCTGCATTCCCCACACGTTTGCTGTCACGTTCCAAAGCGGCAAGCTGGTCCTCGTACAACTTCTTGCTGTCAAACAACAGACGTCCTATCAGGGTAGACTTTCCATCGTCTACCGAACCGGCTGTCAACAGGCGTAGCAAGTCTTTCTGTTCATCCTTATCTAAATATTCCTTTATATTCAGTTTATTCTCCATCACCCATTCCTTCATTTTAAATTCCTACTTATCCATTTAAAAATATCCTTCACGTTTCTTCTGCTCCATACTGGCATCCTGGTCGAAATCAATGACACGGGTAGTACGCTCGCTTTTGGTAGTGGTCATCATTTCCTCTACAATTTTCTCAATCGTATCGGCATCACTCTCTACGGCCCCGGTCAAAGGCCAACACCCCAAAGTACGGAAACGCACTTTCTTCATTTCAATACGGTCCCGATATTCTTCGGGCAGTCGGTCATCATCAGCCATAATCAGATTTCCATCTATATTCACCACAGGACGTTCCTTGGCAAAATAGAGCGGCACGATAGGAATATTTTCCAAACGGATGTACTGCCAGATATCCAGCTCAGTCCAGTTGCTTAATGGAAACACACGGATACTTTCCCCTTTATGAATCTTAGCATTATAAATATCCCACAACTCAGGACGCTGGTTTTTAGGATCCCACTGATGAAAACGGTCACGAAAAGAGAATATACGTTCTTTGGCACGTGACTTTTCCTCATCACGACGTGCTCCACCAAAGGCGGCATCAAACCTGTATTTATCCAACCCGTGAAGCAACGCCTGTGTCTTCATTAAATCGGTATGCACTTTGCTGCCATGCGTAAAAGGCCCTACTCCGGCATTAAAAGCCTCCATATTACTTTCCACTATCAAATTCCATCCATGTTCTTTGGCGTATTGATCACGGAACTCTATCATTTCCCTGAATTTCCATTTAGAATCGATATGCATCAAAGGGAAAGGCACTTTTCCCGGATAGAAAGCCTTCTCTGCCAAACGTACCATGACAGACGAATCTTTACCAATACTATAAAGCATAACAGGATTCTCAAATTCAGCTGCCACTTCACGAATGATATGGATAGACTCCGCTTCCAGTTCCCTTAAGTGGCTCAATTTATAATTTTCTTCCATTTTATAATGAATTATATTTTTTCTCCTTTTTTACCAACAATGGGGAGCACCAACTCCAACAAAGTATTGACCGACTCTTCCAAACTCAGCTTAGAAGTATCCAAAGATAAGGCAGGATGCTCCGGAGCTTCAAAAGGGGCGGAAATTCCGGTAAAGTTCTTGATTTCACCCCGACGTGCTTTGGCATAAAGTCCTTTCACATCACGTTTCTCACACTCTACCAAAGGAGTGCTGACATAGATTTCCAGGAAATCCTCTATCCCGATAATACGGGCAGCCATCTGCCGAAGCTCATTGCCGGGACTGATGAAAGCGGCAATGGTAATGATTCCCGTATCAACAAACAACTTGCCTATTTCGGCTATGCGACGGATGTTTTCCACACGATCCTCTGCCGAAAAGCCCAAATTATTATTGATGCCACTACGAATATTATCCCCGTCCAATATACGGCAGAGCAAACCACGTTTATGTAATTCACGTTCCAAAGCTATGGCAATAGTACTCTTACCGGAACCGCTAAGTCCCGTCAGCCACAGCATAACTCCCCGTTGTCCCAGCAGTTCTTCTTTATCTTTCCGGGAAAGCATACGGTCAAAGATAGGATATATATTTTCCTCTTCCATTCTCTATTTTCATTTTGTCTTTAACTTCATCAAAAAGGCCATATCAGCGGTATCAGAATAACCGAAATTATAAATGTCAATATATTCAACGGCAAACCGATACGTACAAAATCCGTAAACTTATAGTTTCCGATACCCTGCACAATCAAATTAGTCTGATAACCGATAGGAGTGGAAAAACTGGCAGATGCAGCGATGCAAATGACAACAAAAAAGGGCATCGGACTTACCCCCAACTGATTGGATAAGGAAAGGGCAAGCGGAAAAGCCAATGCGGCGGCGGCATTATTGGTTATCAGTTCGGTAAACAGATTTGTAATGATAAACAAAACAGCCAGCAACACATGCGGACTGTAGTCATCACTCATATCAATGATTCCATGCGCAATGATATCCGCCACTCCGGAATTTACCATGGCGCGACTTATAGCAAACGCACAGGCAATGGTTATCAAGATATCCCATGATATATATTTTGTATATTTACGTGCCGGAAAAAGTTTGGTCCATGCCATTATCACAGTCGTTACAGCTGCAAAAAAGAACATATCAAGATCAATACCGGGAAGTAATTCTTCCATAAAAGGCAACTCTCCTACTGTTGCCCCCACAATCATCAGCACCAATAAAGTCAATGCAAACCAACGTTTCTTTCTCCCGGCTTTCGGCTCGGTATCTTTGCCATTGGCCAATAACACGAATACAGAAGAATCTCCCCATGTAGAGATAAATGAATCATCCGCCCATAGCACCAACGTATCTCCCTCATGAAACTTCACCCGTGACAGATTCTCTACAATACTAACTCCGCTTCGTTTTATTTCTTTTACTTCAGCACCATAATGACGGACAAAATTAAAATCCCCCACCCTTTTATTGATACCCGGGAAACGAGCACCTATCACCGCCTCAACACGATGAAAAGAAGACGCATCCGCTTCCCCATGTTCGTCGCCTACCGTGTCTTTCCGAACCTCCGGCAATAACCTGGAAGAAAAAAACAACAAATAAACAATTCCTGCCAAAGCAATGAAAATACCCACCCGGCCTAATTCAAACATACCAAAGCCCTTATATCCGGCATCTAAAATCATACCATCCACCACCAGATTAGTAGAAGTCCCGATAAGCGTACACATTCCCCCCAGTATGGTAGCATATGAAAGAGGGATCAAGAATTTAGTTGCCGGAATGCGGACAGATTCCGCCCAACGTTTAATAATAGGAGCAAAAATCACAACCACTGGCGTATTATTGAGAAAAGCAGAAACAAAAGAAATAGCGGGCAGCATACGTGCCTGCGCCTTCATGACCGTTGTCTTCTCTTGAGGCAGAAGTTTCTTTATCAACTGTCCCAACGCTCCCGATTGCCGGACTCCTTCACTGATCAGGAAAAGCAACGCTACGGTAATCATCCCTTTATTACTGAATCCCTCCAACATCTCTTTCGGAGTCAATATACCGAAACAAAGAAAGAGTACAGTAACAGAGAACAGAATCATTCCGGGACGCATTTTATCAAGGACTAATGCAGTCACCATCCCTGTTAATCCCAAAAACACAATAATCATTTCGAATGTCAGCATCGTTTCCGGATATTAATTTCGTTTAACGACAAACCAAGGATTCAGCAAGTCCGGCTTGTTATATTTCAACGGTTCTTCTTTTCCCGCCTGATATATTTCTGCTCCGGATGCCTTGGCTATGGCATGACCGGCAGCCGTATCCCACTCCATGGTAGGAGCAAAACGGGGATATTCATCGGCCAGTCCCTCACACACTTTGCAAATCTTGATGGAACTGCCTACAGACACCAACTCCACATGAGGGTATATCTTTCGCTTTTCCTCAATATACTCTTCCGTTTCGGCCGACAGATGGGAACGGGAAGCAACAATGACAAAAACTTCATTTGTTTCGGCACAGGGCATACGAAATGCCGATGCCTTCATTTCTTCCAGTGAACGGCCTGCACGTCCGGTCACTCCTTCCATTTTATAAGCGCCGGTTGCCACTTCACCCCAATAAAGCGTTTCTTTGACAGGAACATAAATCACTCCAAAAACAGGAACTCCTTCTTTTACCAAAGCAATATTGACAGTAAATTCCCCATTCCGTTTTATAAATTCCTTTGTTCCATCCAAGGGATCGACTATCCACAACGTATCCCATTGCGCCCGTTTCTCGTAAGGCAAATGCTTTCCTTCCTCACTCAATACCGGATAGTCTGTTTCCTGCAAATAAGTCATAATGGTTTCATGCGCCTTACGGTCTGCAAGAGTCAGTGGAGAATTATCGGCTTTCCTTTCAACCTGAAAATCAGAAGAAGGATCATTATAAACGTTCAGAATTTCCTTACCGGCAGCTAAAGCCGCATCCATCGCTTTTAATATATATTCAGTCTGCATAGTGTTTACTTCCATTAAAATGCTTCTGTCATATTGAAATAGAACAAACTTTGATCATTGGCAAAATTACGTCCGAAATCCAGACGTACATTCATACGCGGCTGCACCTCGATACGAAGTCCCACACCGGCATTAGGAAGCACTCCTTCAATCTTACCCATGGTAGGCCCCATAAAACCGCACCCTCCCCATGCAACAAAACCCAAATGATGCAACATACGCTTTACCCATGTACTTTTATCCGTATTGAACATCTGACGATATTCGGCAAGCACCACATGAGAGGATTTATCACGATACTGCCCCATATAATATCCACGAAGATCAAAAGGAGTGCCACTTAAAGCATATTGGTTCATAGGAACATCCCCAAACACATTCTTGGTTTGGGCAGTCCAAGCTATAACTTTTCTATTTCCTACCTTTTTGTATTGGCGGTAGTCCACTTCCAAGCGGTAGAAGTTATTATCTCCTCCCAAAAACTTCTGGTACATCAGCCCACGAAAATCCAGATAAATGCCTTTATAAGCATTGGCAGGAATATCCCGGCTGTCATAAGTCAGCAGAAATCCCACTCCCGAACTGAAATTGGAATATCCGTGAGCAGTGCCTCCCAACCTTTTGTAATCAGGCTGATCTACCAAATACTTGGCAGGCTCGGATATTTTATCATAACTCAAGTCAATCTGGGGACCGGCAAAGAAATTACTTTTACCCAAACGGAATAAAAACCACGGATTAATCTGGAAACCGCTATAACGATATTCACTGGTAGAGTCACTGCGCTCATAATGCTTATTGGTAGCATAGCCGATACCATAAAAATTCTCCAATGTATTCTTGTAAGTGAATTTTCCAAAAATACGGAATTTATCATTTTTGAAAAACAACTGAGGCTTCACCATCAGATTCAAGCCCCCCTCGAACATTACCGCAACAGCCATCGGCAACACAGAACGTTTCTGCAAGGTATCCGACGGATTCATACGAAATGTAACAAGAGCACTACCTCCTATTAACGCACCAAAGTCCGGAGTATAACTCGGTCCTCCCAATATATTATAATGTATATTGCGCTTAGCCACCTTCCGGCGTCTTAATTCTTTTTTTGAAAGTTGATGGATGGTGGTATCCTCAGGATTACTACCTATGTCACTTCCTTGTGCCGCCATATTCAAAGAACAAAGCAGGCACAGGACCAAGCTAAGTAATGTTATTTTCATATAATAGTTTATTGTCTGCCCAAAGTCCTTACTCAAAAAAACTTTCTACGGCAAATGAGTTTTCAAAAGTACAAAAGTCCTGCCAAAGAATAACGGTGTGTTGAATTTGTTTTTATTTAGTTCAAGAATCTTCACGTTCTTTATAATGTAACAATGTGTCAATATGCCAATGTGTCAATTACCATGCGGACATAGAGCAGCACATTGGCAAACCAGCACATTGGCAAATTATTTAAACAGTTTTTCCAAATCATCCTCATTAATCACGGAAAGAACCGTTTTACCATCCGGAGTATAATTAGGAGTAGCCACAGCAAACAAGCCATCCACCAAACCTGTCATTTCCTCATTCGTCAACACTTGTCCGGGAACAATTGCCGCCGCTTTAGCCAAAGTCAATGCCAGAATACTCTGCACCTCTTCTTTTACCTTGCCACCTTTTTCCATAGCTGTATGCACCATATTTTGGATCAAGTCTATCGGGTTAAGGCCTTCAATACCTGCAGGGACACCGTTTATGGCATAACTTCCTCCTCCCAAATCAGTCAGTTCAAATCCCAGGAAAGACAAGTCTTCCATAATTTCCTGCAAAATAGCCACTTCGGAAAGCGGAAACTGCACAATATCCGGAAACAGCATTCCTTGAGAAACACCTTGACGACGACTTATCTGGTCTATATACTTGTCATATAAAATACGGATATGGGCACGCTGCTGATCAATGATCATTAAGCCGGACTTTACAGAAGTCAAAATAAAACGTCCTTTAAACTGATAATGCTGGCCGGATTTCTCACTGACTGAAGAGTCCTCCACATGATCATACAATCCGGGATTTTCCTCCGCAGGAGAAGCCTCTTCCGCCCTATAATCATTCTCGTCAGGATGAAAGTTTTGAGAAGAAGCATGACGTTCCAGCCCCGCATACAGTTGTTCCCAGTCCTTACTAGGCTTTGAATAAGAAGAGGGAGGAGCAGCCGAAACATTAAAAGGATTATAATCAGGATTATAAGTCGTCTTTGGTGGCTGTATACCAGTGTATGGAGATGCATCAAAGGCTGGAATATCCGGCATTCCCTCCGTATCAAAATCAATGGAAGGTACCGCATTGAACTTACCTAGAGTTTCTTTCACGGCAGCTGCCAATATCTGCCAGATGGCTTGCTCGTTCTCAAACTTTATCTCTGTTTTAGTAGGATGTATGTTCACATCAATATTAGCAGGATCCACCTCAAAATAAATGAAATAAGATACTTGCTCACCCACGGGAACCAACTGCTCGTATGCATCCATGATAGCCTTATGAAAATAAGGATGGCGCATATATCGCCCGTTTACAAAGAAATATTGGCGGGCTCCTTTCTTACGGGCTGTTTCAGGTTTTCCTACAAACCCGGAAACACGGACCATTGTAGTATCTACATCCAGCGATAACAACTCCTGATTTATTTTCTTTCCGAAAACTCCCATGATACGCTGGCGCAACTGAAGTGCAGGAAGATTGAACAGTTCCGCCCCATTATGATGCAAAGTGAAAGACACCTCCGGATTAACCAATACAATCCGTTCAAACTCCGTCAATATATTACTCAGTTCCGTCTGGTTCGACTTCAGGAACTTACGACGCGCCGGCACATTAAAGAATAAATTCTTCACACTGAAGCTACTGCCTTTCGGGCAAGAAACCGCCTCCTGTCCCTCTACCTTGGAGCCGGATATCGTCAACATCGTTCCCAATTCCTCCCCTTCCATACGAGTACGAAGCTCCACCTGAGCCACAGCAGCAATAGAAGCCAAAGCCTCTCCACGAAATCCCATGGTATGCAAAGCAAACAAATCAGCAGCTTCACGAATTTTAGAAGTCGCATGGCGCTCAAAAGACAAACGTGCATCTGTTTCCGACATACCTTTTCCATCATCAATCACCTGAATGGAAGTCTTTCCTGCATCCACTACCAACACGTCAACGTGCTGAGCACCTGCGTCGATAGCATTCTCCACCAATTCTTTAATCACTGATGCAGGACGCTGAATCACCTCTCCCGCTGCTATCTGATTGGCAACGGAATCCGGCAGCAAACGGATAATATCGCTCATATATCTTATAAACTTACGTAATTAAAAAGTAAACTCACCGGTCACCAGGTAATGCAGAATATACAACAAAACCAAAATGGCCACAAACAAAGCTCCATAAGTCATCGGCTTACGCCCGCTTTCTTTTCTGCGTTTTAAATGCTTGGTACCTTGAACGAACTTTCCACGGATATCTTCCGGAGAAAATTCTTTGGGAGGAAGCATACCCAACTCGCGTTTGGCTTTCTCCTCCAGTTTTTGCAGCTTCTCCTTCCGTTCATCCACATAAATATATTGATGGTTGAAACGGCGGGGCTTTTCCATCTTAAACATTCCCATAGCTATTTCTTTTTATTAAATAAATTATGATTGGGCAAAGGAACAGCGCTCCGGTTACTCTTCTTCAACCCCTGACCGGCTTTCTTTCCACGCCACTTAAAGATATCCTCTTTATCAAGCGGACGGATATAGTCAAACCACACAAAGTTATCCAACTTCATCTTCTCCGGCGGACGTTGGAGCATAGGATAAAGAGTACCGTTCGATTTCGGACTCATAATCATTTTTTTCATCTTCCGGTTTTCCAGAAACATATTCAGCAGACTGGTTTCAGAAACATTCATTCCAATCAGTGTACTGTCGCTTTCCATCGGATAATATACCAGACGAACCGAACCGATCACATCTACTTTGCGCATCTCACCGCCTTGAAACCAAGCCTTCATCTCTTTTCCTGTCACCTGATTATAACTAGTAGAATCCAGTTGTTCTACAGACAAAGCCTGATTCTGAATATGTGCCCAGTCTATCGTACTGTCATTCATATAAATCATGATTTTCTCTCCCAGCAACTGCTGGTTGTTATTCCACAGTATAGGGTCATAATACATGGTCAGGCAGCTATCCTTGGAGGAAAAGACCAACGAATCGCATACCCCCTGCACATCCGTGCGATACATACGTACTTTATGATACGCCCGCGTTTCCCGGAACATAGAATCAGTATTCAAATAGTAGGTATACATTTGCAATGTATCGGCATGCATAAACAAGCTGTCACCTTGTGAATAATCCACTGCCACCGCTTTTTTAGTAGCAAAAGCATACTTGGTCAATTCATTATAATAACAATAATCACCAGTCAGCATATTCTTGTTTACAGTATCTGTCATGATCACATTATCAAACGCCTCCCCGTATCCTTTTACACGATCATAAAACAGACTGTCTCCAGTCAAACGCTTCCCCTCATTGGTCAGCACGGACCGGTCCAACAATTCCGCCTGCCCTATCTGAGTATTATAAAAGCCCAATTCCGAATAAATATGGTTAGCATCACTGACAATATCGGACGGACCAAGGATATTGGCTATTTTGGTTGCTGTACTGTATCGTAATGTATCGGAAGTCAAAGTAAACTTAGGGTTGACCAACTTCACATCATAATTGAACACAGATATTTTGGTAGCCGGACTATATTCCCCCCATTCCGAAGTCAATACATTCTCCTCGTCCATCAATGTCCCGCCATCAAAGTAATATCCCAAATTATAAATACGATCGTAGTTCAGGCTATCCGTCAACAAAGTCGTATTCTTGTTTTCCATGCGTACATTATAGCGTACCTGGGCAATCTGGGTATTTCCGTCATAAAACAAATAGTCCCCATACAGAAACAAGGTATCCCCCTGCACCATCTTCACATTGTCAAAAGCTTCCAGCGAATTCGTTTTCTCATAGAAACAGGCACTGTCACAATACATATATACACTGTCGTGACGGAACGCAACGTTTCCAATCAGAATCTGTGCATCCGGGTCCGGATTCAACGGACTTTTCTTCAACACATCCGAATGCAACAGATACACCTTGCTTTTAGCCGGTTTCTGTTCCCCTTTTTTAGCCGGTCTCACCTGAGCCAGCAAGCAAAAGCCGAACAGGCACAGGACACTTACCACAAGTATCCTATGCCTGCCCGAAGAGTATTTATTCTTTCTTTTTCCAAGCATATACTTTATACACTACATTATTTCTTTACCCAACCCGGATATTTGAAATCGCATTTCTGCCACTTCTCATTAATACGCACGTAGGTATGTTTTTGTTTATCCCTGATCCACTTATCAAGTTTTTCTTCGCTGCGTTTTTCCATCACGATGCCTTTCAGCCGTTGGTAGTCTTCCGTTATGGTTGCCTTATGCCCGTTCAAGCGGGTTTTCAATTTCACGATAGCGCAAATTTCCTTTCCTTTTGCATTAATCATGGTAAAAGGTTTGGAAATTTCCCCCACATTCATGCCTTCCACCATCTTTGCAGCCTCTTGTGACACCTGTGCCAATTGTTGCATTTCAAAACGCGCCGTACCAGTCTGCGGATTCGCCATCAAACCATGGTTGTTACGCGTGTCCTTATCGTGAGAGATATAAGTAGCGGCATCATCAAAAGTAAATTTCTCATTACGGATATCATTGGCAATAGAATCCAGACGTAACAAGGCTGCTTCCAGATCTTTTTCATCCACTTTCGGTTTTAACAAGATATGGCGGGTATTGATACGGTCACCACGTTTTTCGATCAACTGGATAATATGGAAACCGAATTCAGACTCCACAATCTTGGATACCTTGTTAGGATCTTGCAGATTGAATGCCACATTCGCATATTCAGGTACCAGCTCAGCCCTGCCCATAAAGCCGAGTTCGCCACCACGGCGGCGCGAACCTTCATCTTCCGAATACAGACGTGCCAAAGTGGAGAAAGCTATTTCACCGGAAGTAACACGTTCCGTATAGTCACGCAAAGTCTTCTTCACACGCTCAATTTCTTCCTGCGGAATCTTAGGTTCCATAGTAATGATCTGCACTTCTACCTGAGTAGGAATAAAAGGAATACTGTCTTGAGGAAGATCCTTGAAATAACGACGGACTTCGGCCGGAGTAATCTTGATATCCCCCACAATCTGCTGCTGCATTTTCTGCACCGTTTTTCCATCACGTATATTCTCGCGGAGCATTTCGCGTATTTGTGTAGAAGTCTTATTATAATATTCTTCTACTTTTTCCTTAGAACCAATCTGATCAATCAGCCAATTTGTACGTCTTTCCACATCACTGATAATTTCCTGTTCGGAAACCTCAATACTATCAATAGCAGCCTGATGAAGAAACAATTTCTGGATGGCAAGCTGCTCCGGAATAATACAATACGGATCACCGTCAAACTTGCGGCCTTCATACTGGGCATTCAGACGTTCATTCTCCACGTCCGATTTTAGAATGGCCTCATCACCTACTACCCATACAACCTCGTCTATCACATTGTCTTGCCCGTATACTGAAACAACGGCAAACAGCATCAGCATCAGTGCATAAACTTTGGTACACATCAATTTATTCATTTGAATTCAAATAATAGTAATTAATCTTGTTCCTGTCCGAAGCGTGTCGGTATAACTCTTCTTTGACTTTATTTATAAATTCAACCCGCTTCAGGTTTATTAAAATCTCCTTAATTTCCGTCTTTGCAAAATCCAGCGGCCTCTGTTGGTCCTTACCCAAGAATTCCTCTACATGCAGGAAATAACAAAACGCCGTGTCTTTTACCTCTATATTCCGGTTCTTGTCCAAATAGTTCTCATCCGTATCAAGCGCTTTCAAAGGTATTTTGACAGCAATATCGGACAATGGCATCCAACGGTCATAAAAATAATCATAGCTCACCGCATTGCGCAAACTGTATTTTTCCAGGCTCTCAATAGCATCCCGGTTATTTTTTTTATACCATTTGCGTACACTTGCCAAATCCTGAGAATGAAGAGGAACTTTTATAAACAGCCCTTTCACAAAAGGATGTTCTGTATGAAACAACTCCTTGTTTTTCTCATAATAAGCGCTGATTTCCTCATCACTTATCTCATTGGCCAGTTTCTGATTAACCAGTTCCTCCTGATACGTATGCATGATCAATGCCCTGCGATAGTTCTCCACTAACTTGGCAATCTTTGCATTATCAGGAATATTTCCTTCCGCTTTATCAAAAAGCAGCACATCCTCCACCCAGTTTTTTATATAGTGCTCGGCAAACAAGACACTATCGTCTTTTGAAATATGGAAAGGCAACGCCGCCTGCAAATCTTCTTTATAGAGATATTCACCAGCAACTTCCACTAAAGGAGTCCTCCCCTTATGGTCGTGCTCCTGGCCGCATCCCGACAAAGCACCTGCTATAACAAGTAACACCCCCCAGTTTTTCACGATATTCATATAACATTAAAATAGTGAACGAAGATACTGCAATAATTAATTACTTCCGTTATTATTAACTGTTTTTAAAACCTCTTGGTTAATTTCAACCTTATATTTCTGCTTCAAATCTTTCAACCAGGCATCCTCATAGACAGTCAGATAATCCTTGACAACCGCTTCTCTTACATCCTCATAACTTTCAGGACCTTTCTTTAACTTCTTTCCCATCACAAAAGTATAAGGTAAATCCGGCTCAGGCTGAAAGCTACCGCATTTAAAGACCAATTTATCAATATACCTGTTGGTCCCTATCTGAAAGACACCTGCTTCCATACGAACTTTGGAGGAAGCATCATCTCCGGTCAGTGTATGTAATATATCTTTCCACTGGGATACCGGTTTTTTTTTCAATTGTTTCTTAATGGCTGAAGCCGTTTTTCTATCTTTACAATGAATCACTGCTCCCCGATAATGCGGCAATTCCCAGGCATAGTCTGATTTATGTTGCTTGAAGAAGCGTTCCAGGTCATCCTCATTCCAGGCTTCATCACCCGATTGATATTTTTGCGACAAATAAGCCGCAAGCAAACCATCCTGCAATTCCTGCACCCGGAACTCCAGTTCTTCCTTCTGTTCTGCAGAAAGCTCCTTCCATGTACAATTGCCATTCTTCTCCAGATAATTCAATAACTGTTCCCGTTTTTCTTCAAAACTGACACCCTGCCTGCGGTCTATCCATTTCACTATATGAATGCCCATAGGTGAATAAAAAGGAGCTGAAATCTTATTTCTTTCCAAAGATTCCAGTTTGTCTATCCATTCCTGCATATTCTTGTTCACAGGCATCCACGGCAACACTCCTCCCACATTTTTACAAGCTTCATCATCCGAGTACCGGCGGGCCAGCGTTGCAAAATCCGCGCCTTCCCGCAATGCTTCATAAACCGAATCCATTTGCTGCCGCACCCTCATTTCCTCCTGACGGCTTGCATTCTGGGATAAATATTTGCTAATATGGGCAATTTTGATCCAATCATTTGCCTGCAAACGTTGTTCACCTTGCAGGTATAACCGGCGGGCAGCCTGTTCCTCCTTTTCTGCATCTGCCAAATAAGTTCTTAAAAGTTTGCCCCGATACCAGTCCACCTGCCTGCGGAAAACAGGCAACGTATCTATTCCCATATCATGTGCATAGCGTACTTTTAATTTATAGTTGATAAAAGAAGGTAGAAAAGAAAGCGGGGTCCGATGAGAAGATTTACGAAAATAATATTCAAACTCGGAACGTTTTACAGGTTCACCGTCAATAGATAACACAACTTCTCCTTGCGCCCGCATTTCCAACGCGAACACAAGGAGAAGTGACAGAATACCGACCATTCTATGCGGCATCATTCATACATTTTATTGAGGACGGCTGTAGTTAGGAGCCTCGCTGGTTATGGCCACATCATGCGGATGACTTTCCAATACACCTGCGTTAGTAATACGGGTGAATTTGGCATCATGCAATTGTTCTATATTAGCAGCGCCACAATATCCCATTCCCGCACGAAGACCACCTACCAGCTGGTAAATCACTTCATACAAAGTACCTTTATAAGGTACACGGGCTGCAATACCTTCCGGAACCAGTTTCTTCACATCGGCAGTTCCGCTCTGGAAATAACGATCCTTCGAGCCGTTCTCCATCGCTTCCAAAGATCCCATTCCACGATAAGATTTGAATTTACGTCCGTTAAAGATAATCGTATCACCCGGTGACTCTTCCGTTCCGGCAACCAATGAACCGATCATTACACTATAACCGCCGGCAGCCAAAGCTTTTACCACATCCCCCGAATAACGCAAGCCACCATCAGCAATCAAGGGTATACCTGTACCTTTCAGCGCCTTGGCAACATCATAAACGGCAGAAAGCTGGGGAACACCCACACCGGCAACCACACGGGTAGTACAGATAGAACCCGGACCGATACCGACCTTCACACCATCCGCACCGGCTTCCACCAACATTTTGGCAGCTTCGCCCGTAGCGATATTACCTACCACAATATCAATATTCGGGAAACGTTTCTTAGCTTCTTTCAATTTTTCGATCACATACATGGAGTGGCCATGAGCCGTATCAATAACGATTGCATCCGCACCGGCATCAACCAAGGCCTGCATACGGTCCAGCGTATCGGCAGTAACCCCTACACCGGCAGCCACACGCAAACGTCCTTTGGCATCCTTGCAAGCCATCGGTTTATCTTTCGCTTTTGTAATATCTTTATAAGTAATAAGACCTACCAGTTTACCTTCCTTATCCACCACCGGCAACTTTTCAATCTTATGCTCTTGCAGAATCCGTGAGGCAGCCTCCATGTCAGTGGACTGGTTGGTAGTGACAATATTCTCCTTCGTCATTACCTCATCAATACGTTTGTCCATATCCTTCTCAAAACGAAGGTCACGGTTCGTCACAATACCTACCAAATATCTTTCATCGTCTACTACAGGGATACCGCCGATTCTATATTCAGACATCAACGCAAGTGCATCTCTCACAGTAGATCCTCTCTTGATAGTCACAGGATCATAAATCATACCGTTTTCCGCACGTTTCACTATGGCTACCTGACGTGCCTGCTCTTCGATAGACATGTTTTTGTGAATCACACCGATTCCCCCTTCACGGGCAATGGCAATGGCCATTTTCGCTTCTGTAACCGTATCCATAGCGGCAGTCACAAAAGGGACTTTCAACTCGATGTTGCGTGAGAACTTAGTCGTGAGTTCGACTGTTTTTGGTAAAACTTCAGAATAGGCGGGGATCAACAATACATCGTCGTAGGTTAATCCGTCCATTACGATTTTATCTGCAATAAATGACATAGGGCTTTATGCGTTTAGATTTTATTGCGTGCAAATATACGCATTTTATTCAATATGGGAAAACGATAGAATATTTTTTTGCTAAGAGAATACGAAATTTTGCAGAAATAAAAAGAATCAGTCCCCCAAATGGCTCACATAAAACAATTACAAAAAAACAGGGAGTTCATGAAACAAATGAAGCGCTTTTATTCTTCAGGTCCAGTGTTTTTCATTAAATTTGTACTTTGAACAAAAGAAACAAAAGAAACATGGAAAAACAACCGCAATTTCCCTTTGCACCCAAAGACTTCGCACGCTGCCTTAACGCCACATGCCCCCGTTCCCAAAACTGCCTGAGACGAACTGCCGCCCTGCAGGATACGGATGAACATCTATTTCTCAAAGTGGTAAACCCGCTCCGTTATCCCAAGGAGGGTGAAGAATGTGAACTGTTCCGTTCCACCGACAAAGTGCGGATGGCATGGGGAGTCACCCACCTGCTGGACAATGTGCCCTACAAAGAAGGCAGCCTGCTGCGCAATATGATCATCAACCACCTGGGCAGAAGCCAGTATTACCGGTGCTTCCGCAAGGAACGCCCTTTTGCGCCACAAGACCAACAGACCATTCGCATGCTGTTCCGCCAGAGAGGCATCAGCGAAGAGCCGTCATTCGACTACTACACAAATGAATTTAACTGGTAATATCCGTCACACTGTCACAGCCGCATGCAACACATTGTACGACAATAGTTTACCACTATGACAGATGGTGTAACGGATGGTGTGACGGACTTTTATCTGTCACACCGCCGCCTCCGGATCTCATCATGCCCTTACCAGCTGATACACAGTGCCTTTACGTGTATGCCGTGAAGGAATACCCTGTTTCCTCAAAATTCGTCCGAATGCCGCCACCCTCTTGGCGTTCAATGGAATATCCACTTCCTGATGCAATATCTTCAATATTTCGGCAGGCGCCATCCACTCGCCCTCTTCCCCCGCTTCCGCCATGCGGAAATAACGGAAAAGGAACTGCTCTTCAGGAGAATATTGCTGAAATTCGCGGTTCGCCTCCGTCATGACATACTCGTCCGCATCATTAAACCAGTAACGCTCACCGTGCGCCAGCTCGTGCATGGCCTGTGCATACAACTGATCGTAGTCTATGGGACGCGAGGTATCAATCACCCCCTTCACCTCAATGCAGATGAAGCGGCGGCTGCCCGAAGGATCGGTCAGCAAATCCTTGTGGTTACTGGTGGCAATGAACGAAGCATAGCGGCGCATCTCCACCACCGATGTGCCGTAAGGCCGGCGCGCATTCACCACCGGCTTTTGCAGAATGTGCTTCAAGAATCCCTGTTGTGTGGCGCTCACCTGGTCGAACTCGTCAATATTGATCAGCGCGAATCGATTCAGGCTTAGTTCGACATCTTTCTTGCGTGAGAAATCGAGGCTGTCCGTATAGTAGGAGCATTCGGAAGGCGGCATGATGCTGCGGCAAAAGGTGGACTTGCGCGTTCCCTGCGCTCCCACCAGCAGGGGCGAAACACTGTTGGCATAGCGCTTGTCCATCCCCCGCCAATGAGCCACCATGTTCAGAAACCAGCGATGGAACAATTCGGGCCAATGCGGATTGTCACAAGGTACGGTCTGCGCCAACGGACGGATGCGGTCGCGTCCGTCCCACTCCGGAAGGTTGAACAAAAAATCCTCCAGCGGATTATACACCGGCACACGATTGGAATACACATAGCGGCTGATATCCCTGTCCCACAGGGGGATACCTTCGGCCTGTGCATCCAGGGCGATGCTGTTCAACGCACGCTTGTCCACCGGCTGAAAGCGGAAGCAGAAGGAATGCCGCTCGCGGAACCCCGCCTCTCCGGTCTGCACGTTAAAGCGAAATTCATAACGTCTTTTCATAAACTCGGCAATGAGGACCGACAATTGCTGCTCACGGCTCAAAGCGCATTTGCTTCCGAAATCCTGACGCCGGCTGTACACATTCCGCACCACCTGACGCACCAGTTCCAACGGTTTGCGTACAAAATGACGGAAACGCGCCCTGCTGACCACCGCTTCCTCCGGAATGCCCGACCGGAAACAGTTCAACGCCAGTTGCGAAAGAAGGGTATCCCAGCTATAGGAGGACTTTTCATCGGCCGGATCGGGCTTATCCAAATCAATGTAAGCCTGCCTCAAGGCCGCCTCGAACAGCATGGAGAGCGCATCTGCCGTTTCATAACTCCCCAAGGCACGTTCCAAAGGACGCTGGCCGGAGACAGCAGGTTCGGTATGCAAGGCCATTTCATCGGGCATCCCCATAGGCTGTGACAGGTAGAACTGCACGGAGTCCGGCCGGTAAAGCACATCGGGGTCATAGGAAAGGCGTGAATATTGTTCCAGGAAAGGTTCCTTGGGACGGATATCGAATGACAACTGGGGCTGGTAGCACTTCACCGCCATGATGTAGGCATGAGCATGAAACGCTTCCGCCTCCGCACGGGTAAGGGGCAGCGTATTGTCGGGTCGGGTGAAAGCCACCAGGATTTTCACCGAATGTCCGCTGGCGCCCATAAAGGCGCACCGCGTCTGCGGCAACTTCCATGCCTCCCGTTTCACCTGCTCCACTTCCGCCCTGCCCGCCAAGGGGCCTACGGTCAGTTCCACCAATCCGTTATAAGCCTTCATGCACTGTCCGCCCTCCGTCTTGCGGAACTCGGCGGCAGGCATCATCTTGGGCAGTTTGTCCGCCGCCTCGCAATGGTCGCCGGGGAGGACATGGCGCAACTGGCTTCTGAACATGGTGACGGGACAGGTTTTCACTTCCTCTTTCATTCTCTCTACCCATGCATCCAGTGTAAGAGTGCTCTGGGTTACATGGTTTCCGCCGTCGCGTACCTGGGTAATCTTTATCATTTATCGTGTATTTATTCGTTTTTTCCAATCTATAAAGATACGGATAAAATCGGGAAACAAAGCAATATACAGGAAGGTTTCTTTCAAAAAAAAGGACGCGAAGGGTACAGGAATTTCCGATAGGGAGGTGAAGCGGAAAGATATTGAAGGAATGCATTCGCGACAGGTATAATCCAGACCATTATATGCTATGATACAATGTATTGCACCATTTGGAACAATGAGTTTTTCTAATAGAAACCATTAATTCTAGCGCATGGTACAACCTGTCTTTACATATAGGAATAAATTGTTCCACTGATAGGAATAATTTGTTCCATTAGCATGAAACTATTTGTTCCACTGGACGGAACAAACTATTCCACTGGGTGAAACTACCCACATCATGCATGTAAAAAGAGGCTGTAGCATATGTGCAAGATTGACAAAAGTCTGTCACCGTATCCGTCACGCTATCCGTCACCATCGCAACACGTTGTAATTCAAGCGCATAAACTGCTGTGTGACAGATGTGACGGATGTGACAGTTTAGATTTCTCATAATACCAAATTTAAGGTTTATGCAAATACAACGGATATTTTCTCCCGAAACAAGAATATGCTATAAAAACATATGAAAAGCCGGACAAACATCTCTGTCGCCCGGCTTTTTTATTATCAAAACAATCAAAGAAGCATCAATTTGCCATTTCAGAAATAAACTTGATGCGGACCAACCGGATTTCATCCTCCGTATAGTCATCACCCAATTCATCCATCGCGTCATCTATTTTGTCTGTTGTAGACTCCTTGAAGTAATCATAAATATCGTTCAAATGGTCTTCATCCATAATTTCCTCCAGGAAGTAATCAATATTCAGCTTGGTTCCTGAATAAACAATAGCCTCCACTTCATCCAATAATTCACCGAACTCCAACCCCTTTGACACTGCAATGTCGTCCAAGGCTACCTTCCGGTCAATAGCCTGAATGATGGATACCTTCAGTTTGGATTTATTGGCCACCGTACGGACACGCAAATCCTCCGGACGCTCTATTTCATTTTCCTCACAATGCTTCTTTATCAATACACAGAACTCCTGGCCATAACGTTTTGCCTTTCCGGCACCTACGCCCGGAATATTCTGCAATTCTTCCAAAGTCACCGGATAAATGGTAGCCATCGCCTCCAAAGAAGGATCCTGGAAAATAACATACGGCGGCACATCCAGTTTCTTGGACAGCTTCTTACGCAAATCCTTCAACATAGAGTAAAGCACGGGGTCTACTGCACAAGAGGCACCTCCCCGAACCGGAGTTTCTTCTTCCTCCTCCTCAAAATCATTGTCTTCAACAATCTTGAAGGATTTCGGTTTTTTCAAGAATTTATGTCCTTCAGGGGTAACCTTCAACAGACCGTAATTCTCTACGTCTTTACTTAAATAACCCGCTATCAAAGCCTGACGAATGACAGCATTCCACATTTTTTCTTCTTCTCCCATGCCTGAACCGAATACTTCCAGTTCTTCATGTTTATGAGCAAGTACTTCTGACGTTTCCTTACCCAAAAGAATATCAATTATATAATCTGCTTTAAAGTTTTCTTTCACTGCTATGATTGCTTCAATCACAGCGCATAATGAATCCTGAGCCTCCACTTGCTTTTTAGGATTTAAACAGTTATCACAATTTCCACAATTCTCCTCTGTATATTCTTCCCCAAAATAATGTAACAATGATTTACGACGGCATATAGAAGACTCTGCGTATGCAGCTGTTTCCAACAGCAACTGTTTACCGATTTCCTGCTCTGCCACGGGCTTTCCCTGCATAAACTTCTCCAGCTTCTGCAAGTCCTTGTTGGAATAGAACGTAATACACTGACCTTCCCCTCCGTCACGACCGGCTCTCCCCGTTTCCTGATAATAACCTTCCAGACTTTTCGGAATATCATAATGTATCACAAAGCGCACATCGGGCTTATCAATTCCCATTCCAAAAGCGATGGTAGCTACAATCACATCTATATCCTCTTTCAGGAACCCGTCTTGATTGGCTGTGCGTGTAGCAGAATCCATTCCGGCATGATAAGCACGCGCATTGATTCCGTTAGCTTGAAGCACTTCGGCCAATTCTTCCACCTTCTTACGGCTCAAACAGTAGATAATACCTGATTTACCAGGATTAGCCTTGATAAACTTGATAATATCCCTGTCAATATTATTTGTCTTCGAGCGCACTTCATAATACAGGTTCGGGCGATTGAAAGAGGACTTGAACTCCTGCGCATCCTGCATACCCAGATTTTTTTGAATATCCATACGCACTTTCGGAGTTGCAGTAGCAGTAAGGGCAATCACCGGCGCCTTTCCTATTTCATTAATAATAGGACGGATGCGACGGTACTCCGGACGGAAGTCATGCCCCCATTCCGAAATACAGTGTGCTTCATCCACCGCATAAAATGAGATCTTCACTCCTTTCAGGAAATCTACATTCTCCTCCTTTGTCAAGGATTCGGGAGCTACGTAGAGCAATTTGGTTTTGCCGCTCAGGATATCCGATTTAACCTGGTCTATAGCCGATTTGTTCAATGACGAATTTATAAAGTGTGCTACTCCGTCTTCCTCACTGAAATTACGCATGGCATCCACCTGATTCTTCATCAATGCAATTAAAGGAGATATAACGATTGCTGTTCCATCCATGATAAGGGATGGCAACTGATAGCATAACGATTTACCACCGCCCGTAGGCATCAAAACAAATGTATCATTTCCGGCAAGCAGATTACGGATAATCGCTTCCTGATTACCTTTGAAAGTATCAAATCCAAAATACTTTTTTAATGCGTCCGTTAAATTTATATTCTCCGTCATTGTATCAATAGTTTTTCACGGTTTTCCCGATTTCTTGTTTTACATCTTTTGTTGCCTAACAAAGTTATAAACAAGTTCTCAAATTACACGAATATTTCGGGTAATATTTTTCAGAAGAATTGCATTTTTTCTTTCTCTCTCCCTTTATATCTTGATACTAAGCTGTTTGCATTCGCGAAATATTTGCCTTTCCCATCTGCTGTTTTGCAAAATCAAGTGTCACTTCGTACTTTTTCGCTTTCTGAGAGGGAATTTCAAACATAACGTCCATCATGATCGTTTCCACAATGGAACGTAATCCGCGTGCTCCTAACTTATACTCAATAGCTTTGTCTACAATATACTCGAATACTTCGGGTTGAAACTCCAGCTTGACCCCATCCATTTCAAATAATTTAACATACTGTTTGATAATGGAATTCTTCGGTTCCGTCAAGATATTGCGCAAAGCGGTTCTATCCAACGGATTCAGATAAGTCAAGATGGGCAGACGGCCTATGATTTCAGGAATCAGCCCGAATGATTTCAAATCCTGAGGGGCAATATATTGCATCAAGTTGCCGCGATCTATCTTCACCACGTCCTTTGCCGCGCTATAACCTACCACATGCGTATTCAAACGTTGCGCAATTTTGCGTTCAATACCATCAAATGCCCCACCACAAATAAACAGAATGTTTTTCGTATTGACCGGAATCATTTTCTGGTCGGGGTGTTTACGTCCTCCCTGAGGTGGTACATTCACGATAGATCCTTCCAGCAGTTTCAACAGACCTTGTTGTACACCTTCACCACTTACATCACGAGTAATGGAGGGGTTATCTCCTTTACGGGCAATCTTGTCAATCTCATCAATAAATACGATGCCTCTTTCAGCTTCCGCCACATTATAATCCGCTACTTGAAGCAGACGGGTTAAAAGACTCTCAATATCTTCACCCACATATCCGGCCTCTGTCAGCACGGTGGCGTCAACAATGGTAAACGGCACATGCAATAATTTGGCAATAGTGCGTGCCAGCAAGGTTTTTCCCGTTCCCGTACTACCTACCATAATGATATTGGACTTTTCAATCTCTATATCATCCTTATCCACTTTTTGGAGCAGACGCTTGTAATGATTGTAAACGGCAACGGAAAGATAGCGTTTGGCGTCATCCTGACCAATAATGTATTGGTCAAGAAATTCCTTGATTTCCTTTGGCTTCGGAAGTTCCTTCAAGTTCAACTCACCCGGTGCACCTTTTTTTTGATGCATGGCTTCCTGCATAATTTCATATGCCTGCTCCGAGCAACTGTCACAAATGCAGCCGTTCATTCCGGTTATCAGAAATCCGACTTCATTTTCCGAACGTCCGCAGAAACTACATTTCCTTCTACTGTTTCTAGGTGTTTTATTATCTTCCAATGTTTATTCCTTTAAATATCCAAGTTTCCTAATGCGTCTTTAAGAAAGAAGCCTGCATGAAATGATAGCGGAAACCTGGGTTGTTTTTAGTACTGTTATTCTTATCGAATGGAAATAAATACATTATAGAGCAGCCGGTTTGCGTGACAGCACCTCATCAATCATACCATATTCCTTAGCTTCCTGAGCTGTCATCCAGTAGTCACGGTCAGAGTCTGCCCATACTTTGTCAAAATCCGTATGAGAGTGGTCTGCAATAATGGTATACAGTTCTTTCTTCAACTTTTGGATTTCACGGGCCGTGATCTCAATATCCGAAGCTTGTCCTTGCGCGCCTCCCATCGGCTGATGAATCATCACACGTGAATGAGTCAACGCAGAACGTTTACCTTCTGTTCCCGCAACCAACAGCACGGCTGCCATCGAAGCGGCCATACCTGTACAGATCGTGGCAACATCACTATTAATGAACTGCATGGTATCATAAATACCTAATCCGGCGTAAACAGATCCTCCGGGAGAATTGATATAAATAGATATATCTTTACCAGACTCTACTGAGTCCAAATATAAAAGCTGCGCCTGGAGTGTATTGGCTGTATAATCATCAATCTGTGTACCCAGAAAAATAATTCTGTCCATCATCAGTCGGGAAAACACATCCAACTGAGTCACATTCAACTGACGCTCCTCCAAAATGTAAGGATTCAGATATCCTTGCGACTTGATGACATCATCCAGCACCATACTGTTCATCCCCAAATGCTTGGTAGCAAATTTTCTAAAATCATCCATAATCTAATGGTTTAGTTATTAGTAACAAAAAAGGGTTTTCAACCTCTATTTTTCAAACAAACAAAAGTACAAAAAAATACGGTTAACGTATCCAATACTCTTATCTATAACGAAAATTTATGGTCAAAAACCCCTTTTTTAGAAAGTTTTAGCAATCACTTACTTCGACTTACTAAGTTATTATTCAAACATTTTGTTGAATTCTTCCATAGAAACCGTTTTGTGGTTTAAAGTAGCCTTAGCTTTCAATGCGGCAGAAAGTTTGCTTTCAGCAGCACGGTTTACCAAACCTTCTACAGATTCCTGCTTCTTCAACATTTCTTTTGCATAGTTCTCTAGAACTTCTTCAGGGATATTCAACATTCCGTATTGAGCAAACTGAATGCGAGTTGCTTCCTTGGCCATATTCATCACATCGGCTTGTTCCACTTTAATCTCATTATTCTTGAGCAATTGCTCTTTAATCAGATGCCAAGTCAGTTCTTCGATACTCTTGTCATAGTTTTCAGCGACAAAAGCTTCACCCTTCTCTTCATTATTCAGCAACATGATACGCTTCAGTAACGCATCGGGGAATTCCAACTTACCAATCTTATTAACCAAATATTCACGAACATCGATCAAGAATTTATAATCGCTATCTGATTCGAACTGCTTTGCAATTCCTTCTTTGATCTTAGCGCGGAATTCTTCCTCACTGCTTACAGTGCCTTCGCCAAATACATTGTCGAACAATTCCTGGTTCAACTCAGCGGGAACCATACGGGTGATCTCTTCCACCTGGAAGCTGAAGTTACCTTTCACACCGGCAACTTCCTCTTTCTTTATCTTCAATAAAGAAGAAAGTTCAGCTTCATTATTATCAAATGCTACAGCAGGATTAAATACCAGCACATCATTTACTTTAGCACCGTTAAATATAGTCTTTTGCTCATCATTCTTCATATAAGCCGGCATCATTACCGCACCTTCTACCTGAATACCGCCTTCTTTAGTATTTCCATTTTCATCCAATTCAGCCAACAGACCTTTAATCATGTCTTTGTCTTCATACTGCTCTACCTTATCATATTTTGCAGCACGCTGAGTATACATTTTAACCTGCTGTTCTATCAGTTCGTCTGAAACTTCGATAGTATAGTAATCCACTGTATCCGCAGCTGAGATTTCAGCTGTAAATTCAGGAGCCAAAGCGATGTCGAACACAAATTCAAAATCTTCTTGCGTATCGAAATCGATAGGTTTCATCTTTTCTTCATTAGGCAACGGCATACCCAACATATTCACTTTGTTGTCGCGGATATATTCGTTTACCTTTTCCTGCATCATTTTATCAACCTCTTCTACAAGGACAGACTTGCCAAATTGTTTTTTAATCAAACTCATAGGCACCATACCCGGACGGAATCCCGGAATATTAGCTTTCTGACGGTAAGTCTTCAGTGTCTTTTCTACTCTTGCCTGATAATCAGCTTTTTCCAGTTTTAAAGTAAGCAATGCACTCACTTTGTCAACGTTTTGCAATGAAATATTCATTCTGAACTTTATTTATTTAATTATTACTTCTTTCTGTTTTTCACCAAAGAGGTTGCAAAATTAGTGTTTAATCTTTCAATAACCAAATACACAGACTAAAAAATACTAATTGACAGCAGAAAGTATCCATTTAAAATGACTGACTAAGAAACCGATTCAAAAAAAAGAAAAAAAAGTTGTTTTTCTTCTTGCAAATTCAAAATTTATGCGTTCCTTTGTGCCCGACTGGTGATACTAATTATAGCTAGTGATTTTTATTACAAGGTTTTACTTTTGTACGAATAGCACTTACGTAAACTCTCTGTCGTTCGAATCCCCTACTTCATTAATAATCACCACTCAGAGAGTATTTTTTATTTTAATTATTTTTATTTTTTCACTATGAACATGTATGTTGGAAACCTTAACTACCGTGTTAAGGAAGGAGATTTGGAACAAGCAATGGCGGCTTATGGAGTTGTTACTTCTGTAAAAGTTATCAAAGACCGCGAAACAGGTAAATCTAAAGGATTTGCATTTGTTGAAATGGAAAATGACGCAGAAGCAGCCCAGGCCATGAATGAACTGAACGGTTCGGAATTCATGGGACGCCAATTGGTAATCAAGGAAGCAAGACCTAGAGACTAATTACTTATCTGATACAATCAAAAAAAAGCTCTGAGCAAATTCAGAGCTTTTTTTTATATCCCACATCTCCGGTTTTATACATTTTTTCCCTGCCTGTCCTTTTCCGCCAATTGAAAATCCTTACGGCGAAGCACAAAATTAGTGCCTAGATATTTCTCACGGACAACAGGATTTTCCGCTAGTTCTTCAGGGGTTCCCTGAAACAGAATTTTTCCTTCAAACAACAGATACGCACGGTCGGTCAAGCGCAACGTTTCCAATGCATTATGGTCGGTAATTAAAATACCGATATTTTTATCTTTCAATTTCCATACAATATGCTGGATATCCTCTACGGCAATAGGATCTACTCCTGCAAACGGTTCATCCAACATAATGAACTTAGGGTCGATAGCCAGACAACGCGCAATCTCCGTACGACGACGCTCGCCTCCTGAAAGCTGGTCTCCCAAATTCTTACGTACTTTCTGCAAACGGAACTCGGCAATCAAGCTTTCCAGTTTGTCCTTTTGATATTCCGGAGTAGTATTAGTCAACTCCAGCACAGAGGCAATATTATCCTCCACGCTCATCTTACGAAAAACTGAAGCCTCCTGTGCTAAATATCCAATGCCATTCTGAGCACGCTTATATACAGGATAACTGGTAATATCCAAGTCATTTAGGAATATATGCCCCTCATTCGGCACGATAAGTCCCGTAGTCATATAAAACGAAGTAGTCTTACCGGCACCATTCGGTCCCAACAACCCTACAATCTCTCCCTGCTTCACATCAAAAGAAACATGACTTACTACCGTACGCTTGCCGTATTTCTTCACCAGATTTTCTGTACGAAGTATCATACGGTTGTCATCGGTCACTGTATTTTGTTGTTCTATTTCCTGCTCTGACATATCCATGTATTTTGCGACAAAAATACTAAAAAAGTTTAGGAAACGCATAACAGAACAGAAAATCAGAACTTCTTTTGCATTTATATAGACAAAAAAGGCTACTTTTGCAGGAAATTGTGAAAACTATGATGATAAGACCCATAACAACCGTAGGGAAATATATCATGCTGATGGGGCGTACTTTTGCTCGTCCGGAACGTATGCATATGTTTTTCAAGCAATATCTCAATGAGATGGTACAGTTGGGAGTAAATTCCATCGGTATTGTACTGCTTATTTCTTTTTTCATTGGTGCCGTAATTACCATTCAAATCAAATTAAACATCGAAAGCCCGTGGATGCCCCGTTTTGTGGTAGGCTACACCACCCGCGAAATCATGTTGCTGGAATTCTCCTCCTCCATCATGTGCTTGATCCTGTCAGGAAAGGTAGGTTCTAATATTGCCTCCGAAATAGGAACCATGCGTGTAACCCAACAAATTGATGCATTGGAAATCATGGGGGTCAATTCCGCCGGATACCTTATTCTTCCTAAAATTATAGCTTTGATGACAATGATTCCTTTTTTGGTTATTTTCAGCATATCCTCGGGGATTATTGGTGCCTTTTGCACCTGTTGGTTCGGAGGAGTCATGAATGCCGAGGATCTGGCCTATGGTCTGCAATATAGTTTTCAGGAATGGTTTGTATGGTGCAGTTTTATTAAATCTATCTTTTTCGCTTTCATCATTTCCAGTGTATCTGCTTATTTCGGTTACACGGTAGAAGGAGGTTCTATTGCAGTAGGTAAAGCCAGTACAGATTCTGTAGTAATGAGCAGTGTACTCATTCTATTTTCCGATTTAGTATTAACACAACTTTTAATGGGATGATACAAGTTAAATCATTATATAAATCATTCGAGGGAAAAGACGTATTGGTGGATATCAATGCTACTTTTAACAATGGTAAGACCAATCTGATTATCGGTCAGAGCGGTTCCGGGAAGACGGTATTAATGAAGTGTATCGTCGGTTTGCTGACTCCCGAAAAAGGCGAGATTCTGTATGACGGACGCAACTTCCTCAACATGAATAAAAAAGAAAAAAAGACATTGCGCCGCGAAATGGGAATGATTTTCCAAAGTGCCGCCTTGTTCGACTCTCTTACCGTACTAGAGAATGTAATGTTTCCATTGGATATGTTCTCAAACGATACGTATCGTGACCGCGTAAAACGCGCCCAATTCTGCCTGGACCGTGTGAACCTGATTGAGGCACAAAGCAAATATCCGGGAGAAATCAGTGGTGGTATGCAAAAGCGTGTAGCAATTGCACGTGCCATAGCTTTAAATCCCCAGTATTTGTTTTGTGATGAACCTAATTCCGGCCTGGACCCTAAAACCTCCCTGGTAATTGATGAACTGATTCATGACATAACTACAGAGTATAATATGACCACTATTATCAATACTCACGATATGAATTCCGTTATGGGAATCGGCGACAGTATTCTCTATATTTATCAAGGACATAAGGAATGGGAAGGAACAAAAGATGATGTGTTCACTGCTACCAATGAACGGCTGAATAATTTTATCTTTGCATCTGATCTGCTCCGCAAGGTGAGAGAAGTGGAAGAACATAGAAAATAATGATAAAATGATTAGTGGTTAATAACCAGCGGATATCACGGTGAAACCCATTAACCCACTAATCATTAACCACTATTCTTATTTCTGTCTGATAAAGATATTTATCGGCGTTCCTGACAAATTCCATTTCTCACGTATCTTGTTTTCAAGGAAACGCTTATAAGGCTCTTTCACGTATTGCGGCAAATTAGCAAAGAACACAAAAGAAGGAACCTGTGTGTTTGGCAACTGCGTACAATATTTAATCTTGATATACTTACCTTTATTTGAAGGAGGCGGATAAGCCTCGATCAACGGAAGCATTTCTTCATTCAGACGAGCTGTCGGAATACGGGTAGTACGTGCCTGATATACTTCTTTTGCAGTTTCCAGCACCTTGAAAATACGTTGTTTTGTCAAAGCGGAAGCAAAGATGATAGGAAAATCAACAAACGGTGCCAGACGGGAACGAATGGCTTCCTCATAAGTTTTCATCACTTTGGCATTCTTGTTCTCTACCAAGTCCCATTTGTTCACCACTACCACCAAACCTTTCTGATTACGTTGAATGAGAGAGAAGATATTCAAATCCTGTCCTTCAATGCCGCGGGTGGCATCCAGCATAAGAATACACACATCCGAATTCTCAATAGAACGGATAGAGCGAATGACAGAATAATATTCCAAATCCTCGCTTACCTTATTCTTCTTACGGATACCCGCAGTATCTACCAGATAAAAGTCAAAACCAAACTTTTCATAACGGGTATAAATAGAATCGCGGGTAGTACCTGCAATCTCTGTTACAATATTACGGTCCTCCCCGATAAAGGCATTGATGATAGAAGATTTTCCGGCATTCGGACGTCCTACTACTGCAAAACGAGGGATATCCTCATCCAGCAGTTCTTCACCCTCTTTACTGAATTTACCTACCACCAGATCCAACAATTCCCCTGTACCGCTTCCGCTTAATGCAGAAATACAATAGGGATCACCCAGCCCCAATTTATAAAATTCGGCAGCATTATATTGCAGTTCATTATTATCAGTCTTGTTAGCTACCATAATAACAGGTTTCTTTGTACGCCGCAAAATAGAGGCTACAGCCATATCCAAATCGGTAACCCCGTTCACTACATCCACAACAAACAAGATTACATCCGCTTCATCTATGGCAAGACTTACCTGTTTACGGATCTCTTCCTCAAAAACATCATCCGAGTTTACTACCCATCCACCGGTATCAACGACAGAAAACTCATGTCCCACCCATTCCGACTTGCCATACTGACGGTCGCGGGTAGTTCCTGCCTGCTCGTTTACAATTGCCTGACGAGTTTTGGTCAGACGATTAAAAAGTGTAGACTTTCCCACATTGGGGCGTCCTACGATTGCTACTAAATTTCCCATTTTCTTTCTTGTTTACGGCTATCACAGTCGATTTTAATCCATTTGATACCCAAAGTTCTTTAATTCTTTGTCCGAGCTTCTCCAATCCTTATCAACTTTCACAAAGGTTTCCAGATAAATAGACTTTTGGAAAAAATGTTCCAACGTTTTACGAGCCTCTGTAGCCACCTTCTTCAATGCCCTGCCCTGCTTACCTATAATAATACCTTTTTGCGATTCACGTTCCACATAAATCACAGCATTGATATGGATACTCTTAGCATCTTCCTTAAATTGCTCCACTACCACTTCTACAGAATAAGGAATCTCCTTATCATAATAAAGCAAAATCTTCTCGCGGATAATCTCGGTGACAAAGAAACGCGCCGGTTTGTCTGTCCACTGATCCTTACCGAAATAGGGGGGTGAATCGGGCAGCAATTCCTTGATACGCTTCATTACCGTATCCACATTGAATTTAGAAGTAGCGGAAATCGGAATAATTTCAGCTTGAGGAAGCTGTTCGTGCCACGCTTCCACCAACTTGACCAAGTCTTCCTGATTGGTCAAATCTATTTTATTAATTAACAATAAGACAGGAACCTTGACATTACGGACTTTTTCTATAAAGTCCGCATTTTTATCCGTTTTCTCCACCACATCTGTCACATACAGCAATATATCCGCGTCCACCAATGCCGACTCTGAGAAGTTCAACATAGATTCCTGTAACTTGTAGTTTGGCTTCACTACTCCCGGAGTGTCCGAGAATACAATCTGCATATCGTCCGTATTCAAGATTCCCATGATACGATGACGAGTTGTCTGCGACTTGAACGTTGCAATAGAAATACGTTCCCCCACCAGCAAATTCATCAGTGTCGACTTGCCTACGTTGGGGTTTCCTACTATGTTTACAAATCCTGCCTTATGCATAATTCTTTCATTTTATTGGTTACAGACAAAAAAACGCATCGGAATACGGATGCGTTCATTTGTATTTGTAGTTTAATGATTATTATCTCTTACTACCATCGTAACCCCATTTCACATAAACGGCTCCATAGGTAAAACCTGCGCCGAAAGCTGTAAATATCAGGTTATCTCCTTTCTTCAGCTGCTTTTCGTAATCCCAAAGACACAACGGAAGTGTAGCACCACTGGTATTACCATATCGCTGAATATTAATCATTACCTTTTCCAAGGGAACTTCCAAGCGAGAGGCTACCGCATCAATAATACGCAGATTAGCCTGATGAGGAATTACCCAGTCGATATTATCTTTATTCAAACCATTCTTTTCGGCAATAGTCGCTGTAATATCCGACATATTGGAAACAGCATATTTAAATACTGTTCTTCCTTCCTGATAAAGATAATGCATCTTATGATCAACAGTGAAATAAGAAGGAGGACATACAGAACCACCGGCTTTCATGTGAAGAAAAGGAAGTCCCTTACCATCTGTACG
The DNA here is from genome assembly GCA_947574505.1 of uncultured Bacteroides sp. GTDB lineage: Bacteria > Bacteroidota > Bacteroidia > Bacteroidales > Bacteroidaceae > Phocaeicola. Next base: position 1,969 of record CANPJW010000019.1, on the reverse strand, counting down.
AAGAATAGAATCCATAATACCATAATCTTCTGTAGTAGCTTCCACCATACATGCTGCTGCACCATCACCAAAGATAGGGCAAGTTGCACGATCCTGGTAGTTTACCATAGATGACATCTTATCTGCACCGACAATAATAATCTTTTTATGTCTTCCCGATGCGATAAGTGAAGCAGCAGTTTCCATTAAATACAAAAAGCCGCAGCAGGCAGCCTGCAAATCAAATGCAAATGCATTTTTCAATCCCAGCTTATCACACAGGATAGAAGCAGTGGAAGGGAAATGATAGTCAGGAGTAGTAGTTGCTACGATTACTGCATCAATGTCATCCGGATTAGAAGCTGTTTTCTGCATCAGTTGTTTGGCAGCCTTACGCGCCATATACGATGTACCTAATCCTTCTTCATTCAGAATACGTCTTTCTTTAACTCCGATTCGAGTCATAATCCATTCATCATTGGTATCTACCATTCTTGAAATCTCTTCGTTAGTCAAGACATAATCTGGTACATATCCACCGACTCCTGTTATTACTGCATTTATTTTTTCCATCATTCCAATTTAATTAGTTTATACCCTTACAAAAAAGTAGCCGACAGAGCCGAAGCTCGCCGGCTTTATTTTATAAAACGTACAAACGTGTTTAAAGCTACTGATTAGACAGCAGCTTCTTTTTCGATTGCTAACTTACCTCTATAATAACCGCAAGCTCCACATACAGTGTGGTAAACATGCCATTCGCCGCAGTTAGGACAGATAGCTAAAGTAGGAGCAACTGCTTTATCATGAGTTCTTCTCTTTGCAGTTCTCGTTTTTGATTGTCTTCTTTTAGGATGTGCCATTTTTCTAAACTTTAATTATTATCTAATATTTTCTTTAATTCATTCCATCTCGGATCTATTTCCTGGGGCCCTTCGCTGATATCTCCTTCGGGTAACTCCACCGCTATGTCATCATCATCTTCATCATCCGCCGAAATGCGCAAATGCTTACTCAGCTTGCCAACCATGCCTTTGTTGCATTTCCCAGGCGCATGTACATGCTTCATGGGAATATTCAAGGCTATAAACTCATACAAAAACCATGCGATGTTAATATACCCATCTTCTTCAGGTACTACAACTATATCGCCCTCTTCCGCAAATGAAGAACCTAACTTTACTTTCAGTTTATCTGAAGTTGAAACAGGTAATTCCATTTCATCCAAGCAACGGTCACACGGTACAATGACAAAGCCTTCAGTTTGAAAATCCAACAGAAAAACACCGGATGTCTTTTTCACATTCAGTTCTACTGCCAGTTTCCCTTTCTGTACTTCCGGTCCATCCAGATCTACAAAGAATTGATTATCCAGCGTAAACTCATACTTAGCAGAGTCCGCTTTCATATTCTTCAATTCAATCTTATATTTATCAAACTTTCCCAAAGCAATACTATATAAATCGGGCGACAAAGATACGAATAATATTCCAATATGTATAATATAAGTGCGTATTTTTCAAATATAAATTAGACATATATTATTTTTAGCGCATAATTTAGCGTTTTTTTGAAGTGTGTTTGCCTTTCATATCTCATATCAGTGATTTTCATTGTACACTTCTTCCCTTTATACTCCACTATCCTTTTTCGGCTCATGCAGCTTGCATAAAGGCTCTATTATCATCTCCCGGTTCTCTATCAGGGCAAGCCTTCAGACCTGCCTGTTCTATTTCCAGTCCCTATTCCAAGGCATAAGTACCCGGTGAGGGTTTCCGGACCTGCCCCTGCCGGAGAAAAGACATGGCGGAGCCTTCCGGACAGTTCCGTGGGAAACGTATCCACACCCACGGGAAAGATAAGGTTTTTAACTAATTCCCCCAAGTTTTCAAACTGAGCCGAAAAAACAGTAGAGGTCACATTTCACACGTGCGGATACAAAAAAAAGCCTCCGGAACTTCTTCAAGTCCGGAGGCTTCAATCAAAACGG
>CANPJW010000018.1 GCA_947574505.1 uncultured Bacteroides sp. | reverse complement strand
GCAAATCTTCTATAGAATTAAAGAATTTTCCCCCTGATTTATCGGGTGAGCCATAGACTGCACCACGTCCGTAGAGCATAAGCAATTGTACGCCCAGCTTAAAACAGAACTTCTATCCGGTGAACGAAGCTGGTTCAATAAAGAAGAGGAACAGACTATACAGCAACATAATGCCCTATTCTACAAGCATGTACCCGAAGAAGAGGTGTTCCGCCTTTGCTTTCGCTTTGCTACAGAAGAGGACAATCCGCAGGAAGTGCTTAGCCTCTCCGCCACCCAACTGTTTGAACGCATGAAGGCAGCCCATCCTTCGATCATGAGAGGGATGACCGCCTACAGCCTGAGCCGTATCCTGCCCCAGCTGGGCGAACGGGTACATACCACCAAGGGAAATGTATACCGGGTGGTAGAATGTTAACTTTCAATTAATTGAGAATTTATCTATGGAAATGAGATTCCCAGTATGGAAGTCGATTAGACGCATTCACACTCTCAAGCATATATTGTCAAGAAGTGTGAATGCCCTTTTCTAGTATATGAATGGGTCATCCGGCATCATAATGAGCGCTGCATACCAAACGTATTTTGTATTTCACCGTACTCCCTGCCTGTAAAAATTTGGATGAGGTTTTAAATCCGAATGCATATATGCTCCCGTTATGATCATATACATACCGTTTCTCAATATCCAATAACGGGTCTCCGTTTCTTAATCCCTCTATGGTTTCATTCAGTTCATCCAGTGATGATCCGCTGAACGTCTTATGCAATATTTTTGCCTCCTCTTCAGTCGGAAGATGCCATCCGTCTGCTTCCTCCTCCTGTATGATATTCCGCACATCGGAAGCGAATCCACTCCACTCATCCAGACTCATCAACAAAATATCCGCCCCTGTGGAACTTGCATTCTCTATGCCAGCTACAATACCGCCGTTCCAGATACCGCCAATTTCGGGTAGCCCGGAAAGATCCGGATTAATGGGAGGCGGCTCACTACCGCCATTACCTTCATCAGCACCGCCAAAATTGAATTTGATGTCTACCGGAGCCTTCCATTCACCTGATATCAAACTGCCCCCTACCGTGACATCACCCGAATAGCTACCCCCGATATTCAATGGCACGTTCGCTTCCGGCTTTCCTTTGAAAGTGTATCCAAACGTCTTTGTCTGACTATTATCTTCCAAGGTTATGGAAAAAACAGTCTGAGAGCCGCTCCCCGGAAAAATATAAAAAGGCTTTGCACTCCAAATTCCACCCGGCTCAGACTCACAAATAATTTCCGTACTCTTGTCTTTGCCGGAATACTCCCTTGTAAACGACAGGGAAGAATATAAAGGCGAAATCTGCAAACTCACCTTTTTAACGTTTGCCGGTATATCTTCCAAACTGATATTGACTAAAGATACAGCATAATAGAGGGTTACAGAAACAGATATATTTTTCTTATTGGCAATTGTCACAGTTGAAGTGCCCATCATTAGCGCGCGTGAGCTTCTGTTATTTTCTTTCATAACAATTACATCATCAAGGCTAGGATCTTTCGGAACGATATATTCTTCTCCCAAACCGGCTATTGCAACAATAGTATATCGGGCAGGAGGTAACTTCATTTCAATCTGGGCGTTATCTGTCATTTTCAGACTGGCAGAACAGCTGCCGTCCTCTGCAAACGCATAGATATAGGCCGGATAATTAATCTGGGATTCTCCGCTAGACCTGGCAGATATCTTTAAAGGAAGATTTGTTTGCGAGACTCCGTCTTCATCGTCTTCTTCATCATACATCGGGCGTTGGCAAGAAACAGCAGACAGTAGCAATAGAAACAGAAGCACCTTTAATTCGGTTAATCTATAATTCATAACATATTATTTGTTTGTGGGTTTATTTCTTCTCCATTTATAACTATATCCTCTTCTTCATTTCCCGGAGTCCAACCCGAAATACTTCCTCCCGTTATAATTACATTTCCGTCTTTTACTACAATATTGTATTTATGAATACATCCGGACAATAAGCCCGGAGACAGGTCGTCTCGTCGTGTTATGTAATATTTGTTGTTACGGGTATATTCAATGGTGAGATTAACAGAATGGTTTTTCACGGCTTTCGGATCAATATTTCCGTCATTCTCGCCCCCGTTCAGGATAAAATAAAAAGAAATATCCTGATTGTTCATGGTGTGTGACGGAGTAATCTGGAAGGTTTCCTTGGGAGTTTCGCTGATGGTGATGCTGTTCGTTTCAAAGGAGTAGTATCCTTGGGTCGTCAACCCATTTCCTTCAAGTCTGATTTTGTCAATAACGGCCTGTGCCATATCTCCTTCACCCTTTATGTTTATCTTTAATAGTGACAAAACGTGCTTAAATGAATAATCGCCCGAAAAGGCCACATTGCCAAGGTCGGTATCGTAGGAAAGCTTCCTGGATGCTACTAGAAAGTCATATTGGTCAATATTTTCCCAAGTCCCGTTCTGGCTGTCGAGAGAAGGCATTTTTATATTTTCCTTACTTTCGGCTTTGGAACCGGAGTGGGGATAATATGCGTAAAAAGTATGTTCCTGGTTTTTATCTTTCCAAAAGACACTCTTTTCTGTAGTCCAGGAAGTTCCATCGAATATCCAGCGGACGGCACTGTCATTGTCCATAAAAACACCTATATCATCGGTTTTACTAAAACTAGCGATGGCATTTTCATGATCTTGCAAGTAGCGTGCTCCGGAAACTGTTTTCCCGATTCTTGCCATAATGGATACCGTGTACTCTTTTTCTTGTGATTGCTCTAGTTCCTCACTACCTTGGCAGGCAGAGAAGTACATGATCGTCAATAGCGATACATACAGTGATCTTTTCATTCTTTTATTTTATAATAGTGAGGGACAAAACATCAGCTTATCCGTTAAAATTAAAATGAGGACAAGTTGAATTGGTCGAGGATTAAAGCATGTCTGCTTATTGTCGGTAAGAAATTAAACTTGTGTTCGGCTGCGAAAATAATTCATTCTTAGCAAAAAGAAAAACAAAATGATAAAAAGATGAAAATTAAATGTGTTATGCCGGCAACAGCATAAACATTCTTACCGGTATATTCCCATAAAAAATAGTGGAAGGCAATCTTTTGTTTAACGCTTTAGGCTGACTATGACTAAATCTTACCTGTAAATTATTTCCTTCCATTCTTCCACAGTACGTGTAAGGGAAGAAAAATTCACCCCGATACAGACTATTTTACGGTTATCGGTCAAATAAGATCGGGCATAGCCTTTCTCTGCTATTTGCTGTAAAGCCTCCTCTGCTGTTCCGTCCATCTTGAATTCGAAAATGTAAACATATTCGTCCATTTCCAATATGCAGTCCACTCGTCCGAAGCTCTGGCGGTTCTCACAATGGATTGCACGGCAATAAACTCCTATCAAACGGAGAATCAGATAAAAAGTGTATTGGAAATGTTTCTCAGTCATATCCAATTCCTTCAAGGAAGCGTGAGAGTCATACGGGATGCTTGCAAGAAAGGCGGTCAGAGAATCACAAAAAGCGGAGGTGTTCCCTTGCTCAAGGCAAGTAACAGCATCGATAATCCAGCTGTTGACCTCTCCACCTCCGGGTTTCAAATAATGTGCTGCCAATACGGACAAGAACCCTTTACGCACCTCATTATTGGGAAAATCAAGCAGATAAGTTCCCATACGTCTATTATATTCTTTAATAGTGAGATATCCGCTCTGATAAATCATGGGTAGAGGCTGTTCCACATCAGCCTTATAATCCACAAACAAAGAGGGAACATAATAACGTCCGGCAAGTTCGTTTATCTGCTCGCGGCTGTGTTGCAGCAGACGAACCAAATAGGTGGGAGTACCTGTAGAGAACCAGTAATCACGAATTGCCATACTGTCAAAAGCATTAAGAATGCTGAACGGATTGTAAATGTCGGTCATCCTCTCTCCAAAATGATATCCGTCATATTGCCGTCTGAGAAGTTCCTTCATTTCTTTCACTGTGTACTGATATTTAGCAGCCAACTGTATGGTGGGTTCTTCGAAAAATGCTTCCAGCTCATTCTGGGTGATACCGCACAAGGCTTCGTACCGTTCATCCATACTGATATCCTTAGGCTGGTTAAATCCACTGAAAACACTTACTTGGGAAAACTTTGTTACTCCGGTCAACAATACGAATCTCAAGTATTGATCGGCTCCTTTAAAGGTAGAATAAAAGGATTTCAATATTTCCCGGTTATGGTTCTCCAACAGAACTTGCTTTCCATAATCATCATAAAAACAAGCTTCCGTATCTAATACATCCAAAATAGGTTTGTCATATTCATCAATCAGAACCACCGCACGCCGCCCTGTCTGTTCATAAGCCCGGCGAAGTATTTCAATGAAACGGGTTCCTATGGTTGTATAATTAGGATTCTTGCCATAAATATCTTCCCAGTTCCCTAAATAGCCTTCAATGGTAGCCTCCAGAATTCCGGGTTGTGTATACAGTCCTCCATTAAAGTCTATACGGAAGATAGGATACTCATACCAGTCCTTTTCCAATCCGTCGATTTCCAGTCCGGCAAACAAATCTTTGCGTCCCTGGAAATAACAGGCAAGGGTACTTACCAGCAGGCTTTTGCCAAAACGGCGTGGACGGCTCAAGAAATAAGTCTTGCCTTGTGTTACCAAGTTGTAAATCAAACCGGTCTTATCCACATATACATAGCCATCTTCACGGATTTGGTCAAAACTCTGTATTCCAATAGGGTATTTCATATTTTGTTGCGGTTCTAGAATGAATGATAAAACAAAGATATTAGTAAATGACAAACAAAGCAAATAAAGGATTTGTTTTTTCTGCTTATGACAAGTTTTTCCGTTTCCTATTAATGGATAATCACCTGTTTCTGTCCATATATATTGGCATTCTGTCCTTTAAAGGATACTTTGAAAAGTATTTAGAATCTATCTATTCTGCAATAAGATATACTTCTTCTACTGAATTTGCTATATCATTGTTTGTCAGTGTTATACATATTCTCTAATGTGTATTAATATCTTTATACCATTGTAGTTTTGTATATTCTTCATTCAAGTCATTAAGTTCTCTCTGCATGATAAAAGTGGTCATACCTGAAAAGGCCGTGATAGGGAATGTTCCTTCTTCCGTAGCATAAAAAGGAGTATTTCTTTTGTAAACCACACATTGGCTGATACACTCTTGAAGTACATTGTATGTATTTTCATCTGATAATGATTGATAATATTGAGCGAAATCAAAAAAATAGAATGGGGCTTTTAAAACTCCATCATAATTTTGAAGGTTACCGACCGGGAGAAAAGAGCCGGATATTTCCGTATTGATCTGTCGTATCAAATTCGCTAAATTTGATAATCCGGCAGTTTTTATTATGCTAATGGTAGCAGAACGTTTATCGCCTTCCATCAAATTCCAATAATGAAAATAATTTTCTGCAAATCTTTGCAAATCAGCATTTTCTTCAAGCAGACAGGAAATACTGCCGGCATAGATAGGAGTAAATCCCGGAGATACTACTGGGGCAGAGGAAGCCATGATATATGCTGCTTTATTTCTTAATTCATAAGCCACCTCAATACCTGCCATATTACATGCTTCAAAGATTATGAATTCAAATAAATGGTCCGGGAGGGCCATGGCAAAATCTGTTATTTCCATTTCATTGTCATTATCGATGATGATAGACCGCGAGCCATTAACCAATGTATGTGGAGGAAGCCAGCCACTGCCATGGGAAAACACGATTAGACCGTAGCTTTTAGCAGGATAAAGCCGAGTTACGTCGTTTATAACTCGTTTAAGCACTTGGGGGGAGGCTGAGTTTTCTTGGTCATAGGTATGTATGGTAATATAGCCTTTCTCACTTTTTCCATCAATTTCCATCAATCGTGGAGAGTCCTTAAATGGTGTATCCTGATACACTATTATATTTCCATCTGTCCCGTCTTCCCATCCATTTTTAATTTGAACAAGTTTGTCATAGGTTTCGGCATCAAGATTATTATCTCCTCCCAGATAAACCAATAGTGTCCGTGCAGGTAAAACAACAGGGGTGTCATTTTCTTTATGACAGCCACATACTAATAACAGAAAACAGACAGCATATATATACTTCATACACAATATAATTGGATAAACGATTATAAAAACTAAAAGAGGGGAACATTTTGCCCCCCTCTTTTTTTATAAACAATGAGCGTATTAATTACTTGTCATTGTGCTTCTTAACTTGGATTTGGATAGTTCCAACAGAATGTCCACGATCATTCTTCCAAGTATGGTCGCAGATACCGCCCCACTTGTGATTTACACAAACTTCTACATCAATAGTAAATGGTTGAGCAATATCTTCACCATTGTTGATCCATGTGATAGTCTGGTTAGCATTATCAAGTTTGATCTTCTTCATGTTTTCAGCATCCAGTTCACTTCCGTCAGCAAAGTATGCCTTAGAAACCTTGAAGTTAACAGTTGTATTAACATCGAATACATTATGGTCAACTACCAGTTTCTTTGACCAACCAGCTTGATCACCTGTCTGAACCAAAGTATTATTCTTAGCCATATCTTTGTGATCATAGATAACATGGTTGTTATTGAATTGTGCCTGAGCACCTTCAGACCACAGATAATCTGACAAGAAGAATGCATCCTTCAATGATACTGTATTTTCAGCTTCCTGATACTTGTCATACAAAGGACCTGCTTCGTAAGCGTGGAATACCATCGGAGTTACAAATGCAACTTCAAATTCATCGATAACCACTGTAGAACGTCCATTTTCAGGAGCAGGAGCACCAGTATAAGTAGTAGTATGATCTTTAGCCCAAGGAGTATTGTTTACCATATTGATAGTATCGCAAGAGAAGTTATTGTAATCTTCTTTAGCATACTTGTTATGAGCATTGGCTTCCTTGTTGCAAGTACCATACAATCCGTCAACATCTTCATTGAAGCTTACTACAGCACGCATTTTGATCTTCTTCAAATCCTTAGCGTCAGCAGCATTGATCCAAGCACGTCCTTCGTCTGTAACCTCCAAAGCGATATACCACTTGTTGTCTTTACCTTGATACAAACGGATGCCGGAATTGTGACCGTCACCTATCTTAGATGCGTTATTATGCTGGTCAACCAATTCGAATGACAAGGTAGCTCTAGCCCAATCCTTATCATGAGTCTGACCCTTATAAGGATTATAGTTGATCAAATCGAATTCGTCATTCAATGCTGCAACCATTTCATAAGTTTTAGGATCATCAAAGTTATCGTATCTACCGTGAGCAATGAAGTAAGAATCATCTACCCAGTTCAACTTAGTCTTTTCAGGAGCAACTACATCCGGATACTTCACATTGATAGTATAAGTAACATGGATGTCAGATAATCCCTTATGATCAGCATTTGGCTTGTATGTACCCTTAACAGTGTAAACGTCGTGATCGTCATGACGAGAGAATGCTGTATTCTTCACTGTAACGAACAACTGATTGTATTCTTCAGGTTTAAAGTTCGGATCTAATGAATAGTCTGCATTATCTTTTCCATCCCATGCATATACAGCGTGTTGTTTAGCCTCATCTGCTGTTGCAAATTCAGGAACGAAATCATAAGTCTTACGGAATTCGTCTTTACTCAACTGTACATCTTTATGGTTGAATATCTTATCCATATCCATGTCAAGAACTTGATTGATATGTTTCAGAGTAACATCTTTTGTTTCTGTAATATTAATTTCAGGAACAACTGTCTTGCGTACAATGTGAATCTTGATGATTGCTGTTTTAACTACATTACCATTGTCTTCACCCGGTGCTACCAGTTTCACACGAACAATAGGAGTTCTGTCTATAGCAGCTGTGTGGCTGGCATCAGTTTCTGCGCCCCAAATCGGGTCCGGAGTTTGTTTTACTGTAGCAACACCATCTTTGGTAACATCCAAATAACGTTTTGTCTGGTTAACGCCATCATAATAGAAGTCAACCGGTTCAAACACCAATGAATAGTCATCAAAACCATTCTCCATCAAAGGATATTGAGCTGCTTCGGCTCTACCCATACGTTTGTCAAAGAATGAAGTTACGATGTCCTTCAAATTTTTTGAATGTCCATCACCTGTATAGTTCAATTCTACAACAATACGTTCTGCATCATCTTTAGATTCAGCATCTCCTTTATATAACTGGTTTTCAGCATTGGCTTCGAACTTAGCTTTATCTGCTTGATAAGCCTTCAATTTAGCCTCTTCAGTACCGGTCGGATTCAAGGTGTTAAGATAATATTCATCTTTGATGAATTCTCTATAATTTACCTTGTTAGGAGCAATTGCATTTTTAATCTGAGCAGGAGCGTTAGTTTGGTCAAATGCATCAGCTACTTTAACCAAATGTACGTTTTTCTGCAAAATTACTTCATGCTTGGCGGGAACAAAATCAGAATGAACGATTTGGTCATTGTTCTTAATTCTCAATGAATATACTGTTCTTTCGTCCAGATTAGATTGTTCAGCAAAAGCCCAGTCCTTTACACGGAAGTTTAACATACCATGTCCTTCTTTATAAGATTCAACGGTAATTTTTCCATCAGTGTACAGTTTTTGTCCAGCGTTGAACAATTCCCAATTCTTGTTATTCGTATTGTAGTTCCATATTTCAGCAGTATCACGAACAAATCCTACCACTTCCATATCTTTGAATGATACGCTGTTAGGATTTACCTGATACTTCACGTCTGCCTTACCTGAGTAAACGATTTTAAATGTGCTAAAGTTATTTGTACCCCAATCTGCACCTGTAATCTCTGTTTTACCTGCCACACTATCAGTAACGATGGTAGGGAAATGGATTCTGGCAGCTTCACCTTCAGAAAGGAAAGTAGGGATAAACTTAACTCCGCTAACTACAGAAGTAGCTTTAGGCATACTGATAGTCTTTTTAGTGCCATCAGCATAAGTAATAACTAATTCATAAGCTGATTCACCTTCTTCTACTGATACTACATAATCATCAGCAGAAGTACCTGGAGTACCCGGAGTACCTGGTTTGCCCGGTTCACCTTGTTCTCCTTTTGCACCATTGTATAATTTAATGGTCTCTCCATCACTGAATTTGATTTCATAACCACCATTACCATCAGTGAACGGAGTACAGCTTTCGACATATTTGCCTGAGCCTACTTTGTCTTCAAGGGCCTTGATTGCATCTTTCACATTGGATATTTCTTGATCCAAGCGGTCGATGTCGTCATCGTAATCCTTACAAGATACAAATGTTCCTGTTGAAGTGACCATAAGGGCTCCAAACAGGATTGCACTTAAAAATTTTTTGTTCATAATAGAAAAACTTTAAATTTATAAATTTAAAAACTCAAAATGTTATTGTTATAAAAGGACTTTAAATCTTTTTCTGTGTCCGGATGGTGCTTTATATAGGAACTGCAAGGGAGATGCGCCTACAATTTTATGAAATGCGGCATAAAAAACGCTTTGGGATGCAAAACCACACTTCCTAAAAAGAGAACTGGCTGAATACGTACCCTCTAGTAATAAGGACTTTGCATACTCAACACGATACTTGTTAAGGAGCTGCTTGAAATTGCATCCGAAGTAGTTGTTCACCGCATTACTCAGGTAGGTCGTATTCGTGCCGACTATTGAACTAAACTTTTCTAAAGAGAGTTTTGAATCCAAATATACTTTTCTGATTTCTAGGTTATACAAAATGCTTTTATAGATCTCAAAATCAACTTTTCTTCCGGGCGCTCCTTTCTCGGTAGACAGTGTATTCCACTGCCGTTCTGCATCTTTAAACAGCTTTTCTTTCTGCGTTGTAGTAGAAAGCTCATTGCTTTGCGTTTGAAATAGAACATCCATATTTTAGTCAGTTTCTATAATAGCCATAATTTCATCGGACAAAAGTACCCATTTTACTCTATTCTGCAAGACTTTCCACTAAAAATCTTTATAAAATACAGGAATATTTTAAGAAATAGGAATATCTCTATATTCTTTACCTTACAAACAACCATAGAAAGCCCCATAGACCTATTAAAACAAGACATTACTTTCACTATACACCTTAATATAATAGCATAAGTACGCCGAAGAAGTTAAACTTATAACAGTCAAAATATAGCTTAGTCTCTATAAAGCGGAATCCAGAACTTGTAAATTATCCCTTTATTCAACAAAACAAACCAGAAAAGAACAAAATAATCCAATATAAATATGTCATTCATTTTCTAATTAAGAATTATTCAAACTCCCTAAACATGGGATTTTTTTGTTCATCCCTAAATACATTTTAACTAATATAGCTTACCGTATCACTTCTATTAACTAAAATAGAAAAAAAGATATTTAATAATAATTTTTTACATTCATATAAAGACAATTTTTATCACCTTTACACATCTTATCTATATATTTGGCTACCTTTGGACAAAAGTCACTATATTTGCGTTTATGAAAACATATACAAGCAATCACATCGTATTTTTTTCGCCTACACATACGTCTGCGAAAATAGCCCGTGCCATCGGAGAAAGTATAGGTATGGGCAGAAGAATAGAAATAGATCTCACTACGGATGAGAATAGTAGCCCGATAGAAATCAAAGATTCTATCACGATCATTGCAGTTCCTGTGTATGCAGGCAGGGTAGCCCCAATAGCATTGCAACGGCTACGAAGATTAAAAGGCAACAATGCTCCGGCTATCTTAGTCGCTGTATATGGTAACCGCGATTACGAAGATGCACTGGTCGAATTGAGAGATGAAACTATTCAATTGGGATTCACCCCACTGGCTGCCGGTGCCTTTATTGGTGAACACAGCTACAGCCGTCCTAATATGCCCATTGCAGAAGGCCGTCCGGATGTTACCGATTTACAGATTGCGGAACAATTTGGAAAAGACTGTCTGACAAAACTGGAGAAGGATGAAACATTATCCGATTTTTACCTAAAAGGAAACATACCTTATCGCTTTGTTGGCCCCTCTACTCCTGCCGCTCCAGTCTGCACTGAAGGATGTTTCGCCTGTGGCGAATGCATCGAAGTATGTCCTACTCATGCCATTGCTTTAAGCGATGAAGGAAAAATAGAAACAGAGATTACCAAATGCATCAAGTGCTGCGCTTGCGTAAAAGAATGCCCTAATGGTGCACGAGTTTTTGATACTCCTTACACCCCCATGCTACACCAAAAATGTGCGGCACGCCGTGAACCTGAACTATTTATATAATGAATAACAGAGATAAAAGAGTCCTGGTAGGAATGAGTGGCGGAATAGACAGCTCCGCCACGTGCATCATGCTGCAAGAACAAGGATATGAAGTGGTAGGAGTTACCATGAGAACGTGGGATGTCCCTTCCCGCTTTTCCACCCCCGGTCAAGATGAACCTGATGATGTACTGGAAGCAAGGGCCTTGGCAGAACGGTTGGGAATAGAACACCATGTAGCTGATGTGAGGAAAGAGTTCAAACAGATTATTGTAAAACACTTCATAGATGAGTATATGCAAGGAAGAACTCCCAATCCTTGTGTCCTTTGCAATCCGCTATTCAAAGAGCGAATTCTCTGTGAATGGGCAGACCAAACGAATTGCGCCCATATCTCTACCGGGCATTATTGCAGACTGGAAGAACGGAAGGGAAAACTGTATATAGTAGCGGGAGATGACCAGACAAAAGACCAATCCTATTTTCTATGGAAACTTCCTCAGGAGATACTTCAACGTTTTCTCTTTCCACTGGGAACTTATACCAAGCAGGAGGTACGGGAATATCTCCGACAAAAAGGATTCGAAGCGAAAGCCCGTGGAGGTGAAAGTATGGAAATCTGCTTTATAGAAGGGGATTACCGAAACTTTCTGCGTTCGCAATGCCCGGATATTGACACCCAAGTAGGACCGGGATGGTTTGTAAATAGCAAAGGTGTCAAGATAGGTCAGCACAAAGGCTTTCCTTATTATACAATAGGCCAACGGAAAGGATTGGAAATCGCTTTGGGGCATCCAGCATACGTACTACGCATCAATGCAGAAAAGAATACAGTCATGTTAGGAGATGCCGAGGAACTTAAAGCAGAATATATGTTGGTAGAAGACTATCATATCACAGAAATGCAGGATTTACTGCAATGCAAGGACTTGTCAGTACGTATCCGCTATCGCAGCAAGCCTATTCCGTGTCAAGTGCTCGTATTAGATGAAAAACAACTATTGGTCCGTTTCCTTTCCGAAGCATCCGCCATCGCTCCCGGACAATCAGCCGTTTTTTACGAGGGGAAACGAGTATTGGGAGGTGCATTCATAGCTTCACAGCGCGGCATCCGAAAAATTGCCGCAGATAACCAAGATAAATTTTAGATGATGAAAACATATATCGGATATCTTATTTTCATGTGCAGCTTATTATTATGCAGTTGCCAACAGACCACAAGCAATCCTCGTTTCTACGACGAGGGCGTATCGCAAGAACTGGCAACACTGCGCAAACAGGAGATTAAGGAGTTGAAGTATAAGCTATATTTCTCCATTCCTGAACAGAAATCAGTACCGGTAAATGGAGAGATTACCATTGAATTTAATCTGGATGCACCGCAAGAAATTATTCTCGACTTCAGAGAAAAGCCTGAAAAAATAAAATCGGTATCCGTCAATGGACAAACTGCCCGTTATGAATTCCATAACGAGCACATCATCCTACCTGAAAAAAACATAGTAGAAGGAAAAAATAATATCACGATCAAATTTATTGCCGGAAACCAGTCGCTAAACAGAAATGATGAATTTCTGTATACGCTATTAGTGCCAGACCGTGCCCGTACCTTATTCCCTTGTTTCGAACAGCCGAATCTGAAAGCCACATTTTCCTTACGACTGGATATACCAACAGAATGGAAAGCTGTTTCCAATACCTATATTACTAAAGAAGAAACAAAAGGCAACTGCAAAACAGTAACTTTTGCCCCAACTGAACCATTAAGCACTTATCTTTTTTCCTTTGTCACCGGTAAATTAGAACATCAAGAATATATAGAAGGTAACCGGAAAATCTCAGCATATTACCGCGAAACAGATTCTAAAAAAGTAGCTCAATTAGATACCATCTTCAAACAAGTGACCGCTTCGCTGAACTGGCTGGAAGAATATACCAATGTTCCCTATCCTTTTGCCAAATACGATTTTATTATCTTGCCGGGATTCCAATATGGAGGTATGGAGCACACAGGCGCCACCTTATATAATGACACGCAAATGTTCCTAAGCGAAAATCCCACTCCGGATGAAGAACTTCGCCGAACCCAATTAATCGCCCACGAAACCGCCCACATGTGGTTCGGAGATTTAGTAACGATGAACTGGTTTGATGATGTCTGGACTAAAGAGGTATTCGCCAATTATTTTGCAGCTCTGATTACCGAACCATTATTCCCGCAAGTCAATCACCAGCTGAATTGGATGAAGACTTATACAGCCGCATCCTTGTCAGAAGACCGTACACCCGGAACCACTGCTATCCGGCAACCGCTAGATAACCTTCAAAATGCAGGATTAATTTATGGACAGATCATTTATAACAAAGCTCCTGTCATGATGGTAAAACTGGTGGAATCAATGGGAAAAGAAGCATTTCGGGAAGGGATTCAAGAATATTTAAAAACTTACGCTTACGCCAACGCCACTTGGGATGACTTGATACAAATTCTAGACAGTAAAACAGAGCAAGATCTAGCCGCTTTCAGCGATGTATGGGTAAACCAAAAAGGAATGCCGATAATCAAATTCGAAATATCAGACAAACAGTTGACCATACATCAGCAAGATCCATATCAAAGAGGATTAAACTGGCCTCAAAAATTCAATATCACCCTTTGCGGAACAAGGGACACAACGATAGAAGCCAGTCTGACAGACAGCTTATGCCGTATTACGTTACCCTTTACCCCCACCCGTATTCTGCCCAATACGGACGGGAGAGGATATGGTTTGTTTGTTCCTGACAACAACAGTCTCCATTGGCTGCTGGAACATTGGCAAGAAATAGACAATGAAACAACCCGACAGGCAGTTTTAATGATGATGCATGAAAATTATCAAGCAAAAGGAATTCCGAATACTGCATGGATGAATGCATTACTCAACGGAATACATTGTGAAAAGAACCCGTTGATAGCTTCAACATTAACCAATTACCTGTCCTCTCCTCTGCAAGAGATATCTTCGGCAGAACGTGATAAAATAGAAAATGAGCTTTATAAACTCAGCCATTCTCATCCGATTCCTTCTTGTCGCATCCAGTTATTACGCCTTCTGATTACAGAAGCAGCAAGTCCGACTATGATTCAGTGCCTCTATTCCTTATGGGAAACCGAAAGAGTCCAACAATTAAATGAAAGAGATTACACTACATTGGCCTACGAACTGGCCTTGCGCATACCTGAGCAAGGAAAAGAAATACTTCAGACACAACGCCAACGCATCCACAATCCGGACCGTCTACGCCAATTCGATTTCATATCACGTGCGATGACTGCCGATACTTTAAAATTGGACAGTTTATTCCGATCTTTATTGCAAGCGGAAAACAGAAGGATTGAGCCTTGGGCAGCTACAACCTTAAGCTATCTGAATCATCCTACAAGACAAGATTATGCGGTGAAATATATCCGTCCGGCATTGGAAAAACTGACAGAAGTTCAACGCACCGGAGATATCTTTTTCCCTCGCAATTGGGTCGGGGCTTTATTAAGGAATCACGATAGCGAAGCGGCCTACAAAGAAGTAGAAGCTTTTTTATCGGTTTATCCCGACTATCCGCCTTTATTAAAAAACAAAATACTGCAAGCGGCTTATCCTCTTTACAGAAAATATGCAGATAAGAAAAAATAAACTGAAAGAATCAAGGATTCATTACACCTTGATAGACAGCATGGCGTAATGTACCCTTTTCATCATCGCTATCATAGTCCCAGTACATAGCCCCCAGCATCCCTTTCTGATGCAGGAACTGGCACTTGAATGCGATGGACTGGGCATTCTCATAATTAACGACCACATGTCCTTGCGAATTTATCATATAAGGAACTTGTGCCGCACTATCCCAACAACTCTGTAAAGAATCCAAAGCGATAATATGACGATAATCCAATAATTCTGGAGCTTCATTAGTCCCATGCCCATAGAACGGAATACCCAATACCAAGCGTCCGACAGGAAAACCTGCGGCAACATGGGCGGCAACCGCATCCTCGCAAGACCATTCCTCAGTCATTTCCGAACGGTACAAGGCCGAATGGTGATTAGGAGATTCCTCCATATCGTATGTCATGATATTGACATAATCCACATAAGGTTCGACAGCCTTTAAGTTGTAATATTTGGCACCTGCCTGTGTAGCAATGGTCAGCAGTTTGTCTTTACCGATAGCATAGCGTATATCCTTCATCAACAAAGAAAAGTTATCAGTATCTTCCGGCGAAAAAGATACACCGGCAGTTCCTATACCGGGATATTCCCAATCTATATCAATTCCGTCCAAATCAAACTGGTCTATCACCCGTTTACAATCTGCGGCAAACGCCATACGTGTACTATCTGTCTGTGCCATCTCACTAAACCGACTGCTTCCCCACCCGCCTACGGACAGTAAAACTTTCAAAGACGGTTTTTTTTCACGCAGCCCCACTACCATTTGCAAACGTGGTTCATTATCTATACGTATTCCTTTGAAATTATCTGTAACATGCCCGAACGCATAATTAATATGAGTCAAACATGCCGGATCAGGCGTACTTTCTCCCCATGAGGTGACATATGCCAAAACCACATATTTCGATTCATTCTCCGCTACCTCAATCTGCGAAGACCGCTTTTTGTCCTGACAGGCAACCACCAGCAGCAAAAAGGAAAGACCTGCTATTAATTTAAAGGTTCTCATACATAATAAAAGAGTTTAAAACAATGAGAGCTATCCGATTTATCTGTAACCGGCAGCAAACTCTTTTGAAATCGAATTATTCAAACTCATACAAACATCGGCACTGAAATCCTTTCCACAACGAATCACATGGTCCCAGTCATCTTCCGACAGTTCATCCAAATCATCCCGGCGGATACGATATTTTAGCAATCCGAAAACTACTCCGGCGTTAAAATTATCTCCGGCTCCCACCGTACTGACAGTCTGCAAAGGATCCACTTCATAATGCTTTTTTATATTCTTTGTATACAGGCGAATTCCTCTTCCACCGTGCGTGCAAATAAAATGCGGACAATAAAATTCAATCTTACTTTTATAAACCTTATCCGCATCTGTCAAACCAAACATATTCTCAAAATCCTCAACGGAGCCGCGAATGATATCAGCATATTCAAAATTCTCAAGAATAACAGGAAGCAGCTTTATCGCCTCGTTCTTGTGAGTACTGCGGAAATTCACGTCATAATAAATGATAGCCCCTTTTTCACGAGCTTTATCCAACAGTTCTTTCACCTTATCACGCAATTGAGGCGTTACAGCATAATAAGAGCCGATCATCACAATGTCATCCCGATGTATTTCAGGCATTGTCACATCCAGCCTCAACCGTGGATAATCTTTATAAAAAAGATATTCAGCATCATTCTGTTCATTCAGAAAAGCTAAAGACACAGGTGACTTTCCTTCAGGAAACACGTTCACATGATCTGTGCTTACTCCATTCTCTCGCATAAATTTCAGAATGATATCGCCCACTTTGTCATTTCCCGTTTCACTGATAAAAGTTACATTGACTCCCAAACGCCCCAATGAAATAATTCCATTGAAAACCGAGCCACCAGGAACTGCTGCCGTAGGTTGGCTATCTTTAAAAAGAATATCCAGAATGGTTTCACCTATACCTATTACTTTTCTCATTTTTATATTTACGATTTATATACATAAAACCGGAACACAAATGACACAAATCCTTTAATAAAATTCTATTTGCATTATTTGTGTCATTTGCGTTCCGGTTCTATTTTATTTTACTTACTTAACTCGCGTGAACGCTCACCTAAGTACCCTCCATGATGGCGTTTGCTATACTCTTCGATGGTAAAACCGGTCCTTTTCATGGTTTCCACTACCAAAATATCACCTATCACGGTCATAACTGTAGTTGAAGTTGTGGGGGTCATACCCAAAGCACACACTTCATCAGGATGCCCGGTGCATAAACAAATATCAGACTCCCGGGCCAATGGACTATCCGCATTTCCGGTAATAACAATATATTTCAAATTTGGGTTCAAATTATGTGCAAGTTGTGTCAGTTCCACAATTTCACGGGTTTTTCCTGAATTAGAAATCAGAAGCAGCAAATCATTCTCCTGCAAAATTCCCAAATCCCCATGTTGGGCTTCGCTGGGATGTAAAAACACTGCCGGAATACCTGTAGAGCAAAAAGTCGTAGCTATATTCATAGCTATCTGTCCGGCCTTACCCATACCGGTAGTCACCAGCTTTCCTTTTTTACGGTGTATTTGCTCAACTATCAATTCCACTGCTTTCTCATAAGCATCAGTTATAGGAATATTCAAAACAGCCTGAGCCTCTTTCTGCAACAATTCGTGTATAGATGTCATCATAATAGGTTACATGAATATTATTTAAGTAGTTCGGTTAGTTCTCTCAAGTCATTGGCAACAGCAAAATAACTGTTCAACGGATGATGGGCAAAATGCTGCCTCTCCAATCCGGCCAAAAAGTCGATAATGCCATTCCAAAAGCCATTTATATTATAAAAAATTACTTTTTTACGATGATAGTCCAGCGTAGCGGCCGCCATTACATGAAAAACCTCATCCAGTGTACCCACTCCTCCCGGCAAAGCTATCACTACATCCGATTCATTCAACATCACATCTTTACGGTCACTCAAATTATCCGTACGGAAAGTCACATCCACCAAATCGCTGGCTCGTCCACGTTCTTCCAGCTTGGTCGGAATAACTCCCATTATCATCGAACCGTTGTCTTTGGCTGCCTTGGCAATACATTCCATCAATCCGATATTAGCACCTCCATACACTAACGTCTTCTTGTTTTGTCCCATCCAAACGCCCAACTCACGTGCTTTTTCAAAAAACACAGGCTCTATATTCTCGGATGCGGAACAGAAAATAGCAATTTTATCCATCATCTTGTTTTCTGTTAGTAAATACAAATATCTGCATTTTTTGAAGAACGGCAATAACTTTTGTTGTATTTTTGCCAACCGAAACTTATTTGAAGCAAAAAACAATGTCATACAATACTTTCACCTTGCCTAACGGGCTGCGCATTATTCACGCTCCCAATCAGTCTAATGTAGCCTATTGCGGCTTTGCCGTCGATGCCGGAACCCGTGATGAAAACGAACAGGAACAGGGAATGGCCCATTTCGTGGAACACCTTATCTTTAAAGGAACACAAAAAAGACATGCATGGCACATCCTGAACCGCATGGAAAATGTAGGCGGAGATTTAAATGCATATACGAATAAGGAAGAAACAGTGATATACAGTGCTTTTCTGGTAGAACACTTCTCACGGGCAGCAGAACTGCTGGCAGATATTGTATTTCACAGCACCTTCCCACAACATGAGATTGACAAAGAAGTGGAAGTGATTATTGATGAAATACAAAGTTATGAAGACAGTCCGTCAGAACTGATTTTTGATGATTTCGAGGAATTGATTTTTCCCAATCATCCTTTGGGAAGGAATATTTTGGGCAAACCGGACTTATTGCGTAGTTTCAAAAGTGGACACGCCTTGAATTTTACTTCCCGTTTTTACAAAGCTACCAATATGATCTTTTTCATTCAAGGCAATATAGACTTTAAGAAAGTGATACGCACCATAGAGAAAGTGACAGCCGACATCCCTTTTTCCATTACCGAACGCCAACGGACAGAACCTTTTCTCTATATTCCTAAGACATTGACACTGAATAAAGAAACACATCAAGCCCATGTAATGATAGGTAGCCGGGGATATAATGCATATAATGAAAAACGAACCGGACTTTACCTGCTGAACAATCTGCTGGGAGGACCCGGTATGAACAGCCGGCTGAACGTTTCCTTGCGCGAACGCCGGGGGCTGGTCTATAACGTAGAAGCCAATCTGACCTCATACACAGACACAGGAGTGTTCTGCATCTATTTCGGAACAGATCCGGAAGATGCAGACCGTTGCATCGGACTAGTTCATAAAGAATTGAAAAAACTGCGTGACAGCAAACTAAGTTCCTCACAACTGAGTGCAGCAAAAAAACAGATCATCGGACAAATAGGAGTTGCCGGAGACAATTTTGAGAACAATGCATTGGATATGGGAAAAACGTTCTTGCACTATGGTAAATTTGAAGGTCCGGAAGAAGTATTCAAACGGATAGAAATGCTGACAGCAGAACATCTGTGGGATATCGCCAATGAAATGTTCGATGAAAATTATCTTTCAACCTTGATATACCTATAAAAACAGGAAATCACCCTAAATTTCAAACATTACATTTCTCACAAATAAAAATCTAATTGTATTTTTGTAGAAATACCTTTAACTAATATCATTAATTTATGAAGAAACTTCAACTATGCATTTTAGGAAGCTTATTCGCAGCTTCCTTACAAGCACAGAGTACAGATTACACCAAAGGATTGAGCATCTGGTTTGATACCCCTAATAATTTGGACGGACGCGCTTCCTGGTATTCTCCTGCAACAGACAAAGCATGGGAAAACAACTCACTCCCCATAGGAAACGGCAGTTTGGGAGGCAATGTTATGGGATCTATAGCGGCAGAACGAATCACTTTAAACGAAAAGACACTATGGCGCGGAGGACCGAACACAGAAAAGGGAGCAGCTTATTATTGGAACGTAAATAAAGAGTCGGCACACCTGTTACCCGAAATCCGCCAAGCATTTACAGACGGTAACCAGAAAAAAGCAGAAGAACTTACCTGCAAAAATTTCAACGGACTGGCCGATTATGAGCCAAGCCGTGAAACACCTTTTCGCTTCGGCTCCTTTACTACATTGGGAGAAGCTTACATCGAAACCGGTTTAAGTGAAATCGGTATGACCGATTATAAACGCATCCTGTCTCTTGACTCGGCCATGGCAATAGTCAGTTTTCGCAAAGATGAAGTGAACTACGAGCGTAAATACTTCGTTTCCTACCCCGACAGCGTGATGGTACTGAAGTTCACAGCCGACCGTCCCGGCATGCAAAACCTGATATTCAGCTATGGCAGCAACCCTGAAGCCATAGGTGATATCAAAACAGACGGTCCCAATCGTTTGCTCTATACCGGTCGCCTCAAAAACAACCAAATGAAATTTGCTCTCCGCATACAAGCCATAAACAAAGGAGGAAGCCTGAACACGACTGATGGCAAATTCATTGTCCGCAATGCGGATGAAGTCATTTTTCTGCTGACCGCAGATACCGATTATAAACTCAACTTCAATCCAGACTTCAAAGACCCCAAGACGTATGTCGGTCCTGATCCGGACCAAACAACCCTGGCCATGCTAGACGCTGCCGCTGCCAAAAATTACAACGAATTATGCGAGCGACACAAAACGGACTATACCCAACTGTTTGGCAGAGTCAAACTACAACTGAACCCTCATGCTCCTATGACCTTGCAATATCCTGCCGTTACAGATCTTCCCACCCATCAACGTCTGGCACGCTATCGCAAAGGAAATCCGGACTACCGGCTGGAAGAAATCTATTATCAGTTCGGACGATACTTATTAATTGCCAGTTCACGCCCCGGCAATCTCCCGGCCAACCTGCAAGGAATGTGGGCCAACGGGGTAGATGGCCCATGGCATGTAGATTACCATAATAATATCAATATCCAGATGAACTACTGGCCTGCTTGCTCCACCAATCTGAACAAATGTGTATGGCCTTTGATAGACTTCATCCGTACCTTGGTAAAGCCGGGAGAAAAAACAGCCCAAGCCTATTTCGGCGCACGCGGATGGACAGCCTCCATATCCGGAAACATTTTCGGATTTACCTCCCCTTTGACCGATGAAAATATGTCCTGGAACTTTAACCCGATGGCAGGTCCCTGGCTGGCAACTCACATTTGGGAATACTATGATTACACCCGAGACAAAAAATTCCTGAAAGAAGTAGGCTATGATCTTATCAAGAGCAGTGCCAACTTTGCTGTAGACTATTTATGGCATAAACCGGACGGGACCTACACTGCTGCTCCTTCCACTTCTCCCGAGCATGGACCTGTAGACCAAGGAGCTACTTTTGTACATGCTGTAGTCCGCGAAATATTGCTCAACGCCATTGATGCCAGCAAAGCACTGGGTGTCGATTCCAAAGACCGTAAACAATGGCAATATGTACTGAAACATCTTGTACCCTATCAAATAGGACGTTATGGTCAGTTAATGGAATGGTCAACAGACATAGACGATCCCAAAGACGAGCATCGTCACGTCAACCATTTATTCGGACTGCATCCGGGCCACACCCTTTCACCAATTACTACTCCCGAATTAACCAATGCCGCCAAAGTTGTTTTAGAACACCGCGGTGACGGAGCTACCGGCTGGAGCATGGGATGGAAACTGAATCAATGGGCACGTCTGCAAGACGGCAACCACGCCTACAAACTATTTGGCAACTTACTAAAAAATGGGACTTTGGACAACTTATGGGATACCCATCCGCCTTTCCAGATTGACGGTAACTTTGGCGGAACTGCCGGTATCACAGAAATGTTGTTGCAAAGTCACATGGGATTCATCCAATTACTCCCAGCCTTGCCAGACGCATGGAAAGAAGGTTCTGTCAAAGGGCTTTGTGCCAAAGGTAACTTTGAAATTGACATTATCTGGCAGGATGGGAAATTAAAAGAAGCCGTCATTCTGTCCAAAGCCGGTGAGCCCTGCAATCTGAGATATGGTAACCTGACTTTTACCTTTAAGACAACTAAAGGAAAGACATATAAAGTAATGGTTGAGAATGAAAAACTGAAAAAAATCCCCTTATAAGAACAAAAAACAGTCAGACAAATCCCCCCTCATTTTTCAATCTATTTTGTCATTCTGAACACTATGTTATCTTTTACATCTGTTCAGAATGACAAATTATATATAATATCACAGCCATTCGGTTATCAATATCCTCTTTTCGCTTTGAATTTCAAAACCTATTTCTTATATTTGTACAAATATTTGTTTTTAAGACCTTATCTGAATGAGAAAAACCGTCTATGTAATCCTGGTTCTATGTTGTTTTATCATAAAAGCTTATTCCATCAACCGTCCTTATTATCATTTTAAACAACTTTCTATTAAAGAAGGGCTTCCAACCTCTATTATATCCCTATACGATGACAAAAACGGTTCATTATGGGTCGGAACCACTCAGGGAATATATCGTTTCAATGGAGAAAAAATCAAGAAATATAATCTACCGGACTTATTACGTAAAAACAGCCATTACATCAACGATATTTTCGGAGATAATGAAGAGCGGATATGGGCGGTCACCTCACAAGGAATCAGTTATTATGAATATGAGAAAGATTCCCTGCAAATTTTTCTGCGACATAATCAGCCGGTAAAAGCTTCCATTATAACAACTGAAGGAAGCAAGCTGCTGATACCTGTAACCGACACATTGCTTGTATATGAAAAAGAATTAAAACATTCCAAAGCAATCCCTTTAAAAACAACAGGAATCCATATTATCAAGATGGAGCCTTTCAACTCCACTCATTACCTGATAATAAACAATGCATGGGAAATAAAGCTATTAAATAAACATACAGGAGAAATAACTGATTCTCCATTCGGTGAATCATCCAATGCATACGATCTATATAAGGATTCCTCCGGACGTTACTGGGTTTCCTTCTACGGGCAAGGAGTAAAATGTTATAATCAGGATGGACAACTGCTGACCTCCTATAATACCCGTAATTCAAACTTGAGCAACGATATCGTTCTTGATATAACAGAATGGGATAAAGCCATTTGGCTGGCAACAGATGGCGGCGGAGTGAATATAATCTATCCGGACACTCATGATATTCAAATCTTATCAAACAAAGAAAACCGGCAATTCCCTGCCAATTCAGTCACATGCCTATGCCACAGCAACAACCACATGTGGATAGGTATGGTGCGGGAAGGCGTACTAGGAGCAGAAAAAGGTTTTATCACTACCTATACCAAAGCTGCACAAAACCCAGCCTCAGGCTTGTCCGACAAATGCCCCTTATGCCTATGGGAAGATAAAGACGGACGGATCTGGATTGGTACGGACGGAGGCGGTATCAACTGCTTTGACCCGCAAACGGAACGTTTTACCCACTATCCGCAAACATTGGGAGAAAAAATAGTATCCATTTGCCCTTTATCCGAAACCGAACTGCTAGCATCCAGTTTTTCAAAAGGAATCTTCCGCTTCAATAAAAAGACAGGAAACTACCAGCGCTTCTCTCTTCCGGACAAAGATGCAGAAGCAAAGCTGGCAAGCTCCAGTGCACCCACCAATATACGAGTTAATGATCGGAACGAAATAGAACTATACGGTAATGCTTTTTACCGATATATTCCCGGAAGCCAACAACTTATTCCCATCCACTTCAAGAACAAACAATTACAATATTCCTGGATCTATATTGGAAAATACCGTACTTATCCATTTTTTCATGACCGAAACAATGTATTCCAATACAACAAAGAGAAAAACGAATACGAAACCATAGCTTATGAGAAAAATAACCAGATATTAGCTGCAAGCATTGATTCTTTAGGGACTCTATGGATAGCCGAACCTAATGGAGTCACCAGAATTCACCTGCCCTCAAACCGTAAAGAGCCATTAAAGCTACCCGATGGAAATGACGTAATCACTTCTTTAGTCATTGACCATGAAGGCATCGTATGGATGGGGTCATTGGGAATCATATACGCTTATAATCCACATAAAAATCATTTTGTCATCTACAATGAGATGGACGGCATATTACCTAACGACTTTTTAGCCAAACCTGCATTGGTGGCAAGTGACGGCAACATATACATGGGTGGCTCCGAGGGATTGGTACGAATCAACAAAGCTTTAAAACCAGCTTCGGCTCCACCTCCCATCACACTTAAGTTGCAAGAAATAGCATTGAACGGCACAACAGTTCACTTCATCCCCCGATCAACTATGGAAATTCCTTATAATTTCTCCTCCCTAAAAATACATACACAACTGGAAGGGGGAAATGTATTTCACAAGCGCATCTACCGGTTCCGTATAAAAGGGCTGAACACAGAATACACAGAAACATCCCGTCCCCATCTTGTTTTACATACCATTTCTCCGGGCGACTATAAAATAACGGTTCAATGTACACAGAACGATGGTAGCTGGAGTCCTGAATTCACTTTGCTGAAATTCACTGTCCTTCCTCCGTGGTGGCAACAATCCTGGTTCATCCTATTATGTGCGGCCATCATCATTCTTTTCATTATCTATATCATAAAAGCTCACGACCGTCAACTGAAACGGAAATACAAGGAACAGGAACGTACCATCTACAAGGAAAAAGTGAAAGCTTTGATCAATATCAACCATGAACTGCGTACCCCTTTAACCTTAATTTATACACCGTTGAAACAACTTACAAACAGCAAACAAATCCCCTATGAACTCCGTGGCAAACTATATGGTGCGTTCAAGCAAGCACGACAAATGAAAAACATCATTGACATGATTCTGAATATGCGCAAGATGGAAGTAGAGAAAAATATCCTGCGCATGTCTTCCACGCCCTTCAACGAATGGTTGCAAAGTATCCTAAATGATTTCAAGGATGAACTTTCGTTACGTAATATCTCATTGGCATTTACTCCTGACACTACCATAGAAACTATGTATTTTGACCGCAGTCAATGTGAAATCGTCGTTAACAACCTATTGACAAATGCCTATAAATTCAGCGAAGAAAATTCTACTGTCACTGTTTCCACTTACCTCGAAGGTAATGGAAGCCGTGTACGGGTAACTATAAAAGATGAGGGAATAGGTCTTCAAGAAGAAGATATAGCCAATTTATTCACTCGCTTCTATCAGGGTAAACATAGCTTTCAAGGTAACGGAATCGGCTTGTCATACGCCAAGCAACTGGTAGAAATGCACGGAGGCATCATCGGAGCCCAAAATAATGAAACCAAAGGAGCGACTTTCTTTTTCACATTACCGTATAGACAGGAAGCCGCCGACATTCAATCTACACCTCAAACCTATTTGAATGATGCATTGCATCTATCAGCCGACATCGATTACAAACAACCTCAACAAGACAGCATAGAGAAATTTCATTCTATTCTAATAGTGGAAGATGATCGCGACTTATGTAATTACCTGATTTGCAACCTACAAGTTCTGTTTGAAGAAGTGTATGAAGCTCATGATGGCATGGAAGCTCTTCCTATCCTTACGTCACAACGCCCCCAAATTGTATTAAGTGATGTCAAAATGCCCCGCATGAACGGATTTGAACTATGCCGCTATATCAAACAAAAACCAGACTTAAACTATATGCCTGTGATACTGCTTACTTCCTGTGTCGATGACGCCAGTATAGAAGAAGGATACAAAACAGGAGCAGAAGCCTATATAACCAAACCGTTTGACATGGATTTACTTTCTATCCAGATACAGAATATCATGCATAATCACAACATCGTGAAAAAGCACTATGCCACCATAGATATCCCTATACCCAAACAAGAAAATCTGAATCACATCAATGAGCAGCTGATGCTTCAATTCAGCCGCATTGTCAATGAAAATATCAGCAATGTGGATATGGATGTCAATTTCATAGCAAAGCAAATGGGAATGAGCCGTGCGTCACTCTACAACAAGACTAAAGGAATGATGGATATAGGCATCAGTGAATACATCATAAAATGCCGTTTGGAATATGCCCGTAAATTACTAGATGCCACCACACTGTCCATAAGCGAAGTAGCAGAACAGTCAGGATTCAAGCATTCACGCAATTTCAGCACTGTATTCAAAAATGCAATGGGAATGAGTCCGTCCGATTATAGAAAAAAAGATTCCCGACCTTCTTGAAAACAGAAAGACCGGGAATACTTCATGCTATGTTAAATTTAGGTCAGATTAGGTTGTCAATCCTTGTAAATGTTACGAATAGGGTCATCATACTGAACTTGGAGACGTAATAATTCCGTCTTCAATTCTTTAACCAACTCTTCCGTTCCAGGTTGTCCGTAGATATTATGCATCTCCATAGGATCTTCCTGTAAATCATATAGTTCCCAACAGTCTATGTCATTATAAAAATGCATCAATTTATAACGTTCTGTACGTACACCATAATGGCGGCGGACAGCATGTTCAGCCGGGTATTCATAAAAATGATAATACAATGATTTACGCCAGTCAGGCACTTTCTCCCCCTTCAGCAAAGGCAAGAAAGAAACTCCATGCATATCTGCCGGTACCTCCACCCCTGCAAGGTCCAATATAGTAGGACCATAATCAATATTTTGCACCATCTCATCAACATCACCTTTCTTTCCTCCCGGCAAACGGACCAGCAAGGGGGTACGGAAAGACTCTTCGTACATAAAACGCTTGTCAAACCAACCATGTTCTCCCATATAGAATCCCTGGTCGGAAGTATAGACAATCATCGTATTTTCCATCAATCCGTTCTCTTCCAAATACTTCAAAACACGCCCCACATTACGGTCTATGGAATGGATAACCCGCATATAATCATGCATATATTGCTGATATTTCCACTCAGCCAAAGCCTTACCCGTTAACTTATCCTGTTTGAATTTGGCAATGATAGGATCATAATGCTTGTCCCAAACAGCCTTCTGTTCCGGATTCAGAGCATTATACATATTTCTGCCCGCTTCTTCCAGTCCCGTTGTGGTATGGATCTCATTCTCCTTGTCCGCCATCTTCAGGTCATACACCAAATCCATATCCTTTATAATGCTCATTTCCTGCTTGGATGCAGGAATTCTGCCTTCATATTTATCATAGAAGTTTTCGGGCATCGGATAAGTTACATCATCATACAAGTCAAGGTCACAA
The DNA here is from genome assembly GCA_947574505.1 of uncultured Bacteroides sp. Classification (GTDB taxonomy): domain Bacteria; phylum Bacteroidota; class Bacteroidia; order Bacteroidales; family Bacteroidaceae; genus Phocaeicola. The sequence continues at coordinate 22,620 of CANPJW010000018.1, read as the reverse complement.
AGATCAGGCATCCAGGTACGATGAGGCGCCTTATGATGAATAAAAAGACAGAATGGTTTACTCTTGTCCCGGATGCTGTCCATCCAATTTATTGCCAAATCTGTCACAATATTGGTAGCATAGCCTTCCCGTTGTACCCGTTCGCCATTTTTAATAAATTTCGGATTATAATAATCCCCTTGTCCTATCAGGATGTCCCAATAATTAAATCCGGTAGGTTCAGATACCAGATGCCATTTACCGATCATAGCAGTCTGATAGCCATTAGCCTGAAGCAGTTTCGGGAAAGTCTGCTGGTTACCGTCAAATGTGGTGGTATTATCCGTAAATCCATTGGCATGACTATGTTTACCGGTCAGCATGCAGGCACGGCTGGGACCACTCAGAGAGTTTGCTACAAAGCTGTTTGTGAAACGGACACCCTCATTGGCTATCCGGTCAATATTGGGTGTCTGCATATAACGTTGGTCATAGGCACTGATCGTCTGATAAGAATGGTCGTCACACATGATATAGACCACATTCATCGGCTTTTTTACCTCTTCAGATTTCTTTTCTTTGCAGGAAGACAGCGATGACAACACCGCTGCCCCCGTCAAAGAATATAATAACACAGGTGTTACTCTATTCATATCTTTTTTATTAACATAATTCCTACCATCCGGGATTTTGCTCCCACATACCACCGGTCAAATCTCCTAACATACGTGTCTGAATGGGTAACAGATAGTCACGGTTGACATCAAACTTCCAACCCGATTCATACCCTGCAGGATTCGTAGGTATAATATAGCGCAACGGATCCCCGGGCTTGCCTGTCAGGAAAAGATTATTTCCTGAAGCTTGATCATAAATTAACTTATCACCATATACAGGATGGTTCTCAAGATTACTTCCCACAAAGAGCGCACCTTTCGGCCATTTGCTCACTATTAATTCGTCCGCAGCAGCCCAGCGCATGATATCTTCCTGACGGCGTCCTTCACAGGCTTTTTCAACCCGGCGTTCACGACGTACAGCCTGAATATACTTATCAAGATTGCGGAAACCATAATCAGCTTCCTGATTATATTCCCTGTCAAAATCCACCGGAGGCATGCCTACACGGTCACGTAAAGGTTGCAAGGCATCAATAATTTTCTGCGCATTCCCCACACCATCCAGTTCAGCCAGAGCTTCCGCATAATTCAGCAAGATATCTGCATAACGGAACTGAATAGCCGGTGTGGCTCCCTTGAACTCGGCATCCAGACTGCCCGTATAATCAATTTGCACATGTTTTAATAAAGAATAACCAGTCATATTCTGATTATAGGATGAAGTACCAATCAATGGCGGTACAACATAATAAGGAGCCTTGTCATCCGGACGTAATTGCTGCCCCGGCATACAAACAGTCTGTGACAAACGCGGATCACGCAAAGTCGGCTGCAATTCATTCCCGAACACCTTTTTCGCTTCAATCCGCTCATCACCAACAAACGGTTTACCATCAATTGTCAGATAATCATCCACTAATGAAGCCGTAACACCTACACTCCCTCCTCCTTGATTTAAGTAACGGTTTACATTATTACCAATCTGATCTCCATCATACTGTTTATACCAAAGTACTTCCGGATTACCCGATAAATCTGTAGTCTGAAACATCTGACGATAATCATCCAATTTGTTACCAGTATTATAAATGGCCCATACGCCACGATCCATCACTTCTTTTGCAGCTGCAACAGCCTGATTAAAATAATCGCGAATTTTTTCATCGGTCACCGTAGAATCAAAAAACTTATCATTTTTCGCTTTATGGTATTTTTCCCAAGTTCCTTCAAACAAGGCCACTTCACTTTTCAAAGCACGCGCCACATCTTTATGAATCCGCATGGTAGCACTATTGTTCTGAGTATTGAGATACATCACCGCTTTATCCAGATCAGCCAAAATACTGTCGGCAATAATCGTGCGGTTAGCACGAGGCAATTTCATTTCTTCCATATTAGGATCAAGCGGAGTGTTCACCCACGTCAGGCGCCCATAGCTGATAAACATCTGATAATAATACCATGCGCGGAAATAATAAGCCTCACCCACATACTGATTATAATCAGCAGATCCTTTTTCCACACAATTATCTAAATTACACAGCATAAAATTTAAATTACGGATAGCTGTATAATTTTGCAGTTTGACCGCACTACTCAATGTCGTTTCACCTGCCAAACGGGTACTAACCGAACTGGAAGCCATATTATCACTATGTGTATCTGCCCCGGCAATATATTGTCCACCACCGGCATCAAAACCTTGCGCACGCATTCCATCACCAAAGCTGACATAGTCATATTTATAATTACCTGTCTGATAGAATTGATCCAGATAATTTCTCATTTCCCCCGTACTTGCAAAAGGAATCGTCGTAGACAGTACCCCTTCAGGCATCTTATCCAAATCATAGCAACCGGTAAGACCTAACATCAAAACCAGACCAAAAAATATATTTCTTTTCTTCATAATATTCATCAAATTATAAGTTAACAACTAGACCAAAAGATATCACCTTGTTCATAGGATAGTTCTTTCCACCTTCAGCCGTGTAATCATTCTTGGTAAAGATAGCTTCCGGATCAAACATTCCTTTCAAAGTGGTAAAAGTCAACAAATTCTCACCAGAGAAAAACACCTGCACCTTCTGTAACCCTACCTTTTTTGTCCATACGGCAGGGATATCATAACTCACTGTCAGATTTTTCAGACGGCAATAAGCACCACTCTGGAGATAACGGTCACTAAGCGTCATTGTCTTATTACGGAAAGGAACCACCCCTCCTGCCGTATGAATATAAGGTTTCGGATAATAAGCCCCTGTATTTGTTTCACTCCAATAATCCAAATGCTCTTTAAACACCGTCACTTGCGCATAAGGTCCGCTTCCCCAAAAATAAGCTCCGGTACCAGGATCCCAATCTCGTTTAGCCACTCCTTGGAACATGGCACTTACGGTTACACCTTTCCAGCTAATTGAACCGTTAATGGTATATTGATAACGGGGAGTGGTATTACCAATCACCGTCATATCGCCCATATCATCCAACGTATTAAGCCCATTATTGATTTTCTTATCTCCATTCAGATCACGATATTTCACATCCCCCGGTGTCCAAGGTTTTCCGCTAATAAAAGATAAATCATAGGTATTATTATACTCATCAGCCTCTGCCTGAGTCTGGATCAGTCCGTCCGCCCGATATCCCCAAATTTCACCAGCTTTCTTTCCTTTATACCAATTATCTTTAGGATTTGTTCTAGTTCCTTCATATTCAGTCACTTCAGCAGTAGCATCCGAAAGAGAACCACCTATGCTATAGTCAATATCCTTTCCAATTTTTCCACGATAATTCAGCACCAATTCCCAACCACGGTTACGCATACGGGCATTATTGGTTTTAGGAGCGTCTGCACCAAAGAAATCCGGGAAATCCACCGTAGGTCCTAACATATCCTTCGTATCACGTTGAAAAACATCAAAAGAACCGGTCAACGAATTACCAAAGAAACCGAAATCCAAACCTATATTCTTACTCTCTACCTTTTCCCAAGTCGTATTCGGGTTGACTACGGCAGGGGCCTTAGTAAAGATGTGGCGTCCATCCGAGAATATATAATTTCCCAATTTATCATTCAAATCCATAGTAGCGGCAAAAGTATAAAGGGCCGCACCCGCCTGATTGCCCAGTAATCCGTAAGAAGCACGGAGTTTCAAGTTGGAAACTACATCGGCTATCGGCATCATAAACTGTTCCCGGGTAATATTCCATCCTAAAGATGCAGATGGAAAGAAGCCCCAACGATTACCTTTGGCAAAACGTGACGAACCATCATATCGTCCATTCAATTCAAGAAGATAACGTCCGTCATAATCATAATTCACACGTCCGAAAAAGCCACGGGTTGCCCAACCATTACGAGTATCGACTACCGTCTTATCACCGGTTCCCATACCTACATTAGGATTTGAAGTTGAATAAAGTCCGGTAATCGAGTTCTTCATATAACTATAGTCATTATTTTCTTCCTGATAACCTGCCATTACGGTAAAATTATGCTTGTCTCCCAAAGTAAAGAGATAATTCGAATATAAATTTATAGATTGGTAGCGAGTATGCGCATAATAACGGGTAAACTTGCCATCGGGTGATACACCCAACTCATCACGCACACCTTTCGAAGTACTCACCCCGTCAGCCCCATAAATTAACGGGCTCACGTTCAATGCCTCATATTCCAAATCCATCAATTTATATGTATAATCAAAAAAGATAAACCAGTTTTTCACAGGCTGGATATCTAAACCTGCCGTTAAACTAAAACGGTCACGTTGAGTATTTGTATACGTACCACTCTGCAAATAAGGAATCATAGTCAGTTCTGTAAAATGCCCATTCGGATCAATAGGAGCAACTGTAGGACGGAAACGTGCCAATGAATGATAAAAGCCTTCACTAAGCCCTCCGTCACCAAAAGGAGTATCCTCATCGGAATGCATAAACTTCGTATTTACTTTTACCTTCATCCAATCGGTAATCTGAGAAGAAATATTAGCGGCAAAATTATAACGGCTGAAATCCATATCGGCATAACGGAGAATACCATCTTCCGAATAATAACCACCAGAAATATAATATTGTGCTTTTTTGCCACCCCCACTCAAGCTGAGATTATGATTTTGCTTGAATGCCCAATCCTTATAATGCAAATCGAAATAATTAGTATTTCCTACTCCTAATTCTGAATTTTCGAATGCCGGGTTCATATTAGAATTTTTAGGAAGTTCGAACCAAGGATCCACACTACTGGGATCTTTAATATATTGCTGTAATAAACCCATTTTTTCCTCACTATACAAACGAGGAGAACCTGCATTGATACATCCGGCATTCCAATACTGAGCAAATTCATAGGAATCAACCATATCAGGCAATACAGTCGGCGTACTCCAACCTACGTTTCCTTGGTAATTTACACGCATTTTACCTTCCTCACCTTTCTTGGTAGTGACCAAAATGACACCATACGCCGCACGTGCACCATAAATGGCACAAGCAGCAGCATCTTTCAATACAGAAATACTTTCAATATCATTCGGGTTCACGTCCGAGAGACTCATTTCCACTCCATCAACCAAAATATAAGGATTCGCATTATTATCCAGATTGCCTTGTCCACGCAAAGTCAACGTACCACTAGCTCCCGGACGACCCGTATTTGAGTTGCTCACCAACAGCCCCGGAACCATCCCTTGCAAACTCTGTGTGGCATCAGCTACCGGACGACGTTCCAATGCATCTCCTTTCACTGAAGACACAGATCCGGTAAGATTCACTTTTTTCTGTACGCCATAACCTATTACAACAACTTCATCCAACGTTTCGGTATCTTCAGCCAATACAACACTGAAACTAGTCCTCCCATTAATAGGAAGAGTTTGCGTAGCATAACCAATGTAAGACACAACTAAATTTCCTTTGGAAGGAACATTAGAAAGCATAAAGTTACCATCCAAATCGGTTATTGTACCGTTTGAGGTTCCTTCAATTAAAACACTGGCCCCAATTACAGGCTCCTGACTGTTTTTGTCAATTACCTTACCACTGATAGATAAGGATTGGGCCAACACCTCCGATGAGAACAAAAACAGGATAGCTGTCACCAATCCAAGGATTGAAAGCAGTTTTGTTTTTTTATTCATAATAAAAGAATTTAAGGGTTAATTAGATTAAATCTGTTGCAAATATAAACCTCCTCCCCTTGCCTGCACCTCTTTATTTGTCTAATTAATCTCTATATTTGTCTAGAATAGTCCTCATTATCTATCTTTTAGACAAAAAGAAGACCTGAACACTTCCGGATATACCTCATCACCGGAAGACATTCAGGCCTTCTTTCTATATGTTAAAAAAAGATTATTTTGTTTCCATACTCATCGCTATTCCTTTTTCCAAACCACGAAGCTCGGCAAGGCCACGCATACGTCCCAAACAAGAATAGCCCGGATTTGTTTTCTTGTTCAAATCATCTATCATCTGATGACCATGATCCGGACGCATAGGAATAGATATTCCACGACGTTGCTGCACTTTCAACAGGTTCTTAACTACATGATACATGTCCACATCACCCTCCAGATGATTCGCCTCATAAAAGTTCCCTTCAGCATCACGTTGGGTACTGCGCAAATGAACAAAATTGATACGGTCTCCCCAACGTTCCATGATACCCGGCAAATCATTCTGTGCAGATACGCCAAATGAGCCACAGCACAGACAAAGTCCGTTTGACGGATTAGGTACAGCTTCCACCAACAGCTTGAAATCCGCCTCCGTACTCATAATGCGCGGCAAGCCCAGAATAGACATAGGCGGATCGTCCGGATGAATAACGAGCTTTACTCCCACTTCATCGGCTACCGGACAAATTTCTTTCAAGAAGAAAATCAAGTTATTGCGGAGTTTGTCCGCATCAATATCCTTGTAACGGTCCAGTTCATTTTGGAATTGCTCCAATGTAAAACTTTCCTCCGAACCGGGCAATCCAGCAATCATATTTCGTGTCAGACGATGAATTTCTTCCTCATCCATTTGTGCCAGACGCGCTTTTGCCTTTTCTATCTCTTCGGCCGAGTATTCCTTTTCGGCTCCCGGACGTTTCAAGATAAACAGATCGAACGCTACAAAAGCAGCCCGCTCAAAACGCAATGCCTTGGAACCATCGGGCAACGTATATGCCAGGTCCGTACGGGTCCAATCCAGTACAGGCATGAAGTTATAAGTCACAATATAGATACCACATGCTGCCAGATTACGCAAACTCTGTTTATAGTTCTCGATATATCTCAGATAATCTCCTGTCTGTGTCTTAATATGCTCGTGTACGGGCACGGATTCTACGACACTCCAAGTTAATCCTGCTTCTTCAATCAATTTCTTGCGCTTCATTATTTCCTCTACCGTCCATACTTCACCGTTGGGAATATGATGTAAGGCATTGACAATACCGGTTGCTCCGGCTTGTTTGATGTCCCACAATGATACGGGATCATTCGGTCCGTACCAGCGCCATGTTTGCTCACATAAAATCATATCAAATAAAAAAATTGAGAATTAAAAACTAAAGACTTGTTACATGGCAAATGCATTGAAACCACCATCTACTACGGCTACTGTACCGGTTACAAAGCTGCTGGCATCGCTGATGAGATACTGGATGGTTCCACACAGTTCCTCTGCTTTACCGAAACGTTTGAACGGAGTCTGGCGAATCACATCATTACCACGCTGAGTATATGTACCATCTTCGTTTGTCAACAAAGTACGGTTCTGTTCGGTCAGGAAGAATCCCGGAGCAATGGCATTCACGCGGATGCCTTCACCAAATTTCGTAGCCACTTCATTGGCCATGAACGCAGTGAAATTAGAGATTCCCGCCTTTGCAGCCGCATAACCACATACACGGGTCATCGGACGGAATGCCGCCATAGAAGAGAAGTTCACAATAGCTCCTTTCTTCTGTTCCACCATCGGCTTCAAAAATACCTGTGTAGGCAGAACTGTTCCGGTAAGATTCAGATTAAGCACTTTCTGGAACTCATCGACCTTCAAATCAAAGAAATTTCCTGTAGGAGCAATCGTAGCACCCGGCATATTACCTCCTGCTGCATTCAGCAATGCATCTACACGACCATATGCTGCGAGAATATCCTTCAGATTCTGCTCCAATATAGCCTCATCCAACACATTCGTTACAAGAAACATGGCTTCCCCGCCTTTGGCCTTGATTTCGTTTACAATGGCATTTCCTACTTCTGCCTTACGGCCTAATATAACAACCTTGGCACCTTCTTCTGCCAAATGGGCGGCAATAGCCTTTCCCAAAACCCCTGTTCCACCGGTGATTACCACCACCTGGTCTTTTACACTAAACAAATTATTCATGATATTATTCTTTATGGTTTATACCTTTAACACTATCTCGCAAAACAATCAGGCTCTCCGGCCCCATATTAAACAAAAGATCGGCGATACTCAAATTCGGCAGAAAACCGTATTTGGCATCAAAAACTTGATAGTAAGGTTTAGGGCAAAAGTCAGCATCCGCCTCACGCCAGTCACGCTTCGGATGAATAGTCTCACGAAAATCAACCTCACCCGGAACAAATTCCATGCAATATTCCGTTGTTCCTTCCATATGGGGATGAATATCGATCAAATCGCATACTAAAGAACAAATTTCCTGATTATAATCCCACAAGAAGGCATATTTCTTTTCATAAAAGACGCGGAAATCATCAGCATAGTACTCAAAGAAAGGACTGTTTCTATATGCAGCCACCAAAGCATTCCAATGTATATGACGCCAATTGCCATGATCCGAAATACGGACATCCTTCATCAGGCATTTAGGCGTACCGCTTTTTTCCGTAGGGATAGTCAGTGCCAGCGGACCGTCGGCTGCCGCAATGACACAACGGTTGCGATAAGTCTGTTTCACATAATTGTCATACTGTTCCACATAGGCCTTCTCACAGGCAAACAGTTTTGTATAATATTCCACCGGGGCCAGATAGGCCGAACTTAAATATATCGTATTCTCCATTATTGCACTCGTTGAAAAATGCGCCCTTTTCTGGATGAAAACCAAATGCGCCAAGCTTTACCGATCAAATGGTCATCGGGCACCAGGCCGAATAAACGCGAATCACACAGATTTACCGGATTATTGGATGCCATCCAGTAATAATTTTTATTAAATGTATAGGCTTCTACAGGTTTTCCCCCTACATACAGGGTATCTCCCCTGACAGAAGCCACTCTCCCTTCATGGCGGACAATAGTATTGCACAACAAGGTCACATTCCAAGGATATACCTTGACAGGTTTCCCTTTTTCCGGGATCACAAAGGGATGGCTCTTGCTTATATCCTTATGATAAAGAGGAATCAAATCCACTTTTCCCGCCAGTTTTTGTTTTAACAGGTAATATTCATAATGACTGAAGGTACGTATATACTTCCCCTCGGCATACCCCACCAACCTGTTTCCCTGAATGTTCACTTGCTGCATGGCAGCCTGCATCGTTTCTTCTTCCGTATGAGAATAGACATACAAAGATTTACTATCCGGGCTCAACACTTGTTCGTCGGTCACCCACAGTTCATCATTCAACATCAACGTATCTCCGGGTACTCCTACCACACGGCTTATAAACACTTCCCGATTGCCCACCGACGTCTGAGGAGACCGTGGATTAGGATTGTTGAACAACACAATATCCCCTTTCCCGGCAGTTTTTCCCAGCCACCGCCAGATAGAAAAAGGCACACGAAACCCATAACTCCACTTATTCACCAAAACCCTTTCCCCTTGATAAAGGCTATTCTCCATACCGGTAGAGGGAATGGTGCAGGAGGTGAAAGCAAATGTCTTTACCAACAGTACCAGAATGACAGCAGTAAGCATTGCTTTTATCCATACAGGAATACAGGGTATGCGCAATTTATTTAATGTTATCTACAAAGGTAAACAATCGGTTCCAACGTATTTTTCCATCCAGCCAGCCACGGTCATTATCCAATGACAACCAGATAAAGATAGGTTTTCCCACCACATGATCTTCGGGAACAAATCCCCAAAAACGGGAGTCAGCCGAATTATGACGGTTATCTCCCATCATCCAGTAATAATCCATCTTGAAAGTATACTCATCGGTTTCCTTGCCGTTAATATAAATCTTTCCATCTTTCACCGCCAGTTCATTACCCTCGTAAACATGAATAGGACGCTCATAAACAGGAAGATTCTCTATCGTGAGTTTCACCGTCTCTCCCTTTTTGGGAATCCATACAGGTCCGTAGTTATCCGTAGTCCAGTTCTTATACATATTCAGCGGGTACAAGCCCCCCGCATCATCAGCCGGTGTATTCTCAATACTGACTACAATATCCTTACGCGCCAACAAACCAGCTTTCGCTTTTTCCGTCAGAGGCATATTATAAACAGAAGCATCCGTATAATACATCATCATATCCTCCTTGCTGATACCCAGTTCATGAGCCAGGTCATCGGGAATAGGGCGCTTGGTTTTCACCAGATAACGATACTGCACATTATCAGGCTCTTTATTAGCTTTACCATCCAAATAAATAATACGATCCTTTATCTCCAACGTTTGTCCGGGCAAACCCACACACCGCTTCACGTAGTTCTCACGGCGGTCTACCGGACGGCTGATTATCTCACCGAAGTTCTGTGGATTCTCTTTCAGGTACTCCCGTCCCAACTGATAATAATAATCATAGACCACCCGTTGCTGCTCCGGAGTCATGGAAGCCAAATCCACCGGTTTTGCCAGCTCCTTGCCTGCGCCATAACTCAGACGGTAAATATCATCATTGGGCACACCGGTGGCAACTGTATCTCCGGCCGGAAAGTTAAAGACAACGATATCATTCAACTGTACATCCCCCAAACCTTTCACCCGTTTATAATCCCATTGTGGATGCTCAAGGTATGATTTACAATTAAAAAACGGCAGTGTGTGTTGTGCCAACGGCATGTGCAGCGGAGTCTGAGGCACACGGGGCCCATAACTCATTTTACTCACAAACAGATAATCACCCGTCAGCAATGATTTTTCCAGCGAAGAAGAAGGAATCACATAGTTCTGGAAGAAATAGAGGTTGACAAAGTATACCGCCACCAGTGCGAATACAATAGCATCCACCCATCCCATGACAGTCACTACATGACGGTTCTTGGACTCTCTCCACCAAGTCCATGGAATCTTCTTTGTGATATACGCATCGAAGATAAACGGTACAACCACCAATCCCAGCCAGCTTCTCAACCAGACAAGAAATATCAGGTAAAGCGCCAGAACAACGGCAAACTTAATCCACTGTGTACGTGTTGCTCTTATCATATCTTAAAACTGAAATAAATCACTCATTCCTAATAACCCTTCATGCCTGGATGTATATTCCGCCGCCAAAACAGCTCCCAAGGCAAACCCCTTCCGATTCTTTGCATCATGGGTAATTGAGATGCTGTCCGCCTCAGAGTCATAGCGGATAGTATGAATACCAAACACCTCCCCTTCACGGATCGAATTTACAGGAAACTCATTCTCGGCACATTCCGATGTTCCCGACACGGTTCCATCCGGTGCCACCATGGTCCCTTTCACCCATTTACTCTTGCGGTTCATATTTTCCAGAATTCCTTCGGCCAGCGTGATGGCTGTTCCGCTGGGCGCATCCAGTTTATGAATATGATGAGTTTCGGTCATGGAAACCTCGTAAGCGGGAAAGTTATTCATTATTTTAGCCAAATATTTATTTACAGCAGAGAATATAGCGACACCCAGACTGAAGTTAGACGACCAGAACAAGGTTTTTCCACCTTTCGTGCATAATTCTTTCACCTCATCACCATGTTTGTCCATCCATCCGGTACTGCCCGATACCAATTTGACACCGGCAGCAAAAGTTTTCATATAGTTGTCATATGCCACCATCGGGTTAGTAAACTCAATAGCCACATCTGCTGATTTAAATGCTTCCGAATTAAAATCATCTTGATTATCAACATCTATAATACTCACAATCTCATGTCCGCGGGCAACTGCAACCTTTTCAATCTCCTTGCCCATCTTTCCGTATCCTATTAATGCTATTTTCATAATTACGAATGTTATTTCAGCCACAAAGATAGCGTTTTTCGTTGTAAACCATTACATTTGCCAAACATTTACACCTCATTAACATGGAACAACTATTACACTATGTATGGAAACATAAAATATTTCCTCTCAAAGAACTGAAAACGACAACCGGCCAACAAGTGGAAGTTATAGATACGGGACTGGCGAATACCGACGCCGGTCCCGATTTTTTTAATGCCAAGCTCAAGCTGGACGGTGTGCTTTGGATAGGCAATATCGAGATACATGAAAGATCTTCAGACTGGTTCAAACACGGACATCATGCAGATGCCGGTTACAACTCTGTCATTCTGCATATAGCCTCCGAAATAGATACGGAAATCAGCAGGAGCAATGGAGAAAGAATCCCCCAAATACAACTCATCTGCCCGGAAGCGGTCCGCACCAACTACAAGGAACTGTTGGAAACAGACAGCTACCCCCCTTGTTACCGCATCATTCCTTCACTCCCCCCTTTCACCGCCCACTCATGGATGACTGCCTTACAGATGGAAAGATTCGAGCAAAAAGCGACCTTATTGAATGAACGGTTAAAACGTTGTCAAGGCAATTGGGAAGATGCTTTTTTTATCACACTGGCACGTAATTTCGGTTTCGGGCTGAACGGAGACGCTTTCGAAACCTGGGCTCATCGGCTTCCCTTCCGGGCGGTAGACAAGCATCGGAACGACCTTTTCCAGATAGAAGCCATCTTCTTTGGACAAGCCGGCATTCTGGAAGATTCTGATGGAGACGGATACTATCTCCGGCTAAAAAAAGAGTACACCTATCTACAGCATAAATTCGGACTTATCCCGATGGATGCTTCCCTATGGCGTTTTCTCCGGCTACGTCCTGCTAATTTTCCGCATATACGGATTGCACAGTTGGCATGTCTTTATCATCGTGCCTACGGACTGCTCTCTCGCATCATGGAAACGGAGACACTACAAGGTGTCAGAGATATTCTGAAAGGAGGAACGTCAGAATACTGGCTCACTCATTATACATTTGGCGGTTCTTCCCCTTCCCGTCCGAAGACTCTAAGTAACACCTCACTGGATTTACTCATTATCAACACGGTAGTGACATTTCTCTATGCTTACGGACTGCATAAAGGGAATCGTGTACTTTGTGCACGTGCCGGCAGTTTTCTGGAAGAATTGAAAGCGGAGAACAATTATATCACCCGCATGTGGGAACAATGCGGAATGAAAGCCTCCAATGCCGCCGACAGCCAAGCTTTGATACAATTAAAGAAAGAATATTGCGATAAGAAAAAATGCCTGTATTGCCGGATAGGGTACGAATATCTGAAACGGTCATAATATTCTATCACCCTGCCGGCCATTATTAACTATATCCATAGAATGCCGACAGGGATGTATGAAGCTGTGACAATAATTTATGTATAACAAATGACGAAACAGTCTTGTCACCGGAAGGGACAGGTACTGAGAATACCTCTATCCTGCCCAACTGACTATTATTCTCTTTGGAAATCAGACGGATAATTTACTTCATTAATAATCTTTCCTCCCTCCAAACGCTCCCATGTCTTGAAAGAGCGCACTCCTTGTGTCAGTTCAATGACCCGTGCCCCATTTCCTCCCGGAATATCGTGATAAACGGTATTCCCTCCGGTAAACCGTCCATAGCACAACAAAATCCCTTTCCAATCAACTACATAATCATTCACATGGTCGTGCCCCACAAATGTAGCCATTATGTCTCCTGCATTCAGCATAGCAGCATACAAACCTGTATTAATCAACGGAGCACAAGCCTTTTCCTTACGTGTTCCTATCAATAACGCATTTTCATCTTGCGCCGCTTCATTATATTCCGGAAAAGGAATATGAAAGAAAGCCAACGAGGGCAGTGGCTTGCCACCATTACGTTCCGTATATCCCACACTGCTCTCAACATACCAATTTATCTGATCCGGCTTTATCCAATCATACCCTTTTACCTGTTTCAAAGACGAATACGCATTGCTATCGAAGACATAAAGCACAGCTGCATCCTTCTTTCCGTCTTCCGACTTCAAAGGAAGTACATAATTAGTAACTCCCGAAATCCCTGCCGTGGTAGAGGTCAGATTACCCGGCATATCTTTGATATATTCCAGTAACTCAATACGGGTCATATCTTGCTCATCATCATGGTTTCCCCAAGTCACGGCAAAAGGCAAACGGCGGGAAACAACAGGTTCCAAAGCTTTAGACAATGCCTCGCTCGCCGGCTTGCCAAACACCAAATCACCTGTATAAATCACCAAATCCGGTTTCTCAACATCCAAGACCTCATTCATTCGCTCCGCCGCTTCTTCCGAGGCAGAGTCTCCCGGTACCCAATGAACATCAGTGAACTGAACAATCTTAAACTTCTTGTCTGCATTGAATTTCAGCACATTTTGCGCGCTTACCGGCATCATCCCTACACAAAGCAGAGCCAACACACCACATAATGTTTTTATCTTTTTCATCATCCTAAAAATTTATTTAAACTGATTACTGCAACCACCAAGGCTTATCCGAGGTTTTATCACTTCCACCAAACTGCTCATTCAAAGCAGCCTCCACATGAGTGGCATTGTTATTATATTCATCCTGCGGATACATCCAGCGATAAGGCAGACTAACTCCTGCGGCACGGCGGAAATCGGGATACCCCGTACGAAGCGCCTCATAGTAGGGTAGCCATACACTTCCCTGCAAAAATGTCGGCAAATACTTTTGCATAATAATACGCTCTATCTTCTCATCAGTAGAAAGGGAAGAGGAATAAGCCACCTTGTCATTTCGAAGGTATTCTGCCGCTGCATCCTGAGTGAGATAATCAGCTACCGACACAGCATATTTCTGATAAAACTCAAAAGACGCCTTGACGGCCGATTCATAATAAATCTTGTCATCTCCCTGAATCCATCCTCTTACTACAGCCTCAGCCAATATAAGCTGCTGTTCAACGTAACCTAACAAGACCATAGGCTCATTGGTCGGAGTCTGGTAATAACGGGGAGCAGGCTTGGAACAGTTTCCAGCCACCGCCTTATCATTAACCAAACTATAAGGAACAGCCGGATCACCCCCGTCATAAGAGCTGAAATCATTAATCGCTTTTCCGGCTTTTTCAGCATTCGGAGTTTGCGTGGCAACAGCAAATAAACGCGGATCCTGCCGTGTAGCCAATGCAGCAATATAAGTGGAATCCATAAAACGCCCCGAACCGAAATCGCTGTCATTAAAATACGGATAACGGTTATCCTGCTGGTCAAGATAGATCAACTGCCCGTTATCCGACAAGCTTTCCATTAAAGGTCCGTCGGCTACAATCTTTGAAAACTCCGATTTAACATCTATATCACCTACCTTCTCTTTTCCCGACAAAGACATCAAAATACGTAAGCGGTAAGCATTAATCAATTTTCTCCAATTAACCAAGTTGCCATTGTAGATAATATCTCCCGAAATAATCTCATCACTGCCTTCAAGCATTTTATCGGCCTCTTCCAGTTCCTTCAAAATGCCGGCCAGCACAACTTCCTGCGAATCGTATGCCGGCTGGTAATTCGCATCTGTTTCTGCCTTAAGCGCATCCGTATAGGGAATACTTCCAAAGTCCAGAGTCAACTGATAGAAATAATTGGCACGGAAGAAATGAGCCAAAGCCTGATAAGCACTTCCTTCTCCGGCCTCTTCTGACATTTTGGTCACATCACGCAAATTGCTATAATAATCAAAATCCCCACGCGTCCATTTATAAACCTGATACTTGCTTTCTCCCGAAGTCAGAATCAGCATCTTGGCTGCATGGCAAGCATCCGAACTGGTTTGATTGAAAGCACTATAAGCAACTCCGGTCAACAACAGGGAAGGATTGGTAGTAGTGGCATTATTAGGATCCACATTCATCTCTTCCAAATCAATGCAAGCACTCATTGCAAAGGATACGGCAAGAAGAGATGCCATGTATTTGATATACTTCTTCATCATATTTTGAATAAACGTTAAAATTTAATGTTAGCACTCACTCCTACATAACGGGCCGACGGATCCTGCAAATCTCCATCACTGGCACCAAAGTCCGGATCCAAATAAGGAGTCTTTTTCAGCACGGCCAGATTGTTTCCAAACACTGTGACATCCAGCCCTTTTATAAACTGTGACTGAATGAACTTAGTCAAATCATACGTCACTGCAACACGTCTCAGTTTTAGGAAAGAACGGCTGAACGTATTAGCAAACAACTCGCTTTCTTCTGTACGCACCACGGCACGATAAGGATAATTCTGGGCCCAAGTCTGTATGTTTACCGCTGTTTCATTCTTTTTATAGACACGGGTATCGGAAACAATATTCCCATTCACGTCATAAGTCACCTCACCGCTTACTATATTGACACCTTCGGGCACATAAACAGGCTTGCCACCATTATCATATTCTTCCTGACGATACATGGTAGATTTGGGATGCTTTCCTCCCCACCACATTTTCTGCGTGGTAGTAGATATCAACGTTCCTCCGATAGCTCCGTCCATATCTATATTGACAGTAAAATCCTTTATCTTGAAAGTATTCTGCAATCCGAAACGAACATCAGGAGACTGGTTTCCTACTTTGGTCTTAAAAGCGCTCTGAGTGGGCAAACCCGTATTCGCATCCAATATCAACCGGCCATCCGGTGTCTTTTCCCACTCGGTAGCATACATAGCATCAGCCCGGTCACCTTTTTTCAAATCGCCGAACTTCTCCTGGTCTCCATAAATCCCGGTCAGCTTACGAATATTACTACTCCAATTGGTAGCTACATTCCAGGTAAAGTTTTTGTTTTTTACCGGAGTGGCGGAAACAATCAGCTCGAAACCGTTTGTTGTGTATTCGTTACCATTCACATAACGTTTGGTAAATGCCGAGGCAGATGATATGGGCAGTTCTATAATACTGTTCTCATCCAGCATATGATAGTAGGTCAGATCAATTCCAATGCGATTATGCAAAAACGAAGTAGAAACCCCCACCTCATACGAGGTTGTTTTTTGCGGCAATATATTCGCATTGAGTAACGTACCCGGATAAGTCACGGACGGAATACTGCCATACAGTGTGCCATTGGAATAAGTAGCATACAAAGAATAAGGATCAAGGTCACTGGAAACTTGCGCCCATGCACCATTTACTTTCAGATAATCCATCCATGAAGGCAGTTTCACATATTCATTAACCAATGTACTTAATGACACAGAAGGATAGAAATAGGAGTTATTCCCTTTTGCCAAAGTAGAAGACCAGTCATTACGCCCGGTAAATGTAAGAAACAAAGACTCAAACAAATCTACATTCACAGAACCATAAACACTCTCGATAGCTTTTTCGTTCATCGAGTTGGTAGCGCTTACAGGATTCAGGCTATTACCCAAATTGTATACTTTCGCCACGATCAGTCCGTCTGTAGACTGGCTTTGCTTCCGAATCTGACGGTAATACAGTGAAGTACCGGCATTGACAGTCAACGTAAAATTCCTGCTGAAAGCACGTGTGTAAGTAGCAAGAAAATCCGCATTGATGTCCAGCTGATCAGTATTCCACGTTTTGTAGTCGCCATTCCGCGAATCACCATAGTTCATATAAGACTTAGGAACAGACATATCTTCAAATGTGCTTTCCAAACGTCCCGCAGCCCGTCCTTGCAAACTCAGCCCCGGTATTACATCCCAGTTCAGTTTCAGTTGTCCATTCATTGTATTACGGTCATGCTTTTGCGTCAGTTCATTGGCAGCAAAGTAAGGATTATTATACCACGCATAGTTGTAGTTGGCCTGACGTGTACCTTCAGAGTCCGGACGATAATAATGCTCGGCCAACTCCTTTCCATTTACATCATTTCCCATCCATAACAAAATGGTATACATATGATTTTTCGGTCCATATCCATAACGTGGATAATTGGGAGAATATACCTTGTTATAAGAAAGATTGGCTGATAAAGTAACCGAGTTACTAAGGTTATACATACTGTTAAAGTTCAATCCCCCCGTATAAACCGAAGTATTGGGAACCTGTCCGCGCTGATTGGAGAAATCACCGTTAAAATTATAGTTAGCTTTTTTACTTTTGCTTGCCACTGAAAAAGTCGCTTTTGTAATAATTCCGGTACGTAAAAAGTCCCTCAGGTTATCATGAGGTTCCCATGCGATGGGCACCCGTTCGTACTTAGACTGGTCATCATAAATCGTACCGGAAACATCCCCCCACCAAGGAATCGTTTCTCCTGTTTCTTTATTACGGATAGGACTATTCCACTGTGCTATTTTCTGCCCGGCAAAACGAGGTCCCCAGGTCATGTCTCCATCCGAGATACCACCATCTGCTCCATCCCAAAAGGCATACTGACCATTAGAGCCCGAACCAAACTCTGTCTGAGTTTCAGGAAAGACCGTAAATCCGGCAGAAACCATACTGGACAATCCGGCCGTAACAGTCAATCCATCCTCTTTCGCCAGTTTGGTAGTAATCAAAATAGCACCGTCTTTACCCCGCGAACCATACAAAGCAGCGGCGGCAGTTCCCTTCAAAACATTAATACTTTCTATATTTTCGGGAGATACGTCAAAAAGATCCGACTCCACAGGCACACCGTCAATCACCATCAACGGAGTCTTTCCACGTAAGGAAAACGAAGGAGCCTGAAAAATACCGGTAGGATTATTTACCGTCAAACCGGCTACCTGACCCGACAAGGCATTACCAACATTCACCGTACCCGGCTGGTCTAAAGCCTCGGTATTGACTTGTTGGGTAGTATATCCCAACTTCTTTTTCTGCTGCTTGATACCGATAGCAGTTACCACTACTTCGTCAATGGCCTGCACATCGTCATTCATCGTCACGTTAATCACCGTTTGTCCATCTACTTGTTTCTCTACCGGAGTATATCCGATATAAGAAAAAATCAATACACCATTGGCGGGCACTTCCACTGAATAACGCCCATCCATATCTGTCACCGTACCCACTGTTGAGTTTTTAACCATTACGCTGGCACCGATAATCACATCCGACTTATCCCGCACCACACCGGTCACTCTGAGATTCTGCGCCTTCACGCAAAGGCATAGCAAGGTCATAACAATGACCAAGCACTGTTTAGTTTTCATTTATATATAATTGTTAGTTTATCCTGAAAAGAAAGAATTCAATAGATACTTTTAAGGCTGACACGGCGGAATACACCCAACAAATGAGATACGTCCTTTTTATTCTCTTGTAAAGCAGTCTCAAAAGACTCCGTATCCGAGTCGATAGCGGCCAACGCCACTTTCAGCACCCCTGTAAACTCCTGCTCCGCCTTATCCTGCGGCAGCAGGTCTTTCCTTACCTGACGGTTCAGTTCTTTTTCAATGGTACGTACTGCATTGTAGATTTCCGGCTTACGAATCACCGTACGACGCGTCGGATCTCCGGGTACCACCTCTTCCTTCACCACATAAGTATCTTTAAATGAATCATACAGGAAGGCTACCTTCTTACCTAATTTATGATTAGAAACCAATGCAGCCAGCTCTTCGGAAGAAGGGGTTTCAACAGTAGAGTAAAACTCCCATGTTTCCACCTTAGCCGAAGATGCATCCGTTTTCACATTCTCTTTTTTATCACGTACCGGATAAAACGGCATAGCCCACATCTGTTGGGCAAACAAACTGATACTCAAAAAAGCAACGGTTAAAATGAACTTCTTTTTCATAACTTTAAGTTTATTGTTTTCTGCCGCAAAGAAACGAACTGCACATTTCAATCCAAATACAAAAAGATGAAACTCACATAACAATTCAAAAAACAGAAAGGAGATAAAAAAAGTGTGTGGATATGCCCTGCACATCCACACACCACCTATGCTTTTATTACAAAAGAATTACGCTTAGAAAGCCTTCTTGTAAAGTTCCAGAATAATTTCTTCCGTCACTTCACGAGGATTGCCCGGCGTACACACATCGGCAATAGCCGAAGCGGCCAGACGGGGCAAGTCTTCTTCCTTAATACCCAGTTCAGACAAATGCTGAGGGATACCCACCTTGACAGACAATGCCTTCACCGCCTCAACAGCAGCCTTCGCAGCCTCTTCCCGGCTCATGCCATCCTTGTACACATTCATTGCCTTGGCGATATCTACATATTTGGACAAAGCAGCCGGAGCATTGAACTCCATGATGACAGGCAGCAACAGTGCATTAGCCACACCGTGAGGAATATCGAAGATAGCTCCCAACGGATGAGCCATACCGTGAACCACGCCCAAGCCTACATTAGAGAACGCCATACCTGCAATGTACTGTGCCACGGCCATACCGTTACGGGCTTCCGCATTGGTAGGCTCGAAGACAGCGGTTTCCAGATAACGGGCAATCATTTCGATCGCCTTGATCTCGAACATATCGCTCATTTCCCAAGCGCCTTTGGTTATCAACCCTTCGATGGCGTGGGTCAGTGCGTCCAAACCGGTAGAAGCAGTCAGCCCTTTAGGCAGAGTGTACATCAGTTCCGCATCCACAATAGCGATGGCGGGAATATCGTTCGGGTCTACACAAACCATCTTCTTATGGTTTTCCTCATCCGTGATGACATAGTTGATAGTCACCTCGGCGGCAGTACCGGCGGTAGTGGGCAGTGCAATGATAGGCACTGACTTTTTCCTTGTAGGAGCCACACCTTCCAGTGACACCACATCACTGAAGTCTGGATTATTAGTGATGATACCAATCGCTTTCGAAGTATCGATAGACGAACCGCCGCCGATAGCCAGAATAAAGTCCGCTCCTGATTTTGCAAAAGCTTCAACTCCCGCCTTTACATTGCTTACGGTAGGATTCGGTTTGATTTCACTGAATATTTCATAAGGAATACCTGCATTCTCCAAGACTTTCAACACTTTATCAGCCACACCGAACTTAATCAAGTCCTTGTCTGTAGCAACAAACGCCTTATGCAAGCCCAAACGTTTAATCTCTTGTGGAAGCACTTCACGCGCACCCGGACCGAAGTAAGATACTTCGTTCAATACAAATCTGTTAATCATAGTTTTTTTAATTATGTAGTTTGGTTGCAAACTTAGTACAAATTCTTGAGAAAACGGCTCTTTAAAAAGATTCTTATAGTATGTTTTTTGGCATTCATGCACCCCGCCTTCAGTCCATTCAGCACGGTTAACACACTGTCACACAACAAATAAGACTGACAGAAGCCCCTTCAGCCTCCTGTCAGTCCTTTCAGCCGGCCTGATGGACGGGAATTATGCCGCCAGCACCACCTTGTACAGATTTCCTTTCTCCGTATGCATCCGTTCCGCCCCCATGGCGCTCATCATCTTGCCGAAACGCACCACCGTCATGCCGCGCATAGCCGCAGGATAACGGCTCTGCAAAATGGTGAAAATGACCGAGGCCGAATAGAGTTTGAACTCCTCTCCCGCCTCAGGCAGGCGAAAACAACGGTAGAACACCTCCTGCTCTACGGGCATGGCATAGAACTCGCGGTTGCGCAATTGCAGTTCCGCTTCCTCTTCGGCCGAAAACCAATAACGCTCGCCGCCCTCCAGCTCCGCCTTCAATTGGGCAAACAATTGCTTGTGCTCCAGTGGCGTGCAGTCTATTTTCTCTTTCACCTCGGCACAAAGATAACGGCGACTGCCCGTGGGGTCGGTCAGCAAATCCTTATGATTACTGGTTCCTATAAACGAAGCCATGCGGGGCAGGTGACTGTAGGATGAACGGTGCGACTTACGGAAATCCAACTTCTTCATCTGCATCAGTGTCTTGAGCAACGGCAGTTTTTGAGGAGAAAGACGGTCGTACTCATCCAGATTAATCAGCCCGAACTGCGCCAGTTTCTGTTCGCAGCCCGACTGCCCCGTCAACTCAAAACTGTCCGTGTAATAATCTCTCAACCCGTCGGGCATCAACAACTGACAAAAAGTAGATTTACACTTGCCCTGCATACGGCTCACCAACATAGGGGCCACTGCATTGGCGCAACGGTCCATGCGTCCTGCCCACTGGGCGGCCATTCCCAGCATCCAGCGGTGGAAGCCGTTTATCCAGAAGGCTTTTTTCGAGATGCGCTGCGCCAGCGGAGTGACGCGGTCCACCCCGTCCCATTGGGGCAGTGTATCCATATAAGTAAGGAAAGGGTGATAGTCTTCCAAGCGTTCCGAATGGAGCAGGCGGCTCACATCCTTATCCCAGCAATTGATGCGATGACGGTGCGCTTCCAGGCACAAGGTGTTCAAGGTACGCTGAGTCACTATCTTATAAGGTGTGTCCGTCCCTTGCCCCTTCGCGCAATATTCGGGTTGTTCCGTCAACACGTTGAAACGGAACTCATAGTGTTTCCACAAGTAGTTCTCCAGACGGTCTTGCACCTCCCGGTTATCCGCAGCCTGTTCTTTTTCCCTTTTATCCGAAGAAGGGTCCGCCTGTTTCGCCGTTGCAGTTTCACCGTTCCATAACTTGCACCATTCCATCACCTTCCGAATCATTTCTTTCATCATGATTTTATTGTTTTTTTAGTTGTTGTTTCCACAAAGATAGCACATTGAAAAGCCTTTGTCAAGGGATTTCCGGCGTTTCGGGATGAAAAGTGACTAAGCGTAAACATCCTTATGTAAAAGGGTTTTCATCAGGACAAGTTCGTGTTCTCTTCTTGACAAGTACAGTGTTTCACTTAAGTGATGAAGTTTCATCACCCAAGTGGTACAAGCTCATCACTAGGGTGATAAGGTTTCATCACTTAAGTGAAACGATAAATTTATCAGGAAGCAAGTAAGCATTCGGCCTCGTGCGTGTTTCTCTCCAAGTTATAATAAAGTCAAAAG
>CANPJW010000017.1 GCA_947574505.1 uncultured Bacteroides sp. | reverse complement strand
TCCGTTACCTAAGAAGTAACGGATGATTATTACCACTGATTGCCAATATATTACGCCAAAATCATCTGTTAGTGCAGTAGTTTCTTACGTAAGATAAATTCCCTTTATTTACCTTTGTACGTTCTTCAAGTCCGAAGCCTTTCAAGTAGATTTGTGTGGTTTTTATAGATTTATGCCCCAATGATTCACTAATCATTTCAATTGAGACTCCCCGGTATTTGGCGGTAGTAGCCCAGGAGTGCCGGAACGTGTAGGAAGAAACCGGAGATTTCAGATGCAACACTCTTGCCAAATCTTTCAGGCTATTATTAAACCGACGGAGAGCGGACTGGTATTCCCGATAAGATGCTACATCTTTCCGTTTCTTGTCACCACGAAGAATATCAAACAGATAATCCGGACAATCGGGCAAAGACTCCTGCTTGTTCCGTAGTTGCTCAATCATCTCCTTTGCGCTGTCCAGCACCTCCACACTCATGGGAGTCTTGGTCTTGACACGGTTATAACGCAGCACATTGCTGTCCAAAGACGACTTCTCCAGGTGAGCCAAGTCGGCGAACGACATTCCGCAAAACTGAAACATCAGGGCGGCAATGGCTTGCGTACGACGTAAACGTTCCGACTTCGGGTCTTCATACAAGAGTTTATGAAGTTCGGCAGCAGGCAAAGCTTTTTTCTGACGGACATCCACGCCTGTATAGACATCACCGAACAATCGCGGCACGTAAGAGGCATTCCCCGCTTCCACCCCCCGATTGTAAATGCTACGGAGCATGCGCATATACGTAGAAACCGTATTAGGCTTCAACCCACACTCGCAAAGATACTGACCGTATAGTCGTAAACGCTCACGGGTGACTTGCCTGAACGACACATTGGATATGCCGCAAAATTTGCAGAAAGAAAAAAGGGCGTTTTTGTAGACGTGCGCTGTAGAGTGGCGTCCCTCTTTTCGCAAACGACCGATGTAGAGTTCCCCACATCGGCTAAATCCATTTTTACTCATCATTTACATCGCTAGTTATTTTATACATATATACCATTTGGCAGGCGGCAAAAGAACGAATCTTTTTGCATAACCGGAACGTATATACTAAACGACACGTGATTATTGACATTTTTTAATATTACCAGATTCACATAAAAAAATATCCGGATGCCCACTGAAGAACATCCGGATATTACTCCCTCTTTACCTTTTTAACTAATTTACCTTTCTGAATAGTTTGCCAGATTGTAACATACCGGCTTCGTGCTATTACCCACACGGTAAATACCGAACTTAAAATAGTAGCCGTCTTTGTCGTTACGTCCAATCAGGATTTTCTCATTGTCTACGATATGTTTACTAACCTTTTTTCCTTTGTCCCGATAATCCATCTGCACATCGAGCATACCCGGCTTCACGATTGTTTCGGCTTCTTTTCCGTAGACCGTCCAGTCGATATGGATGCGGAATGTAATCCAGCAATCTTTCGGGAAGTCTGCGAAAGGCATTTTGTAGGCGATGGTAGATGCTTTATACTCAGATGTCACAGGTTTCATAATCTGAGTTCTCTCTACATTTGCGTTGCAACGGTCATCTTTGTCTGTCAACCACCTACGATCGGAGTTTGCCTTGATATAAAACCAGCCACCTGAGAATCCGAACGCCAGTGGCGGGTATCCTCCCTGTTCAACCAGCCATCCGTTGGCTTTGCCGGCTACATACACCGGATTGCCTTGTTTGTCTTTAACCGGATTGCCCTGCTTGTCCAGTTTGACTTTTTTCTCGTGTCCTATGTTTTTCTTGAAGATAGTAGACTTATCCAGTTCGATGAATTCGTCAACTGTCAGCGTCTTCACTTCGCCCTGCGGAGTCTGCACCAAGGTACGGTCGGGCATCCCGTGCCATTGGGCGAAAATTGTCGAGACATCACTGCCCAGTGTAGAAGGGATATATACCGAAAACTCATAGTCGCGGGAAGAACCTTGCGGACAAGCCCCTTTACCATGATGATATACAGTTTTCATTATTTGTGCCTTTTTATACGTATCGGCCGGTTTCCCTTTGAAATCATCGGAAGTTGCATAGCAATAAGAAAATTCCGCACGCCCTTTTGTTTCCCCTTTTGCGTAACCCGACAACGTGTTATCATCTTCTTTCAGTTCAAAGCGATAAGAAGGTTTGCCGTTGAACATACGGGTGAAGTCGCGTTGAATGGCATGTGTTTTTTTGGTTCCGACCGCTACCCAACAGCCGTCTATTATCTGGTCGACACGTGCCGAATCTGCCTGTACGTTTACACGCTCGGCAAGCGGAACCAGCGTTTGTGTATTTTTAGTCTGGGCGGTCATTGCCATATATCCTACCGCTACCGCACAGATAGCTAAAATGTTTTTCTTCATTCTATTTGGTATTAAGTTTGTTGACGGTGCAAAAATACGAAAGGCAACCTCTTCGGCTGCCTTTCTTTTGTCTCAAATGTTTTCACATTTGTGTAATTCTGCTGTCAATACCCGCTCACAGGCTCAATTGGACGATTCGTCATCGTATGCTTCTTCAAGCATATCCACTTTTTGTATGCTCATTTTTCCATCGGCTGTGATAGTGATAGAAAGCGGCATATACAAATCTGTCTGCGGATAACAAACACTGGCGGCATATACTATTCCCTGTGGAGTGGTCTTGTCATACACGATTCCTTCGAGGACGGAATTCGACAGGAATTTAGCATCTACTACGGATGAAAAATCATTCTTGGTAAATGTTTTATCAAACACTTTCTCGCTGCCACGTGTCAGGCGCAACACGATTTTATTATCGACATAGGTATCTCCCATTTCGTTGGCGACATGAGGCAGATTTTCATCCGGTGTGCGCGAAACCATGGAATGATAGTCTTTTCCTTTAAACTTAAAGTCTATTTCGCTTTTGGAAGTTTGCATACGTTGCAGTCCGTGAGCATCCACACTGTCCATTGTTGCCAACGTTGATTCATTATTTGAAGTTCCTTTTTTACCGCCACAAGCAGTCGCAACCACTGCCAATGGCAACAAAAGCAAATAAATTAGTTTTCTCATACGTAAGTTTTCTGTTTATAAATAGGTAACAAAGGAACAAAAAGAGCGGGATATTTACAAGTGTAACCGACATTTTTCCTACATTTACGAAATAAATCTTGCAAATCTGATACCATGAACAAGTAGTACAGTGTTTGGGAGTACAGACCCACTCATTTATTTAATACCTTTAAGAGACAAATTTATTGGAAGCTTTTTTATATCTTTACCCCGAATCCAAAATTATTTATACCTGAAAAGAAAAAATGAACATGAAACACCAAAAACAGTTAGTAACTGTACTTTTGTTGGGAGCAGCTTGCAGCCTGCAAGCGCAGCGCAGCGAGACGCTGCTCGAGAAGAACTGGAAGTTCAGTAAAGGAGATTTTAAAGAGGCCAGTCAGCCGGAGTTTAATGACACAAAATGGGAATCGGTCGTCATTCCGCACGACTGGGCTATTTTCGGTCCTTTCGACATGAACAATGACCTTCAGAATGTTGCCATCACGCAGAACTTCGAGAAAAAAGCATCTTTAAAGACAGGACGTACCGGGGGACTGCCTTATGTAGGCTCCGGTTGGTATCGTACCAGTTTTGACACTCCTGCCGGCAAAGAAGCAACCTTGCTCTTCGACGGCGCTATGAGTGAAGCCCATATCTATGTGAATGGGAAAGAAGTCTGTTTCTGGCCTTTCGGCTACAATTCTTTCCATTGTAACGTCACTCCTTTCCTGAATAAAGACGGAAAGAGTAATATACTGGCTGTACGGCTGGAAAACCGCCCGCAGTCTTCGCGCTGGTATCCGGGAGCGGGCTTGTATCGCAACGTGCACCTGATTGTTACTGATAAAGTCCACGTGCCTGTATGGGGAACACAGATTACAACTCCTCATGTGAGCAAGGAATTTGCAGTCGTGCACCTGCAGACAAAGATAGACAATGCCGGTGAGAAAACGCAAATCCGCATAGAGACGGATATTCTTTCACCGGACGGAAAAATAGTTACCCGTAAAGAGAATACAAGCCGTATCAATCACGGACAGCCGTTCGAACAGAATTTCATTGTAAATGCACCTGAACTCTGGTCGCCGGAAAGCCCGTCGCTCTACAAAGCGATTTCCAAAATCTATGCAGACAACAAGCTGGTAGATACTTACACCACCCGCTTTGGTATCCGTAGCATCGAGTACATCGCCGATAAAGGTTTCTACCTGAATGGAAAACACCGGAAGTTCCAAGGAGTATGTAATCATCACGACTTAGGCCCGTTGGGAGCGGCTATCAATGTAGCGGCACTCCGCCACCAACTTACTCTTTTGAAAGATATGGGTTGTGACGCCATCCGTACATCACATAACATGCCGGCCCCCGAACTCGTTGAACTATGTGACGAAATGGGATTTATGATGATGATTGAACCGTTCGACGAATGGGATATTGCCAAATGTACCAACGGTTATCACCGTTATTTCGATGAATGGGCGGAACGCGACATGGTGAATATGCTTCACAACTACCGCAATAACCCTTGTGTGGTAATGTGGAGTATTGGTAATGAAGTGCCTACTCAGTGTAGCCCAGTCGGTTATAAAGTGGCTAAGTTCCTGCAAGACATCTGTCACCGTGAAGACCCGACCCGTTCTGTGACTTGCGGAATGGACCAGGTAACTTGCGTGCTTGCCAACGGCTTTGCGGCTATGATTGACATACCGGGACTTAACTATCGTACACAACGTTATAAAGAATCTTACGACCAGCTTCCGCAGAACTTGATTTTGGGCAGCGAGACAGCTTCTACCGTCAGCTCACGCGGAGTCTATAAATTCCCGGTGGAAGATAAAAAAGGAGCTAAATATGAAGACCACCAATGTTCTTCGTATGATGTGGAAGTATGTCCGTGGTCAAATATCCCGGATGAAGATTTCGCCTTAGCCGATGATAACCACTGGACTATCGGGCAGTTCGTATGGACAGGATTCGATTACTTGGGCGAACCTTCGCCTTATGATGTCGATTCATGGCCGAATCATAGTTCTATGTTTGGTATTATCGACCTTGCCAGTATTCCTAAAGACCGTTACTATCTTTACCGTAGCGTATGGAACAAAAATGCAGAGACGCTGCATATCCTTCCTCATTGGACTTGGCCGGGACGTGAAGGTGAAGTAACCCCGGTATTCGTATATACCAACTACCCGACAGCCGAACTGTTTATCAATGGAAAAAGCTACGGCAAACAAAGCAAGAACAACAGTTCCTTGAAGAGCCGTTACCGTTTGATGTGGATGGATGCCGTATATGAACCGGGCGAAGTTAGAGTAGTAGCTTATAACAAAGACGGAAAAGTTGCAGCAGAAAAGACAGTCCGCACTGCCGGTAAGCCTCATCATATCGAACTGGTGAGCAACCGCAACGAACTGACTGCTGACGGAAAAGACTTGGCTTATGTCACTGTGAAAGTAGTAGACAAGGACGGTAACCTCTGCCCGGCAGATAGCCGCCTGATAAACTTCTCTGTAAAAGGAGCCGGAAAATTCCGGGCAGTAGCCAACGGCGACCCTACCAATCTGGAACAATTCCATCTTCCGAAGATGCACGCTTTCTACGGAATGCTGACCACTATTGTACAGACGGATGAAATGGCCGGAGAAATCATACTGACTGCCAAAGCAAGCGGTGTGAAAGCCGGAACAGTCCGTCTTCAAGCAAAATAATTACGCTATTCCAAATTTGACCTTATAAGAAAGCCGGATAATCATGGTAGTCTTTTCTGATTGCAACAGATTATCCGGCTTTCCCAAACATATTCGATAAGTTGACATAAACAACCATCAAATGGCCTTCCAAAAAGACAGGAAATCCCGGTATTTGCCGTAGCAAACCAGCTCATCCCCCTCTTCTACTTTCTCATTCTCCGGCAATTCGTTCTTCACATGAAGTTCCGTCAGGGAAATCCCCAGGCAATTGGTTATTTTATCCGCACGCTTCAGCCCGATGAGTTTCAGATGGAATTCTTCATACAAGTTCAGTTCATTGACAAAGTATCCCACAAACTTCCTCGGTACGGTGAACTTTACGACATAGTATTCCGAATCAATGCGGAAAGCTTCCATGTTTGTCCCGAAATCAAGTAATTGTACCAGACTGCGGGCTGCGTCCTCTTCCGGTGTCAATATTTTCTCCAGGCTGAAAGCTTCCAGCACAGCTTTATGAACCCCATCAATTGCACGGGCATAAATACGAGTCACCTTTTTCTGTTTCAACAAAGCTACCACCCGCACAGACGCACCGAAATTCTCGCCAATCGCGACAATCACTACGTCCACACTATTCAGCGGAAGAACCGACAAGGACT
This sequence comes from uncultured Bacteroides sp., assembly GCA_947574505.1. GTDB lineage: Bacteria > Bacteroidota > Bacteroidia > Bacteroidales > Bacteroidaceae > Phocaeicola. Next base: position 43,566 of record CANPJW010000017.1, on the reverse strand, counting down.
GTTCATCCGTCGCGTCAATCACAAATGCAGTGGCAATCTTGTCTTTGATGCTGTCCACACGGCTCTCACTAATATCCGCACCAATAATCTCGTGTCCCAATGCAGACAATTCTTCGGCCAGCATATAGCCGTAATTTCCTAAACCGATAATAATATACTTCATATCTTTAGTTTATGATTATGTTATCACTCGGATAACGGTATTTTGTATTCTTTTTCTGTTTCACAATTCCGAGCATCAACGTAATCAGCCCCACACGCCCGATAAACATCAATAATGCCACCAATAATTTACTTGCGTCACACAACTTCGGAGTCAGATTCAAGCTGGAACCTACCGTACTAAGTGCCGACACACATTCGAAAGTCAATGCCATCAATGATACCTGAGGTTCAAGGACGCTCAATATAAAGATAAAGAGGAACAGCACTCCCAATGACATGACTACCGTAGCATTGGAACGCCGGATAGAATCGTGCGAAAGCTCCCTGCCGAATACCTCTACACGCTCCGTTCCACGCAGCACAGCTACAAGGTTCAGGACAACTACTGCAAAAGCATTTACCTTCACACCACCGGCAGTAGACTGGGCGCCCCCACCAATCCACATCAAGACTAAATAAACCAATAAGGTCTGCACACCCAACGAAGTCAGGTCTACGCTGCTAAAACCTGCTGTTCGCGGACAAGTGGCATTAAAGAAAGCCTGCGTCCATTTGTCTGCCACAGGCATTCCTGCAAATGAAGCGTTCCATTCAAAAGCGGCAATCGCCAACGTGCCGATAACCAACAGCAGGAAAGTCATTATCAGTACAATCTTCGTATTCAGATTATAGAGATGAAGCGTACGGTGCTTTTCCAGTTTGCGGGTACGTACAAACCTCCAGAAATGACGCAAATGATACAATACAATATCTTTGAAATTGACCAGGATAGGAAAACCGATACCGCCCAAAATAACCAGAAAAGAAACAGAGATAAACAACCAATTATGATTAGTCATCACCATCGGATTGCCCAAATTGCCGGAAAGCGTGGAGAATCCGGCATTACAGAAAGCAGAAATGGAATGGAAAGCAGAAAAAGCCAGTTCACTCTCCAGACTCATTCCCAATGTGCCGTGAATACTGAACCAGATAGAAACCATGCCGATGCCTTCAATCACCAAGGTAAATCCGAGTATATATAATAAGGTGGACAGCAACGAACCTAACGAATTGGAACTGACCATATCGCGTACCACCAACTGGTTGTAAAGAGAAGTATTCCCCATAAAGAACATCGCAAAGAAGCTGGTCAAGGTCATCACTCCCAATCCGCCTATCTGAATCAGCAGGATAATGACAACAAGACCACCGGTAGTAAACGTAGTCGCCACATCGACCGGGACTAATCCCGTGACACATACCGCACTCGTAGCCGTGAACAACGAATCAACCCAAGTAATGCCATTCACCGTACATCGTGGCAACATCAGCAGCCCTGTACCAATCAGAATAATAGCAAGAAAGCTGACTGCCAGCATCAAAGACGGATTGGTACGGCGTCCCAACAGGCGCACCAGGCCGTTGGACAAATTCAAGAAAGAGAAAATCAGCAATAATACCAAATGATAGAACTTTCCATGCAGGAACCCCCAAAACTGCAGAATAGCTCCTTCCTCCTCCGGTTGATGAAAAATAACAGGTATCAAAGTGAGATATAGCAAGACACTCAATATCCATGCCAACCCTCGATATTGTTTCTTGGTACTTCGGTATTCAAGGGAGATATGCAGGGTGACATCAATCAGAAAGATAACCCATACGGCTTTATACAGGACTTGTATTTTCGCTATTTCATCCGCCGACAGCGGAAAGCCATGTTCGTAAACAACCCCGACAATCAGCGCAAGAGACGCTAAATAGGTCAATGCTCCTACCAAGCCTAATATAATATGTATATACGGCTTCAGCAGTTTGTTTTGGTATAACAAGAATTTATGATAAATCTTCATATCATATTTTTTATAACATCGCGCAAACTTAAATAAAACAACAATCGAAACCGATTCTTTGTTGACAAAATTATCCGAATATTAAAAATTTTGTCTACATCTGGCAGCAGAAAATTAAAAGCCACAATATTATGAACGACGACACAATTTTGCTCCGGTCCATATTCATGCCGGTGGTCTTCGTTACCATGGCGCAGGTGTTATCGTTTCCCTGTTGCTCAAAGACGGTCTGATGGAAGCGGTGGATATATCTTTTTCTATTTTTCATTATACTGTATAGAAAAGATTTTATTACCTTTGGCGCCACTATTAATCTTACGACCTAATAATGAGCTATCTAAAAAATATAATAATCTGTCTGTTCTTTCTATACATAGGAACAAATCCTGCTTTTTCCGAGATTCCGGAACAAATAAATTTCTCTTATATTTCTATTAATGAAGGATTGTCGCAAAGTACCGTATTCGCCATTGACCAGGATAAACGGGGCAATATGTGGTTTGCTACCTATGATGGAGTGAACAAATATGACGGGTATGCCTTCACAGTCTATCAGCACAATGAGGATGACCCTAACAGTATAGCCAATGATATTTCGCGAATTGTAAAAACAGATAGCCGGGGACGGGTTTGGATAGGCACACGGGACGGGCTGTCATGCTATGATGAAGAAAAAGACCAGTTCAACAACTTTTTCTACGAGAAGAAAGGGAAACGGCAGCAAATCAACGGCATTGCCGAGATTTCACCGGAACAATTGCTTATAAGCACACCGGAAGGTCTTATCATGTTCGACATAAAAGAATCCAAATTTGTGGACGATTCTTTCGGCACAGCCATGCATAAGATTATAGCCACCGCTCTTTACAGGCATGGAGATGTAATCTATATCGGTACAATGGAGAACGGGCTTTACAGCTACTCTATCCCACAGAAAAGTCTGGAAAAGATGACTCCTATATCAGACACCAAACGGATTCAATCTATCTTGCAGCAATCTCCCACCCGCATATGGATAGCGACCGAAGGAGCCGGCTTGCTTCTGTTCAACCCGAAAACCAACGAAGTTAAGACATACCTCCATTCCTCTTCCAATCCTAAAAGTATCAGTTCCAATTATATCCGTTCGTTGGCACTGGATTCACAAAACCGTTTATGGATAGGTACATTCAATGATTTGAATATTTATCATGAGGCAAGTGACTCATTTATCTCATATAGTAGTAGTCCGGTAGAAAAAGGCAGTCTGTCGCAACGTTCGGTTCGCAGTATCTTTATGGATTCGCAAGGAGGCATGTGGCTTGGAACTTATTTCGGCGGATTAAACTATTACCATCCCATCCGGAACCGGTTCAAGACCATACAGCGTATTCCTTATAAGAACTCATTGAGCGACAATGTAGTAAGTTGTATTGTAGAAGATAAGGACAAGAATCTTTGGATAGGAACCAATGACGGCGGACTGAACCTATACAACACCAAAACACAACAGTTTACACATTATGCATTGCAGGAAAACGAACGGGAAATAGGAATCGGTTCCAATAACATCAAAGCCGTATATGTAGACGAGCAGAAGTCATTGGTATATATCGGTACTCATGCCGGCGGACTGACTGTTCTCCACCGCAACAGCGGACGAATGGAAAGTTTCAATCAGACCAACAGCCGGTTGGTGAATGAAAACGTATATGCTATTATCCCCGACGAGGGCGGCAATCTCCTGTTGGGAACATTGAGTGCTTTAGTCAGCTTCAATCCCGCCCAACAAAGTTTTACGACCATAAATAAAGAGAAAGACGGTACTCCGTTCACACCCCAGCAGATTACAACCCTGTTCAGGGATTCACATAATCGGCTTTGGGTCGGCGGTGAAGAAGGGATATCAGTTTTCCTGCAACAAGGATTGGATATACAAAAGGCTTCTATTCTTCCGTCGTCTTCCGTTACGAAAATGTTCACCAACTGCATTTACGAAGCAAATAACGGTGTCATTTGGATAGGTACGCGTGAGGGGGTCTATTGCTTTAATGAGAAAGAAAAGAAAATCAAACGATATACCACTGCCAACGGTTTGCCTAATAATGTAGTCTATGGTATCCTGGAAGATACTTTCGGACGACTCTGGCTGAGTACCAACCGGGGTATTTCCTGCTTTAACCCGGAAACTGAAAAATTCCGTAACTTTACCGAATCGGACGGTCTGCAAAGCAACCAGTTCAATACTTCCTCATACTGCCGCACTTCCAGCGGGCAAATGTATTTCGGGGGTATCAACGGTATCACAACTTTCCGTCCGGAATTGCTGCTGGACAACCCTTATACCCCACCTGTAGTAATAACCAAACTGCAACTGTTCAATAAAACAGTCCGCCCCGATGACGAGACCGGCATCCTGACCAAGAGTATCAACGAAACGGAAAGTATCACATTGAAATCATGGCAAACGGCTTTCACCATCGAGTTTGTGGTATCCAACTATATTTCGGGACAGCACAATACATTTGCCTATAAGCTGGAAGGTTATGACAAAGAGTGGTATTATCTGACAGACAAACGTTCTGTCTCCTACTCCAACCTGCCGCAAGGTACTTATCATTTCCTCGTAAAGGCTGCCAATAGCGACGGAAAATGGAATATGACTCCCACCGTACTCGAAATCACAGTCCTGCCCATATGGTACAAGACTTGGTGGGCGATACTTCTTTTCCTCGCCACTTTCATCGGTTTCATCACTTTCGTATTCCGTTTCTTCTGGATGCGGAAAAGCATGGAAGCGGAACTGGAGATAGAACGCAGGGACAAGGAGCACCAGGAGGAAATCAACCAGATGAAGATGCGTTTCTTCATCAATATTTCTCATGAATTGCGTACTCCGCTGACCCTTATCTTAGCTCCTTTACAGGAAATTATCAACAAGATAAGCGACCGCTGGACACGGAACCAACTGGAGTATATCCAGCGAAATGCCAATCGCCTGCTGCATTTGGTCAATCAGTTGATGGATTACCGCCGGGCCGAACTTGGAGTGTTTGAATTAAAGGTGAAAAAAGAAAATGCCCACCAGTTGATACATGACAATTTCCTATTCTATGATAAACTGGCGCGTCATAAAAAGATTACCTATACGCTTCACTCGGAATTGGAAGACAAAGAGGAACTTTTCGATCCCAATTATCTGGAACTGATTGTCAACAATCTGCTTTCAAATGCTTTCAAATATACAGAAAGCGGACAAAGCATTACCGTGACTCTGAAAGAGGAAAATAACTACCTGATACTGCAAGTCAGTGATACAGGTATCGGCATTCCTATCAACAAACAAGGAAAGATATTCGAACGATTCTATCAGATTGAAAGCGAGCACGTGGGAAGCGGTATCGGTCTTTCATTGGTACAACGCTTGGTAGAATTACATCACGGCCGCATTGAACTGGATAGCGAAGAGGGTAAAGGCAGTACGTTCTCTGTATATCTTCCGCAGAATATAAACACCTACAAGCCATCCGAATTAGCTTCCATTGATAACAAAAACGAAGAAGAACAGGTATATTCTACCAATTCCAAAGAGATGTATTTCATTGATACGGAAAAGGTGGAAAATGAAACCATAGAATCAGGTGACAAAAAACGGGGAACAATTCTTATCGTAGAAGACAATAACGAAATCCGCCATTACCTAAGTAGCGGACTTGCCGAACTCTTCAATACACTGGAAGCCGGAAACGGTGAAGAGGCTTTGGAGAAACTGAAAGAGAATGAAGTGGACATTATTGTTACGGATGTCATGATGCCTGTGATGGATGGTATCAAGCTATGTAGGAATGTGAAACAGAATATCCGTACCTGCCATATCCCTGTTATTATCCTGTCAGCCAGAAGCGAGATTAAAGACCAGATGGAAGGTCTGCAAATGGGTGCGGATGATTATATCCCCAAACCATTCTCTCTTGCCATACTGACAACAAAGATACAGAACATGATGCGTACTCGCAGGCGTATGCTCGAACGGTATTCCAAATCTCTGGAAGTGGAACCGGAAAAGATTACATTCAACGCCATGGATGAAGCTTTACTGAAACGCGCCGTTGCCATCGTAGAAAAAAACATGGACAACATCGAATTCTCTACAGACGAGTTTGCCAGAGAAATGAATATGAGCCGTTCCAATCTACATCTGAAGTTGAAAGCTATCACAGGTGAATCTACTATCGACTTTATTCGCAAGATTCGTTTTAATGAAGCTGCCAAATTACTGAAGGACGGACGTTATACGGTAGCCGAAGTCAGTACGATGGTAGGATTCAACACACCGTCTTACTTTGCTACAAGTTTCAAGAAGTATTTCGGATGTTTGCCTACGGAGTATATCAAGAAGGCAAAGGGATAAGCTAACAACAATGTATAAGACTGTACTTTTCTTCTTGACGGATTTGAGCCAAAATATAATCTCACAATATCCCTCCTAAGAATTAAAAAGTGAAAATCTGCTGTCACCTGTCACCTATTTGCATTTAAATATTTGATTATAAGCATGCTATAATGTGACAGCAAGCTATGACAGCACGGTGACGGCATTTTTGCTGTCACCGAATAAAGTTCCAAGGTAGTTTCTCCTAATTGAAACTTTTGTTTCAACAGGAAGAAACTTAAGTTTCATAGGCTTGAAACTAAAGTTCCAAGCTGGTGAAACTTTTGTTTCAAGCCTATGAAACCGGAGTTTCTAAGGCAGGAAACAAAATGTTTCCCTACAGCTAAGAAATAGGAACAAGGTAGGTTGTGATTCTTAAGTAACGTAAGAGAGAGATTATGAGATTATATTTCGAATCATTCCGATTAGTTACACTTATCCTTCTTATTTCTCCAATCCACCATGATTTCCCCAATCATTATGGACTAAAATTCATCCAATAGAACACCTAAAAATGTACAAAACCAACGCTACAAATACAATTGGATTAGATTACATTATGATATATAAAAAGCCTGATATCAGATATATAACAGTTTTCTTAGACAGAAATGATATATGATTCAACAAATTTAATATCAAAAAAATCATTTTTGAACAAAGCTTGAACAAGACAGCTTAATGAATAGGAATAAACAGATTACATTTGCAAACAGTAAAATATAACTTTTAATAATTAAAACCTAATAAAAGCATGAAGAACATCTTCTTTGCTACTTGCGTGTTCACAGCCATCACTTTTACAGGATGTGTGGACGACGATGATGATTTATTATCTGGTGAAATTAGTTCTGGTGTAGAAATACTCCCGGAAAATAAGCCTAATGATGTCGTCGAACCTAAACTCTTTGATATTATCAATCTCGATTACCCCGGATTGGAAAAGGTTAAATCTTTCTACGAAGCAGGCGAGCACTATTATGCAGCTCACGCACTACTGGAATATTATAGAACAAGAACTAATGTGACAAATCCTGGATTATCTCTTGTGAATGTAACAATAACAGATGCAGACCAAGCCAAAGCAGATTACGCATTGGAAGATTACCGTTTTCACGTGAATAATTTTTTTGAAGACGCTAACGCCTTAAAGCCTTATTCTATAAAGAAAGATGATAAAATCAATTGGGAGTATTCACCGGAAGGTGCATCAGATGAATACCAGAAACAATTGCATCGCCATCAATGGTTCATCCCACAAGGTAAAGCTTATCGAGCAAGCGGTGATGAAAAATATATTGAATCATGGATTGCAACCTATACAGATTGGATTTTACAGAATCCTAAACCGGAAACGGGAACAAACACAACATCTTGGTGGCAATTACAAGTAGCAAGCCGCCTCAATGATCAGGTCGAACTATTTGAATATTTTAAACATTCTAACAACTTTACTCCTGAATGGTTATCCACTTTCATTGTCTCTTTTGCCGAACAAGCAGATTTCCTGGTTGATTATCCATATACAAAAGGAGGAAATATCTTGGTTACCCAAGCTAAAGCATTGGCTACAGCCGGAACATTAATGCCTGAGTTGAAAAATGCCGAAGTGTGGATAAATACAGGTTATCAAACACTTGCTCAAGAAGTGAAAAGTCAATTCTTGAATGATGGATGGCACAAAGAAATGTCACTATGTTACCATATAAGTACCGTCAATAATTTCTACGAGATAATGAGAGTAGCAGATGCCAATCACTTATCGGAAAAGCTCCCTGCTGATTTCATTGAACCACTTCGCAAAGCGACAGAAGTATTAATGTACTTCACGTATCCAAACTATTTCCAAAAAGGTTCAGATAACATTGTTCCGATGTTTAATGATTCTTGGTCACGAACACGTAGCATAATCAATAATAATTTTAAAAATTATGTTGAAATGTTTTCAGATAGCGAAGAATTAAAATATATGGCAACTGCCGTTAATGGAAACACGCCACAAGGAAAGACCCCAAATAATGACATGAAACTATTCGATCAAGCCGGATATTATGTATTACGTAATGGATGGACACCCGCTTCCACAGTTATGATATTTAGCAATAATAAGAGTAATGATCTTTCTGCAGTTCTTAGTAGTTGGACTCATAATCAAGCAGATAATGGAACATTTGAATTATATAGAAATGGACGCAACTTCTTCCCAGATTCAGGAGTATGTACTTATTATACAACTGGTGGAGATAATAGTTTACGCAATTGGTTCCGTGGTATTGATAAGCACAATACTTTATCGTTAAACAAAAAGAATATCACAAAAGCAGATGGTAAATTACTAAAATCAGAAAAAGGCAATACTGAACTAATAGTATTTGAGAACCAAGGATATAACAATCTGAAACATCGTCGTGCCGTATTTTATATAAAAGATAAAGACTTGATAGTTTTAGTGGATGAAGGTATAGGCACAGCAGAAGGAACCATCAACCTAAGCTTTAACCTTTGTGAAGGAAGCAATACCGAAGTTGTCATGGATACTCAGGAGAATGGAGTCCATACTGCTTTCAAAGATAATAACAACATCTTAGTCCGTACATTTGCTAACAAAGAAATTACTTGTTCTCCTTTTACAGGACGTATTTCATACGAAGTAAAGGGAGAATACAAAGAAAGACAATCATATACTATTGATATGACAAAGGCAGCTGATGAAACTGCTCGTTATATAACTGTCATTTATCCTAATAATGACGTAAACAGCCTCTCTGCTCAGTTTACAGATAACGGATACAGCGAAAACGGAGCCGCAATAAAAGTGGTCATCAACGGAATAGAATATTCTTTATCATATACCTTATAATTAATAACCTTTTAGAACATGAAATCTAAATTTAAGCAAATTAATTCATTTGCATGGAGATTCGCCACCATTTGTTTGTTGGCAGTTCTCGGCGTTGCCTGTTCGGATTCTGAAACGACAGACACTACTCGATTTACACTCTACTATACAGGTTTGACCGACATTGGGCCTTCTATGAGTGGAACAATTGCAAGTCCTACGTATAAAGGTAGCACTCCTTACGATTTTGTTATCACCAACGTGACACTTAACGGAGAACAATATAATACAACGGAGATTTTTGAAATTGACAGCAATACAGGTGCTATCACCCTTACTAGTGCAAAAGATACTCCTGTAGGACTTTTCAAAATATCTGTTTCTTGCTATTCCGATGGCAAACGCTATGATTATGCAGATGCCATTGAAGTGAATATGATGAAACCTGTTCCTGATGGTATAATAGTAGAGCCGAACTGGTTAGAAACTGACTATGAAAATATCATCAACAATGATGACGCACTACAATTACCAACAGCACATGTTAAAACTGACGGCAATCATATATCTATTACTGGCTATAAAATAGCCTCTGTTATGTATAATAATGTAGCTATAGATCAGCCTAACAAATATTTCACAATATCCAATAGTGGTGAATTCTCCATTGTAAAAGGAAACACAGCCATTAAACCTGGTGTATATACCATTTCACTTCGATTGATAACGGCGGCAGTAGACGAAGAGGAAGAAGAAGGAATTTTTGAAAATGCAATCCAAGTAAATATCACATCCAAACCTCTATCACTTGTCTATACGCCTAATGAAGGAAAAATAGAAGAAGAGACAGCACAAAGCGGACAAACAACGTTCACTAGTTCAGTTCCGGAGTTTGTGGGTTCCTTGGAAGAAATCCAATATAGCATCAGCAAAATAACACCAGCAACAGAAAAGATTCAGATCGATGCAACAACCGGTGTGTTGACTGTTGCAACGGGGCATCAGTTTGCAGCTGGAGAAAATTATGTGGTCAATGTGAAAGTTGCGAATAAGTTCGCTCCAGAAGGTGTAGAATTTGAAGAATGCTTTACACTTAGCACAGTAGAATATATCAATCCTGTAGCCAACTTCACATATTCTGCTACTAAAGCGACACAGGCAATCGCATTTAGCGTAGAAAAAGCAGCCAACTTCATAGGTGATGAGGTGTGGTATGAATTTGTAAATTTGCCGGAAGAATTGAAAGAACAAATTAACATCGGAGAGAGAGACGGTATAATTTCTGCAGTACAAGGCAACACCATCAAACCGGGTACGTATAGCATCCAAGTAAAAGCTTCTAATACAAAAAATGAAGAAATTGCTACTTTGGTTCTGACAGTTGAAGAAAACCCAAATTACTTCACTTATATCCGTTATGGAAACAATTTGGGACTTACTCCTGTTGAGAATTATGCTAATCAGTTTAGAGTAGCATCAGGAGAAGAATTAACAGCTTTGAAGCTTACTCCAGAAACAGACCTCAAACCAGGAGTCTCTGTTAAATGGGAAATTACAAGTTTACATCAATCAGGTAATATAAAAATTAATGATGAAGGTGTTATCACTACTGCATCTAAAGATTATAAAGCAGGTAATTGTGGTATTGCCTTGATTGAAGCAACAGCCGGAAACGGTCCAACAGCAGTCACAGTTAAGACACCTATTTTTTTCCGTTATTCTTCTGTAGTTTCTGGTGTGACTATTGAATATACTCCTTTTGTACTACAAGCAAATCCACGTAAACAAACGCGTTCTGTTGTACCTGTAGTAACAGGAACGGATGATTTATCCAAAATTTATTTAGATTATCGAAGAACATTCAACTATTACAACATCAATGGAGCAACATCTGATGGAGTTGCACATGGAAGTGGAGTGATAACTTCTAATACTTTCTTACAGTATCTTTGGGATAAGTGCGAAGCTGATTATAGTACAAAATTCCCTATATCTTATTACAGTGACACGAAGGGAACCATAAAAAATGATTTAACAAATAACACATTAGCCTACGTAGACAATACAGACAATAGTTCTAATAGACTTTCTGTTGTAGTCAATGCAAATCAATGGGAACACGATGGCTGGGCTAACGGATGTTTTATTGCGCAAATGACATTTGTCACTAATGGCAATGTTGCCAGCATTAATTCAGGTTCACAGATTTTCCCGTTAGTTATCTGGCTTGACACAAAGTTCTAATGAAAACATTTTAAATTAAAAGTTATGCAATATATATATTCAATCAAGTCAATCGGTAAAAGAGGGTGGTTCACCCTCTTAGCCTTGATACTAGTAATTGGGCTCTATGCTCAAGAGGCTTCCGTAAAAGGAGTAGTGTTGGATGAAACCGACACACCGCTTATTGGAGCAACTATTCAAGTGAAAGGAACTTCCACAGGAGCCATCACTGACATTGATGGTAATTTTACGCTCAAAACGAAAAAAGGAAATACACTTGCGATTTCTTATATCGGTTATAAAACCCAAGAAATCAAATATACGGGACAATCCTCTATAAATATAAAAATGGTTCCGGATAATCAATCGCTTGAAGAAGTAGTGGTTGTGGGATATGGTGCAATGAAACGTAGTGACCTGACCGGTTCTGTATCATCAGTTTCGATGAAAGATATTGAAGGATTCCAATCCAGCTCTATTGCCGGAGCATTGGGAGGTCAGGTTGCCGGTGTACAAATTACCTCTACAGATGGTACTCCTGGTGCCGGATTCAGCATCAATATCCGTGGGGTCGGTACACTTACTGGCGACTCTTCCCCACTTTATATCGTAGACGGTTTTGAGGTAGAGAGTATCGACCACATCGCCAACTCCGATATTGAATCTATGGAAATTCTAAAAGACGCTTCCTCTTCTGCTATCTATGGTGCACGTGCAGCTAACGGTGTAGTGTTGATTAGCACTAAATCAGGGAAAGTGGGCCGACCAATTGTTTCATACAACGGTTCGGCAAGTTACCGTAATATCTCTAAAAAACTGGATGTATTGTCTCCATACGAATTTGTCAAATTGCAAGGTGAAGTAAACGAACAATACTTAGGTACTTATTATAAAGAAGGAATGGATGAAGAAGGTAATCCGTATCGTTACCAATCATTGAATGACTATATTGGTGATAAAGGGGTTGATTGGCAAGATCAAACATTCAACTCAACTTGGTCGCAAGATCATAACTTTTCCGTCACTGGTGGTAACAACGACACCAAATATACAGCCTCATTCTCTCGCTACATTGAAAACGGTATCTTCAAAAATAGCGGTTTCGACAAAACAACAGCCAAAGTTCGTTTCAATCAAAAGATAACCAAGAATATCACATTGGACGCTACAATCAATTATGCACAAACCAACCGTAAAGGTTCAGGTACTTCTGCCGATGCCGGACGTTTCAACATGTTGGCACAAATATTAAGTGCGCGTCCAACACCAGGTTGGAAAATGACAATTGAAGAATTTCTTGATGCCGCAATTGACCCCGAAATGTTAGAAACAGGTGAAAGCCTTGCACAAGTGAATCCTGTAAAACAGGCAGAATCTGTGACTAACGACAAACGTTCGGAACTATGGTCGGGCAATGCTTCATTAACTTGGCAAATTATTAAAGGACTGACTTTCAAAACTGCCGGTACATATAATACGACCAACAATCGCACTGATGTTTTCTATAAGAATGGTTCAAAAGAGGCATATCGTAACGGTGAAAGTCCTTATGGACGCACACAAATGGGACGTGATGTTCGCTGGACAAATTATAATAATTTGACTTGGAAGCAAAAAATCAAAAAACACCAATATGATGTGATGCTAGGTCATGAAGTTGCTTATAGAAGTACGGAATATTTATTAGGAGAAGCAATGGATTTCCCATTCGACAACTTAGGTAACAATAATTTAGGACTTGGATCAACTCCTAGTAAAGTAGAAAGTAACTACAGTGACAAGATGTTGTTGTCATTTTTTGCACGTGGTAATTATAATTACGACAATCGCTATTTGTTAACAGCCACTATACGTGCCGATGGATCTACTGTATTTTCCAATAAAAACAAGTGGGGATATTTCCCTTCATTCTCTGCAGCGTGGCGTGTATCGGAAGAGGCATTCATGAAAGATGTGCGCTGGATTTCCAATTTAAAAGTGCGTTTAGGATGGGGTACGGTAGGAAATGACCGCATTTCCAATTATCTTTCAATGGACTTGTATTCATCAAACAAATATGGAGTAGGAAATAATACAGTAACCGTACTGACTCCTAAACAATTAAAAAACTCCAACTTGAAATGGGAAGGTTCTACAACAACCAACTTCGGTATTGATTTAGGTTTATTTGACAACCGACTGAATGTAATTGCTGACTTTTTCGTGAAAAATACTAAAGACTTATTGTTAGAGCAATCGCTGGCACACGTCACCGGATTTGGCTCACAAATGCAAAATATTGGCAAGATTCAAAACAAAGGGATTGAGTTGAGCTTAAACAGCACTAATATTCAGACTAAAGATTTCACTTGGCAGACCAACTTTAATATTTCGTTCATCAAAAACACATTGAAAGGGTTGGCTTCCGGAGTAGAATCAATGTATGCACGTTCCGGTTTTGACAGCAACTTCACAGCTTATGACTACATCGCTACTGTAGGGCAATCACTCGGATTGATTTATGGATACGAATTCGATGGTATTTATCAAAGCTCTGATTTCAACAGAACACCAAGTGGGCAATTAGTACTGAAAGAAGGTGTAACAAACAATGCCAGATACAACGGTACTTTACAACCTGGAGTCGTAAAATACAAAGACCAAGATGGCGATGGTGTAATTACCACCAATGACCGTACAGTGATTGGAAACGCGATGCCTAAATGGTATGGAGGTATCACTAACACTCTTAATTTTAAAGGAATAGACTTTGGATTTATGTTCCAGTTCAACTATGGTAACAACATCTACAACGCAACGCGTATCTATGCTACACAATCAAGAAGTGGACGTAGAAATATGCTTGCAGAGGTTGCAGACCGTTGGAGCCCGACTAATGCATCAAATAAAGTTCCTGCATATAATGGATATATCACTAATGATGTCTACTCTCGTTTTGTTGAAGATGGTTCATTCCTTCGTTTAAAAAACTTAACATTAGGGTATACACTTCCTCACAAATGGGTACGTAAGTTCCATGCATCCAAGCTACGCATTTACGGAACAGCACAGAACCTGTTCTGCGTTACAAAATACAGTGGATACGACCCCGAAGTAAACAGTGCAAGCAACAACCCAATGACTCCTGGCTTGGACTGGGGAGCTTATCCTAAGAGTAGAGTATTTACATTTGGTATTGATCTTCAATTTTAATTCATAAGACGAAAACAATGAGAAAAATAACATACTTTATAGTGGCATTAGCTATGTGCGTGCTACCTTGCTCCTGTTCACTGGAAGAAGAAACCAGTACAGAGATTGAAAAGAGAAACTATCTGAATAACGCAAGCGAAGCCGAGAATGTATTGTTAGGTGTATACAGGACCAATGTGGAAGATGCAATGTATGCCTATCACCTATCTATTTTGTTCATAATGGGAACGGATATTGCACAAGTGGAAGGTTCGACGACAGAAAACTGGCGCATCATCCCTACCAATGCTTTTCCTACCACTCAGTCAGAAATACAACAAACGTGGGCAGCTCTTTATAAAGGAATTTACAGAGCTAACGATTTTTTGGAACAGATTTCTAGAAAAATCAATACATACAACAACACTGATAAACAACGGGCTACTATCTATATTGCAGAAGCCAGAGCATTAAGAGCTATGTACTACTTTGAACTAGTTCGTCGTTTTGGCAATATTGTTTTGATGCGTACTACAACAGAATCTAACCAAGCCCCCGCTACTTACACACAAGCAGCTCCCGAAAAAGTGTATGAATTTATCGAAGAGGATTTGTTGTTTGCCAGTGATGTACTTCCGTATGCTAGCGATGACACGTATCGAGCAAGTAACGAATACCGTTTTTCAAAAGGTGCAGCACTAGGACTTTTGGCAAAGGTATACGCTACTTGGGCAGGCTATCCGATAAATGACACATCCAAATGGGAGCAGGCTGCCAAAACCGCAAGTATTCTGGTTAATTCCGGCAAACATGGACTGTTACCCAATTACGAACAATTGTGGAAAAACACATGCAATGGCATTTGGAATCCAACAGAAAGTTTGATAGAAGTTTCTTTCTATTCACCAACCGTTTCAGGCAATAGCGATCCTGTAAGCCGTATTGGAAAATGGAATGGAGTGAAAACAACAGCAATTGCCGGTAAACGCGGTAGCTGTGCAGGTAACCTTAAAGTAGTGCATACCTTTGTAAAAGAATGGCGTGAACACTCCAATGATCTTCGTTGCAATTTGTCGGTAGCTAACTATAGATACAATGACGAATATATTTTATGGGCATCTGGTAAAAATGATACACCTGAAACAGCACAAGAAAAAGACGCTGATCCAACAAAAGCTCAAAAAGAGAAGCAGAACTATACCCCGGCCAAATGGGACATTGAGAAATATGTAGAGAATGGATTGCTCATCAACAATGATAAGTCAAATGTCAATTGGTATGTTTTGCGCTATGCCGATGTGCTCCTTTTGTATGCAGAAGCTCTGAACGAATGGAAGCACGGTCCAAATAGCGAGGCATATGCCGCAATCAACGCAGTACGCCGCCGTGGATTCGGAAATCCTAACAATACAGTCTCTTGTGATCTACCTCAAGGATTAGACGAAGAAGGATTCCGCAAAGCTGTTCAAAAAGAACGGGCATATGAACTTGCATTCGAAGGACACCGACGTTTAGACTTAATTCGTTGGGGAATTTATTATGAAACTATTCAAAATACACGTAAGGAATTAGCTAATTGGTGGCAAACAGATAATGCTAAGTTCAACTATGTAGTCTATAATTACACAGAAAAAGGGAAACACGAATTATTTCCTATCCCACAACGTGACATAGACTTGTGCCCGAAATTCGAACAAAATCCAGGCTGGAAATAATCACAAAAACATTCTTATAATCTATAGAAAAAGTTTTAATCCTCTCCAATATGCCCCTAACCAAGGCGTATTGGAGAATATTAAAACCTTTTTCAACAAAATCAAAACTTGAAAAGCAGAGTTCAAACTCCTTTTGGACAATCCTGCAACACAAAGTTAAGCCTTTCCACTACTTTTGTATCAGTTACAAAACTTCTAAAAACAATCACTTAAAATGAATAACATGAAAAAGAAACTTGTTCTCTTTGCTTCGGTTAGTATCGCACTCGCATCGTGCCAGACAACCCCAAAGGAAGACTACAGTTGGATAAAAAAAGGACTGGATGTAGCTTCTGCCCAATTACAACTTTCCGCAGAAGAGGTTAGTGGTACGGGAATGTTGCCACGCTCCATCCGCACAGGTTATGATATGGATTTCCTTTGCCGCCAGTTGGAAAGAGATTCATCAACATTCAAAGATTCACTCCGCGCACAACCGACTGCCGATCAACTGGGCAAACGCCGACTTTGCGGTGTTTATGACTGGACAAGCGGTTTCTTCCCCGGTTCTTTGTGGTACGCATACGAACTGACAGGAAACGATATACTGAAAACTCAAGCCATCCAATATACAAATCTACTGAATCCGGTACGCTATTATAAAGGTACACACGACTTGGGATTCATGGTTAATTGCAGCTACGGTAATGCAGAGCGTCTTGCTCCCAATGATACTATCGCAGCTGTGATGAGAGAAACTGCCGATAATCTTTGCGGACGTTTCAACGATTCTATCGGTGCTATCCGTTCATGGGATTTCGGAACATGGAACTTCCCGGTTATTATCGACAATATGATGAACCTCGATCTTCTGTTTAATGTAGCAAAAGCGACAGGTGACCATAAATACAAAGACATTGCTATCAAGCATGCTATGACTACCATGAACAATCACTTCCGTTCGGATTATACTTGCTGGCATGTAGTAAGCTACAACAACGACGGAACTGTTGAACGCAAACAAACTCACCAAGGCAAGAATGACGATTCTTCATGGGCACGTGGTCAAGCATGGGCTGTATATGGCTACACAGCTTGCTACCGTGAAACAAACGACAGTACTTTCCTGAACTTCGCTATCAAAGTGGCTGATATGATTATGGATCGCGTTAAAACAGACGATACTATCCCCTACTGGGATTATGATGCGCCTGTGATGGAAGAAACTCCACGTGACGCTTCTGCCGCTTCTGTTACCGCTTCTGCCATGATCGAACTAAGCACCATGGTTCCTGACGGACAAAAATATCTGGATTATGCGGAAAAGATTCTGAAAAGTTTATCAAGCGATGCATATCTTGCAAAAGTCGGTGACAACCAGGGATTCATCCTGATGCACTCTGTAGGTTCACTGCCTAACGGTTCTGAAATCGACACTCCACTGAACTATGCTGACTACTATTATTTGGAAGCATTGAAAAGATTCATGGAATTAAAAAAGTTGAGAATTGAGCATGGAGAGTTGAGAATGATCCAATAATACAAAAATAAGAGTGTTCTCAATCGTAAATAGTAAATCGTAAAATCGTAAATTATATCATGAATAAAACTTTAAAGTATATCGTTCTGCTGGCAATCGCTTGTTTTGTAGGCAAAGCTAGTGCCCAAGAACTGAAAAGCGAAGTCTTTTCGCTTCTTAACCTGGACCATCCGGGATTGGAGAAAGTGAAAGCTTTGCATCAAGAAGGTAAAGATGAGGATGCTGCCAAAGCATTATTAGACTATTACCGTGCACGTACCAACGTAAAAACTCCGGATATCAATCTGAACAAAGTGACTATCAGCAAAGAAGAACAGCAGTGGGCAGATGACGGATTGAAACATACATTCTTCGTACATAAAGGTTATCAGCCTTCTTACAACTACGGAGAAGACATCAACTGGCAATACTGGCCGGTAAAGGATAACGAACTTCGCTGGCAGCTTCACCGTCACAAATGGTTTACTCCGATGGGTAAGGCTTACCGTGTATCCGGTGACGAGAAATATGCCAAAGAATGGGCACATCAATACATCGACTGGATTAAAAAGAATCCGTTGGTGAAGATGGACAAGAAAGAATATGAAATGGTCAGTGATGGAAAAATCAAAGGTGAATGGGAAAATGTACGTTTCGCATGGCGTCCGCTGGAAGTGAGCAACCGTCTGCAAGACCAGACTTCACAGTTCCAGTTGTTCCTGCCTTCTCCTTCTTTCACTCCGGACTTCCTGACTGAATTCCTGGTGAACTATCACAAACATGCCGTACATATCTTAGGCAACTACTCCGACAAGGGTAATCACCTGTTGTTTGAAGCTCAGCGTATGATTTATGCAGGCGCTTTCTTTCCTGAATTCAAAGATGCTCCGGCTTGGAGAAAGAGTGGTATCGATATCCTGAACCGCGAAATTCACGTACAGGTATATGAAGACGGCGGTCAGTTTGAACTCGACCCTCACTATCACCTTGCTGCTATCAACATTTTCTGCAAAGCATTAGGAATTGCAGATGTAAACGGATTCCGCAAGGAATTCCCACAAGATTATCTGGATACTATCGAAAGTATGATTATGTTCTACGCCAACATTTCTTTCCCGGATTACACAAACCCATGTTTCAGCGACGCCAAGTTGACAACTAAGAAAGAAATGGTGAAGAACTACAAAGCTTGGAGCAAACTGTTCCCGAAAAACCAGGCTATCAAGTACTTTGCAACAGAAGGCAAAGAAGGTGCATTGCCGGATTATATGTCTAAAGGATTCTTGAAATCAGGTTTCTTCGTGTTCCGCAATTCTTGGGGAACGGATGCTACTCAGATGGTAGTAAAAGCTGGTCCGAAAGCATTCTGGCACTGTCAGCCGGACAACGGTACATTCGAACTTTGGTTCAACGGCAAGAACTTATTCCCGGATTCCGGTTCGTATGTATATGCAGGTGAAGGCGAAGTGATGGAACAACGCAACTGGCACCG
The DNA here is from genome assembly GCA_947574505.1 of uncultured Bacteroides sp. Classification (GTDB taxonomy): domain Bacteria; phylum Bacteroidota; class Bacteroidia; order Bacteroidales; family Bacteroidaceae; genus Phocaeicola. The sequence goes on along the minus strand of CANPJW010000017.1, from coordinate 24,220 downwards.
TCAGACTTGTGTACACAACACAGTAACGCTGAACAACAAGAACCTGGAAACTACAGAATCCGTTACAAGATTGTGGCAGCCGGAAGGTGCTATCCAAACTTTGGTTACCGAAAACCCGGGTTACAAGAACCTGAAACACCGTCGTTCCGTATTCTTCGTGGATAATACTTATTTTGTAATTGTAGACGAAATGGCAGGCAGTGCCAAAGGTTCTATCAATCTTCATTACCAAATGCCGAAAGGCGAAATCGCCAACAGCCGCGAAGACATGACATTCCTTACTCAGTTTGAGGATGGAAGCAACATGAAACTGCAATGTTTCGGTCCTGACGGTATGAGCATGAAGAAAGAACCGGGATGGTGTTCAACTGCTTACCGCAAACGTTACAAACGTATGAACGTATCATTCAACGTAAGAAAAGACGGAGAAGAAGTTGTACGTTATATCACTGTCATCTATCCTGTTAAGAAAAGCGCAGATGCCCCTAAATTTGCTGCTAAATTCAAGAACAAAGCGTTCGATGAAAACGGATTGGAAGTAGAAGTGAAAGTAAATGGAAAGAAACAGTCACTAAAATATAAACTCTGATAAAAAGACATTGACCGATGTCTATCAGAGCGTAGCGAAGAATCTCCTCTCTACGTTATAAAGAGAGGAGATTTTTCGTCACTACGCATCCCCCTGAATGACAGTCATATCCGGCTATTATTCATCTATTAGTATCACATTCTCCTCAAAAAGACTCTTTATTATGAGAAACTATCCCTCTACCCTACTCCTTCCATTGGCTGCATTAAGCCTCGCTTCCTGCGGCAATCAGAAGAAAGAAGAAACGAAACGCCCGAACATCATCTTTATGATGACGGACGACCATACCACCCAAGCGATGTCCTGCTATGGTGGAAACTTAATCCAGACTCCTAACATGGACCGGATTGCCAACGAAGGTATCCGTTTTGACAACTGTTACGCTGTCAACGCTCTTTCAGGACCTTCACGCGCCTGCATCCTCACCGGTAAGTTCAGCCACGAGAATGGTTTTACCGATAACGCAAGTACGTTCAACGGAGACCAGCAGACATTCCCCAAACTGCTTCAACAAGCCGGATATCAGACTGCAATAATTGGTAAATGGCATCTTATCAGTGAACCGCAAGGTTTCGACCATTGGAGCATCCTCAGCGGTCAGCACGAACAAGGCGACTACTACGACCCCGACTTTTGGGAAGACGGCATGCATATCGTAGAAAAGGGATATGCAACGGATATTATCACTGACAAAGCTATCAAGTTCCTTGAAGGCCGCGATAAAAATAAACCGTTCTGTATGATGTATCACCAGAAAGCACCGCACCGCAACTGGATGCCTGCTCCCCGTTATCTCGGCATCTTCAACAATACCACTTTCCCGGAACCCGCCAATCTGTTCGACGATTACGAAGGTCGTGGAAGAGCATCCCGTGAACAAGATATGTCTATCGAGTACACACTGACGAATGACTGGGACCTCAAGCTACTGACCCGCGAAGAGATGCTGAAAGATACGACCAACCGCCTTTACAGCGTGTATAAGCGTATGCCTATCGAAGTACAGGACAAATGGGATTCCGTATATGCACAGCGCATCGCAGAATATCGTAAAGGCGACTTGAAGGGCAAAGCATTAATCAGTTGGAAGTATCAACAGTATATGCGCGACTATCTGGCTACCACATTAGCGGTAGATGAAAATATCGGTCGCCTGATGAATTACCTCGAAAAAATCGGCGAACTGGACAATACTATTATTGTCTACACCTCCGACCAGGGTTTCTTCCTTGGCGAACACGGTTGGTTTGACAAACGCTTCATGTATGAAGAATGTCAACGCATGCCGCTTATTATCCGCTATCCGAAAGCAATCAAAGCAGGAAGCACCAGCAACGCCATCAGCATGAATGTGGACTTTGCTCCTACTTTCCTCGACTTTGCCGGAGTGGAAATCCCGGCTGATATCCAAGGTGCATCCTTGAAACCGATATTGACAAGCGAAGGCAAAACTCCCGCCGACTGGCGTAAAGCCGCTTATTACCATTACTATGAATACCCTGCCGAACATTCTGTGAAGCGTCAATATGGTATTCGCACACAAGACTTCAAATTGATTCATTTCTACAACGACATCGACGAATGGGAAATGTATGACATGAAAGCTGACCCAAGAGAAATGAACAATGTCTTCGGCAAACCGGAATATGCTGAAAAACAAAAAGAACTGATGCAACTGCTTCAGGAAACTCAAAAACAGTATAAAGATACAGACCCTGATGAAAAGGAAAAGGTTCTTTTCAAAGGTGACAGAAGACTGATGAAGAATAGATAAAGATTAACCAAAAACAATTATATCATGGACAGAAGAAGTTTTTTAAAAAACACAGGATGGTCTTTCCTCGGATTGGCAGCTTCGGGCAGCTTGCTCGGTTCTTGCGCACCGGGAAGCAAGGATGCCAAGAAAATCATGCCATCAGCCAGCAACCTCAAAATGTATTGGGGCGACTTACATAACCACTGTAACATCACATACGGACACGGCGACATGCGCGATGCTTTTGAAGCGGCGAAAGGACAATTGGATTTTGTCAGTGTAACCCCTCATGCCATGTGGCCGGATATTCCCGGCGCGGACGACCCTCGTCTGAAATGGGTAATCGACTACCACACAGGTGCTTTCAAGCGTTTGCGTGAAGGCGGTTACGAGAAATATGTAAAAATGACGAATGAGTACAACAAGGAAGGTGAATTCCTGACTTTCGTAGGATACGAAGCTCATAGCATGGAACATGGTGATCATGTTGCACTGAATTATGATTTGGACGCACCGCTTGTAGAATGTACTTCAATCGAGGACTGGAAAGAAAAGGCTAAAGGACATAAGGTATTCGTTACTCCGCACCACATGGGATACCAGGGCGGCTACCGCGGTTACAACTGGAAATGCTTTACCGAAGGTGATATTACTCCGTTCGTAGAAATGTACTCCCGCCACGGTCTGGCAGAAAGCGATCAGGGAGACTACCCCTATTTGCATGATATGGGACCACGCCAATGGGAAGGAACCATTCAATATGGTCTTGAATTGGGCAATAAGTTTGGTATCATGGCCTCCACCGACCAACATTCCGGTTATCCGGGAAGCTATGGCGACGGCCGTATCGGTGTCTTGGCTCCGTCACTGACTCGCGATGCCATTTGGGAAGCTCTACGTACCCGTCACGTATGTGCCGCAACCGGTGATAAGATTATTATCGACTTCCGTCTCAACGATGCTCTTATGGGAGATGTAGTTCGTGGCAACAGCCGTCGTATCTATCTGAACGTAACGGGTGAAAGCTGTATTGACTATGTAGATATTGTAAAGAACGGGCAGATTTTGGCTCGCATGAACGGTCCGTTGACTCCGGTTGCCCCGGAAGGCGATACAGTACGTTGCAAAGTTAAAGTAGATTTCGGTTGGAACCGTGAAGAGCAATACGTACATTGGCAAGGCAAATTATCATTAGACAAAGGACAGCTCCATAGCGTGACTCCTTGTTTCCGCGGTGCAGCCTTCACTTCTCCTCAAGAAGGTGAGACTGAGTTCCACACACATGTCAACCGCATCGTATCTGTCGGTGACAAGGAAACCGAACTGGATATGTATAGCAGCAAAAACCCGAATACGACGACTGCGGCCATGCAAGCTGTAATCCTTGATGTGGAAATGCCGAAAGACGGTAAGATTATCGCAGAGTTCAACGGTAAGAAGTTTGAGCATACATTGGGCGAATTGCTCGAAGGCTCACGTTCGCACTTCATGATAGGCTGGTTGAGCGAAGCAATCCTCTTCAACCGTGCAATGCCGGAAAGCTGCTTCACAGTAGAGCACTACATGGAAGACAAAGAGCCTCAACGCGATACGGATTACTGCTATGTACGCGTTCGCCAACGTGACGGACAATGGGCTTGGAGTTCACCCATCTGGGCAGAAAGAGTATGATTTTCAAGTATTAAGAAATAAGTATCAAGCATTACTTTGCAGATATGGAAAAAGAATACGCTATAGGAATTGACCTTGGCGGAACTTCTGTGAAATACGCCCTTATTGATAATGAAGGCGTATTTCATTTTCAAGGGAAGTTGCCGTCGAAAGCTGATGTATCAGCCGAAGCTGTCATCGGACAGTTGGTTAGTGCTATCAATGAAGTGAAAGCCTTTGCACAGGAAAAAGGCTACCAAATTGATGGTATAGGAATCGGAACACCGGGCATTGTGGATGGTACGAACCGTATTGTTTTAGGAGGTGCGGAAAATATCAACGGCTGGGAAAACATTCACTTGGCAGACCGCATTGAAACGGAAACCGGACTTCCGGCTTTATTGGGAAATGATGCCAATCTGATGGGACTGGGAGAAACGATGTACGGAGCCGGTCAGGGAGCCACTCATGTTGTTTTCTTGACGGTAGGAACGGGTATTGGCGGTGCAGTAGTCATCGACGGCAAATTGTTCAACGGTTATGCCAACCGGGGAACGGAGCTGGGACACGTGCCTCTCATTGCCAATGGCGAACCGTGTGCTTGCGGTTCTGTCGGCTGTCTGGAACACTATGCTTCCACTTCTGCTTTGGTACGCCGCTTCAGTCAACGAATAATAGACGCAGGCATCTCCTACCCGGATGAAGAGATTAACGGAGAATTGATTGTCCGCCTTTATAAACAAGGGGATCCGATTGCAAAAATATCACTGGAAGAACACTGTGACTTTTTGGGACACGGAATTGCAGGATTTATCAATATCTTCAGTCCGCAAAAGATTGTGATTGGTGGAGGGCTCTCCGAAGCAGGAGACTTTTACATTCAGAAAGTAAGCGAAAAAGCGCGTAGTTATGCCATCCCCGACTGTGCTGTGAATACTCAAATCATAGCTGCCGCTCTTGGAAACAAAGCTGGAAGTATTGGAGCTGCGTCACTTGTATTTACTCAATTATCTGCTCCAAACCTGATTAAATTATGAGAAAGAATTTAGGTATGTTGACGCTGATTATGGCGTTCTTGTTTACCATTCTGCTATCCGCCAACGGGTATGCGCAAAAAGGAATCATGCGCCTGACTCAACAGACTTTGATGCATGAGGTCCGCGAAACGCCTTCACCACTGGACGGACAGCATATAGCAATCAATCCGCCACGTTTCATGTGGCCGGACAAGTTTCCTCATCTCGGCGCCGTACTTGACGGTGTAGAAGAAGAGGATTTCAAACCGGAAGTGACTTACCGCATCCGGATCGCATGCGACCCAGAATTCAAATCGGAAGTGATAACCGCTGAAAGGAAATGGGCCTTTTTCAATCCTTTCAAATTATTCGGAAAAGGGAAATGGTATTGGCAACACGCTTATGTAGATAAAGACGGAAAGGAAGAATGGTCGCCTGTTTATCATTTTTATGTAGACGACCAGACACGCACATTCAATCCGCCTTCATTGCAAGAAGTATTGGCTAAATTGCCCAAGTCCCATCCCCGCATCCTGCTCGATGCCAACGACTGGGACAACATCATCGAACGGAACAAGAATAACCCGGAAGCACAGATGTATATCACGAAGGCAAACAAATGCCTCAACCACCCGTTGAAGCATTTGGAAGAAGAGATTGATACGACGCAAGTTGTCAAGTTGACCAATATTGTGCAGTATCGCTCCGCCCTGATTCGTGAGAGCCGGAAGATTGTAGACCGTGAAGAAGCGAATATCGAAGCGATGGTACGTGCCTATCTGCTGACTAAAGATGACGTGTATTATAAAGAAGGTATCAAACGCCTTTCCGAAATTCTTTCCTGGAAGAACAGCAAATATTTTGCAGGAGACTTCAACCGTTCCACTATCCTGTCCATGAGCACTTCGGCTTATGACGCATGGTACAATCTGCTGACACCGGAAGAGAAGAAGTTGCTTTTAAGAACTATCCGTGACAACGGCAAGAAGTTCTATCACGAATACGTCAACCATCTCGAAAACCGTATTGCCGACAACCACGTTTGGCAAATGACATTCCGTATTCTGAATATGGCAGCCTTTGCTACGTATGGCGAACTCCCGATGGCTTCCACTTGGGTGGACTATTGCTACAACGAGTGGGTATCCCGTCTGCCGGGACTGAATGCCGACGGCGGATGGCACAACGGTGATTCTTATTTTCATGTCAATCTCCGTACATTGATCGAAGTCCCCGCTTTCTACTCCCGTATCAGCGGATTCGACTTCTTTGCCGACCCCTGGTATAACAATAACGCACTTTACGTTATTTACCAGCAACCGCCATTCTCGAAATCTGCCGGACAAGGCAATTCGCATGAAACGAAGATGAAACCGAACGGTACACGGGTAGGTTATGCGGACGCATTGGCACGCGAATGCAACAACCCTTGGGCAGCCGCTTATGCACGCACGATATTGGAAAAAGAACCGGATATTATGAAGAAAACATTCTTGGGAAAATCCGGCGACTTGACCTGGTATCGTTGTACGACAAGAAAATCTTTACCGAAAGAGGAGCACTCATTGGCAGAACTTCCCATGACAAAGGTATTCAACGAAACAGGAATTGCAACGATGCATACTTCTTTGGGAGACATAGACAAGAATGCAATGTTGTCATTCCGTTCCAGCCCTTATGGTTCCACCTCCCATGCACTTGCCAATCAGAATGCGTTCAATACTTTCTATGGCGGCAAAGCTATTTTCTACAGTAGCGGACACCGTACAGGATTCACAGACGACCATTGCATGTATTCGTACCGTAATACACGTGCGCATAATAGCATGCTGGTCAACGGAATGACCCAGAAGATAGGAACGGAAGGATACGGATGGATTCCACGCTGGTATGAAGGAGAAAAGATTTCGTACATGGTCGGCGATGCTTCCAACGCTTATGGCGATGTGACTTCCCCCCTATGGCTGAAACGCGGTGAATTGTCCGGCACTCAATACACGCCTGAGAAAGGTTGGGACGAAAACAAAGTAGACATGTTCCGCCGCCACATCATCCAATTGGGAACTACCGGAGTGTACGTTATCTATGATGAACTGGAAGGAAAAGAAGCTGTGACATGGAGTTATCTTCTGCATACGGTAGAACTTCCGATGGAAATGCAGGAACTGCCCGATGAAGTAAAAGTCATCGGACAAAATAAAGCCGGCGGTACCTCCGTGGCTCATTTATTCAGCTCGGCAAAAACAGAACAAGCTATCATAGATACTTTCTTCTGCGCCCCGACCAACTGGAAGAATGTAACGAATGCCCAGGGAAAGGCTCTGAAATATCCCAACCACTGGCATTTCTCCTCAACAACCGTTCCTTGCAAAACCGCCCGTTTCTTAACGGTTATGGACACTCACGGGAACAACCGTCCGGACATGGAAGTGACTCGCAAAGGCAATACCGTACAGGTAGGCAATTGGGTTATCACTTGTAATCTGACAGATAAAGGAAAGGCCGCTATCAGTGTCACCAATAAGGCTGAAAAGGTTTCCTTGAATTATGATGCAGGTAAAGAGGAAGGTGCGACGATTGTCACTGACCAAGTGGAAGGTAAACAGGTCAGCAAAGTTCTGACGGACTATTTACCTGATTTTGAGATATAAGCCAACAGTATTCAAGAGGGTGTCCGAAAAGGGTATCCTCTTGAATCAGAAAATAAAATCGTTCAAGTTTCTTTTACAATAAATCTCTGTAATTTTAGTCTCTGAGAACATAGTGATAATCGTTTAAATGTTATAACTCAGAGCCTGTTTAAATTCTCTTCAGTCATAATTTTATAGCTGATATTTCAACTTACCCCGGCTCTTCTTGTCGCGTCCGTCTGTAGTTGGCGGAAGGGGTATTAACAGTTGCGCTCTTGGCTATTAATAGAAAACTTCCCGCCCATTAAGTATAAAGTTCCTTCGGACAGGAAGGAAACTTTCTTTTCATTCGATGCAAACTATAAACGCAAGCTTTGATTATATAATTGCAAGCTTTGTTTTTATAATCAAAGCCTTTGTTTTTATAAACAAAGCTTGCGTTTATAGATTACGGTTAACGAAAAATAAGTTTACATACTGATAATAAGAAGTTTACAATTAATGAAAGAGAACTTTTCTATTAATGAATGAAAAGTGGGTTATTAAGAGCCTGCTCCGAGTTTTGCCCGACACAGTTTTGAGAGTTGCTCTCGAGTATATTTTCTGTTGTTAATCAAATCCACACCGGAACGTTCGAAACCTTTTAGGCTATTTTATTCCGCAGATCAGCTATCAAGACCTGTTTCATTGCCTATTTTTATTTCGCATAACTATAGTCAAACGAAGCAATAGCAGGCAATCGAAATAATATATAATATAATCAAGCAACCGAAAAAAATCCAATCAACATCAAAACTATATATGGACTATGATTCGATTCATAACCGTATCGAAACAAACTATATTGCAAATACAATTATCCTATTCAAACATCAACTCTCATAAAAATGTTATATTTGCAGACAAGAATCAAAAGAAATAAAATATGAAGTATATCGGAGCACATGTAAGCGCATCCGGTGGCGTAGAATTCGCCCCCGTCAATGCGCATGAGATAGGAGCAAATGCTTTTGCACTATTCACAAAGAACCAACGCCAATGGGTAAGCAAACCGTTAACAAAGGAAAGTATCAGTCTTTTCAAAGAGAATTGTGAGAAGTTCGGTTTCCAGACGGAATATATCCTGCCCCATGACAGTTACCTTATTAATTTGGGACACCCGGAGGAAGAAGGATTGGCAAAAAGCCGTGCCGCTTTTCTGGATGAAATGCAACGTTGCGAACAACTCGGATTGAAACTCCTGAATTTCCACCCCGGCAGCTCTCTCAATAAAATATCAATAGAAGATTGCCTGTCACTTATCGCAGAAAGTATCAACATCACTTTGGAAAAGACGAAAGGAGTGACAGCCGTTATCGAGAATACCGCCGGACAAGGCAGTAATCTGGGAAGCGAATTCTGGCAACTAAAATATATCATTGACCGGGTGGATGACAAAAGCCGGATAGGGGTTTGTCTCGATACTTGCCATACCTACACAGCTGGTTATGATATAGTGAATGAGTATGACAAAGTATTCGACGAGTTCGATAAGGAAGTGGGATTCAGTTATCTACGCGGCATGCACTTGAATGACTCAAAGAAAGCATTAGGCACTCATGTAGACCGTCATGACAGTATTGGTGAGGGACTGATTGGAAAAGCTTTTTTTGAAAGGTTGATGCAGGATCCGAGATTTGACAATATACCGTTGATACTCGAAACTCCGGATGAAAGCAAGTGGACGGAAGAGATTGCCTGGTTAAGAAGCATCGAATAAAAAATCGACAGTCATAAAAGGAAATAAGAACAAAGTAGATTGAAAGACAAAAACAGCCGACAAACAGAGTTTGCCGGCTGTTTTTATATATAACCATCAGCAATTTAATAAATATTCGCCATACCGACTAACGGTTCATACAGAAAATATGCTAAAAACCAACTGAAAAAACACCTATGACTGCCTATGTTCAAATTGTGTTGATTAAACTGATAAAATAAACTTAGTCTCTGTTCTTAGCCTTGACGCGGAGTGCGAGGTCTCTGTCCCTGATGGTGATGTCCTTGTCCGGGTTGCTGTCCTTTTCTACGGTCAAACTCTTTTCTGAACTTATTCGCATTGCTTTTCTCCTGCTGATACATCTTCATTATCTGCTTTTGAGACAGTATCTTGCTGAATTCATTGTAATACTTCTCACGGACATCGAGCGTCTTACGGCTTTGAGCAAACTGGTTTTTCAGCATCGTTGCTATTTCAGCATCAGTCATAGCCGGTTTCTGACCTTCTTTTTTTGCAGCAACTTCCGTGCCCTGCGGCTTTTCCGCTCTCGGTTTGCGATTCATCATGCGGCATTCGCGCAGTTCTTTCAGATATTCCCCGTAAACCGGAGTAAACTTGGCAGCAGTCGCATCATCCAGCATCAGTGTCCTAATCATCTGATTGGTTTGCATCTGCGTCATCCGTTCTGGTGTAGGACGCTGTTTCCTTTCTTTATTGTCTTTATTCTGAGCAGAAAGGGACATCTGGCTTCCCATCAAAAGAGCAGCCAAAATTACATAAATAAACTTCATCTTCATAATTTTCACGTTTTAATAATTAATTGATTCACTTAATACAAAAATATATCGTTTTCAGAGAAGCTGACGAGCTCTTCCAACTCCTCATCCGACAGTTCTTTAATCCATTTGTCTACCTGGTCTGTAGCATTGTTTCTTTCAACAGCCAACACATTTGACGAAGACGGCTTGACATCATCCGCCCGATAGAAAGACGGAACAAACAAAAGCCCTGTCAACATGGCCGCTATGGCAACTACCGTAGAAATAATCAGCTTCATGGGGGATTTCCGCTGTTGTTTCACTCCGGCACGCTCCATTACTTTCCGCTGCATATCCTCGAAGAATCCATCGGGGGTACGGTAAGGCGTCCGTTTACCAATATCGTCAAAATCAAATTCCTTTTTCATCGTCCTATCTGTTTAATATATATTCCTTTATCTTTTCTTTCGCATAGTGGTAATTCACTTTAAGCGTATCCACTTTACTGTCCAGTACACGGGCAATCTCTTCATATTCAAGTTCGTCGTAATAACGCAAATTGAATACCAGCCGCTGCTTTTCCGGCAGACTTAAAATGGCTTCCTGAAACTTCACTGCCAGTTCATTCTCATAATCAATGTAATCGGAAGCCTTCAACTTGCCCATCAACTCTTCCCGTACATCTTCCGCGGAAACAACTCCTTCATCTTTACGGCTGTTCAGCAAACGTAAGCTCTCATTCGTTGCAATCCGGTACATCCAAGTCGACAGTGAACTTTCTTCGCGAAACTGGTCGATATGCCGGAATACCCGGATAAAGACTTCCTGAAGCACATCTTCCGCATCTTCGTGAGAGACGACCAGTCTACGGATATAATTATATATCGGCACATGGAAAGAGTCCATCAGCATCTTGAATCCCCGTTCGCGATTCGAGGAACAAACTTCACGAATTTTATTCTCGTTTATCATCAATTCTTTTTCTGAGCTTTATCAGTTAGAACGCAGAAGGATATGGAAGTTAAATACGGAAATTTGCATTTTGCTTTTATTAACATGAAGAAGGAGAAAAGAAAGATTGCGCAATTGGATGGAAAAAGCGCTGCCAAAGCCTTTACAGAGACTACGGCAGCGCTTCAAATGTTTTATCTATAAACTGTAAACAGGAAGATGATTACCAGAACTTATTATGTTCCGCACTATACTCGAAACCGGCAGCTTTCAACTGATTCACTAACTCATCCTTATTTACGTCCATATCTTCACAAAGTTCGTCTAGTGAAGAATAACAATCACGCAACTTCATATTAATGACGCTGAACAGCATCATCGGGTCTTTTGGTAACTCCATAACATACAATATTTTAAACCGGGCGCAAAGTTACAGCAATCTCATCGAACGGCAAAACAAATCAATCACCTATTTCTTCTATCTTCAAAGAGACTTTTTCTATCAGTTTACCGATTTCCGTTTCCAACGGGATGACGTTGAACTCTTTCCAGAAGTTCTCGTCATATCTGAAGTTCGTGTCGGAGAAGATGGTACGGGTGGATAACCTTTCTCTGCGGGAGAATATTCAGGAGTAACTTGCCAATATGACACATATCATTATTAAAATAAAGACTGAAACTGATATAAGCCAACCGCCTCATCGTCCTGTTTGTTTGAAAAATTACATAGAATTAAATCAAAAGAAAATAGTAATTTTAACTGATTTTTCGGTTTTATCCTTACCTTTGTAAATGATATTGGAGTGTTATACTCGAACAACAAAAAGAAAACGATGCAGATACATAACTAATTCAAGGTATAAAACTTTTTATTATATTGAATATATGTCAATATGGAGCAAACTCATAGGAATTAAGAAAACCGAGGATAGCAACAATATCATCGGGAGTAAAACTACCTCTGTACCACGCAGTGCTCAAAATTATGCCATAGTAGATATTGAAGTTGGCTTGAAAGACCGCAAAATCCATGATATAGGAGCACTCAAACATGATGACACAACATTCCATAAAACTTCAAAAGAAGAACTATTTATTTTCTTAAACGACATAGACTATATCTGTGGTCACAATATCATTCATCATGATGCCAAATATCTATTTACAAACAAAACATGCCGATGGATTTTAGTTGATACACTTTATGTATCGCCTTTATTATTCCCGGAACGCCCTTACCATAGGCTTGTAAAAGATGACAAACTGATTAGCGAACAGATAAACAATCCGGTGAACGATTGCAAAAAAGCAAAAGACTTATTACTGGACGAAATAGCACACTGGAATTCATTGCCGGAGGAAAAGCGTACACTATTCGCATCGTTACTGAAGGACAAGAAAGAGTTTGAGGGATTTCTTAGCATGGTAAGCGCAAAGTATATCCATGAAGGAATACCCGAACTTATAAAAAAACTTTATACTGGAAAGATTTGCCATCATGCCGACCTTGACATGCTCATCGAACAATATCCATGCGGATTGGCATACGCATTGGCTCTGATTGAGACCACCGACTATCGTTCTATCACTCCCGGATGGGTACTTTACAATTATCCGGAAGTAGAATTTATTGTAAAACTCCTGCGCCACACTATTTGCCAGAAAGGTTGCAGCTACTGCCATACACAATTGGATGTACTCTATAATCTAAAAGCATTTTTCGGATATGAACGTTTCCGAACATACGAAGGCGAGCCACTGCAGGAACGAGCAGCCCAAGCAGCGGTGAAAGGCAAATCGTTGCTAGCGATATTTCCTACCGGTGGCGGCAAATCACTCACCTTCCAATTGCCGGCACTCATGGCAGGACGCTCCGTGCACGGGCTTACGGTTATCATCTCACCTTTGCAATCTCTCATGAAAGACCAGGTAGATAACCTTGCCGACAGAGGTATCACGGATGCCGTAACCATCAATGGAATGTTAGACCCCATAACAAGAGCACTATCCATACAAAGAGTACAAGACGGAGAAGCCTCACTGTTGTATATATCACCGGAAATGCTTCGCTCAAAAACAATCGAGAAAATATTGATGGCACGTCACGTTGTAAGATTTGTAATAGATGAAGCGCATTGCTTTTCTTCATGGGGGCAAGATTTTAGGGTTGACTATCTCTACATTGGTAAATTCATCCGAAAGTACCAGCAAACGAAAAAATGCAAAAACCCGATTCCTGTATCCTGTTTTACAGCTACCGCAAAACAGAAAGTAATACAAGACATCTGCGACTATTTCAAGCAAACTTTGGACTTGAACTTAGAGTTATTCGCATCAACAGCCTCAAGAACAAATCTGCACTATTCCGTCATACATGCAGAAAATGACAATGACAAATATTTAAAGCTGAGAGAACTTGTAGCGGAATCCGATTGCCCGACGATTATCTACGTATCACGTACCAAACGAACAAAAGAACTAGCTATTAAATTGACGCGTGACGGCTACAAGGCATTACCTTTCAACGGTAAGATGGAAGCTGATGAAAAAAATGCCAACCAGGATGCCTTCATGAACGATCAGGTGCACATCATTGTGGCTACGTCCGCATTTGGCATGGGGGTCGACAAGAAAGATGTCGGTCTTGTGATTCATTACGACATTTCCGACTCATTGGAGAATTATGTTCAAGAAGCAGGCAGGGCAGGTCGTGATCCCGGTCTCAGCGCACGTTGCTATGTACTTTATAGTGACAATGACTTGGACAAGCATTTTATATTGCTAAACCAAACAAAGCTAAGTATCAGTGAAATACAACAAGTATGGAAAGCTGTCAAAAACCTTACCAGACAGCGCATGAAAGTCAACTGTTCTGCATTGGAAATTGCCAGGCAAGCAGGATGGGACGATTCGGTATCCGACATTGAAACCCGTGTACGAACAGCACTAGCGGCTTTGGAACAAAGCGGATACTTGGTAAGAGGAAACAATGTGCCTCATGTATATGCCACAGGAATCACGGTGAAGAACATGGACGAAGCAAGAGAACGCATTTCAGCGTCAGTACTCTTCGGGAGCGATGAAATAGAAAAGGCAATCCGCATCATCAAATCATTGATATCCCAAAAACACATCACTAAGGCCCAGGATTCAGAGGCAGAATCACGGATCGACTATCTGGCAGATATATTGGGACTAAGCAAAAGAGAAGTTATATCCGTAGTGGAACGCATGCGACAGGAAGGCATATTGGCAGACAGCAAAGATATATCTGCCTATTTGCAGGATATAGGTGATTCGGAACGAAAGTCGCAAATACTCCTCGAACGCTTTGCAAAACTTGAACAATACATCCTTAACCGTATTCCCGACGGTTCTTTGCGAATTTCATGTAAGCAACTGAATGAGAACGCCGTAAACGACGGAATCAATACATCCAAAGAAAAAGACATCCGGACTCTGCTCTATTTCCTTACCGTAAAAGGATATACGCGTAAGAAAGAGGATGCGGTCCATAATATGGAGATAAGCCGTCAAGCAGACTTGGATTCTACCATCAGACGCTTCGAGAAACGATTGGAAATAAGTCGTTTTACGGTGGAATGGTTATACAAGTTGGCTTCAGATGCAGAAAAGGAAAACACACCCGACAAAGCTATCCAGTTCTCTGTAGTAGAACTTCTAAACCGAATAAAATCAAGTCCTCAATCCCTTTTCGGCGGACTTGACGACATTCAGTTAGAAGATGTGGAAGAAGCACTTCTATACTTGTCGAAAATCGGTGCGCTAAAGCTTGAAGGAGGCTTCTTGGTACTTTATAATGCCATGAATATCCAAAGAATAAAGGATAACAAGTCGAGATACAAGCAAGACGACTACCGGATGCTAAATGAATTCTACAAACTGAAAATCCAGCAAGTGCATATTGTGGGCGAATATGCCAATTTGATGGTGAGAGATTATCATGCCGCACTGCAATATGTTCAAGACTATTTCCAAATGGATTACAGGAAGTTTGTCACAAAATATTTCAAAGGTGACAGAATTAGCGAGATACAACGTAACTTGACACCACAGAAATACAAGCAGTTATTTGGGCAATTGTCCAAACGGCAAATGGAAATTATCTCCGATAAAGATTCACGTTGCATTGTGGTCGGAGCAGGTCCAGGTAGTGGAAAAACACGAGTATTGGTTCACAAACTGGCCTCACTTCTGCTACTTGAAGACGTGAAACACGAACAACTCCTGATGCTTACGTTTTCAAGAGCAGCCGCAACAGAATTCAAACAAAGACTCATGGAGTTGATAGGCAACGCAGCTCATTTTGTCGAAATAAAAACCTTCCACTCCTATTGCTTCGACCTCCTGGGACGAATAGGAAATCTTGAGGATGCCAAAAATGTCGTTGCAAAGGCAGCTGAGATGATCAACCAAGGAGAAGTAGAACCAAATAAAATCGGCAAGACGGTACTGGTCATAGACGAAGCTCAGGATATGGGAGCCGAAGAGCACGCACTTGTAAAAGCTCTAATGACCAACAACGAGGAGATGCGCGTAATAGCAGTGGGAGACGATGACCAGAACATCTATGAATTCCGCGGTTCCGATTCAAGTTATATGTACCGGCTGGCACAAGAAAGCGATAGTACATTTGTTGAAATGACCGAGAATTACCGCAGTGCACACCATCCGGTGGCTTTTGCCAACGCCTTCTTGAAAACCATCGATAAAAGGATAAAAAGTACGCCAATCATCTCCATGAGAAAAGAAGAAGGTTGGGTGGAAGTGACACGCCACCAATCAAAGTATATGTATCAGCCGCTCGTCGATAACTTACTTCAACACAAGGACAAAGGTACTTCGTGTGTGCTCACCCAAACAAATGAAGAGGCCGTTATCCTGATGGCTCTTTTGCGGAAACATGGCATAAACAGTAAACTGATACAGTCTATGGATGGCTTACGCTTTTGGAACATGGCGGAGATGAGATATTTCATGAGGTATATAAACAAGCGGATAAAAACACCGTTAATCACGGAAGAGCTGTGGGAAGAAGCCAAGCATAACACCTTCTATACTTATGACAGGAGTCTAAGCTTGATGTATGTGAGACGTTGTGTGGAACAGTTTGAACAAACCAACAAGACAAAATATTTCAGTGATTTCAAAGAATTTGTATTCGAATCGTCAGTGGAAGACTTCTGTGATGTATCAGGCACCGATGTCGTGGTATCAACCATTCACAAAGCTAAAGGCAGAGAGTTTGACGATGTGTATATGCTCATATCCGACAGTTATGTAAAAGATGCCTATCTGATGCGCCGATATTATGTAGGAATAACCCGTGCGAAAAACCGGTTGTTTATACATACGAATGGCGATTGCTTCAATCGTTTAAGTGCAGACCGATATATTGTTGATCAACGACAATATAACATGCCCGAAGAAATTGTGCTACAGCTCTCTCATAAAGATGTCTATTTAGGATTCTTCAAAGAACGTAAACATGAGGTCTTAGCATTGAGAGGGGGAGATTCTCTTACTTACAGTGATTTCTTTTTGTATAGTTCATTGACCAATAAACCTGTAGCAAAGTTATCGTTAAAAATGCAGGACACACTATCCGAGTGGGAAAAAAGGGGATATAAGGTAAAATCTGCATCAGTACGTTTCGTTGTAGCATGGAAACCTAAAGATGCACAAAAGAATGAACCGGAAACGGCTGTTCTTTTAGCAGACTTGATGCTTTCTTTGTAAGCTAAAATGTTTGAAATTATCACACTACCACCATTATAATAAAAAGCAAAATATTATGCTTAAATAAGAAACCGATACAAATACATAACAATACATTGATAGCGAAATGTGTCGGCCTACGATTTCAAGGAAATGCTGGAACGTAGGAAAATGAAGTCATGGCTTACTGTCCGTATCGGCTTTTGCCTATACGGACAGTAAGCACCCTTTCTTAGAAAAATTTACTGAATATCCCTAAAAAAGAGCATAACGCATAAACGCAAAAAGCGTGCAACTCACCAGAGCTGCACGCTTTTGTTTATTGTTTATTATCTGTATCCTTATCGGGATTACTTCACTTCCTCAAAGATAATTCAATATATAAATCAATTAGTTATAAAATTATGGTACAAATATGACTTATTTTTGTGCGATACACTCTAAAAATGATGACATGAAATGCCTCTCATGACAATAAAACTTTTATGATTATTTGATAGCAAATTTTCTATTTGCAGATGTTTTCATTTGCTACCAGATGTTTTCACTTGTTATGCTTTTCTTTTCACAAATAGCGCAAAATGAGCTGATTATAAAATTGTCACCTATTGTTGTCTTTCGTTTTTTATGGAAATCTGTTATACCTTTGCAAAACAATCATAAAGAAAAATAGGCATGGAACATAAACAACATACATTCCACTCCATAGTAATAGAGGTGGTAACAGTGTTATTGGCAGCAATAATATCATTTCCTGTATGTGATATTGCTGGTGTAGAATTAAGCATGCTACCATTCGTTGTAGTGGCATGCTATGTTGCCCTAAAGTTCCTATACCATTTATGTATCTCTTTATCGGCACATATAATGGATTGGAGTTCTATTTCAAGTCAAAATCCAATGATAACTACTCAACAGAATAAAGGAAAATGTGTTTCTGAAAGTATTCCATCAATTATAGAGAACAATAAGATTCTAACGAAAAGGATGGAGCTATTTCATTACGAATTTCAACACGAGCAACAGCAATATCGACAACAAAAAGAAAAAGAAGATGATGAGAAACTTGATGCTATAATGAAATACACACGAAACACATTCAAACGATTAGACTTTGACGAAGCAGACATTTTCCAAATCTGTGAATGCGTTGGATACTTTGTCACCAATAGGCGAGTTCTTAGCACGACAGAAATTCACATCAAAAAACGCTCTTCAGTTACACAAATCTCATTGAAAAACTTTGCATGGAACATTGCATTTCAATATAACATTAATGGTGACATTACAGCAAAGTTTGTCTTGCAGACTTTCAATGAATGGTTTTCCAACTCTACCATTGATACCATAAGGAAGAACTTACGCACGACTGCTGGACAACACAAGATTGAAATAGATGAGAACATCATATAGGGATAACAATAGATATTGTGCATATGGTTCTTGATAATGACCATAAAATCGCATATTTACGCCTATATTCAGTCATTTTTTCGCTTCCTGATAATAATTATTATCGGAAGTTGCTCTGTTGTCAAACAAATTATATAAATTTGCTCTTAAATTAAAACATTTTACCTCATGGCTAATTTTAATAGACTAAAAGTAGTACTTGCTGAGCAACAGAAAACAGGAAAATGGCTTGCTGAGCAGATAGGGAAATCCAACTGCACTGTGAGTAAATGGTGTAGTAATACTGTTCAGCCAGACCTCAAGACACTTAATGACATAGCTAATGCCCTTAATATTGATGTAAAAGATTTGATTGTTAGTAGTGCAAATAATAAATGATTATTGCCATGGAAGTAAACAAGAAAGAACTCAAAGAACAAGAGATACGCACTCTGTTCATTACTCCTGCACTTCAACAGAAAGGGTGGGCAGTAAGCGTAAATATGCGTGAGGAATACTATTTTACGGATGGTCGAGTACTTGTTGTTGGCAACCAGCATTCTGTGACGGAGGGTAAAAAAGCTGATTATCTATTATATCATAAAGGTAAACCTATTGCGGTAGTTGAAGCTAAAGACAATAAACACGCTGTTGGAGGTGGTATTCAACAAGCTATGGATTATGCCCAAATCCTTGACTTGAAATTTGCGTACTCCAGTAATGGTGATGCTTTCTTGGAACATGACTTTATCACTGGAAAGGAAACCGAAATCAAGTTAGAAAACTTCCCGACAGAAGAAGAACTATACAATCGTTATCTTGCATCCAAGAACTACACTTCGGATGAACTTAACATAATAGAAACACCGTTTTATTATGATGCCCATAGCCATGAGCCAAGATATTACCAACGTATAGCAGTTGACCGTACAGTGGAAGCTATTGCTAAAGGGCAACAGCGTGTACTTGTCGTAATGGCAACCGGTACAGGTAAGACTTTTACAGCTTTCCAGATTATCCATCGTCTTCATAAAAGTGGGGCTAAGAAAAAGATTCTTTATCTTGCAGACCGCAATATCCTCATTGACCAAACAATGGTGCAAGACTTCAAGCCTTTCAAGAAGTTTATGACCAAGATAACTTCTGTTGGAGAGGAGGAGGAAAAAATTGATTCGTCATACGAAGTGTATATGGCTTTATACCACCAATTAGTCGGGAAAGAGGGTAAACCAGACCCATTCCTGGAGGTGCAGCCAAATTTCTTTGATTTAATTATTGTCGATGAGTGTCATAGAGGAAGTGCAAAAGACGATTCCGCATGGCGCAAGGTATTGGAATATTTTAGTTCGGCTACCCAAATTGGTATGACAGCCACACCGAAAGCTGACGAAAGAGCGAACAACTTGGATTATTTTGGTGAACCAATATATACCTATTCACTTCTTCAAGGCATTCAAGATGGTTTCTTAGCTCCATACAGGGTTACAGCAGACTTTATTAATATTGATTTACAAGGATGGACTCCAGAAGAAGGTGAAATAGATTTATTGGGCAAGGAGATTGAACAGAAACTATATCAAAGACAGAATATAGGTCGTGACCTCGCCATCAAGTTAAGGCGTAAAGTAGTAGCAAATAGGATAACCCAAATGTTACATGACATTGGTCGTATGACAAAGACAATCGTGTTCTGTTCAGATATTGAGGAAGCTGCCGAAATGAGAACTCTGCTTATCAATATGAATAGCGATTTATGTAAAAAGTCGCCTTACTATGTTACACGTATTGTTGGTGAGGATAAAGAAGGTAAGAAACAACTGGACAATTTCATTAGTGTAGATGAGCCTTATCCTGTAATTGTTACCACATCTGAACTTTTATCTACAGGAGTGGACTGCAAAACTTGTGGTTTAATCGTCATAGACAAAGAAATTGGTTCTATGACTGAATTTAAACAAATCATTGGACGAGGTACACGACTTAGAAAAGACAAGGGCAAATGGCATTTGGAAATCCTTGATTTCCGCAATGCTACCGCAAAATTCAAAGATCCAGCATTTGATGGCGACCCGGAACCACCAAAAGGAGGAGGGAAAAAGCCCAAACCTTACAAAATCATTGATGCTCCAGAAACTCCAATAGTATCTGAGCCTCGTGAGAAATATCTTATCAGCGGTAAGAATATTCGCATTGCCCATGAAATCGTTTCAGTGTTAGGAGAAGATGGTAAGACGATGAGAACGGAAAGCGTTCAGTCGTTTGCGAAAAAGCAACTGTTGCGACACTATCAAAGTTTGAATGATTTCGTACAAACGTGGACTGAAGCAGAACGCAAACAAGCCATTATGGATGAATTGAAGGAATATGCTATTCTGATAGATGCTGTACGTGAAGCTAATCCGGCATTGAAGGATGCCGACATCTTTGATGTGATATGCCACGTTGCGTTTGACCAACCGCCATTAACAAGGAAAGAGAGAGCAAACAATGTAAAGAAGCGTAATTACTTCGGGAAGTACGAAGGTAAAGCTCGTGAAGTATTGGAGGCTCTTCTTGACAAATATGCAGAGAATGGTATTCTCGACTTTGAAAAGGCGAACATCTTGGAGATACCGCCATTCAATAGCATAGGAAAACCAACAAAAATCATAAAACTATTTGGTGGCAAAGTCGCTTTTGAACAAGCCATCAGAGAATTGGAATATCAAATATATAAATCAGCTTAAAAATGGCAGTAAATAATATCATAAAGCGAATCCAAAATATAATGCGTCAAGACGCAGGTATCAATGGTGACGCACAAAGAATTGAACAGATGACTTGGATGTTCTTCTTGAAAGTCTATGACACACAAGAAGAAACATGGGAATGGAAAGATGAGAAATACAAGTCCATTATCCCCGAGGATTTGCGTTGGCGTAACTGGGCAATAGATAAAAAAGACGGTGAAGCATTGACTGGAGAAGCCCTACTCTCTTTCGTCAATGAGAAACTGTTTCCTACCTTGAAGAATCTCCCGATAGATGCCAATACCCCAAGAGCTAAAAGCATTGTTCAAGAAACATTTGCAGACTTGAACCAGTATATGAAGAATGGAACGCTTCTGCGCCAAGTGGTCAACATTGTAAACGAAATCGAATTTGACGATGCTGACGACCGTCACACATTCGGAGATATTTATGAGGGAATTTTGAAAGATCTGCAATCGGCAGGAAATGCCGGAGAGTTCTACACACCACGTGCATTGACTGATTTTATTGTGATGATGCTCGACCCGAAATTGGGCGAAACCTTTGGCGACTTCACCAGTGGAACGGGAGGCTTCCTCACCTCGACACTTAAATATATGGGCAGGAATATTGGCTCTGCGGCAGATGGAGAAAAACTGCAAAATGCCGTTGTAGGTCAGGAATGGAAACCGTTGCCCTACCTTTTGAGCATCACAAACCTGCTGCTCCATGATATTGAAGCTCCCAACATAACCAACTGTGATTCGCTTGGAACGAATGTTACTGATTTCAAGGAAAGCGACAAGGTTGATGTTATCGGCATGAATCCTCCGTATGGTGGTAGCACGGAAGACAGCGTAAAAATCAACTTCCCAGTACAGTACCGTTCAAGTGAAACTGCGGATTTGTTTATCGCCCTTATCATGTATCGCCTCAAAGCTGGTGGACGGTGCGGTGTGATTATCCCTGATGGTTTCTTATTTGGTACGGATGGAGCAAAACTTGCACTTAAAGAAAATCTCCTTCGCAAGTTCAATCTACATACAATCATCCGTTTGCCGGGTTCTATATTCTCTCCATACACATCTATTGCAACCAACATCCTTTTCTTTAATAATGAAGAAGCCGAAGGTTGCGAAGAAGGATTCAAGACCAAAGAAACATGGTTCTATCGTCTTGATATGCCGGAAGGGTACAAACACTTCTCAAAGACCAAACCTATGAAGGTGGAACACACGCTGCCTATTCAAGAATGGTGGAAAGATCGAAAAGAAATCATCAATGACGAAGTGGGAGAAAAAAGCCGTGTGTTTACAGCCCAACAGCTGATAGATTTGGATTGTAACTTCGATCAATGTAAATTCCCGAAAGAGGAAGAAGAAATACTCCCTCCGGCAGAATTGCTCAAACAATATTTTGAGAAACGTGCTGCACTCGACCATGAAATAGACAAAACCCTTTCTGAGATTCAAAAGATTCTCGGTATAGACATAAAATCGTGTAACTGATAATTGTGAAGTGATATGAAAGATTTGACCATCTCAAACATAGAAAGACAAAATGTACTTAACAACCGTTTTGCAGTCAGCAAAGTACAGGAGCATCTTGACATTGAAGGAATGCTCTTTGCGGGAGAGTATCGCTTTACAAAAAAAATGGTTGCCGATTTCTACGAAGTAGAAGAACGAACAATAGAACGCTACTTGGAAAAACATTCCGATGAATTATCGGCTAACGGTTATGTTTTATGTAAAGGTAAACATCTGAAAGAGTTAAAGTTACAATTTGCTCCCGTCATAAATGTCGGGAGCAAAACGACCCAGCTCGGATTGTTCAATTTTCGTTCATTCTTAGATATGGGTATGCTACTTACAGAGAGTGAGAAAGCGAGAAAAGTCCGTAGCCTTATCTTGGATTTTGTGATTACTACCATCAATGAAAAAACTGGTGGAGGGACAAAATATATAAACCGTAGGGATGTGCATTATCTTCCTGCAGCAATCACAGAAGAAAATTATCGTAAAAATCTCACTTCTGCCATCAACCAATATGTGGACGGACATCCCACATACAAGTATTCCCAAATTACAGATTTTATCTACAAGGCTGTTTTCAAAGAGAATGCTAAAGAATACCGAGAAGTATTAAAGTTGGATTCAAAAGACAATGTTCGACACACGTTGTATTCAGAGGTTCTATTGGTTATCTCTTCTTTTGAAAACGGAGTGGGTGCAGCCATCAGTGAACGATTTAAAGAAAATGGTGGTAAGTTGCTTACCATTGAAGAAGTGGAGCGTATTGTAAACGAACTTGCCGAACATCCAATGCAGAAACCTTATCTGAATGATGCCAGGACTAAAATGGCTTCAAGGGATTTCAGTTTCCGGGATGCGTATCATGGTAATATAGCAGATTACCTACAAACTGTTACTCCTGAAGAGTTTGAACGATTCATCGGTGACCAGTCTATTGATTTTGACCGTATCTTAGCGGATAACAAAGATGTGCTTAAACGCTTAAAGCAGGCAGAAGATGAGTAAGGAAATTATTTACATAGATTACGATGAAGCCTTAAGCATCTATGGCAAAATGATTGATGCCAGTAATGGTGGCTTTGAAGGTGTGCATGATGAAGGTGGTATTCGTGCTACATTGGATTTTGTACAAAATGATTTATACTATCCGACCTTTGCTGACAAACTAACCTATCTGATGTATAGATTCTGTTCCGGGCATTTCTTCAATGATGGGAATAAGCGTATTGCACTGACTTTGGGTACATACTTCTTACACAAAAACAATTACTATTGGCACGCTTGCATCTGTATGCGTACATTGGAATCTATCATTTATCATGTGGCAGCATCGAATATCGACCAAGATTTGCTGCTGCGCATCGTCAATAGTTTTATGACAAGTAAAGACTATGATGAAGAACTAAAAATAGATATTGCCAATGCCATGAGCAAAGGAGAGTTAGGAATACAAGGAGAGGATTACGAACAATGAACGGAAAGCAACTTAAAAACAGCATACTCCAGTGGGCGATACAGGGCAAACTTGTACCGCAAGATCCTAATGACGAACCTGCATCTATGCTTCTTGAACGCATCAGAGTAGAAAAAGAAAAACTAATTAAGGAAAAGAAAATCAAGAAAGACAAAAACGAATCTATCATTTACCGTGGTGACGATAATTCCTATTATGAGAAGTTTCTCGCTACGGGAGAGGTGAAGTGCATAGATGATGAA
>CANPJW010000016.1 GCA_947574505.1 uncultured Bacteroides sp. | reverse complement strand
AGAGCAAAGGACTGAAAATCCTTGTGTCCCCGGTTCGATTCCTGGTGGCACCACCAAAGTAAGTTTTTCACTTTAAAGCTGTTACAGTAAAATGTAACTGCTTTTTTTATGCTTTAAGCCCTCGTTTACAGGGCAGTAGACAAATAGTAGAGATGAAGACTTACCCGATAATTATGGGGAAAGGTTGTCCAAGGATCCTTGTCCGGTTTCAAAAAGCTGTATTTTTCCCTACCATAGTATCTGGAATCTTGATACAAGTTCTGCCGGATCCTGCACCAAGTTCTGTGAAATCTTGTGCCAAGTTCTGCTTCACGCTCTCACTATTTCAGTCAAAAGATTCAATATTTACTTTCAGAAATAGTGAAGAAAAAATATAGAAAAAGACCTAACATCCAAAGTCTTTATGACTTTGAGCAACCTATAAAACACGACAAGGTATAAAAAGACACAATACAAACATTGCATATTGTACTATCAGAAACCTATTTGAGACATCGCCCAAAGTTCATTGACAGAAACACTCTTTTCATAACTAAAATGCGCATAATTCAGCATGATACGCGTTTTCGGCGTTATATAATAAGCGCCTCCCACTGTATAAATCATTTCTGAATCAGAAACTGCCGTATCAGCTTCATAGCGTTCCAATTTTGCCACAACCGCCAATCGGGAGGGAATGGCAAACCAATATCCTAAAGCATAAAAAACTCTGCGGTTGATACTACCATCT
This sequence comes from uncultured Bacteroides sp., assembly GCA_947574505.1. Classification (GTDB taxonomy): domain Bacteria; phylum Bacteroidota; class Bacteroidia; order Bacteroidales; family Bacteroidaceae; genus Phocaeicola. Next base: position 53,260 of record CANPJW010000016.1, on the reverse strand, counting down.
TTTCCCCACAAATATTCCCCCCCCCTGCAAGTCAACCGATGGGTCTGATAACAGGTACTCAGCGCCATGCGGTTACGTTTCATATTTGTATTATAAATGGTTTCTTCCCCCGTTTCATCATTTACCACCGTATAATCATCATTCAATTTTCCGATATAGGCAGACGCACCCATCTTCAATCCTTTGACAGGCTGCACAGTGAACCATGCGGCAAAATCCTTTGCATCATTATGATCTTTCATGCTGAGTCCGGAACCATTGTATACACCTACCCGATATTCCAGAAAATAATCGTCGACAGAGGTCTTGAACAACTCACCACCCACCTGCAAACCCATATCACGGCCACCCTGGTTCCCACATACATCTCCACTGAAACCTGCCAGACGCTCAATGACACGACTGAAGTTTACCGTTTCATAAACCGAAGATGACATCTGGTTCTCTAATGTAAAACAGGTCTTCATCCGACCTATCTTGACCTGAAAAAAAGAATACGGTTTGTAACAAGCATAGAGTTCCAGCAGCTGTGAAGTAAACAGTTCATACTGAACCATCCACGACAGTTTATCCGTGATATCTCCCGAAAGGATCAGCATCCCCAGCCTTCCAAAAAACTGATTGTCCGCCTGACTCACATCCAAGTCTTTCCTGTCCGTATAGCTATAACCGAACTGACCGTAGGCAGTCAGCTTCACATGTTTACTCAAAAAGCCGTTCACTTGCCCCAATACGGATGAATCTTCCTTTTTCCCTTGTGAATACCCCTGAGGTAAAACCAAGAACAACATCCAAATAACAAATAATAAGCGTGTGTTTTTCATGATCTATTTCTCATTACCAATGTATAACTACGTTCTAAAAGCTAACAAGCCGCCAAGCTATTCAAAAAGTTTAATTATCACTTATTATCCGTACACTTTATCCATATTTCCACTTATCTTTTATACAAGATGAATATTCACTCATTTTTATCCATCCGAAGAGTCATAAAAAGGCCGGTTGCCCCATTACATGAAGCAACCAGCCCTCCATTATCCTGTCACCAAGTTAATTATCAGAACTTATAAGCTGCTTTACGCAATTCTTTCACTGAACCGAATGGTTTATTGGGCTTCAGGTAACGCCCCATGAACTTATAAATGTCCAGACGAATCTTGCTTGACTCATAAGTATCTAACCGATCAAAACTATGCGCACCGGGAGCACGCTCAAATATCTTATATTCAAATTTTTTGCCTTCTGCTTTCAAGGCACGGATCATTGATTCCACCTCGACTACATTCACATCATCATCACTGGTATTAGTATAGATAAGTAACGGATCTTTCAACTTCTCCGCATGCCACACAGGAGAGCGCCGTTTGTATTCCGCAATATTGTCCTTGGCAGTCTGCCCGATATGATTCTTGGCCGAGAAGATTTTGCGATAACTGTCGCTGGCATATCCCATACGCATGATTACATCCGAAACCGGAACGCCTGCAAAACCACATTTATATTGTCCCGGATAATTGAAAAGGTTCATCAGTGTAATCATACCACCATGACTCCATCCCATGATACCCACACGACTACCATCCACAATATCGAAATTATCCACCATATAGTTACGGCTGATGTACACGTCTTCGTTTTCCAATCCACCATAATCTATATTATTGTATGTTCCCGCTCCGTATCCGGTGCTTCCCCGGTAGTCCGCTGCCACCACGATGTATTCCTGCGCTATCAGCTCACGGATGATATGGGCATAATAGGTGTCCATATCGGCATGTACCCCACTGTGAGGAAATACGATCAACGGATATTTCTTGTTTTCCTTCACACTTTTGGGAATAAAAATGTATGCTCTGAATTTAAGTTCGTTACCAGCACTCATCGAAGTGGGATTGGACTCCTTCCAACGCGGTGGTCCACATAATATCACCTTATCTACATGGGCAATATCACCCACTTTCTCGTACCACAGGACATCATCAATCTTTTTCATTAACTGGTCAAACTGATGAACAGACAACTGCGCCCGTACTATTCCCGGCATAGTCCATAAGCAACACACAAATACCACAAATATTACTATTCTGTTTTTCATACGTATATATTTAAATAATGATTAATAGCATGTTAATTCTTGGGATATCCCGGATTCTGTTCCATCTCAGGACTAAAGATAAACTGGTCTTCAGGTATCGGCAGCACACACTTGTAAAAATCCCAATCCACCTCTTCGTCCACACTGGGAAGATGATATCCTCCTTTACGGACAATAGTCTTGCCATTGCGCAGCAAATCAAAGAAACGATGTCCTTCACCTACCAGCTCCTTACTTCGCTCATCCAACACACGGTCCAAGGTATAGTCAGCCATTGTCACTTCGTTATCGGGATTGCCCCGCTTCACAATCTCATTCAAATAACCAAGTCCCTGAACCGCAGCATCACCGCCCAACTTGCAACCAGCCTCAGCGGCAATAAGGTACACCTCGGACAGACGAAGTACCACATTGTTACATTCCAGCGGTGCAGTCTTCAGGTCCGTCCCTCTCAGTTTGTACAACCACCATACCGTTTTCCCCGCATATTTATTCTCCTCCAGCAACTGCCCGCGCACATCTCCGGGATCAGCCAGCATTTGCTCCGCATATTTCTGAGTGACAAACCCCTTCTGATAGCCATACCAATTCAATAAATATCCCCATGAATCCCGTCCTGGAGTATCATCCACACTATTGGCTATCTCAAAAAACGATTCTGAACCAAACTTGGCTTCTACCGACCAGGCAGCCACATATTTCTCATGCGGATAAAGTGCATAACTTCCCGATGTATCCGCATCCTTAATCAGTTGGTCCGCCAAATCAAATGCTTTCCGGTTATCGTCATGATACAAGTAGATACGAGCCAGCAATGCACGAGCCGCATACTTATTCATACGTCCGTTATTTTTCTCTTCGGACATCAATGTAACCGCCTCTTCCAACGTTTCTATAATAAAATCATAAGCCTGAGCAACAGTAGAACGGGGAGGATTCTCATAGGTTCCCACCAAATGGTCTATCAACGGAGCACCCAGTGACGCACCTTTATCTTTTGTATAAGGATAGCCAAAGCAACGAGTCAGATCAAACTGGCAAAGCGCAATCACCGCCATCGTCTCGCCTTTCAAAGCATTCAACTTCTTTTCATCCCCGCTTTCAATTTTTCCTTCGGCAATAGCATTCAGAATATTCCATGCCTCACGAAGAATATAAAAAGGTCGTCCCCACAATGAACCGGCATTCAAACTATTAGGACGATGATTGAACATATAGCATGTATTGCATACCCCACTTTCCTCAGAACTCTGCATATCATCTCCTTTCATGTCTCCATAGGCAAACATAGCAGCCCCGTAATATCCGGAGCCCGACATCAGATCATACAATCCGTTCACCGCATTATCCACATCGGTTACTGTACGGAAAGCCATCGTAGTAGGGATTTTATTGCTGGGAGCTGTATCGAAGAAATCACTACAACCGGCAACGAGCTGTGAAACGAATCCTAAAATAAGAAGTATTTTCTTCATAATGGTTCTGTTTTTTAGTGTAATTGATGATTAAAATTTAAGTTCCAGCCCGAAAGCATAAGTTTTCAACGGAGGCGTGTAGAATCCTACCACCCCACTCATTTCAGGATCATATTGGTCGTATGCAGCCCATGTCAACAAATTCGTACCCGAGAAATAAATACGGGCATTCCCTATTCCTAATTTCTGCAACCATGCTTTAGGAGCATTCAATCCCAATATCAGACTTTTCAGACGAATATGATCCGTAGAATGGATGGCACGTGAAGAATTATAGTTACCCCCCCTTTTTATTCCCATATACAAAACGGGGAACATCCGTTATATCACCCGGTTTCTGCCAACGGCGGCGTTGCTCGGTACTTTTATTGCTTATCACTGAATAACCATCATCTTGCAGAATGTAGGATGCATTATCATACGAATAACCACCGAAACTATAAGATAGATTGAATGACAGGTCAATGAATTTATAATTAAAGGTATTCATAAAACCTCCCGATATAGTAGGCGTAATATCTTTCAACGGAATAGGACTTGCCTGCCCCGGATCGGTCACTTTATTTTTTGTATAATTGCCATTCTCATCCTGTTGGTTATCATAATACAAGGCACTTCCGGTCTCAGGATCCACCCCCGCATACTCACGCAGATAAATAGTATTAAATGGATAACCTTCCTTACGTACATACCTGCCATCCACAAACCAAGGCAGATCTGCCAGTTTCAGAATCTTATTTTTATTATGGCTCAAATTGAAGGCGGTAGTCCAGCTGAAATCTTTCGTCTTGATGTTATTGGAACGAACTTCAAGTTCCACACCGGTATTCCGCATCTGCCCCACATTGGTCAGCAGAGAAGAAAATCCGCTGATGGAATTCAATTGCTTGCTCATCAACAGGTCTTTCGTTGTACGCGTGTACCAATCCAAAGAAACATTCACACGACTGAACAAGCCGATATCCAGTCCCAAATTCAGTGCATAATTCTTCTCCCAGGTGAGTTCCTCATTCCCCAATGTACTTTCCCACGGAGAAGGTTTCCCACTATAAAACGCCCCCGTGGTATAAGTACTCTGATAACCATAATATGAAGAAGGGAGATTTCCATTCACCCCATAGGAAGCACGAAGTTTTAAATCACTTAATACTGATTTCAACGGCTGCATGAACCTTTCCTGAGAAAGTCTCCATGAAGCGGACAAAGACCAGAAATTACCCCAACGAGTATCGGGAGACAAGCGGGATGAGCCATCCCTGCGAAAACTGAAACTGGCATAATATTTATCATCATAAGAATAGTTCACACTGGCCACATAGGACATTAATGCATCTTCCTGCAATTTCTGGTCAGCATCTATCGGATCGGCCGCATTTCCTAAAGAAGTGTTTATATCCTGCCCGTAAGTTTTCTTTGCAGCATACAAATCCTCATAATCATACTTCATCACCTCGAAAGCCGTGACCGCACTGACAGAATGCTTGCCGAAAGTTTTGGAGTAAGTTAAATTGTTCTGTGAAGTATAACGTATACGGTCAGTCATCTGCATACGTCCCCGTCCTTGATAAGTTGCTCCATCACGTCCATCCGGAGACTGAAAGAAAAAGTCCTTTGTCAACGAATAATCTACCGTAAACACACTGGATACCTTCAAGTTATCCCAAACATTATAAGCTATTTTAGCCGTACCCATAGCACGTACCGTCCGAGCGTAATAATCATTCACCTCAGCCTCCAATATCGGATTATACCCATTGTTTTCACGATACCCGCTGGCATAGGTCCCATCCTCATTGTAAATGGGAGTAGAAGGCGTCAGATTCACTTTTGATGCATAAATGGCACTTCCATAAAATTTACCTTCGGGTAAATGAACGTTCTTTGTCCACGAAAGAGAAGCGTTCATTCCAAATTCCACCTTTTTATACTTGTTACTTGCATCCACACGCCCCGTAAAGCGCTCCATTTCTGAATTCAGGGAAACACCCGTCTGTTTAGTATATCCCAAAGAACCGATAAAACTGGAATTTTGGTTGCCAGCACTGGCAGACAGGTTATAATCCTGTTGATAACCTGTCTTAAATAAAGCACTCTCCCAGTCCGAATATCCTTGAGGCAAGCGTTTGGCATACTGGTCTATATTCGCATCCGCATACTGCTGTGCCTCTTGTTCGCTTACTCCCTTATCCAGTTGAAAATTAACCAATCCTTCATGAATTAATTTCCTTCTTTCCTCGCCTCCCATTAACGGACGATATGTATAAGCGAAATCTGTGATTCCGTATTTCGCCGCCATATTGACACGAAGCTTGCCTTCCTTTCCTTTTTTAGTAGTGATAAGCACGACTCCATTAGCACCTTTCGCACCATACAATGAAGCAGATGCCGCATCTTTCAAAACGGTGATACTCTCAATATCCGCCGGATTCAGCGTTTCAATGAATCCCATTCCTCCCGCTTCGGACATACTGGTAAAGTTACTCAAGTCATAAGATGGGATAGGTACTCCGTCCAATACATACAAAGGTTCGGTAGAAGCATTCATGGAAGCAACTCCCCGTACCCGTAAAGTTGTTTTCGCACCGGGCTGCGAAGAAGTACCGGCAACCACACTGATGCCCGGTATATTCGATTCAATCATCTGCCCCACGGAGACAACAGGTAAAGCCTCCAGCTTTTCTGTAGTCAGAACAGAAGCAGATCCAGTATAAGTTGCCTTCTTGAAATCTCCATATCCGGTAACGACCACTTCGTCCAACGTATTGGTATCCTCTTTCAATATAATATGAAAATCCCCTTTCCCTTTTGTCGGAATATCTTGTGCCAAATATCCTATATAGCTCACAACCAACGAAGCAGATTCGTCCACTTCCAACGTAAACTTCCCATTAAAGTCGGTGATAACCCCATTGGTACTTCTGCCTTTTTCCACAACATTAGCACCAATCAGAGGTTCTCCCATTACATCTTTCACCACTCCCGTCACTCTTTTCTTTCTAGAACCGGGTTGCGAGACAGCTTTCTTCTCAATAAAATAGATTTTGTTGTTCCTGATTTCAAAAGTAAGATTAATTCCTGAAAGAAGTCTTGTCAATGCCTCCTTCAGTGTGACATCTTTGAGTTGCATGGTTACCTTACGATTCACATCGACCAACTGGTCACTGAAAACCAAGCTCATACCGGTCTGGCTTTTAATAGATGCCAGAACTTTTTCCACCCTCTCATTCTTAAAATCTAAAGAGACTTTTTGCGACTGTGCTGAAACAGTAAAGCCAAATAAAAGGACTCCCAACAGCAGTAATGTCTTCATTTTGGTTCTTGCTTTCATTTTCATCAATAGTATTAGTTTGAAACAAAAGAATTTCTTATATAGGCTAACACATCATCCAGAAAAAGGTATGAGTCCTTTTTTTCGTTTTCTCAAAAAAAATAGATGCAAGTGTATTCACTCACATCTATTCCACATTTACCTTTATAGTTTCCATTATTTGGTGCCTACTTCAAACAGACCGTCTTCCACCTCCGTAAAACAGATATTAGAAACAGTTTCCAAATCATAGAGTACATCCGACGCGTTTACTTTTCCTGTTGACAAAGTAAACCTGTTCTTCAGTACCGTAGAATCTTTCACAATAAAATGAACGTCATAATGCCTTTCCATCACCTTTATAATCTCATTAAGCGGAGTCAGATAAAAATTAAGGCTGTTGGAACGCCATGCCGAAATCTGCTCCATATTATCCGGGCGGGAAATCAGGCATTTCCCCGACTGACGATTATATTCCGCACTCTCCCCCGGAACAAGCCTGTACTCCTTCGCATTATGATCCCTGAAAAGAATTCCTCCTTCATCCAAAGTTACCCAAATATTGGGTTCGGCAGCATATGCTTTTACATTAAATCTGGTTCCGGTCACTCTCACTTCCACCCCTTGCAAATCCACCTTAAAGGGACGGTTTTCATCTCTGGCAACATTAAAATACCCTTCTCCCCAAAGCTCCACCGTACGATTGAACAATCCAAATTGCTTGGGATACCTCAAACGGGAATCCGAGTTCAAGTGTACAATACTGCCATCCTGCAAAATTACCCGCATCTGTTCACCATAAGGAACACTTATTTCAGCATATTCCGTTTCAGAGAAAATCCCCGTCCGGTTCACCAAAAACAACAAAGAAACGCTTAAGAAAACAAATGGTAACAATACAGCCGCCACCCACATCCACTTACGGCCGACCGATCTCCTTCCACGCTCACGTTTTATCTCACTCATAAACCGCTGTTTCATCTTCATGCCGGGAATAGAAGGAAGTCTAACATCTTCCGGCATCTCTTCTGCAAGCTCTTCCATCTCACGGTCCAATCGTCCAGACAAATACTTACGCCCTTCTTCCGTAACGAACCAACCGGCAACTTTCCGAGCTTCTCCAGGAGCAGCTTTGTTGTCAAGTACTTTATCTATCACCGATTCATCTATCTTCATAATCTATTTTTTTCGTATATTTATAATAACACCCCACTCCGATAAAAGTATGAGTGCATTTCAGTCTATTAAATAAATCCATATTACAGGAAACCACATAATCAAAGATTCAATCGCATTACGAAGCGCCTTTATAGCCTGTGTGTAATGAGATTTCACTGTAGGGACAGTTATGCCCATCCTGTCGGCAATCTCTTGATTGGATAACCCATATTCTATTTTCAGCAAGCAGATTTTTTGTTTCTGAGGAGGAAGTTTGTCAATGGCAACCCGCAAGGATTTTCTGAGTTCACCATGTTCAAACTGGGTTAAAAAAGCATCTTCGTCCTCATCATTCACCTGTTGGGCCATTTCATACAATTTCTCAAATACCAGATTGCGATGCCTCAATTCATTCAGTATATAATTCTTCAAGATAGTAAATAACAAACTTCGAATACCCGACTCAAAACTAAAAGTTTCCCTCTGCTCCCACAATTTCATAAAAAGAAACTGAACTGCGTCCTCCGCCTCTTCTTCCGATTTCAAAAAACGATAGGCTATGGTGTACAATAACCGATGGTAACGGTCAAAGACAGCAGCAAAGGCATACTCTTTACCACGGCGAAGATCGTCATATAACTTTTGGTCAAAATCCGGATATTGATTCATAATAAATGCTTTTCCCAAGTTTTCTTAAAAGGCCAACTTATTACAAAGATAGTACAAATGTGGGTATCTCTTGTTAGATTTCTCAAAAAAAACGGTTCGTTTTGTTTTTGATTTTTAAAATATCTTACACAAGAAGACAAATATCATACATAAAGAGATCAATTCAACATCTATAAACAAAGTATATACAAAGAATATCATTACCATGATGGAACGCAATCATGACTGGCCTTTGATTTCGTCGAAAAAAACAAACCCATCTCATATGCTTTGGTTTCCGTCCTATTTACGAGGAATTCCTTATCGGTACGGCTACATTCGTTAATCATCGTCCAATAACGGTAAAAAGCGGACTACCATGATCCAGAGTTAAAACTTCAGTATTTTCCTTTTTCATTTTATTTATGGACACGAAGATACAACAGACTGTTCAAGAAAAAGTTGATTATTGTAGATGTGCGCAGGTTAATGTAATTCAGAAGGTCAGATCTGTCTTCAGAGTAAAAAATATTCTGGTACGGAAGGGAAATTGGATGTGAAGGAGCCTATATATAAATATATACCTCCCCCAAGATATAAAACCCGCCCCCCTGCAACAGCCCTGCTTGAACAAACTTGTTAGTCCCCTGTTCCAACCTCCGGAGGCTATGAATGTTTTTTCTTAACAAGTAACAGTCTGCTCTGATATAGAACCTAAACCCGAAAGATTATATATCTTACAAGTGTAACATATATAACGATGACACCTGAAGATCTATCATGTGTCACGGCATCTTCTATGATTCATAATCAAACCGATCAAGTATCATTCATCTATAGAAAAGAAAATTGCCTTCATCATTCATAAAAACAAATAATGAAGGCAATACACTAAATTATATACAATCAATCCCTAATCATTCAGCTACTACTTCAATTACACGACTGTTGAGTTGCTGTGTAGTAAATAGATTCAATCCTACATTCATCAAGAATTCTCCAGAGAAAACCTCACCATTGCCTGATAAAGAAGAATTGGCTCCAGGCATCAAGTTGATTTCTTTCACACGATACATTTTGTCTGCATCAAGCCCCTGCAAACGCACCGGCAATGTTTTTTCCGCATAACGGGGATGAATATCGAAAGCAAATACAACTGCTTTATCCTTATCTTTGCCCACATACATAGTAGAGGTATGATTACTGCCATAAGGAGATACCAAACGGTACATATCGCCTTCCAGAACGACCGGTTTCAAACGATTATAATTCTGTACAGCAGTACGGCAATAAGTTTCATCATCCTTACTCATATCCGCTAATTTTATATCAAAACCGAGTTTGCACATCATAGCCACATCCGTACGGAATTTCACACTGCTATTCTTATTCCATGTGGTAACATGAGCGCACATTGTCTTGGCTGGGAACACCTGTGAAAATCCCCACTGAATAAATAAACGTTCAATAGGATCGGTATTATCACTAGGCCAGAATTCTGTAAAATAGCTCAAAGCCTCATAATCCGAACGCCCACCGCCACCGGAACAAAGCATCATCGGCAGATCAGGATATTTTGCTTTCACACGTTCCAATACATTATACAAGCCACGCACATAATCAATATATAAATGTGACTGCTTGTCTTTCAAATAAACAGAATAAATATTTGTAATAGGGCTATTGCAATCCCATTTGAAGAAAGCGATATCAGGATATTTTGTCATCAAATTGTCCACAACTCCGAACACATAATCCTGTACTTTCGGATTACTCAAATCCAGAACCAACTGATTACGGAAATAATACTCGTCACGGTTCGGAAGATGAATCACCCAGTCTTTATGCTTTTCATACAACTCACTCTTAGGATTCACCATTTCCGGTTCAATCCAGATACCGAACTTTATACCTTTTTTCTTAGCGGCTTCCGTCAGATAACCAATGCCATGAGGAAGCTTGTCAGCCGTTTCATCCCAGTCACCTAACCCTTGATGATCACCACTGCGCGGATACTTGTTGGCAAACCAACCATCATCCAACAAAAACATATCCACACCCAGTTCTACTGCATCATCCATCAACTTTACCAATTTCGCTTCATCAAAATCAAAATAGGTGGCTTCCCAATTATTCAACAAAGTCATACGAGTCTGGTTCCCATCCTTTACCTGATACTTACGGGCCCAATCATGGAAATTACGGCTAGCCTGTCCTTTACCTTTAAAACTGTAAGTAAAATAAAAATCGGGAGTACGGAAGATTTCATTCGGTTTCAGACTATATTCCGAAGCATACGGATTAATACCCGAAATAACACGCAGTTCGTTCTTATTATCTACTTCGAATACAAAACTGAAATTACCTGTCCATCCTAATGTTCCGACCAACACTTCACCTTGGTTCTCTTCTGATTTTCCATCCAATGCAAGTTGGAAGAAAGGAGAGCAGAACATATTGGCACGTGCTCCCAATTTAGTATCAATCGTTTTCTTGCCAAATTCCAAAGGCTGTTCCTTCACATGCGCCTCACTGGCCCAGTCTCCCGAGAATTCAGTCAGGAAATAGTTGGCACGATTCAAGTGCAACATGGAAGACGCGTACTTATGAAGCTGCACAGGTTTCTTTTCCCGATGACTGATTTCAGTGAAAGTCTTTATTAGATTTTCTTTCTGGTAAGCCACATAATGAAGTTTTACAGTTACAGGATATTTATCATCCTGCATAGTAATCACTACTTCATCTACCCCCGGCGACACTTGATTCCGAGTATGAGATATATATTTCAACAAAGTAGAAGGATTGCCGTCATTATGCACTATATGAATAGCCGGTTCAAAATAATCTTCCATGCCATGAGTAAGATATGCTTCGCTGCCCTGCGGCAAGTGGGCAATATCTGTAGCATGATTCAACCTCTTTCCCAAATAACTTTGATATAGACGTCCATTATCACCAACCCGGTAAATAAGGTCTACATTTTCTGTACTAATTTTAATTACTGGCTTATCCGCCGCCTTTAACATAAATGATATGCATAAAAAACATATCAAGAAGAGCAATCTTTCTTTCATGGTATTATTCATCGATTAAAATTATAGTGCAAAAATAGAGAGAGAAGCTCAAAAATCCCTACTCAAATGCGCCATAAAATAAGAATTTTGACGCTTATACCCTCAAAATCATCGAAATCAAGCCTGTATTGTAGGTAAAATCAAGGAAATATGCTATCTTTGTTATCCAATTCTAATACATGGATATATGCCACGAATTAAAGATGGATTTAAAGGAGAACGCGCTATCGTACTTCCTGCTTTTCTGATTGAAGAATTAAAGCAAGATCCGTTAGGCAGTGAACTTTACATCACAGATATAGGATATTATCCTCATGCCTATTTTCATTACCGGAAACGCGACACCGAGGAAGTAACCGAGTTTATCCTCATTTATTGTATGGAAGGAGAAGGGTGGTTCGAGTTAGACAAACATCAATATGCAGTTACCGCCAACCAATTTTTCATTCTACCCGAACACCAAGCACACGCTTATGGCAGTAATGAGGAAAATCCCTGGACTATTTACTGGATCCATTTCAATGGAACAAAAGCTGCATTTTTCAGTGCCGGTTTTGACCGTCCGAAAAGCATCACTCCACAAGAGGATTCACGAATCAAAGAAAGATTAGTACTCTTCGAAGAAATCTACTCGTCCATCAGTTTCGGATATAGCAAAAATTATATGCTTTATGCCACTACTAGTCTCTTCCATTTTTTAGGTTCCATGAAATTTATTGGCGAATATCGGGATTGTGGCTCTATGCGCAATAGTTACAGAAACAAAGATGTAGTGCAAATAGCGATTCATTTCATGCAAGAAAATTTGAGCAAGACCATTCGTCTGGCAGATATCGCTGCGGAAGTAAACCTCTCGGTTTCCTATTTCTCTAATCTGTTTGAAGAAAAGACAGGCTCCTCTCCTCTTCGATATCTTACCTATCTCAGAATACAGGAAGCCTGTCATTACCTGGATTTTACCAACCTGAAAATTAACCAAATAAGTCCCTTGGTAGGCTATGAGGATTCTCTTTATTTCTCCCGGTTATTCACTAAGACGATGGGAGTGCCTCCATCAGCTTACAAAGAGAAGAAAAAAGGTTAAGACTTACGCCATCTACCAACAGTCGGTCCGGAAAGGAGCAACCGGGAGGCCGTTCTCTCCGTACAAATTACAATCCGGATTATCCGCCCAGCCATAACGTGCAGCAAGAGGGATAGAAACTTCAGGAGAAAAAACTATAATTTTCCCATTCTGGACCATCGCCTCTGCCGGATAAAACACACGGTCCGGCCCTGCAATGGTAAAGCCTTTTAAAGTTGTACCTTTAATCTGAAATCCATCTTGCTTTTGTCCGAAATCCAATTCCATTTTATCCCCTTTGATTCTATAATTCCGGAATACAGGAGCCGAACCGGAAACATTTTTTCCATAACTACCGGCCAGGGCAACCAAGGCCAAACGGCGTCCCACCTCTTGCTTATTCTTAGGATGAATGTCATCAGCCAAACCAATATCAATGGTCACAGCCATACCAACTTGGTCAAGTTTTAATGCTTTAGTTTGTGCTTCACGCAAAGCCGCCCATTCGGAATCCGGCTGTATTTCCTTGGATTCCATAAAATTAGCCAATTGTACAAAATAAAAGGGGAAATCACTCCGCCATTGCCGGCGCCAATCCGTAATGAGAGCAGGAAACAAATCCCCATATTGTTCCGGACGGCCTACATTGGCTTCACCTTGATACCATATTACTCCTTTAATGGGAAAAGCAGTCCATGGTTTGACCATCGCATTGAACAGTACCGTAGGATAACTGGAACTTTGAACGGGAGAAACCGGTGCGGGTGGAAACCCTTTTAAAGAAAGTCCGATACGATATTTCCAATCTCCTGCCAAACTGATCCGCTTTCCATCAGCTTCTACATAAAGTTCCTCCGCCTTGCCATGAATACCGCCCTCTCCACCAAAATCAGAAACACGAACAGCAAGAACCGCCTTACCAGCCTTCACTAATTTTGCAGGAATGGTATAAGTACGCGGTGTCATATAACCTGCCCCCCGGGCAATCTCCACCCCATTAAAATAAGTGATGTCTTCATCATCAATCATCCCCAAATTTAACTTTAACGGTTTACCAATCCATTCTACCGGGATTTCAAAGCTACGACGGAACCATACAACTCCATCAAAATCTTTCAAACCATTCCTTTCCCAGTAACCGGGAAGACACATATCCTGCCATTGTTCTTCTGACAAGTCCAGTGCAATCCAGCAAGGCTTATCTTCCTCCATTCCCTTGTCTTCCTTAGAAAAAAGAGATTGCCACTCGGAGCGCTCTTGATTATAGGCCTTTTCCATACGAACAGGGTCAAAATCCAATTGTTCCATCTTAGCCAACTCCTCATGAAAGCCCAGTACCTGTTTCAATGTTTCATAGCTGGTCCACGCTTCAGCAGGTGTTCCTCCCCATGTACAGTCAATCACTCCTACAGGAACATTTAACTCCTTCCATAATGAACGGGCATAAAAATAAGCGAGCGAAGAGAATTCAGGAATTGTGGCGGAAGAACATTCCTGCCATCCTCCCATCGTAGCCTCCACATCACTCAACGGAGTTACTGAAGTATTTTTCTTCACTTGGAACAAACGGATAGAAGGATAATTCGCCTCCGCTATCTCCTGCTCATAATTCATGACTTTCCCCCAACCCGCAACAGGCATCTCCATATTAGACTGGCCGGAACAAAACCATACCTCTCCCACCATTACATTTTTTAATTGCAATTTCTTACCATCCGTAAATGTCAACGTATAAGGCCCTCCTGCAGCAGGAGTAGGCACAGACAAAGTCCAATAACCATCCTTATTCACCGGAGTCACATACACTTCATTATTCCAGCCTGTAGTTACTTTTAAGGTTTTGCCCAATGCCGCCTTACCATGAAAAGTAACCTTCGTATTTTGCTGAAGAACCATATTGTCCGTAAAATAAGCGGGCAAGACCACCTTGGCGTAAGAAATACACGTCAGGCTGAAAAAAGAAAGAAAAAACAAGATGCTTCTCATATAAAATAGTTGTAAATTAACAAGAAAATATATACATACCAGTACTAACAATACGATCACATGGCTTGCCTTCTTGTTATCAGAAAAGAAATAACAAGAAGACAAGCACATTTATTTTCAGTTTATAGTAATTGTTTTCTTAAAGCGTATATCATCTGAGGCGGCTCCTATCTGAATTTCAAAGTCCCCAGGTTCTACCACTTCCTCCATTTTTGCATTATACAGAGCTAATTCTGCGATTGGCAAAGAAAGCTCCACACATTGACTTTCGCCCGGCTTGATCAGAACTTTTTGAAATGCCTTTAACTGTTGGATGGGAGTAGCCACCGTGCTTACTTTATCACGTACATAAAGCAGCACAACCTCCTTGCCATCGCGCCTACCCGTATTCTTGATCGTAACGGATACTTTCAATGTATCACTTGCAACCAATAACGTATCACTCAGTGCACAATCCACATAATCAAACGTAGTATAACTTTTTCCATGTCCAAAGTTCCATAAAGGTTCCGGTTTATCAAAGATATAATGACCTTTAGGTTCTTCAGGAGTACCCGGCTGGTCAAAAGATTCTTCACGATCTGTCACGAAATGATTATAAAAACAAGGAGTATTACCTGTGCTACGCGGGAAAGATACATTCAACTTACCCGACGGATTCACCTTTCCAAGCAAAATATCTGCCAATGTACATCCTTGCTGCTCACCTGCATACCATTGCACCAACACTGCATCTGCATTTTCTTTCACCCAAGGCATAGCAAGCGGTTTACCCGCAATCAGAACGACAATCATAGGCTTGCCCGTTTTCTTTATCTCCTTCAACAGCTCCTCCTGCACCCCAGGAAGTTCCAATGAGGAAAGATCAAATCCTTCACCTGCCGTAGAATATTTAGGACTTCTTCCCAGATAAGTGCTTCGTGTACCTACCGCCACCACAGCTATATCACTGTTACGGACAACTTCCACAGCTTCGGCAATATGTGATTTGTCCTGGCTCCACCAATCACATCCTTCAGCATGACGGATCATTATTTTATCACCTGCACTTTCCTGCAATCCTTACAACAAACTGACTGCTTCTTTAGTATCCCCCATCGTCCAAGCGTAATCGCCCAACACGGCTTGATTACTGTTAGGCCCCACCACTGCAACAGACTTGTATTTATTCAAGTCTAAAGGAAGAATATCATTTCTGTTTTCCAATAATACGGCACTCTCGTCAGCCACTTTCTTAGCCAATGCCACCTTTTCAGCATTGCGAACGCCCTTCTTCACCAGTTTAGGATCACCATAAGTTTCATCAAATAAGCCCAATTCAAACTTCACCGTCAATATTCTGCGCACGGCCTGATCTATATATGCAACATCAAGCCTTCCCTCCTCAACTTGTTTTTCCAATGTTTCGTAAGTCGAATCAATGTTCAAGTCCACTCCAGCCATTAATGCCATACGCGCAGCCTCCTCACGGCAGCCTGCCGCATGATGAAAAGTCATCAGACGCTCCACCGAACCCCAGTCAGAATAAGTGTATCCTTTAAAGCCCAGTTCTCCCCGAAGAATATCAGTCATATAATAAGAAGAACCTGTAACCGACACTCCATCATACGCACTGTAGCAAGTCATCACCGCCCACGGAGAAGTTTCCCTTATAGCTTTACGGAACGGATAAAGATAAAGACTACGCAATTCACGTTCTCCTCCACTTACTCCCGCACAATTCAAGCCTCCAGACGGAGTGCCATGGGCTACAAAATGCTTGGGCATACAAGTAATTCTGTGTTTTTGATACCCTTTGATAAACGCCACTCCCATTTCCGCTATCAGATAAGGGTCTTCTCCGTATGTTTCTTCAATACGTCCCCAGCGTAACTCGCGGGCAATGTCAAAAACCGAAGAAAGAATTTGATGAATACCTATCGTCTTAGCCTCTTCGCCAGCCGCCTCAGTCATTTGTTGTATTAATTCAGGATTGAAAGTGCTTCCCTGCGCCAAAGCATGAGGAAACAGCGTACAATTATTCTGAATAATACCCTGTATGCCCTCAGCAGAAGTCAACAACGGAATTCCCAAACGAGTCTTAGTACGCATATAATGCTGTAATTCTTTATACATCACGGCGCAATCATAAGCAGACATACTCATTTCATGAGTTGTCCCATAACTTTCCCCCGAGAAGATCCGGTCAATCTCATCCAACCGGCCAGACGCACGATTCTGCAATTGTAATACCTTTTCGTGCAATGTCATTCTAGACATAAGGTCGTCTACACGCTTCTCTATTGGGGATGTCCTGTCTTTATAGAGAGGGATGTCATCTCCAGCCCAAGCTGAAGATGATACACTCATCACTATCCCCATACAGAACAGAATAAATTTATTAGTACACATACTAATCTGAATTATTTGTTATTATAAGGAGTTACCACTAACTTATATTTGTCGCCCTGCAACAAATTCTCATCAAATGTAATGCTCAAATTCTTTGTTTCTCCTGGCATCAACGTAAAATAGTTGTCATTCATCAATGCCGGCAGAATGCGTTCGCCATCCGAAGTACGAACAGCCTGCACATGTACAGCAAAAGCTACTCCCTTAGCCGATTTCGGAAGTGTTATGACCGCTTGTATCTCCGCCTCACCATTCTTACGAATTAACTTGGAAGAAGTTTTCAGTTCAGCTTTTGGCAAAGTATTCAAAGCCGTAAAGTCCAGACGGTCGTTGCCACGCCAGTAATTGTTTTCTGATACGATCTTTCCTGATTTATCTTTCAACGTCAGACGGATAAAATGTACATCACTCAAACCCTCACTAGGCTGTGTTCCACCCAATACATCAAAGCTCCATAATGAGTAACCAAACCACCAACCTAGTTCAATACCAAACATACGTACATAGCGGGCATCGACTTCAGGGAAAGTAATTTCATCGACTCCTCCACGTCCCTCATCAGTTTTATACACTTCTTTCCAAGTCTTGGCGTCATCAGAAACCTGAATTTTATACCCCTTACCAAAAGACGCCTCCCAATCCAAACGAACTCCACCTACAGGTTGTACACTGCCCAAATCCACATAAATCCATTCATTTTCCGCTTTTGCCGCTGCCCAACGGGTATCTTTTTTCCCATCCGTAGCATCCGAAGGCTGTCCATAAGTGGTACTTGAAGCAAAAGTCGGCTTATTCAATGACAGATTTTTACGCTCTTTATTGAAACCTATCGTAAAACATTGCACCGTAGAATTGCTAGGAGAGTTTACGATGGCTGATTGGGTATAAGCCTCCACAGATTTCCCATCCATATTGTAAACTTTTACTTCAGCAGTCAAACCTTCCATATCACGTGCTGTGGTATTAGCAATCTTCACACCGTCCGTCACAGGGTTCCAAAGAATATGCACCGGTTCACAAGCTGATTTTGCCCCCCAGAAAGCTCCTGTCAAATCATAATAATAATCATAAGTTTGCCAAACCATAGACGGATATGCCGACTGTCCCATCCAAGTCATGATGCCTGATGCATCCTCCCACATACGATCCAGCCAACCCTCATACATAGCCTTATTAGACTCAATATTGACAAGCTGAGCCTTACGGCAATAATCTTCAATCCCTTCGGGCTTACCAAAACCTTTGGTTATGGAAGCATCATAACGATCGGGAGCTGCATTAAAAGCATTTTGGCCAAAATAGTGTTTGTTCCACATTTCATCACGAGGCCACCAGTTCTCCTTAGGCATAAACTTCTTAAAACTTTCAAAGGTAGGAACTACAGCTGTACCAATTTCCGTACGGAATCCCCAGCCACGCGCCGGATCTCCTTCCAAGCCATCAGGATATTTAGTAAAATAAAAGCGGGGTTCAAATGCTCCCCACGGACCACTACCGGTCAAGCCCTGAGCATGAGAGTTTGCTTGAAAATAACGATCACCTCCATCAAAAGTCCTGATATTTTCCGCCATCCATCCTTCCAAAGGAGGCTGAGGATTGGACTCATTATCGCCACACCACACGGCTATACTAGGGTGATTACGAACACGTTTGATTTTCTCCATCATATTATTATTGAACACATTGAGGTCATAAGGCAAATTCGGATTAGAGTTTATCCAAAAATCGTCCCATACCATAATGCCATATTTATCACACGCCTCATAGAATTCATCATCTGTAACAGAACCGAGCCAATTACGTATCATATTAAAGTTCATTTCCTTATGCAGACGGATTTTGGTATCATATTCCGTACCACGGCAACGAAGCATATATTCAGACATTCCCCAATTCGCCCCTTTGACAAATACCGGAACATCATTAATATAAACATGGAATGTATTACCTTCTTTATCATAAGAATATTTCTTTATACCAAAAGAAACATCTTTCGTTTCCGAAACCTTTCCATCCACCATCACCTCGAACTTACAATGATAAAGATTGGGGTCTCCATATCCATTCGGCCACCACAGACGCGGCTGGTCTATACACAGTTGTGGGAAATAACGTTTGTCAAACTTCACCTGTTCAGTAGTATGGGCATTCACCTCTAATTCTTTTTGAAAAATAATGTTTCCCGGAGTAATTGTTCCGCGCACCAATACCTTCGTCTTTTCGACCGAGTTATTCTTGACATCAAGCGCCACACTCAAATCAGCTCTGGCACGGGTAGGTAAATTTGTACGTATCCAAGGATCAATTAAAGTAGCTGTTCCCGTATTCGTAAGAAATACCTTATCAGTTATACCACTATTCAACCCCGGCACATAAGGCATCCAATCCCATCCACCACTAGACAAATAGGTAGGGCTGCCCTGATTAGCCAATGGAGTATCAGGTATATGGACAAGTACAGCCAATACATTTTCTTTATCACGATTTACTAGTGAAGTGACATTAAAATGTCCACGATGCATAAACCCATCCAGTTTACCCAATAACGTTCCATTCAGATAGACTTCCGCACGACGGTTTACCCCATTAAAATTCAACCATATCAATTCTTTTGTAAAATCGGCAGGAACACGGAATGTAGTACGATACCAAAAGCTACGGTCGTATTTGTCGCGGTTTACTTGATGAATATTGTCACCAAAGTTAGGATCTTTTTCCAGCCCTGCTATTACATACGAGTTAAAAGCTGTTCCAGGCACAACAGCATCTACCCAGGCAGAAACATTATATCCGTTTTCGCAAAGTGATTTCACATCCGTTCCGACTTCAGCCTGAGGCTTTAATTTCCATCTCATCTGTGGGTTATCGCTATGTAAATATACAGTTTGGGCATGCAGTACTTGCATACATCCCATTAGGGCTAATGCAACCCATGTTTTTTTTACGTTTTTCATATTATAGTCTTTTCATATTTATCAATCATCTATTCCTCTTTTTGCACTTGAAAATGAAACAAGGTACAATGTTCATAAGCTTTCTCCGGTAACACCAGGCAGGAAGGAAAATCCGAATGAGAAGGAGTATCCGGATAAAACTGTGTTTCCAAACAGACGGCTGTATCCGGTCGTTCATAATATCCCGCTGTATACAAAAGAACAGCAGGCAAATCTGTCATCACTGTCATTTTTCGTCCTGTAACAGGTTCGTATAAAGAGGCAGCCTCTAACATCTCCACAGATATTTCATCTTTCAATATATAGCAATGATTATATCCTTTATTCCAAAGTAATTGCTCATGGTCAGCATACAGGTCTGTACCTATTGGTTTTAGGGAAGTAAAGTCAAATGGCGTATTTTTAACATTCATTCTTTTTCCCGTAGGAATAAATGCCGGGGTAGTATCCAATATCCGGTCGGCCGGAATATGCAACCGATGCTCCGTTATCTTTTTTCCCTTACCACACAAATTGAAATATGCATGATTTGTCATATTGATGTAAGTAGCACAGTCAGTTTCCGCATAATGCCGTACAGAAAGTTCATTGTCCTCATTGAAACGATAGTCTGTTATCACGCGGATATTTCCCGGAAAACCTCCTTCTCCGTCTGGCGAATACAGACTAAAACGGATGCCATCCGGTAATTCTTCCCACTGCCACACCTTGTTATGAAAGCCAGAAAAACCGCCATGATTGGTGTTATTCCCATCATTAGCCTCCAAATGGAAGGTTTTCCTATCTATTGTAAAAGAAGCATCGGCTATACGATTGGCAAATCTGCCGATGGTTGCCCCCATATAATAAGAATCTTCCAAATAACCGGCCAAGGAATCATAACCAATCAGCACATTGTCCAATGCTCCTTGAACATCAGGTACTGAAGCTGTAATCCAACGAGCCCCCCAATTCGTGAATTCCATATAGACTCCTGAAGAATTCATCACAGTAAATCGTAATACAGGTTCTCCGTCAGAGGTATAAGTTTCTATTTTATGTGCTATTTTCATATTATTCCAGATTTCAGAAAAATTAAAAGCATCAGGTAGGAAGCAGATGTTTCCTCCTGATGCTTCTAATTTATATGGATAGAAACAATTTATTTGCTATATCCCGGATTCTGGTCTTCAGGGCCGAATGCATCATTTGTTTTAATTTCAGTATCAGGAATAGGATAGCGCTTATGGAAATCTTGAATTGTTCCTGATTCTTTTGCCCAACGGTTACGTTCTTTTATCAATTCTACAAATTTATTAGTACGAAGCAAATCAATACGTCTCCAGCCTTCGAAGCAAAGTTCACGCAAACGTTCATCCATTACCTTATCACGGAATTCATCTTTGCTCATTCCCGAATTCCATTTCTTATCTTCTGGCAAGTTTCCTCCCCATGCACGAGTACGAATTTGATTATTTACGATCTGTACAGCTTCCGAAGTCTGTCCTAATTCATTCAGACATTCAGCATGCAATAATAATACATCAGCATAACGAATCATTGAAAAGTTCTTACCAGAATTCCACATATTATTAATGCCAAGCCCTGAAAGAATATCTGTACGATAGTCTTCATATTTCTTTATATGTGGTTCCAATTCATCTGTAGTTCCCGTCCATTGAGTCTTTGACAAATCAGGAGTTACATATTCAAATGTACCATCCTCCGAATATTTATTAGTATAATACGTAAAATCATAACGCAATGCTTCTTCTTTACGCAAATCTCCATCTTCCCAAATGCCACCTTCTTCTACTGTCTTATAAGCAAAAGGAGTCGGAACTAGAAAATCGTAACCAGAGAAAGAGCATCCCTGACCAAACCAAGAGTCACATGCACGAGAACCACAATCAAACTCCCAATAATTACAATCAGGATATACATTATTAAATTGCAACTCAAACAATGACTCTTTTGTATTAGGATTATCATAACGATACAAGTCAGCATAATCATTTAGTAATTCATATCGTCCCATATTGATAATAGTCTTAAAACATTCATCAGCCTTGGCAAAATCCCGCAATCCTGTCTCTTCCGGAGCTGCCATATAAGCCTTTCCTAACATAGCCCATGCAGCCCCAACAGTAGCACGCTGCGGTTCACTATTATAAGACTCAGGCAAATTATTGGTAGCAGTAATAAAATCATTAATAATATATTCCCATACAGTCTTTAAAGGTTGACGTCCCAAGCCCAATTCATCAGTACGGTTCATATCTATCACAGGGATTTCACCCCAATACATGCTTAATTCAAACATTAATAAACCACGAATAAAGCATGCCTCTCCCATCAACTGTTTAGCACGTTCCGGTTCTTCAGTGGTCATACCCAATGCATATATAGCTTTAGCAGCTGAAACGACAGCCGGCCAACGGTTGTTCCAAATAGAACTAACCTGAGTAGATGTAGGATTCAACTGTCCATTATATTTATCCATACCAGCTTGATCTCCTGAAGAAATCAACTGATAATTACCCTGCTGTGTTTCATCTGTCCCCAAATAAGGCATCAATCCATTACGCCCTTCTTTACAGCCCCTATAACTCTTATACAATCCAAGAACTAAAGGTTCTACATTATCTATTTTTTCAAATACTTGTTCCTCAGTCAAAGATCCCGTAGGTTCTACTTGCAGAAAGTCTGAGCAAGAAGAAGTATTCAGTGCAAAGGACAAAGCCAAAGCATATATCGCACTATATCTATATATCTTTTTCATTGTTGTGTTTTCTTTTAAAATTAGACTATTTATTCTATCCTTCCATTAAAAAGCCAAATTAAGACCAAAAGTATACATACGTGTAGGAGGATACCAATCACCGGTTTCCGGATCATAACCATTATAATTAGTTAAACAAAAAAGATTAGAACCGGTGGCATAAACACGCAGGTTAGTCAGTTTCAGAGCATTTATCACTTTAGTCGGGAAAGTATAGGCCAATGTCAAAGCAGACAAACGCAAGAAAGAAGCTTTCTGCACACTAAAATCCATAGAACTTGCACCATAATGATTATAATCAAAGCCAGCCAACACACGTGGAAATTCAGCATCTGTATTTTCAGGAGTCCAACGATCCAACAAATCCGTTGATGCGACTCCAGATCCAGTACTTCCAATCAAAGTTTCATACCAAGGGCTCAATTTTTTAGCCCCATAAGAATAACTGAAGACTGCATTTAAAGACAATCCCTTCCAAGAAAAATCTGTAGAAAAACCGCCATAAAACTTAGGATCAGTGGAACCAATTACAACACGGTCATTTTGATCTATCTGTCCATTATTATCATAATCCAATGGATACAAATCACCGGGATTCACATTATATCCATTCCAATTTATTTTATTCAAACGATCCATATCAATTTCTTGGGCAATTCCACCTGTTTTCCAAATATAAATTGTGTTACGAGACTCACCAAGGAATAAATTACCTTCTTTTTGAATATTACGATCACTATCTACATTATATACAACATCATTATCACCATATAATCGAGTTACCTTATTTTTATCCATAGACAATGTAGCTGCAAAATTCCATTCAAAATCTTTAGCTCTTACCAAATTGGCATTCAAAGCAAATTCCAAACCTTTGTTTTCAATCGCACCTATATTTTCAATAGTACTACTGAAACCAGTAGTCGTAGGTAACGAATGACTCATTAACAAATCCTTATTTTTTATCAAGAAAGCATCAACAGACAAACGTACTCTATTCTGTAAGAAAGCCATATCTACTCCTAAATTCCATTGTTTTTGTTTCTCCCAACTAATATCCGGAGTACCACGTCGCCCATTGGAAACAAAAGAATTTGTATAACCTGTATCGGAAGTACCCGTATAGCTGACATTATATAAAGATAAATAGGCAAAATCATCAATATTCTGATTACCAACAATACCAAAACCAGCACGTAACTTTAACTGATCAAAAATTGTCTGATTTTTCATGAACTTTTCTTCTGTAATATTCCAAGCTGCAGACACAGACGGGAAAATACCCCACTGATTTCCTTTAGCAAATTTAGAAGAACCGTCGTAACGCGCAGTCGCCGTTAATAAATATTTACCCGCATAGTTATAGTTAACACGAGCGATATAAGATAATAATGTTTGCTCGGACCAAGCTGTACTTAAGCCACGCTGATCTTTTTTATAACCAGATCCCAAACTATGATATCCAAATAAATTAGTGCCAAACCCTGTTGCCGTAGCATTAATATAATTATACGTAGTCCGTGTAGCACTGGTACCAACCATCGCATTCAACTTATGTTTGCCAAAAGAAACTTCATAAGACAGTGAATTATCCCATTGCCATACAGTACGTGTATCTCTATCATCTTTGGCTTCCCCTTGTGTTCCATAACGTTCCGACTCATAAATATCATTCGGGGTATATTTATTCTGCTGCTTCTGAGCATAATCAATAGAGAAAGTAGAACGCAAGTTCAATCCTTCAATAGGATTGATATTAATATAATTAGAACTCAACAAACGATTATACACCAAATCATTATCAACTTTCAAAGATCGTAACGGATTAAAATTATTTTGATCAAAAATACCTTGCCAATTTAAAGTTTCAATCTCATCAGAAATTTCCAACATCGGATTAGCACAACGTGCACGATTCATTACTCCATCATCAACCAACGTGTTCTCGGTACGTGTAAAAGTTGTATTAGTACCTACTTTCAGCCAGGATTTAATCTGTTGATCCGCATTAATACGTCCTGTGTATTTTTCTTGTTCAGACTTCTCAATTACACCTTTATTATCTGTATAACCAAAACTAATATAATAAGAACCTTTATCATTGCCATTCGAAAGACTTACTACATGATTGTGTTGTACTCCAGTACGGCTCACAGCATCCAGCCAATCATAATTTTTATTATTGTCGTAAGCATCGAATTCATAATCAGCAAAAACAGTATTCGATCCCATTATCACATCATTGACATAAGCATTGACATCCCCGTCAGGATTTGTTTGCATATAACCATTCGTATAAGCTTCCTTTCTAAGTTCAAATAATTGACGGGTATTCATTGTTTTTGGAGTATTAGCGTAGGTCTGAAAGCCAATCCAGCCATCATAAGAAACTTTACCTTCGCCTTTTTTACCCTTCTTTGTTGTAATAACAACAACACCATTGGAACCACGTGAACCATACAGAGCTGTAGCTGATGCATCTTTCAAGACCTCAATAGAAGCCACATCATTCAAATTGACTGCATTAAATCCAGAGAATGAATTATCCATAACCATACCATCTATGACATAAATAGGGTCCGTAGATCCATTTATGGTATTAATACCACGAATTTTAATAGATGCATCATCCGTAGGACGTGTAGGCTGAGAAATGAACACACCTGCGACACGGCCTTGAAGAGCCTGATTTACATTCGTCACCGGTTTTTCTTCCAAAACTTTAGAACTAACACTGGCAACAGCTCCTGTCAAATCACTCTTCTTCATCGAAGTACCTACAACAACCACTTCGTCTAATGTTTCAGTATCTTCCGCCATCACCACTTTGACAGGTTGGTTACCCATTACCTTTACATCTTGGGCAACATATCCTATATAAGAAATATGTAATGTTTCCCCTTTCTGAACTGATAATGTAAAGTTGCCATCAAAATCGGTAATAGTCCCATTGGTTGTACCTTTTACCACTACACTTGCACCAATGATAGGTTCGGATGTAACATCCACCACCTGTCCTGTAACCGTTATGTTCTGTGCCAACATATTGCAGCAACAAAACATGATAAGGATTAAATTAATAAGCCTAATTCTTTTCATAATTTGTAAATTTAAGTACGATTTAAAGTTTATATTGGTTTATTCTTCCATTTTGAAAATTGCGACATCACATGCAGGAACCGTTACTTCCAGGTTAGTCTTAGCAGTACTTTCAATGCCACTCCATAATTCTTTCAACTTATATTCCTTTGACGAATCCAACCCCAGACGCTCTAAAGCTGTAGTCATCTTCAACTCTTGATCCATATAGTTGAACACCGCATAATAAGCCTTACCATCCTTATCCATGCGTACAAACTGATTTTCTGACTTTTCACCATTCCCATCTACAGGATGAAAAGATTCCCCATTGGCTATGGCATTGATCTCGGCATTCGTCAAATATTTCATCGCCTTCTCTTTCACCTCTTTAGAACCGCCTTTGCTGAAATCATCTCCAGCAATGAAAATTCCAGTGATAACCCCCGAAGTGACACGCGCTCTGTTCTCACCATCTGTAGCATCACGCAATACAATATGGTCAGGATCATTAAACTGATAAACCTTATCCTGCCACCAACCGTATGAAAGTGCATTTAAGGTATATTCGGTATCCTTCATCTTGTTCCATGCATCACACGCAATTCTTCTGGACTGAGCATAATGAGCAGGAAAAACAGGAGAAATAGAAAGATTGATATACATATCACCAAAATATTTGTCAAGCAATTGCATTCCATAGTTGTATCCCTGAATACCTGTTTGTATTTCCGGATTATACCATTTGTCGGCTTCCATTGCTCCATGTGTCATAAAGTCCATTTTCACATATTCAAAGCCAGCCCGATGGAATAGCTCCGATGTGTGTTTCATCATAGCTTCAATAGCCGGATGAGTAGGATCAACAGCATAAGCTCCGTCTAATTCCTGCGGTTTCCCATTTGCATAGAGATATACATCTTTATATTTATATCCCGGCATTTCTTTTATTTCACGTTCAGGATTTTTAACCCAATCAGTAAACGGAGTCCAATAAACGCCGGCTACCTGACCGTTTGCCTTACATTTATCCACAAAAGCTTTCAACTCCTCTTCTGAAAAACTGTTCCAACCAGAATCCAAACCTGTATAAACCAAATTATCCGAATTCACAAAATGACGGGACTGCAAATTCTCTTTGTAAAAATCAGAAACTTCCAATGCTTTCGGATAGGTCAGATTAAATTGCAATGCTCCCCAGCTGTTCCAGCCAAAAGGAACAGCTTTACCCCAAGCTTTGGGCGGAGCAATCACAGCATTAGCCTGAGCGTATTCTTCCATACCTCCACGCCAGTCTTCAAAAAATCCTACTAAAATTTTAGGTGACTTGATTTTTGTACCTTTCAATGCACCGTGAGGTTTCGAGTCACGTGTTGTCTTATCGGCAATACCGCCATAACATACCAACGAACCTACATTATATATATTACCTTTACCTATTGTTATACCTGTTTTCCAAGAATCATGTTCTACAGAACCTACCACCACAGCTTCACGGTCATCATTATTAAATATGGCAGTGACTTCATAACTAGTCAGTTCTGTAAATGTGAGCGGATGAGATTGATATCTGATCCAACAGTCATTATCGAAAGGAATGAAAAGCGCACGATTATTTTCTCCCTGGTTCAATACTTCAGGCATTCGGTCCACATTGACCGGTGCCATATAATTCGAAGCTATTTCAGTCGTACTCTCCAAAGTGAAATCTGTCAGCACATAATCCTTTGCCGGATATACATAAAAAGATTGAACCAGTGCAGGCAGATTATTCCCGGTATAAGTCACCTCATAATGATACCCTTCTCCAAAATAATCATTGATTTTTTTTGTAGAAACATGATGCTTTGCATAATCACGAGTCGAAACAACACTGTCTGCCAACTTATAAGCTGCATATACATTATCATAAATAAGCTTAGAGCCTTTGCTGATATCAATACCATTAGCGTGAGCATCATACTCCAAAGACCATTCACCTACATTTAGATTTGCATTTTCAGTACACCCGGATAAAATAAGACCGGAAACGCTCAATGCAGAAACACAGAGAAACAATGATTTTAAAGTTAACCAATTATTCTTCATAATATTATTAGTTTGTCAAAGAGATAAATCTACTTAAGGTTTGCTTTACTGTTCGGAATTCTTTTCCTTTCAAGCATGGTCAAAAGTAGGCATATCTTGACAACCTGTTAATATACAAACGCTGCAATAAATAGGATTTTTGCAGCAATGACGCATCTGCACCCGCAGAATCCGCAAATGCATCATTTTTTGCTGCATTTCTTTCAATCAGAGATTCCCGTCAGATCTATTTTAACTTTTTCCTTGGATGTTTGATACTGTTTCTCAAACTCTTTCGGAGTCATTCCAAATTGTTTTAAAAATAATTTGCTGAAGTAAGATGAAGAGTTTATTCCTACCATATAACAGATATCCCCAATACGATACTTACCTTCCTGAATCAGTTCGGCTGCTTTTTTCAAACGGATCAACCGGATGAAATCTATGGGTGAAAGATTAAATAGAATCTTTATTTTCCTCAACAAGCTGGAACGGCTCATACATAAGATATCAGCCATACGTTCCACATTAAAATTTTCATCCGAGATATTCTCTTGAATCACATTGATCACTTTATTCATAAACTCCTCATCCGCCTTGTTCATCTGCATATTATGCACAGGGAAAAAAGGACGTTTGGAGAATGCCTCACGCTCTTTCCTTCGATTACTGAGTAAAGATAAAATCTGAGTCTTCAAATAGTTGAAAGAAAAAGGCTTTTCCACATAAGCTTCTGCTCCTATCTTCAATCCGTTAATCTTACTCTCCAAATCGTTCTTGGCGGTAAGGAAAATAACCGGAATATGGCACAAATCAATATCCGCCTTTATTTCCTTACATAATTCATAGCCATTCATCACCGGCATCATTATATCACTGATAACCAAATCTATGTGATTACTACGTAAAATATCCAACGCTTCCTGCCCATTCACAGCGGTTTCTACTGTAAACAAGGCTTCTAATCGTTCAAAGATAAAAGATCTCATGCTTTCATTGTCCTCTACTAACAATAAAGTATAACCTTTCATCTGGTCTGTTTCTGTTGATGTTTCCTCATCCAATACTTCTATATTTTGCTCAACGACCTTCTCTATTTGCTGCCTTACTTCCTCCTTATTCAAAGGAATGGTCAAAACAAATGTATTCTCCGGTTGTTCTATATCCAAATAAAGCCTGCCTTTATGCAAAGTGGCTAGCGAACGAGCTAAAGGTAACCCTATGCCTACTCCCATCCGAACTGTATCCTTCTTCTTTTCTACCTGATAAAAGGGTTCAAAAATCTGCTGGCTGGACGCTTCAGGTATCTTTTCTCCATCACTGACAACACGAACTGTAAAATCTACTCCATCTTGGAATAAATCTATCATAATGGTATGACGGGCATATTTCAAAGCATTATTCAACAAATTACTCAATACTTTTGTGATAGCCTCCTTATCTATGGCAGCCATAATTCTTTCTTGGGGAATATGTTGCAATAACTCTTTCTGCTTTTGCAGAATAGTAGGCTCAAAACGAGTAATCGTTTCATTCAGCAATGCCGTTACATCAACCGTTTCAAATTTCAATTCAAATTTACTCGCTCCTATTTTTTGAAAATCAAGCAGCTGGCCGGTCAGGTCTAATAATCTCTTGGTATTCTGCCCGATTACTTTCAAATTTTTGTTCAATTTCTGATCCTTGATATCCATTTCCTCAATGGCTTCCAATGGACCATTAATCAATGTCAAGGGCGTGCGCACCTCATGAGCTATCTCAGTAAAGAAACTGACTTTTGATTCATAGAGTTCTTTCTCTTTCTCAACTTCAAATAACTTCTGCTTTTCTTCCATCTGTTTCTCTTTACGTCTTTTATACCAGAAGAACCAACAAAGTACAACACAGATTCCCCAGATAATATACAGGAAATAAGCCCAAACCGACTGCCACCAAGGAGGCAGAATAACAATAGATAAAGACCGGGTAGCATAGGGACCTTCTTTGACACTATTGGTAGCCCGAACCTGTAAAGTATAATTTCCCGGAGGCAATTTTGCATAAGAGATATTCTGATTACTTGCCGCTCTTATCCAATCTTTATCCAAGGGAACCAACTTATAATAGTATTGATTGGATTCCGTAGTAGAATAACTTAATAAAGCAACATCAAAACTAATATTTGACTGATCATAAGGCAATACGATTTCATCCGTATGTTCTATACACTTTTTCAAAGGAGAATTAGGAGTATGAACTGTTATCTCCTGATTATAAATACTGAATTTTGAGATATAAACAGGTGGCAAGAAATTGATTTTTTCCGAAGAATTAGGATCAAATGCAATCAATCCGTCTATACCGCCAAAATAAAACTTACCATCCTCCCCCTTCAAAGCTGACTTATAATTAAACTGATTCCCTAACAAACCATCCTTAGTAGTATATACCCGCACGTCCTTCGATTCCGGATTAAACCTGACCAGCCCCCGATTTGTCCCGAACCATAAATTTGATTGCTCATCTTCCAATATCTTATAAGCCACATCATCCGGCAAACCGTCTTTAATGGAAAAAGAGGTAAAATCATCCGTTTGAGAATTGTAACGACAAATTCCACCACGATCAGTGGAAATCCAAATCCGCCCTTTACTATCCTGCATTACCGAACTGACAGAATTGGATCCCAATGTATTCTCCTTACCTTCCTCATAAGTATACTTTTTAAAGCTATTCTTTCCCGGATCATGCTTCCATAATCCGTTTCCCATGGAAGCGAACCATATCATTCCATCCTTATCTTGAAATGCATCGAAAATCCAATCAAAACCCACTTCTTCCACCTTTTCAAAATGAAAACTTGCAGGAGCCGCTTTATAAAGTCCCCAACCTGTGCCAATCCACTTATATCCTGCCTCATCTATAAAGAAAGTATAAACACTTCCTTCTCCTATATTCAACTCCTCAGGAGTATAATGATAAACTTTATTCTCTGGCAACTGAATCACATCCAATCCTTGTTTGAACAAACCACAAAACAGTTGGTTTCCTTTAACAAACATCCCCAAAGTAACCATATGACTCCTTTTATCATCATCATCTAACCTCAATCGGTTTACCTGTCCAGAAGCAATATCCAATATATTAATTCCATCGTCTTCAGTTCCAACCCATATATTTCCCTTATTATCAGAAGCTATTTCCCTTATCCGTTTTGTGGTCAACGAACGCCCATCACTTCCAGGTACATATTTATCAAATAACAAGTCATGATGAGGCAGATAATTCACTCCGCCAAACATGGTTCCCAGCCAAATTCCCCCTTCCCGATCTTGATAAATAGTATAAATAATCTTATCCGACAGACTGAACGAACGCATCAAATCTTGTTTCAAATGAACTCTTTTATTCTTCCTCTCATTCACAACAAATAAGCCTTCATGAGTTCCCACCCACAGTTCATCGTCAAAACAAGCCACATTACGTACAAATGTATGGTTAGCCTCAGGTATATCTATTTTTACAAGCTGATTCGTACTGGGATTATATTTCATCAATTCCCCTTCATGAATAGCCATTGCAATCCAATCACCATAATTACAAATAGAATTAATATTCTTTCCCTTTAACGAACGCCCGGTTTTATCAACACAATATTGTTCAAATTTATCCGTATTTCTATCATATCGAAAAAGTCCGCCCCCCCATGTACCAACCCAGACATCACCATCAGGGCGTACCAAAATACAATCCGGAGCTTCTGTTTTAAAATGCTCTTTGTTGGTTACTTCATAAAAATAAAGTTTCTCATCCTTATAGCGAAAAACTCCCTGATCAGGAATCACAATCCAAATATTACCAATAGAATCCGCCACAATATTAGATACCCAATTATTCATATTCACCCCTTCCTCTGTTTCCATATTCATTGCCGTGAATATATCCAAGGCAGGATTATAACGATAGACTCCTCTATCCGTTCCTACCCATAACTGACGTTCCTTATCTTCAAACAAAGCAGAAATATTATGGTTTCCGGTACCGACTACATAGTCATCACAGTTCATCTGTACAATAGAAGTTCCATCAAAACGGTTCAAACCATTTTTTGTACCAAACCACATAAACCCGTAACTATCCTGAATGATAGCCTTCACATTACTTTGTGATAGTCCATTTTCACCCGTTATATGAGAAAAATAAAAATTGGATAATCCCTTATCAACAGCCTGTAATGTAAATACAACATACAAACAACATAAAATGAGCAAAGTCTTTTTCATAGCCTGTTCAAAATTTGAGCCAAAGATAAAAGAAAAAAAGGATAAATAATGCCAATATAAAAGAAATAGAGGATTGCCCTCTATTACTTTTCACGAATGACCATTACAAATCCCCCACCAGAAGCCATAAACATTTCAATAATATTCTTATTATCCATATCCATTATTTTATGTTCGTATAAATTAGCATTCTTGTTACTTCTTTTTTTATCCTGAAAAATTTCAATGGTATATTTCTTATCCTGAGGCAGGAAAGAGCAATCCACCTGAATTGTTCTCTCACCCCAAGCGTTCAATCCGCCTATATACCAAGTATTTCCTTTCTGCTTAGCCAACACAGCATATTCGCCCACACAAGCAGCTAAGGGAATCGTCTGATCCCATGAAGTCGGAACTTCCGCTAAATATTTTAAAATATCAGGATACTTACGATACTCATCCGGAGAATCACATAAACTGGCAAATGGTGCGGAAAGTACAACAAACAAGGCCAATTCATGTGAACGAGTCCCCAATGAACTAGGCAACCCCGGATCGATCGGCTTAAATTTTTCCAATGTGCTGTTACGCATCGACCCCGGAGTATAATCAATTCCACCTCCCAACATACGGGCAAAGATACATTGAAGCTGATAATCCGGATTAGAAGTGGTATCCCACTTAAAACACTCCGCACATCGTATGGCTTCATAAGAAAGGATATTAGGATATGCCCGATGAAGTCCGGTAGGCTTGCTGCATCCATGAAAATCCACCATAAGATGCCGCTCAGCACAAGCCTTTGCCAGATTTTCATATTGAGGGATTATTTGAGCATCATCACGATCAAAAAAATCTATTTTCACCCCAACAGCACCCCACTTGCTGATAGAATCCAAATAACAATGCGGATGCTGGAATAAAGTAGCAGCAACAGTCCAAAGCCATACACCTACTTTTTTTTCTTTTCCATAGCGTATCACCTCTTTTATATCAATATTCTTATTCAAATCTGCATGATTAAAAACATTGCTCCAACCGGCATCGACCAGTAGATAAGGTATTTTGTTTTCGGAAGCGAAATCAATATAATACTTGTACATCTGTGTCGAAAGGTTTTGATGACCAGAAGGGAAAGGAGCTTTTTCCAAAATAGCACAATGCCACCATTCCCAAGTTGCTTTACCAGGACGAATCCAATCCGTATCCTTTATTTGTTGGGGCTTGGCCAGTAAGTAAATCATTTCATTAGTCAGTAGTTCCTTATCATCCTTGGCCACAATAGCCATACGCCAAGGGAAAGCATGGTTACCAGCAGTACGTGCTAAATAATTCTCCCTTTCTTTTACCACCGTAATAAAATTTCCCCAACTGCCCATCTCTATTGTTTTAGGATAGGTCGCCCAATAACCTTTCATCTTGCCATCTTCTTTACGAAGATACATACCCGGATAGTTATTTAAATCCGATTCAGCCACCACAACACGCACATTTTGCACCTTGTTTGTAAATAAAGTTGGTGTAATACCATATTTATGTTCTTCTATTTTAGAAATGCCCTCGTAAAGCACATTGCTCAACTCCCAAGCTGTAAAATTAGTTGTTTCAGGTAAAATAACTGCCGGATCATCAGCCAGATTAAAAGAAGCTTCTTCATCAACTACAATCAAAGAATCCTGCTCCGGAAGATTTCCACAAAAACGATATGCCATTCCTTCATTATACATCCGGAATATAACTGAATAACCATCCTTGAATTTCAAGGAAAGTTCATTATAATGGTCTGTTAATTCACGATAATTACCAGCTACCGGATAAACCTTCTCAGAAGTACTACTTGTAGAAGTCCCTACCACTTCACCATTCTTTCCCCATATATTACCATTTTGCATCGTCATACAAATAGCAGAGGGATGAATGACAGACCTACCTTCCAAACTTAAAGAATATTGTAAGACCCTTCCATTCTCTACAGTAAGTACCAATTGCCCGTTTGGGGATGATAATTCATAAACAGACAGCATTTGTGCCTGTGCAAAAATGCACAGACACAATGTTACCAACAAAAGGAAAAAATTCTTTTTTCTCATACAGCACACAAATTACGATGGATTTGTCCACCTTGATGGTTAATGTCCAATTCTCGCACCTTATCCAAAAAATCAATGGCTTTTCCCATTTCACGCAATCCTAAATACCCCAACCCCATCACATAATTACAATGAATGCAGTTACGTTTATCCAAGTCATCTTCCCAAATAGCCAGATCAGGCAGAGAAACAGCAAAATAATCAATCCGACAGTGGTCAAACAAATGCTTCTCACCATGCTTTATCAATTTGTTAAAGCAGCTGCGTGCCTTATCCTCTCTACCCAACGCACGCCATGCCAGACCTTGATAGAAAATCTTATCGGGTTGTTGGTCATTGTAGAAGAAAGCCTGTTGTGGTTCTGAAGAACCGATGGTCGCTTTGGTAAAGCAATCTATAGCTTGTTGCTCATTTCCCAAGCCACGAAACGCCTCACCTTTATAATACCATATATCATTCTCTTCAGCATTTGCCAATTTTCCCTCACCCAAATTAAATGGATAAGCATCCGTTTCATCCAAAAGAACTAAAGCATCGGCATAGCGTTTTTCACTTAAAGCAATCTTTGCTAATTCTACACGACACAATACATATTGTCCGGTGATTTTTCCTTCTCCTCCTTCCCATGGATGGAAATTACGCGCGGCAATCAATTCTTTTGCTTCAGCATAGCGGCCTGATTGATTATACAAAGTGATACGTTCAATGGAAAGATCATCACGCTGCTCTACTTCGGGCAGATGTGCTTCCAAAAAAGCCAAACGTTCACTATGCGGCCGCCCTAAACGTTTATAAAGTTGATCCAACTCCATTAAGATACGAGAATCGTGCTCATCCAATGCATAAGCTTTTTCCAAAGTTTCCAAGGCTTTCTGCTTGTCATCGCGTTTATTATAATAAGCCAACGACAAATTACGCCATACGGTGGGATATGCCGGATTTATGGCCGCAGAATGTTCCCAACAGGCAATGGCATTGTCATACTGACGGTTAGCATACCAGAAATTACCTAAACTATATGCCGC
Organism: uncultured Bacteroides sp.; assembly: GCA_947574505.1. Classification (GTDB taxonomy): domain Bacteria; phylum Bacteroidota; class Bacteroidia; order Bacteroidales; family Bacteroidaceae; genus Phocaeicola. The sequence continues at coordinate 17,847 of CANPJW010000016.1, read as the reverse complement.
TTTTGCCCCATGAATATTCAGACGTAAGGCATCTTGAAGAATCAATACTTCTTCTATACGATTCGGGAAACAATATGAATGATTCTCTTTTTCTGCCCGCTGATAATATTCCAATGCTTTACTCTCATCTCCCTTACAGGTATGGAAATATCCCATTGCATAATAAACGACAGGATATATTTCTGTAGTTCCGGTTACATGGCATTCCAGTAAAGATAAAGCTTCCTCATACAATCCGGCAGCAGCAAAATCCAATGCGTATTCTATATATCCGTGCGCCCAACCACGCATCAACTCTTTCATTTCCTCCAACACTTTCACATCCCGGGTTAACAGATAATGTTCAAAACGGCATCCCATATTAAAACGATCTATCTGCAATGATTCAGCTACGAGCGCCAAAGCTTCCTCTTTACGACCCAATTTGCGTAGAATGGAAGTTTTCAACTGACGCGCTTTGTGATTATGCCAATTACGAATCAATGAACGGTCTATCTTGTCCAAAGCACTTTCATACTTTCCTTTACGAGTGTCAAGTTGTGCTAGTGCATAATAAGCCGCATCCTGCCAAGCAGCATTCCATGCCGACTTAAAGAAAGCATCATAAGCCTCATCCCACTTCTGTTGCATCATACAACTCCAGCCCAAATTATAATAAGGTTCACCGTCATAAGGATTCGGATTACGTTCAGTCAAGGTTTCCACCGCTTTCCGGAAATAGCTTTCTGCCATTGCAAATTGTCCTTTACGCATCAACAATAACCCCACCGCATTGTTACAACGTACATCTCCCGGTTCACGCCTTAATGCTTCCATATAATAATCCATCGGATTATAAGTAGCATGGCGATATTGTTCCAAGTGTAGTCCGGTCAAAAACAGTTGTTCAACAGAAGCAATATTCTGAGGATCTTTAGCAGCCTTAGCAGGATCAGGAACCGGCCTGATTTCCGGTTTATCCGCCTGATAAGAAAGCAAAATTTGTCCTTCCTTATCACGAACCTCTGCACATACCTCCTCTTCTTTTAGTCCTTCTGCCGCAAAAGTCGTAATAAACGGTTCTGATGGCGAAATTTGTGTAGTCTTATCCAATAATACAGTGCCTTTAATAGCTTTTACTATAATACGTACTCCACTATTCGCTCCCGTAGTATAAAGCACCAAACGGGCTTTACCTTCCTTTATTTCCAAATTCAACAAAGCATCTTTGGTTGCATTCTTTACATAACCCACTTCACTATAAGGCATAAAATACTGTACCCATGATTTTTCCTCATAGGGCTGTAACCAAGTAAAGTCCGGTTGGTTATCCGTATACATACCGGTCATCAGCTCAATATAAGGTCCGTCCTCATCAGTCAGATTACGATCCCAAGCCTTGCCGAAATCACCATTTCCCCACGTCCATTGTTTCTTTCCCGGAGAGACATGATGATCGGCCACATGTAGAAGTCCCCCACGAACATCTTCTTCATAGCCACCCACAAAATCATATTTAGACTTGATAGCCATATATGATGTAGGAACCGGAATATTCTTATATTTAGAGATATCCACACCAGCAGAATAATCTTGTTTATAATAAACTCCTGTAGCAATAGGGAAAGAAGAAACATCGCGCTTGCCGTGATCAAACACCGCATTTACATCAGGTGGAAATACCGAATGATAATGGTCATTGACTACTACTGCAGGATTGGCCCACCACAAAAAAGTCTGAGGAAAAGACGTACGATTATAAATCTTCACTTTTATTTCTATATAAGCTTTGCCCGGATAAAGCGTAAATCCCTGCATACCTTTGGTGCGGAACATTCTTTCCACTTCATTACACCATATGGTCTTACTGCCGTCCGCATTTTCCTCTATCAAAAAATCAGTAGGCAAAAAAGTAGAAGGACGGTGATGCTGAGGCCAGTTAAATTCGATGCCTCCAGAAATCCAAGGTCCTGTCAATCCCACCAATGCCGGTTTCACAACTTGGTTGTAATAAACAAAATGACGTTTTTTCACCTTATCATAAGCCATGTGTATACGACCACCCAACTCGGGAAGTATCATCACCTTGATGTATTCATTCTCGATAAACAATGCATGATACCTCTTGTCTGCTTTTTTATCTGAAATCTTCTCTACCACCGGATAAGGATAGACTGATCCGCAACTTCCCTGATAAACCCTTTTTTCAAGAAAAATAGGATTCTTCTCTTCCTTTCCTATCTCATAGGTAGGAAGCATGATATCTTCTTCCCATGCACGTACCTCACTACCCTGTACAGTACTTTGAATTAAATATTGAGTTATTTTTTCCATAATAAATGATTGTTATTTCACTAATTCCTTTTCTATCTCTTCCAAACTCTTCCCTTTCGTTTCCGGCAACCGGAATACAACAAAAATTCCTCCACCCAGACAAATCAATCCATACAACCAGAATGTTCCGGCAGCTCCCAAGCCACTATTTAACATTGGGAAAGTATAAGTCAGGATAAAGCAAGCCGCCCACAAAGCAAAGGTGCAGACGGACATGGCAACACCACGGATGCGGTTCGGGAAGATTTCGGATATAATGACCCACATCACTGTAGCCAAAGTCATGGCATAACAGGCAATAGCCATTACGACAATAATCAACAGAACGATTCCGGTGATATGAAAATAATAGGCGGCCCCCATAAAAGAATAGATTATTGCCAGCCCGAATGAACCGATCAGTGTCAATGCCTTACGTCCCCAGCGATCTACTACAAACATGGCTAGAATAGTAAATATGACATTTGTAATACCGGTCACCACAATATTCATCAAGACATCAGACACGCCATAACCTGCCGCCATAAATATTTCCTGTGCATAGTTGAAAATAACATTAATACCACACCATTGCTGCAAAATAGCCATGACAACACCTATAGTCAGCACTTTATACATAGCAGGATTCAATAATTGACGAAAACCTCCTTCTTGCGTCTGACAGGCTGAAGCCGCTTCTATGGCCGCCAACTCAGTAACAGCATATTCCTTTCCTCCCATACGGGTAAACACCTTGAGTGCAGCCTCCCGCTTTCCCGAAGAGGCTAACCAACGAGGACTCTCCGGTAATATAAAACTAAAAACAAAGAACAAGGCGGCCGGGACAGTCATTGCCCAAAACATCCAGCGCCATCCCATCTGTCCGTTCCATGATTCACGGATCATTTCATGAGTAGCTCCTAATGCCACAGGCTCGGCTATCTGCCAATTAACAATCTGAGAAGTCAAGATACCTAACACTACCGTCAACTGATTGATGGACACAAACCGTCCCCGCAAATGTGCCGGAGCTATTTCTGCTATATACATAGGTGACAAACTGGAAGCAATCCCAATGGCAAAGCCCCCCACCAAACGAAATACATTAAAGAAAGTAAAAGAATGCACCGCCCCTGTACCGACAGCCGTACAGATAAATAATCCTGCTGCCAAAATCAAAATAGGCTTACGTCCCAAACGGTCACTCAGCTTACCGACACTTAGCGCCCCAAACAAACAACCAATCAAGGCACTGCTCATAGCCCATCCCTGCATAACAGGGTTACCAGCTATACCAAAATATTGTTCATAAAAAGGTTTTGCTCCTCCGATCACTACCCAGTCATATCCAAATAGGAAACCTCCCATAGCAGAAATCAAAGCAATAAGAAATAGATAAAAATTAGATTGTGTTTTCATGAATATCATATATTAGTTATTTTTATGATGCAAAGTAACAAGGATTCAAGGATTTAAAGAATAGAAAAAATTACTGAGGATATGGACAATATTACTATTTCATTACTTTGCTGGTTGCCTTATCATAAAACGAGGACTACACCTCAATATACTGAGATGTAATCCTCAATCAAGCTATGCAAAGCAACCTGTTTTTTACAACAATTCCAGCAAATCTCCACGTTTCATTTCCACTGTTATCAAACCTTTTGCATCAGGATTTGCAATTGCCTCCTTACTATTTAAAAGCACTCTATATTTTTTCCCTTGAGGAACTTTCACTTTTAAAACCTGATCAACAGTAGCTTTTAAAGAAGCTTTATTAATGACAGCATTCGTCCACTCAGCAGTCGCTTCAGCTCCTCCCTTTAAACACAGACCTTTAAAACTACCATCTTTCCATTCAACAGGCAAACACGGTAAGAACTCTACATAACCTTCGTGGTTCTGCACCAGCATTTCTGCCATACCGGCTGTACCGGCGGGATTTCCGTCGAATGAATAAATATCACCTTCCGCCCCAGCAATGCCACCTGGAGATACAGTCATTAAATTTTCACGTGAAAGCTTACCTTGTAATAATTGAACGCTCTTATATGCTTCCTGTGCATCTTTCAAACGGGCATACATACAAATCATATTGGCACGACTCCACTCTGTATCTTCCCAGTTCTCGGCAGACAAACGATTCTCGATGGTCTTGCGGGCAGCTTCCGCCAATTCGGGAGTCTTCTCCAAAGTGATTTGGGAGAAAGGATAGAGTGCCAGCAGGTGGGAAGTGTGACGATGGTTGGGATGAGCTTCCTCGAAATCTTCAAACCATTCACGAATGGCACCATTGGCACGCAACTGGATGGGAGGAAGTTGGGCGATGGCAGTACGCAGGCTATCGGCAAACTCGCGGTCGGTATTCAATATCTCTGAAGCCTGAACACAATTCGACAAGATCTCGTAGGCCAGTTCACGGTCACAGGCAGGCATCATGGAGGCAACCATTTCTTCACCGCCTGCTGTACGGAACCAGTTTTCGGGTGAGATGCTCGGCCCTGTCATCAGATAACCACTCTTCGGGTCTTTTGCCAAGAAATCCAGGATGAACTGTGCATTACCTTTCAAAAGCGGATAGGCCGTTTCGGCCAGATATTGCTTGTCCTGTGTAAATTCATATTGTGTCCACAGATGGGAAGCTATCCATGAACCTGCCATCGGGAACAGTCCCCAAATAATGGTACTGGAGGCGGGAGTATATCCCCAGACATTGGCTGTAGTGTGAGCAGTCCAGCCTTTACATCCATAGACCACTTCGGCTGTCTTCGCACCGTGATGCGCCAAATCCTTAATATAGGTAAACAGGGGGGCATTACATTCAGCAAGATTGCCAACATTGGCTGCCCAATAATTCTGTTCAGTATTGATATCCAGATGATAGTCATTGGTCCAGCCCATGTTGCACGCCTTGTTGTCATTGAAAAAACCCTGCAAGGCAATGGGCAATGGAGAGTTTTCGCGGGAACTGGCAATGGTGAGGTAACGGCCATACTGGAAGAACAAGGCATCCAGACCAGTATCAGTCTTGCCTTCCTTCACTTGTTTCCAACGGACATCCGTAGGCAACGCGCGGTTAGCGTCTTGTCCGAAATGAATAGAAACACGATTATACAACGTGTTATAATCCTTTATATGCGCCTGCTTCAATTCATCATAAGATTTAGCTGCAGCCTTCTTCACACCATCAGCACAAAGAGTCTTGTAATCAGGACTTTTATAATCGGTACGCACATCGACAATCAAAGTCACGGCATCAGCTTCTTTTATACCTACTCCAGACTGTTCCATCTTTACCTCTCCATTATCAGCCAGAACGGCTATTCTTCCTTCAAAACAGACTCCGCCCGGACCATGCAAGGGAAAATCTACTTTCCCGGTAAATACCAATTGGTTATCTTCTACAGAAAGATCGGCTTGACGCATCAAATCCAATCCCATATTCATAGTAATGGACTTTTGCTTATCAGCGGTCAAGCGGAGTACGAGAACATTATCCGGGTTTGTAGCAAAATACTCACGTTTATAGTTCACACCGCCGGAGTTGAAAGAAACGCTGCTGACAGCCTCATCCAAGCTTAACGAACGACGGTAGCCGGTCACTTTACCTTCGGGGTAAATGAATTGCATCTTCAAATCTCCAATGGGAAGATGAGTTCCGAAAGAAGTCTGGTTGCCATGAAGATTATCTCCGGCTATACGGTTTCCTTCCGATAGTTTTCCCTCAAAGAACAACTTTCTGAGCTGGTTCATTTTCTCTCGCCCGAAAGGTTTGTTCTGGTTCTCATTGTACTGGCCGGACCACATTGTCGATTCATTCAATGCCAGTTTCTCTTCCTCTATTCCACCATAAGTCATAGCTCCCAAACGCCCATTACCGATAGGTAAAGATTCCATCCAAACTTTTGCCGGTTGGGCATACCACAATTCTGTAGTTCCACAGGAATCTGTTGCACTCTGGCATCCGGAAAGGGCCAAAGCCATTGCTGCTAAATAAGTCTTAAAATGTTTCATATTTTTCATGATTAATAGTTTCTTCTGAAACAAAAGTAGATATACCTCTCCCATTAGGTAGAGAAAAACTCGCCATTTTTAGACTCTTTTGCTTCAATCGTAACCTATAAAAGGGAGTTATTCAACATTTAGAAATCTTTCCCGGCACAAATTCCAATACTTCACCATTTGTTATCATTTTCCCGGTGAGGCAGTCATTACAAACTCCAACGTTCCGCCATTCATAATATCCTGATGAGTAATATAATTCTTTGTATATTTCTTGCCATTCAGTCTCATGGAACGGATATAAATCTCATTGTGCTCTTTGCGTGGGGCCTTAATGGTAAAAGTCTTTCCATCAGGCAACTGAATAACCGCTTCCTCCAACATAGGAGTACCGATAATATACTTCCCGCTAACCGGATTTACCGGATAAAAGCCAAGTGCGCCAAACACATACCAGGCAGACATTTCCCCGCAATCATCATTACCGGCATAACCTGAAGAGGAATCATTATACAGTTCATTCATGATATGTGCCACATATTTTTGTGTTTTCCAAGGTTCTCCCGCACACGCATACAGATAAGCCACATGATGGCTCGGCTCATTGCCATGCGCATATTGCCCTACAAAACCGGAAGCATTGTCATTCAGTTCACCACTTTGGTGATTGACTGTGAAAAAGGTATCCAACTTTGCCGTAAAAGCTTTGTTTCCCCCTGTCAGTGAAATCAAGTCAGGTATATTCTGGGGTACATACCAGAAGTATTGCCAGGCATTCCCCTCAGTGAAAGGGTAGCCACCATTGGCTCCATACTTATAAGGATCGAAAGGCTCCATCCATTCTCCTTTCTTATTTTTCGGTTGAAAGAATTTTGTTTCTGCATTAAATAAATTCCTGTAAAAAGCAGAACGCTTCATAAAACGCCCATAATCCTCCTCTTTCCCTAATTTCCGGGCCAACAGTGCAACACACCAATCATCAAAAGCTTGTTCTAAAGTAATAGAAACAGATTGTGTTTGAATATCCTCAGGCATGTATCCATATTTCTCCCATACTTCAAAAGGAAAGTTCGGATGAGATACGATGGAACTGCTATGAACCGCTTCATAAGCCTTTTCCGCATCCACTCCTGCAACACCTTTCAGCACAGCATCCACAATGACAGGAATGGAGTGATTACCAATCATACAATAATTATCCTGCCCCCATAATTGCCATACAGGCAAATAACCATAATAGTCATATTGCCTCATCATGCTTTTAATAAAATCAGGAATGCGGTCGGTATGCAGCAAAGTATAAAGCGGATGAGCTGCTCTGAATGTATCCCATAAAGAAAAAGTGGAATAATGAACTTCATTATCGGCTACCTTACGTGTCGTATAATCGGCAGCCATATATTCACCATTTACATCGCTCATCGTATTAGGTTGTACCATAGTGTGATATAAAGCTGTATAAAAAATCTTTTTCTGCAAACCGGTACCTTGGATGATGACTTTCTTCAATTCTTTCTCCCAGCTGGCTTCGGCAGCAGAAGCAATATGTTCAAAGTTCCATCCGGGAACCTCAGCTGCCATATTCAACCGGGCATTTTCAATGGAAACTGGAGATAAAGCGACTTTACATATCAATTCATTATTCCACTTCTTGTCGAAACAGAATAATCCACACAGTTCTGTACCATTAATGACAGGAGTATTCTCATACCTCCGATTGCCATCATGTAACTGACTGGATAAGATTGGTTGGGAAAATTCAAGATGGAAATATATTTTCCTCAGTTTTGCCCATCCTGTAATAACACGATATCCTTCTACTACTGTAGGAGAAACTACACGGATTTGTGATTGAATTATCCGGCGGTTCCAACTCTCCTTATTTGCCGAATGATCTAAATCCAACCATAATTTCAACTGACCGCCATCAGAATAGATATAGCGATGTACCCCTACATGCACAGAAGCCGTCAACTCCGCTTGAATCTTCTCATCCGTTAATAATACTTGATAATACCCCGGACGCGCCTGTTCGTTTTGATGAGTAAAAGACGATTTCCTTTTATCACTCATGGTAGGAAATAGAAGGATATCTATAAAATCGGAAGCACCGGTTCCGCTTAAACGTGTATGACTGAAACCATAAATAATAGAATCATTATAATCATATCCCGAAGCTTGTGCCCAATCAGGCGCTTCACGAGTATCGGGACTCAGCTGCACTATACCAAAAGGGACAGTAGCTCCTGGATAATTATTCCCAGAAAGACTGGATTGAACAGCACCGGTTCCAATAAACGGATTAACCCAACGAGTTAGATTTTGGGCACTAATACAATTTACAGAAAGAATAAAAACAGCCAATAAATTTGCAAATCTTTTCATCATAGATTTAAGTTTCATTTATTGGCAAAATTAGTATATCCACACTCCCCACACAGATAAATTCTCGTCTATTTTAGCTTCATTTGCTTCATAAAGGCAAGTTTCTTGCCTCATCACCACTAAATATTACCATTATTCCGTTCATCCCAATTCATTTACCGCTAATAATGATTATCCCGACATTTCCAATCCCTCTTAATGTAAAAAAATCATAAATTCAGGAATGTAACCCCAATTACCGTATTCTTTTCACCTATTTTCTTATATTTGTAAATTATTCCATCACACAAACGTAAAAACAAATGGACCAGACCTTACTAAAATACTGGAAAACTTGTCTTCAAGATGCAGAGCGCAAAGCTATTGCTCTCAAAGGACCACGAATCACCCTAAACATTGGTGACAAGATACTTAAATTCATTCCTCTCAAAAGTATTCCTGTTATTTTCCCTGATTGGAAAGCAGAAGACAGCAATGAAAAACAAAAAGTAATGATTGCTCCTTGTATTCTTTTGCCCGAATTTGAAAACGGCTGGACTTCCCAATCAGAAAGACCGGAATATCCCTTCTTGATTACTGCCATCATGTTGCCTGACGGCAAACTAACCGTATGCGAGAACGAATCAGACAGAATCCCAATATTTATTCGTAAATTTTTGGAGCCTAATGCAGCCAATGACCGCACTATAGCTTCTCTTTCAAAAGTAGATCAACTACTATCCAATTTTAACACTGAAGAAACAAAATGGGAGGCCTATTGGCAAGCATGCGAGCAGCTTTTCAAGAAAGCAACCGGCAAAACTTTCAGCACAATGAATTACTATGATAATCCAGAAATCATTATCATAAAAGCCTCCGAGCGCAATATGGCACAGCCCATAATCACACTATATGACAAACTCTTAAAAGATGACAATACCACTCCACATCCCCTGTTGAATTTATTAATACAAACAAAATCTGCTAACGCTCTTCCTATTCCAACTAACCGGAAAGTATATTGCAACCAAGAACACTGGGCACAAATGAGCAGCGACTTTCCTTTGTCCATATCTCAACGCGAAACACTAGCAATGTACACAACACCGGAATGTGCTGATATTTTTGTCGTCAACGGTCCTCCGGGAACAGGAAAAACCACTTTTCTGCAAACTGTCATCGCAAACAGACTTGCTCATAACATTCTAAACAATCCGGAAGAGCCGGAAATTATAGTTGCAAGTTCAGCTAATAATCAGGCGATCACCAATATCCTAAAGGATTTCAAAGCGGAAACAACCAATGACACAACACATCCCCGGTTGTCCAACCGCTGGCTACCCGAACTGGATACATTAGGCCTATATCTGTCAGGGAAAAAAGAGCTGCAACAACAGTACAAAATGATGTTCAACCCCAAAGGGGATGGATTTCCGGCAGCATACGATACACCTGAACGTCAAGAAGAGTACAAACAATTCTATCTGCAATGCTTCAATAACTTTTTCAAGAAAAACTATCAAGACGAAACAAAATGCCGGCAATTTCTCCGTAAAGAAATGCAAGCCCTCCAAAAAAAGATTATTCTCTGTATCCAAGCTGCCGAAACAACAGAATACGGAAACCGGAAGGAAAACAATATATTACAGAAGTTTATCCGCAAATTCCATGAGCCATTACCCTCCTATGACAAAGTAATAGAACAGTGGACTTTGACAGAAGAATTCAAAGAACGTTACGAAAAAATAAGTTCCAACCCTGAGTATGGCAACTTGCCTTATACAGAAGACATGGCAGTAAGGCTGGATATCAGCTATCGGTATCAAATGTTCTGGTATGCCATACATTATCGGGAAGCCGAGTTTATTCACCGGTTAAGCAAGTGCGATGAAGGCAAGCAGCGCACACAAGAAGCCTATACCCAAAGATTAAAACGTTTGGCTTGCGTAATGCCTGTTTTCATCTCTACTTTCCATTCTCTACCCAAGTATATGACCTATGCGGAGAACGGAAAATGGGATATTCCTTTATACAATGGAATAGATCTGTTGATTGTAGATGAATCCGGACAAGTTTCACCCGAACTTGCCGTTCCCTCCTTCAGTTTGGCCAAGCAAGCGATTTTAGTAGGTGATATTCAACAAATAGAGCCTGTATGGTCCATTTCTGATGAATATTCATTCATTAATTTAAAGAATCTGGGCATTGTTTCCAACCAGTCCTCGGAAAAATACCGTTTTTTAGAAAACAATGGTTTCCTTTCTTCTTCCGGAAGTATAATGAAACTGGCACGTAAAAGCTGTAATTTTACAGTAAAAGGTGAAAAAGGAGCTTTTCTGACCGAACACAGACGATGCGTAGATTCCATTATTGCCTATTGAAATGATTATGTTTACCACGGCAGGTTACTTCCTAAAAAAGGTAACGAAGTAAAATACAAGTCCCTCCCTTCCAAAGGATATGTACACATCAACAGTTACAGCAGCCCTGGAAAAACAGGAAGTCGCCTCAACCGGGCTGAAGCGGAAGCCATTGTCTGTTGGCTGGAACTGGAAAAAGATAATCTGGAAAAGACCTATAAAAAGCCTATTCATGAAATTGTAGCCGTAGTAACTCCTTTTAAAGCCCAAGAAGCCGAAATACGGCATCAAATACAAAAAATATCAGGAAATGAGAAATATAAAGATATGATCATCGGCACAGTACATTCCCTGCAAGGTGCCCAATGTCCGATTGTTCTTTTTTCAACAGTCAACTCTCCCGAAGACCATTCTCTTTTTATGGAGCGTGATGGAAAATACAATATGCTCAATGTAGCGATATCGCGCGCTCAGCATCATTTCATTGTTTTTGGCAACATGAATATTTTCCATCCGGAAGAAAACACCCCGGTAGGAAATATGGCTAAATGGCTTTTCGATGATCCATCCAACGAGATTTCCAACAACTTTATTTACCAACAGGAAGTTCCGCTGTGCACCTACCACCCCACCCTTCGTCTGTCCACCACAGAAGAGCATATCCAGGTTCTGCACCAAGCTTTTGAAAAAGCAAGACACCGCCTGCTGATTGTATCTCCATTCATATCTATCCACGCCATAGAAAACGACCAGTTGGTTCCGCTGATACGCCACACGGTACACCGAGGAGTGGATGTCACAGTCTACACCGATTCGTCTCTAGATTATGATACGAAAACCAATCAGTTGCTCAGCCGTGCCGAAGAGGGACGGAACATATTAATAGAAAATGCCGCAACCCTCATTGAAGTAAAAGGTATCCACAATAAATCATTGGCCATTGATAACCATACACTTATAGAGGGTTCTTTCAACTGGTTATCCGCCAACCGCCATAAAGAATACTCCCGCCACGAATGTTCCATAGTTGTATCATCTGTTCAAGCCGATGAGTACATCAACAATCTGATAAAGGAACTAGAAAGCAGAGAAAAAACCTTTCAATCCCTATCTAAGCCTACAATCAATCTTGACATTGACCAAAAATATCCGGGGTTCTTTACAAAAGAATCTTTTAATGATTGTACAGAAGAAGATATTTGCCGTATAAAACAAAAAGTCCAAGAGTTAGGCATTCAGAAAACAGTCCTTCCACCTTATATCCATAAACAACGTGAAACTTTCCCACGTGCTTATGAACCTTGGTGCACAGAAGAAAAGGAAATTATATGTGAGTTGATGCAAAAGACCAATCATCTTTCTATTTTTATAGAATGTCTGCAACGTACAGGACAAGCAATTCAAATTCAGATAGAAGGCAAAAATAATTGATTATAATCCTGAACTGATATCCTTTTTATGATATTCGGGAAACTTGGGAAACAAGAATCAGTCCCTATACGGAAGAGAGGAAAAGACAAATTACTTTTCGCCTTTTCCTCTCTTCCGTATAGCATATGCAACTCCTGCCCAGAGTTCCTTATTTTTTGGAATACATCCAGGTCCATTTATGCCAAAGACTCTCTAACGGTCCCTGCTTATGTCCTTTCAACCACCACTTGCAGAACTGTACTTGCAACAAAAAGAGTACAAAACCAACCAACAAACTCAACGTATATCCACAGTACGGAGCCAGATAAAATCCGAAAGGGAAATAAATAATAGCTCCGGCAATAGATTGGGTGATATAATTGGTCAGACTCATCCTACCATAATAACGAAGATTTGATACAAAATTCCTGAACCTATCCCGTTGATAAAGCAATACAAAAGAAGCAACCAGTACAAATGTAAAAGCGAACTTTTGCCACATATCAAAAGCAGTTCCGGCAGTCTGGCGAATGAGTTCACTGTCACTAGCCATAATCAACTCTTTCAGTTGGAAAAGCGGAGCAAAAGAGATAGCGGAAATGATAAGAGCCTTCACCCAAAAACGAGTATGTTTTTCGGAAGTAACAAACAATTGTTTGCGTCCGATGTATAATCCCATCAAAAACAAGCCGGCAGTCTGCCAGAAACGCCCTGCTCCCAGAGCCCAATATAGACTGGCTTTCTGACCAAAGGTCATATTCTTACCCACAAACTCCCCTCTTTGGTATATTCCGCCACTTCTTTATACATCGCGCCCACTCCCCAATCGGGCAAAGTATAAGAAGGATCAAACAGACCTACTATATAATGATACCACTCAACGGGCTGCAATAAAAACAAAATAGCCGTAACAAGTATGGCACAGTCACTCCACTTGCGCACCACAAACAATACGATTCCCACTACCGAGAACAGCAACAGCACATCTCCTGCCGGAAAAAAAGCTGCATTCAGCGTAGCAAAAGCTACCAATAACAGCAAACGCCACAGAAAACGATAACCAAAATCTTTTCCTTTACGCTGTTGGTTAGCCGACTGAATATAAAATGTAAATCCAAACAGCAAAGCAAAAATGGCATACGATTTTCCAGCCAATAAAGTAAATGTAACATTGAATACCCCGTCATTCAGTATATTCAACCATGCAGGCTGGTCTACCGGATAAACCGGAAAGATGAAATGCTCCAAACTATGCACTAAAAGAATTGCCATGACTGCAAATCCCCGTAAAGCATCCACCACCTCAACGCGTGGCAGTTTTTCTGATAATTGTTTTTCCATGAACTAGTTATTATTGTTTATTTAAAATTCGTTTTACCCAGCGGTTGGCCGGTTTCTCAAAATAATAATAAGAAAGCAGACTCAGCCCGATAGTGACTGCAAAGATAAGCGGAATACTGATATACAGACTGATATGCCAATCGTATGTTTGCGCCAACTGCACATAAGCAAATAATATCCACTATACTCTCCTCTTCGGTGCTATTCCTGCTCTACATATCCGGGGGAGCGGTGAGCAACATTGGATAATAGACTACAGACAATATCATCAGAGTTTTGACAACTCTTACCAAAAACTGTATATTAAAAAGAGAAACTGATTTCCTACAATATTTCCTTTAAATTCCAAGCCTGTATATGCCTGACCCCTTCATTGGAAGGGAATTGTACCTCATCCATGGAAACGACATATTTTTCATAATTATCACCTATCGTCAGCAAAGGAGCATATTCCCGTTCCATGGTTTGTGCCGTTTCCAACATGTAAGTTGCTTGAAGATAAATCACTCTATCGTCCTTCATAGCAACAAAATCAACTTCTTTATCCCGAAAAGAACCTGTATATACAATATAGCCTAAACGACGAAGTTCCAAATATACTGCATTCTCCAACAAATACCCGACTCCATAAGCAAAGCCCGGATAAAGAAAATTCTTAAAGGACAAGTCATTCAGATAATACTTGCAATTACCTGCCACCACATCCTTTCCTTTTATATTGTAACGTTCTGTTTTATAAGCAAGAAAAGCTTCTTCTATATAACCTAGATAATTAGATAAGGTATCATAACTCACCTTCCGGTTCTTGGATTTAAAGAAATTAACAATATGCTGAACGGAAAACAGATTGGACGCATTATTCACCAAATAAATAAAAATATCATCCAATAACCTTACATCACGAACGGGTTTACGCTTCACTATATCACGCAACAAAATCGTATCTTTCACAGAAGCGACATACTGTTTTTCTGACTCGACAGTGGGCAGGTTGTACAATTCGGGCAAACCGCCTTTCTGTAAATAGGCCAAATAAGAAGCCCGACCGGCAGGTTGCTGCATCAACTGTAAATATTCAGCATAACTATAGGGGAATATATGAAATTCTACATAACGTCCCGACAAAAGAGTGGCAAGTTCACTGGAAAGCATTTTAGAGTTAGAACCGCTGATAAACAATTCACTCTCTTCGACAAAGTCTTGCGAATGGGAGTTTACAAACCTTTCCCAGCCATCCACATTTTGAATTTCATCGAAAAACAAATATACTTTTCCTTGCGGTTTAAGCTTTTCCCGATAAAAACGATACAGACTTTCCAATGCTTTATAATCATCAATAAAATCAAATTCCAGATACTCCTTATTTATATATAGGATATTAGCCGGATTTACTCCTCGTTCCGAGACAAGACTTGAAGCAATTTGCCTGAGAATATAACTTTTGCCCGAACGACGTTGTCCTATAAGTACCTTCACCAAGTTATTCCCCACAAAATTGCCAATCTTGTCGGTATAAGATTTCCGTTCCAGTCCCAATTGATACGTATTTCCACCCCAAAGGTTATACTTTTCTAAAGCTTTCCATTTATCGTCCATACTCGAATCTTTTCCCACAAAGATAGTTTTTTTCGAGTATAATCGAAAAAAAAACACTGTTTATTTCTTTTTTCGAGTATAATCGAAAAAACGTATCTATCTCAAACTGAATTAAAGAAAACGAATACAATCCGGCAGTATGTAAAATTTAACAAATTACTTAAACAAGCAAACTATTATTTTCCTACATTTGTTACCAGTGAAACTTTAAATACGAAAGAACATGAAAGCAAATCCTGTATTTAGTTTATACATCCCTACCAAATTAGTATTTGGCTGCGGAGAAATCAAGAAATTATCCAGTGAAAAATTACCGGGAAAAAAGGCACTGGTCGTCATCTCATCCGGAACTTCCATGCGGAAATATGGATATTTGGAGAGAGTACTTGCCCAATTAAGACTGAATAATGTAGAAACACTGGTTTACGATAAAATCCTTCCCAACCCCATCAAAGAACACGTCATGGAAGCAGCCGCCATCTGCCGGGAGGAAAAGTGCGACTTTGTAGTAGGACTGGGAGGCGGAAGTTCCATCGACTCAGCCAAAAGTATAGCTGTTATGGCCTGCAACGATGGTGACTACTGGGATTATGTATCAGGGGGTAGTGGTAAAGGACGCCCTGTTACCAAAGCACTTCCCATTATCGCCATCCCTACCACCGCCGGAACCGGAACAGAAATGGATCCATGGACAGTGATTACCCACGAAACGGCTCAAGAAAAGATAGGCTTCGGTTGCCAGCTGACCTTCCCTACCTTATCTATTGTAGACCCGGAACTGATGGTTTCCATTCCTCCGCACCTCACCGCCTATCAAGGGTTCGATGCATTCTTCCATGCCGCAGAGGGTTTTATCGCCAATTGTGCAACACCCATCAGTGATCTTTACGCCTTAGAAGCCATCCGTCTGATCTACAAATATCTGCCAGTAGCCGTAGCCGACGGAAAGAATTTGAAAGCGCGTGCCAAAATTGCTTGGGCCAGCACCTTGGCAGGCATGGTGGAAGCCACTTCAAGCTGCACTTCCGAACATTCATTAGAACATGCCATGAGTGCTTATTATCCACAACTTCCTCATGGAGCAGGACTCATTGCCTTGTCTGAGGCATACTTCGAAACTTTCCGGCATGACTGTACAAAACGTTACATGAAAATGGCTGAAATGATGACCCAGAAAAAGAGCAACCGTCCGTCCGATTTCATTGATGCATTGATTACACTGCAAAAAGAATGTAAAGTACATTCTATCAAACTGAGCGAATTTGGTATCCAATCCGAAGATTTCCCCAAATTCCTGCAAAATGCAAGAGATACGATGGGAGGACTGTTCACTCTCGACCCACGCCCGATTACAGACGAAGAAATCCTGCATATCTTTAAAAATTCTTATAAATAATGGATAAAGAACTAGACCTTGCCGTAACCTGTTACGGCAAGGTAAAACCATTGAAATATGATTTGGTCCTCCTCCCTTGGGGAGCTACCGAACCGCATAATCTGCACCTGCCTTATCTGACAGACTGCATTCTGAGCCACGACATCGCACTAGATGCTGCAAAACTGGCAAAAACACATTACGGTATTCGTTGCATGGTCATGCCTTACGTCACTGCCGGTTCACAGAATCCGGGACAACGCGAGCTGGATTTCTGCATCCATTATCGCTATGAAACGCAAAAAGCGATTTTAAGCGACATAGTTGCCTCTCTATACGCCCAGGGATACCGCAAAATGGTCATTATCAACGGACATGGCGGCAATACATTCAAAAGTATGATACGTGACTTGTCACTGGACTATCCCGACTTCCTGATAGCCAGCAGCGAATGGTTTGCCTTTGTTCCTGCTAAAGAGTACTTTGATGAACCGGGTGACCATGCAGATGAATTGGAAACTTCTGTTATGATGCATTATCATCCGGAATTGGTAAATTTAGACGAAGCCGGAAACGGAGATTATAAGAAGTTCACCTCACAAATGTTGAATGAAAAAGTGGCATGGATTCCGAGGAACTGGCAAAAAGTTTCGCAAGACACCGGTATAGGCAATCCTAAAAAAGCAAGTGCCGAGAAAGGTAAGAAATACGCCGAAGCAGTCGTCGCAAAATATGCATTACTGTTTGAAGAGTTGGTACATAAAGAACTTTATTAATGCCTCATCACTCAAGAAGATCATCTGACCTTTTTAAACGATGGTCTTCTATGTTCATATCACCTCCGCTTCTTCGTTATCAGATACATTTTCAGCTACCTTAGTTATACTTGCCATTTCAAAGTCCATACATATCCATATAAATATATGTATAACCATCGACTATGAAAAGAATAAATGTCCCCATGTGCCCATAAACAAACCACTCCCTGTACTATCTGCACAAGGATACTTCTCCAAATAATTTATTTCATCTCCAAAGGCTGAAATAAAATTCATTTAACAAAATAAAGAGATTTCCTTTATAGGATAAGTTCTACCAGAACTA
>CANPJW010000015.1 GCA_947574505.1 uncultured Bacteroides sp. | reverse complement strand
CCTATCATCTTCATATGCCATCTTATTTTTTAGAGACATTTACTGAATATCCCTAGAATACATTTTCTCTCTTTTTCTAAAGAAATTCTTGTTTTTCCATAAAAGACGCTTGTTTAAAGATGAATGCTATTTTATTGTTTAATGACTAATTCTATTACATAATCTATGTCATCAGGTACTTGAGGCAGTTTTATAAATATGCCGTCTTTCTCCTGTTTGAAAGAAAGTGGAGTTTTGGAAATGAACTGTATTGCTTTCTTTACTTTTGCCTTCAGAGGTATATAAAGTGCATCATCCTGCAAATCTAGTATATGGATGAATAAACGGTCACCTTTGCGAGTTGATACCCCCCATGTATGAGGAACTACATCACCACCACGGGTTCCATAAATCGTTTCTCCATATTGATTCATCCATTTACCCACCTGTTTTAGATGTTCTACAGCTGTAGCAGGTAATTCTCCGTTGGGTTGAGGTCCAATATTCATTAGCAAATTTGCATTTTTTCCAGCTGCCTTAACCAAATAGTGTATCAATTCTTTAGGGGATTTGTAATTTTGGTCTTCAATTCTGTAGCCCCACATTCCGTTCATTGTTTCACAAGTTTCTAAAGGGAGTTCACTTATTCCTTGTCCTGCTGAAAAACCGGCTTTGTTTTCACCGGGCAAATCACGTTCGAACATTTGGAAATCTTCTCCTGCATAAGGAGTTCGGTGATGATTGTTACCTATTAGACAGGATGGTTGCAGTTTATGAATTAATGCGTATTGTTCTTCCAGTTGCCAATTGAAGTTGGTAGGTTGATCCCAAATACCATCAAACCAAATGGCACCGACAGGACCATAGTTAGTCAAAAGTTCGGTCAGCTGTTTATTCATAAACTTGTAGTAACTTGCCCAGTTTCCATGTCCTTTGGGACGTCCTGTTCCATGTCCGGTGTTTCCTTCCGGATAGTCGTCACGAAACCAATCCAAATGCGAATAATAAAAATGGAGTTTGATGCCTTGTTTTTGACATTCTTCTGCCAGTTCTTTTAGTATGTCTCGTTTGAAAGGGGTGGCATCTACGATATTAAAATCGGATTCTTTTGTATCAAACATTGAGAAACTGTCATGGTGTCTACTGGTAATACAGATATATTTGGCTCCGGAGGTTTTGATGGCGGAAACCCATTCGGCAGCATCGAAGCGCGAAGGATAGAATCCGGATGCCAGTTTGGCGTATTCATTACGGTTGATGTTGTGAGTGTTCATATACCATTCTCCTTGGGCGGTCATACTGTAAATGCCCCAATGAAGGAATATACCGAATTTATTATCTTGAAATTCCTGCCGTGCTTTTATATTTTCAGGAGTAGGTGTATAAATTTGATTGGAGGTTTGTGCGAAGGCTGAAGTTCCCGCCATTAATAACAAGGCTGCGCCTAATTTGATTTTTTGTGCTAATTTGTTTCTCATTGTTATTATAAATTTGTTTTGCGAAATATAGTTATACTCTTGGAATATTTAAAGCATTTTTTGAAAAATGTTGCACTGCGAATTGAGTTTTAATGGATTCTAGCTGGGGGTATGTAAAGAGTCTTTTTTGTTTATAAGGTATAAAAAGATGTTTTCTATTGTTTGGAAATTAATCATTCTATACCTTTGTGAAAGTAATATTGAATTTTATATGAGAGTAAAAGAAATTCCTATACTGCTTTTGACCGGTTATCTGGGCAGTGGAAAAACGACATTAGTGAACCATATTCTTTCTAATAAACGTGGTATTAAGTTTGCGGTTATTGTCAATGATATCGGTGAGGTGAATATTGATGCCGACCTCATACAGAAGGGGGGGATTGTAGGAAAGAAAGACGAAAGCTTGGTAGCACTTCAGAACGGTTGTATCTGTTGTACTTTGAAGATGGATTTGGTGGAGCAGATAGATGATATTATGAAGCAGGAGCGTTTTGATTACATTGTGATTGAGGCAAGTGGGGTTTGTGAACCAGCTCCTATCGCACAGACTATTTGTTCTATTTCAAGTATGGGGAATACGTACGGGGGATGTCGTTTGGATTGTATTGTGACTGTGGTAGATGCCTTGCGTCTGCAAAGTGAGTTTTCTTGTGGCAACGATTTGACCTGTAAGGGTATTGACGAAGAGGATATTGAAAATTTGATTATTCAACAGATTGAATTTTGTAATGTTGTATTGTTGAATAAGGCCTCGGAAGTGAAACGTGACGAATTGGAACGTATCAAACAGATTATCCGTACATTGCAACCTGCAGCTGAAATAATAGAATGTGATTATGCTGATGCAGATTTGGATAAGATAATCTATACTGAAGCATTTGACTTTGAACGTACTGCCACTTCTGCCGGTTGGATACGTGGAATAGAGAGTGCCCTTACGGAAGAGCAGAAAAAAGAAGCGGAGGAGCATGCACACCATCATCATCATGAAGGTAGTGAAGTGGATGAATATGGCATCAGTACTTTTGTGTATTATCGTCGTCCGGCTTTTGATATCCATAAATTTGATCGTTTTGTATCCACCCAGTGGAGTCGTAATATTATTCGAGCAAAAGGAGTCTGTTATTTCAGCAATAATCGTGATATGTCTTTTCTTTTTGAACAGGCCGGTGTGCAGAAAAAGTTGAAGGAAGCCGGTTTATGGTATGCTACGGCACCTGAAGAAGAACTGATAGAGGTAATGCGTCAGGAGCCGGGCTTATTGCGGGATTGGGATGATAAATATGGAGATCGTATGCAGAAAATAGTTTTTATCGGGCGACATCTTGATAAAGAAGAGTTGATACGTGAACTTGATGAGTGTCTGGAATAGAATTTCATTTAGATGGAGGTGTGTCGTAATGCACGATGCACCTTCTTTTTTATTCATTACTATACAACTCGGTGCATTTTCTTTAAGCTGCAATATTTTGATATGTGTTCGCAACATCTAAATATAGCTACTGTAAGCTCGTAAAACCGTTTAATCAGCCAATCTATACCTTCTTTAGCCATTTTTGCACACATCTTTTTTATATTGAAGGCAACGGCAAAGAAAGCAAAGTCCATGAAGACCTTATCCTTACCAAAATGGCGGAAACGTTTGTAGTTCATATTGTATTTCATTTGTTCGAACACGGCTTCCGGCTCTATACAGCTCTGTCCTCTGTGCTTCAGTCCTTCCTCGGAGCAGAGCAGCTCTTTGGCATTCTGCCTGTATTTTCTGAGCCTGTGATTCAGTTCTATCGTCCTGTTTCCTTTTGCTTTAAAACAGCGGCATCGCAGGGGACAGCCTTCACGCCTGACAACTCTGTACCGTGCATTTTCGCTGACATATCCGGATGCGGTTTTCACATGTCCGGTTCCTATTCTTTGAAGGTGTGTCAAAATGCACCCCTTCTTTCTTTTACGCACAAAGCCCCTGCTTGTGAAAGTCGGGGCTTTGTGCATAATTAGTATATATCCAGTGTTACACGTTTTTTGTGCTTTTCCGGATATTCCGGCAAGTTTCTTCCATTCACGGAAGTGTCTTTAAGGCGGATATTTTCCGCACACTTTAAGTAATAAGGATAAGCAGCTTTTCGTACATGGAAATGCTCTATTTCGATATTTCTTATGGGCTTTTCTTCATATCCATCCATAAAGATTGCATAGTGGTCGGAACAATCAGCTTTTACATTACTGATGCGGAAATTCTCATATTGAGAAGCATGTCTGCCACCTCGAAAACCGAAATAATTGGTTTCAAAACGGAGAATGGCTCCTTTTGAGCGTTCTATAGTAATATTGCTGACTTGTATATTACGAATATATCCTCCTCTGTCACGGTTGGATTTAAAATAAAGGGCATTCTTTACTGTTCCGATTTGTATATTATCCATATATACGTTTTCCACGCCGCCTGACATTTCACTGCCGATACATAAACCATTGCATTCAGACTGGAACAGACAATTACGTATGACGATGTTTTTTGAAGGGCGTCCTATTTCACGGCCGTCGGCGTCACGGCCTGCTTTGATAGCTATGGCATCATCTCCCGTGCGGAAAATGCATTTTTCTATTAATACATTGGAAGTTGATTCAGGATCACATCCATCATTATTAGGATAGTGACTGTCAATGGTGATGCTTCGTACTATTACATTGTCACAGTATACAGGATGAATAGTCCAGAAAGGAGAATTCTTAATGGTGATACCTTCTACTAAAATGCGAGAACATCCCATGAATTGTATGCAAGAGGGACGTAGTATAGTACCTTTCCCAAAGATCCTTTCTGTGACAGGGATTAGTTTTTCTCCCATTTTACGCAGACGATTTCTGTCTGATACCTCTATCTGAGACCATGAAGCAAATTCCCGTCCTCCTTGGGCGTCTATGGTACCTTGTCCTGTAATGGCTATATTAGTGGCATGTTTGGCATAAATCATGGGAGAATGTCCATATAGTTCCGTACCTTCCCAACGTGTCCATACTTCAGGAAGAAAGTCATCAGCCTTACCGCTGAAAAGTAGATAGGCGTCTTTCTCTAAATGTAAATTGACATCACTTTTCAATACTAGATTTCCCTTTAAATAATAGATTCCTTTCGAAATTATAACGTGTCCTCCGCCTGCCAAAGAACAAGAGTCTATTGCTCGCTGTATTAACTGGCGTGAATGACCTTTTTGGTTGGAAGCGGAATCAGGGCAGATCACTTTTATTTTCTTATGCGGAAATGAAGTACGCGCTATATTGGAAATAATCTGTTCGGCTGCATTGTCTATTTTATTTTGAGGTCCGTCATGTTTGTATTTGAACCATTGGAATGAAGCTGTTCCTGCTTCCTGTTCTTTGTTGTAACAATATAGTGCAATGCGGGCGCCTTTCCAAAAACCGAATGGAATAAAAAAGGAAGTTCCATAAGGAATAAAACGTATATTATCTGTACTGTAGAAGTATTGGAACTTCTGATTGGTCATGTCGATAGATACACGTAGATAAATTTGGTTTCCGTTTGGGAAAGTTGTACTTATTTCTGTTGTATCATTGGATGTGTACAGATACTTTTGTCCTTTCTCCATCTTGATACCTAGAACATTATTTATTTTTCCCATGCAAGCTAATCCGCATCGTTGCCCATCAGCTATTTCTGTAAAATCCATAGCTATTGTAGCTTCACTTATATTCCCCATAATCTTTTGTGTCAGGGTGTTGCGTGCCAATCTGAAGGTTGAAGATTTCAATGCTTTCAGAGTGAGTGAACCTGGATGTGCCGATAAGGACCATGCGTGGTCTGTCGGATTATGATTAAACTGCCATTGCAGTGATAGGTTGGGGGTAGAGAAATCATCATCTGTTTGCGGAGCGAATATGGTTTTGCTTTCAATGGGTTTCTGGCATACATATACAGGTTCTCCTATTCCATTTCTATCAAAGTCTACTCCGATAACGGGCCAATCGTTTTCCCAATGCATGGGCTGAAGATGAACTACACGGCCTAAGGCATGATGATGTTGGAAATGAAAAAAAGCCCATTGATCATCCGGAGTATCGACAATGGCTCCTTGATGAGGGCCGTTTATCGTAGTACTTCCTTGTTCCAATACTACTTTCTTTTCATAAGGACCATATATATTTTTTGAGCGGAGGATAGTCTGCCATCCCGTACCTACTCCTCCTTCCGGAATAGAGAGATAATAGTAACCATCTTTTTTGAAAATTTTTGTTCCTTCGGCTACAGGTCCAGTGTATACGGTCATTCCTTCATCAAGTAGACGTGTACCGTCTGCACTCATTTTATGAATAATGATAGGCCCGGCTCCATGACGGCTCCGGCCTAGGTATGCTTGACCATCTTCATCCCAAAAGGGGCAAGGGTCTTCCCATTTTTCTACTTTCTTAACTAAATGTAAAGGGCTCCAAGGACCTGAAGGATTGACAGCATTTGACATGAATAATCCTTCTTTGGGAGTACAGAAAAAGACCCAGAATTTGTTATCATGGTAACGAATTGAGGGTGCCCATGAACCTCCTGCATATTGTTGGTTGTTATCCCAGCCGGGAAAATCAAAATGGTGATAGATTTGGGAAATCAGTTTCCAATTGATCATATCTGAAGATTCCAATACTTGCATTCCTAGAAAATGAAAGTCGGAAGCTATCATGTAATATTTATCTCTGACCCGGATAACGTCCGGGTCAGAGTAGTCAGCATTTAAAATCGGATTTATGTATGTTCCATTGCCCTGATCTCCCCATTTACCGGGAGTACCTTGAGCTGACAAGACTAATACATTATTTATAAAGTATAGAAGAATAAGTAAAAAATTTTTCATCAGCATGTTTTTTAACTTAATAACCAGGGTTTTGTGTCACTTTAGCTTGATTCAAATCAATGGCAGCTTGTGGAATAGGACGAAGAATCTTGTATTTACCATCAGGGCCTATCATAGCAGATTCTTTTATGCCGTCTTCATTATATTTTGTGGCATATTCCACTAAAGTGTGAGTACGCTTCAAATCTGTCCAACGGACATATTCTCCAGCTAATTCACGAGCACGTTCATCAAGAATAAAATCAATATTAATATCGTTGCTGGTGACAGTCATTTCTGTTGTGTATCCTTTACGAATAGTTCCTGGACGTTGACGAAGTTTATTGATCATTTGTGCAGCCTCTTCTGTTTTACCCATTTTTAAATAGGCTTCGGCGGCAATCAGATAGGTTTCTCCTAAGCGCGCTACTACCACATCATGCATGCTGCAAGTAGAATTACGGTTAGCAATAGAAGTTTCTGAATAATCATCAAATTTCTTGATACAAGCATTGCCGTAGTCTTGTGAACGACGGTCTTTGTATGTGGCTGGGGCACCGTTGGATGGAGCAATACCACCGTCTGCTATTGTTTTGCTTACCAGTGTATTCTTTTTAATTCCATAAGGATCGTCTGCTTTCCAGGCAGCGATATCTTCATCTGTAGCCCATGCTGGAGCATAATAATAAATGATAGAAGAACTAGTCGGTGCTGAGTAATAGTCGAAATAACTGGTATGGAATTCTAACATAAAAGTTTGTTCCAACCGTGCATCACCCCGACTATACATTTGCTGTAGACGTAGTGAAGGAGCAAAGCAACCGTCAATTGCCTTATTTCTTGGTTTTTCGGAACCACCTAAATAAGCTCCGAATTGGGCTTGTTGGTAGGAACCGTCTTTTACGGGATCTTCTACAGCAGCCGAATTAAACTGTATGCTCCAGAATATTTCATTGTTTTCTTCATTTTCTACGTCAAAAGCTTCTTCTATGGAGAGGAAAGGAATTTCGCCATTAATTGCTTCCAAGGCATACTTAGCTGCATTTGCGAAGTCTGAATTTTGAGCTATATTTTCTTCTTGGGCTTCGTAATCAGTGCCATCTAGCCATCCACGAGTCAGATAGGTTTTGGCTAAGTAAAAGGTTGCTGCGCGTTTATTGGCACGTCCTACACCGGAGTTGGCACGTTCCATTAAATGGGATTCGGAAGAGGCTAGATACTCAAACTCTTCAATGATGAACTTATAAACATCTGCAAGACTGGCACGTTCATGACTCATTTCGGCATGGTCAAACATTTGTTTGTTCAAAGCTACAGGCCCGAACTGTTGCACTAGTTGGAAATAATACCATGCACGGATAAAACGTGCTTCGTCCACATATTGCAGTCGTACACTGGAATCTTCCGTTATGTCTCCATAAGATATAACGCTATTGGCTAGCTGAATACCTTTAAAACAACTTACATAGAAATTTTTTATAATGCCTTCATCTGCAGTGAAGGTATATTGGCTCATGACTACTCCCTGTGACTTTCCGTCTGCATACAGGTCTGTTCCCGCTACGAATAATTGCGGTTGGGCATTATAAAGCTCTCGCAGTGTGGAGTAAGCGCTGTTAGTTAAACTGGCGAATCCTGCCGAAGTCTGATAAAATTCAGCTGATGGAACATTAGATTTGTTGTTTTGGTCAAGAAAATCCGAACATCCTGAGAGAGTTGCCAATCCTAATGCCATAATGAAATATATTTTTTTCATAATCATTTAATTTTAGAATTTTAAATTTATACCAACTTGATAAGTTCTTGAACTGACACCACCGGTACCGTCACCTACTTGTGCATCAGCCCATTCGGGATCGAATCCTTCATAACTTGTGAAAGTGAAGGGGTTTAATACATTGGCGTAGATTCTTAAGTTGGAAATATGAAGTTTTGAAATCCATTTCTGTGGAAAAGTATAGCCAAGAGTAATGTTTTTGACTCGGACATATGAGTTATCAACGAAATTTTGTGCCCGGTCCTCATTGGCACCACTTTGCCAGTATGCACCGCCTCCTTTACCGTTTCCACCATTGGTTGGGAAGGGATAACTACCGTAATGAGTGGCTTCCTGATAGGCTATAGAGCCATCAGCACCTAGTATCGGAGCACCTTGCGGTATATAATAATCCATGTTCAGACGATTCATGCCACGCTGTCCATAGTCTACGAATTCGGCCATGAAGGGAGAGTATACCATTCCTCCCTGACTAGTGTAAATACTGAAAGAGAAATCAATATTCTTGTATGACAGGTTAGAAGTGAAACTGCCGGTCCAGGTCGGAGCACAATGTCCGAGGATCATTTTGTCATTGGCATCAATAGTACCATTGCCATCCTTATCATAGATTTTCATCTCGCCTTCATAGAATTTGGTTTTCATTTTCGGGTCTTGGGCATAAGCTTGCGCTTCTTCTCGAGTACAGATTCCGGTGTATTTATAGCCGTAGACTACGTCTATAGGGTGATTGATAAACCATTTGTTACCCACTAAGTCTTCTTTGGTACCATTCAATTCTTTGATAGAGTTAATGTTACGCGCAAAAGAGAAGGTTGTCTCCCAGTTCCAATCTTTATTCTTTACGTTGATGGTATTCAGTTGGATTTCCATACCCTTATTGTTCACCTTACCCACATTACTTACAATAGAGCCGGTATAGGAACCTAGTTCAAATGGAGTTTCCATCTCCATCAAGAGATCTTTGGAATCTTTGTTGTAGATATCGATAGATCCATTGATACGATTATTCAAGAAACCGAAGTCAAGACCGAGGTTGATTTCGGTTGTCTTCTCCCAAGTCAGGTCGGCGTTCGTCATGGTATAACCATAACCGTTGGCAACAGACGATCCGTAATTATAGTAATATTTAATATTTGCCAAAGCTTGTGTGTCATAAGGCCCTACACCGGCATTATTACCGGTAACGCCAAAACTGGCACGGAGTTTTAAATTGCTTAACCATTTGCTGGCAAATCCCATAAAATCTTCATCGGAAATGCGCCATGCCAAGGCAGCTGAGGGGAACATCCCCCAACGATTGTCTTTTTGGAATTTGGAACTGCCGTCCCAACGTGAAGATACAGTCAGCATGTATTTGCCTTTGTAGGCATAGTTGATACGGGCTACATAAGATAACATGGAGATTTTTTTATAATAGCTAGACTGACTTTGTACAGTGCCTGAACCAAGATTATGCCAGTCTACATCAAATGGCATATCCACTACATTGATATAGTCGCCTTGTAATTTTTGTTCATAGACACTGAATAAGGCCAAGGCATTCAGACTATGATCTCCAAAATTCTTGATGTAATTGGCTTGCGTATCCCAAGTATACGAGAATATTTCATCATTATAGTTTTCGGCCATGTTTGTTTTTCCAGAACGAAGTTGGGTTTCTCCGTTATAGAATGTACCACGATGGGTTTTGGTATACATGGGGGAGAAAGTAGTTTTAAGAATTATTTCTTTAACGGGGCTGTATTGCAAATAAATGTTTGCCATCACATCATAAGAACGTGTATCGTCTTTTGAGTTCAAACGGTCCACCACTGGATTGATGGAGGAAGTCGGACCACCACCATTGGGATAGATGGCGGCATCTTTACCTGGTTGTGAAATTAATTGTCCTGCCTTTTCCCCTTCCCAATAATAGCATGGCATATTAGGGGTCATACGGAACCCTTCCAAAATAGAGTAGTTGCTACCACTCTCTTTGGATGCTGTTGCCATATTTGTGGAGAATCCGGCTGAGATTTTATCTGAAATCTTATGATCTACTGCTCCTTTTATATTCCAGCGTTCATAACCGTCATACATGATTCCTTCCTCATTTTGATACCCTAGTCCTACGCGGTAGGTTATATTTTTTGCATTTCCCGAGATATTGATGAAATGATTCTGTTGTGAGCCGTTACGGGTTACGATATCTACCCAATCGGTATAATTATTATTGAGATACATATCTTTCACTATTTGACTGCCATTTCCCCAGAAGTTCAGGAAATTGGCATCAGTCATTTCCCAGTTAGTCATTCCCGAAGAGGCATCCATAGATGAAACCAGATAACGGGAGAAACGGAATTTCATGAAATCATCTCCTTCCATAAAGTCCGGCATATTGGCTTTGGTTTTTACACCATAATATCCATCATAGCTGATTGTAGTCTTGGCTACATCTTTGTCTCCCTTTTTGGTGGTAATCATCACTACACCATTTGTGGCCCGTGAACCATAGATGGCGGTAGATGAAGCATCTTTCAAAATGTCCACTTTTTCAATATCCATCGGATTTAGAAAATCCATATTTTCACAAACTACTCCATCGATTACATATAATGGATTGCCGCCATTTAATGAACTTTTACCTCGAATCTGAATATTGAATCCGTCACCGGCACGGCTAGAAGACTGTGAGATATTCACTCCAGCAACTTGCCCTTGCAGACTTTCGACAACTGATGTTGCACCTTTAGCAGAAATCGTCTCTGATTTTACACTACCTACAGAACCGGTAAGGTCTGATTTCTTTACTACACCATAGCCCACTACTACCACTTCGTCCAGTAGTTTATTATCTGCTTCGACCGTGATAGACAGTTTTTGTTGGTTCCCTACTTTAATTTCCTGTGTTTTATAACCCACGTATGAAATAACTAAGGTAGCACCTGCTGAAATCTCCAGTGTGAAGTTACCGTCCAAGTCAGTTACTGTTCCCTGAGTAGTTCCTTTTATCAATACGGAAACGCCGATCAATGCTTCTCCACTTTCGTCTATGATGTTACCCGTAATGATTCGGTTTTGCTGAACCGATTTTAGAATTGCTGAACTTTGTTGGCCTGACCAGTTGTTTGCAAAGGTGGATAATGGTAAGGAAACTAGTCCTAAGGAAATTCCGCAAGCAAACCAAAATCTTTTTGGAGAATACCCTGTACTATAACAGAACGGGATTTTAAATACTCTTTTTTTTCTCATGTCTTTCATTATTAATTTAGTATTAGAGTTGTTTTTGTTTTGATGTCAAATATAGACGGATGTTATCTTTTTATAAGTGGAAAAACTGATAATTTAGTTGGAATATCTATCAAAGGTAGCTAAACAACATATATTGCGATGGATTAAATGTAGAAAGTACTTTGATGAATACCCATTTTCTGCTAATTTCGCAAAGGAAACACATTACTTTGATATGAAAACATACTGGGTTGATATTCTTACCTTTTTCTGTGTAGTAATACTATGCCTTTTTGCAGCCGATGTGCCGGTAAAAGGAGCTATACCTCAAAAATATTCAGTTACGTACTTTTCCAGTCAGAATGGAGTGGAGGATGGGCTGGTCAACGATATTATCCAAGATCATAAAGGTCTGTTATGGTTTGCTACTTGGAATGGGCTTTATCGGTTTGATGGTTATAATTTTAAGAATTATAAATCGAATATGGAAGATTTGGGAGGACTGACCAATGATCGTTTATTAGATATAGTCGAGGATAAATTCGGATGTATATGGGTATTGTGTTATGATTCCACTTGTTATCGTTTTAATCCTGACAAGGAAGTCTTTGAACCTGTCATTCAAAAAACAGCCAATAGCTTTCGGTCAATATCTGTCCTTCCGAATGGAATAGTATGGTTATTACGTGAAGATGGGAGTGCAGTACGGGTCGTTACGGCTCCCGAAGATTTATCTATGACATTTCAATTCTATTCATCAAGAGAAAATACGTTGTCTACTGGTAAAATCCGGTCTGTATTTATGGATTCGAAATTACGGGAATGGCTTCTTACGGATGAGGGGGTATATCGACTATATGATTCAGAACTTTCTATTATTTCTTTGTCTGATTGTCGAAAAAGTGAGAAAATACCTTTTTATTTTGCAACAGAGTTGGAAGAATATATATATTTAGGTGCACATCAAGGTAAAGTTTATAAATACTTGTTGACTGGAGAACTTTCTATTCATACTCAATTGCCAACATCGGCTTCTGTGATTTCTATTTTGCCTTCTGTGGCTGGACTGATATATGTTACTGATTCAGACGGCTTTTTTATTCATGACTCTCTCGGTGAGATAAGACATGTGATGCTTGACTCTCTTTCTCTGTTGAAAGACAAAACCATAGAGTCTGCTAAAATTACTTGTGGAGATTTATTGTGGCTTGTACATCCTGTTCCGGGAGTCACTTTGTTTGATCTGAAAACACAGCGTTTAAGCTTTATTGAAGGAAAGGACGAACTGGGAAGACCGCTAAATACTGAAAGTGATTTTTTTGCTTTTGAGGATCGGAACGATATTTTATGGGTACACCCTAAGGGAGGAGGATTTTCTTATTTTGATTCTCAAAATAGGCGGTTAATACCTTTTAATACTACGGAGCAGCCTGTCAAGTGGAAATCAAATGACCGCTGTTTTGCTGCTTTTGTTGATAAACAAGGAAATTTATGGATGAGTACCCAGCTCAACCGACTTAAGCGTATCACTTTTATCCCTGATAAATTTCATATCTATACGCCTACTCCTCAGGATGTAGAGTTACCTGATAATGAGATCAGGGCACTGTATATAGACAAAAAACAACGTATTTGGACGGGAAGCAGAGATATGAATGTTTCTATATATGATGCCCGGCTTCGATTATTGAAAAGGATGAAATGGGGCAAAGTATATGCCATCATGCAAGATTCGGCTGGTGTTTATTGGATTTCTACTAAAGGCCAGGGATTGATAAAAGCAACAGAAACTTCAAAAGGCAATTTTGAATTACAGCATTTTAAATATAAAGCTGATGACCCCTATTCATTGAGTAATGATAATATTTACTTTACTTTTCAGGATAGTAAGCAGAGACTTTGGGTAGCTACTTACGGAGGTGGATTGAATTTGATTGAAACTATGCCTGATGGTACTTTAAGATTTATCAATCATCGCAATTTGTTAAAGAGATATCCGATAAGTCATTTTTATAAAGTCAGACATATTACTGAAGATAATCAAGGGCGTATCTGGGTGTCTACAACAGCAGGGATTTTACAATTTAAGGTTTCTTTTCATTGTCCTGAAGAAATAGATTTTCATTCTATATGCCGTGAGCAGGGGAATGTGAATAGCCTTAGTAATAATGACGTACAAATGATTCAATGTATGGATAATGGGAAAATTTTTGCCATTACTTATGGCGGAGGGTTAAATGAGCTTTCTCCCATGGGGCTCCATTCTTATCAATGTAAATCCTTCACACAGAAAAATGGACTTATTTCAGATATTATTTATTCTATGCACGAGGATAAACAAGGGAATTTATGGTTGGTGACGGGTGGTGGATTAGTGAAATTTGTAGCTTCGGCCGAACAGATTCAGTATCCTAGTGAGCATATCGCATTTAATATGCATTTCAGTGAAGGTGTGGGGGCAACAGATGGCAGGCAGATTTTTTTTGGTACTAACCGAGGTTTGTTCTATTTTACCCCTGAGAATATCCATAAAACAGATTTTATACCACAAATATTTTTCTCTTCTATTTGGGTAAACAATCAGGAACTGACTCCCAGAAAAACTCCTTCTATTTTGTCTGTTAATCCTGATGATAGCAGGGATATGCAGTTACCTCCTAATAATCATACCCTCAGACTGGTATTTTCTGCTCTAGACATGACCAATACGGAGTATATTCAATATGCTTACAAGTTAGACGGTTTTGATAAAAACTTTCGTTTGACGGATAACGGGCATGAGGCCAACTATACTAATCTTCCTCCGGGAAAATATGTATTTCGTGTAAAGTCTACCAATAATGAAGGTGTATGGGTTGAAAATGAACGAACACTTTCTTTTGAAGTGCTTCCTACTTTCTCTGAGACACCTTATGCTACTATGCTCTATATCTTCTTGATTGTATTATTTATTGCAGTTGCCATTTATATATATACCGTTTTTTATCGGATAAAAAATAAGGCTAAAAATGAAGAATTGATTACTCAATTAAAACTTAGCTTCTTTACTGACGTGTCTCACGAATTAAGAACTCCATTAACATTGATTACCGGACCTTTGGAATATATACTCAGAGACGAGAGCCTTTCTGGGAAGGTGAGAGATACTTTGAAGATTATTAAAAAGAATAGTGACCGTATGCAGAGGTTGGTAGGGCAGATTTTGGATTTTAATAAAATCCAGAATAGCAAGATGAAACTGAGAGTTCAGTATGTGGATATTATCAGTTTCACGAAAGAGATAATCAACTATTTTACAGCTTTATCTCAAGAGCGGCATATTAGTCTGAATTTTAACACTCAATTGTCTAAAGTAAATCTTTGGGTGGACAAGGATAAATTAGAGAAAATTATTTTTAATTTGCTGTCTAATGCCTTCAAATACACTCCTGATGGCAAGAACATTTGGGTTAGTATGAAAGATGATGGGAATGCAGTCCTTCTTCAAGTTCAAGATGAAGGAGTAGGGATAAAGAGAGAAAAGCAGAAAGTGATTTTCAATCGTTACGAGAATGTGGTTCCGGATAGCATTTACGCTCCTTTAAGTTCTGGTATCGGACTTTCAGTAGCTAAAGAACTTGTGGAAATGCATTATGGTAGTATAAATGTGGAAAGTGAGTTCGGAAAAGGGAGCCTATTTACTGTAAGGCTATTAAAAGGTAAAAAACATTATCCGTCTGACACGGAATATATATTATCAGATTGGAACGAAGATACAAATTTAGATTTCAATTCTCAAAACGAACTACAAGAATTGAATGAAGCGGAGAAGCCGCTCATGCTTATTGTTGAAGACAATTATGAATTAAGAGTATTTATCAAACAAATATTTCAGGAAGCATATCGGTCTGTTGAGGCTGATAATGGAGAGGTTGGATTAAAAAAGGCTTTCTCTGATCTACCTGATATAATAATTACTGATATCATGATGCCTGTAAAAAGTGGTCTACAGATGTTGCAGGAACTAAGGAACGATGAACGAACTTCGCATATTCCTGCCATAGTATTGACTGCTAAGACGGATATGGATAGCATTCTGACCGGTATCCATACAGGAGCTGATGATTACATTACGAAGCCATTTAGTATTAATTATTTGCAAGCTAAAGTAGAGAATATTCTAACTCGGCGTAAAATGTTACAAGCATATTATTGTAAGGTAGGGTATGAAGAGGGGAGTGAAAATAAAGAAAAAGATAAATCGGTTCAATTGTCGGCTAAAGATGCCGCTTTTCTTAATAAGTTAGCTGGAATTATGGAAGAGCAACTTAGTAATCCGGAATTGAATGTAGATCAATTGGTCAGTTATTTCAGTCTGAGTCGGACCAATTTCTTTCATAAGCTGAAGTCTTTAACTGGTATGGCTCCTATAATGTATATAAAAGAAATGCGTATGAGGAAAGCTGCTGAACTGATTAAGGAAAACCAATATACAATGTCGGAAATAGCTTATATGGTAGGTTTTAGTGATCCTCATTATTTTAGTAAAAGTTTTAAATCTTATTGGGGAATGACTTCTACAGAATATGTAAAAAATCAGGTTGGACAATGAAGATAAATGATGGTAAAGTTATATTTTATCATTATATCGGGTGAGCCCATTGTTCACCCGATATAATAGGGGGCATCTTATTTTTTCACCTTATTTCCATTGATATACACTTCATTTAACACTACATCTTTGGCTCCGGTAATTAAATTTCCCTTTTTCTCTACATTATTGAAACGGCTGTTTGTTACATGGATGTCTTCAATATTGACACGGTCGTCATATCCGGTAATCAAGACTCCGTACTTACTTTTTTCACTGGTAACATTATCCAGATATACATGGCGTACTACAGGTGGGAAATTTCTGTCACATTTTTCACGGTTTTCATATTGCAGGTTGATTTTCAAAACGGCTTCGCGACATTCACCTACTTCTACATTACGCACATAAATATTTTCAATGACACCACCACGGCAGTTGTTGGTTTTGATGCGGATGACACGTTCCAGGTTCGGGCTGTCCATTTTGCAGTTTTCAACAAACAGGTTCTTATATCCTCCCGAAATCTCACTGCCTACAACTACACCACCGTGTCCGTCTTTCATTTCGCAATTGCGTACAATGATATTTTCACTTGGTACATTCCATTTCCGTCCGTCGGCATTCCGTCCGCTTTTAATGGCAATGCAGTCGTCTCCAGTATCGAATATACAGTTTTCAATTAATACGTTCTTACTTGATTCCGGATCGCAGCCATCGCTATTGGGACCGTGACTGGAAACTTTAACCCCACGCACTGTCAGACTTTCACAAAATAAAGGATGGATAACCCAAAACGGAGAATTTTTCAATGTTACATTTTCTATTAAAATAGTGTTGCAACGATATAGATTGATAAGTTGGGGACGTAAACCGTCTTCAAAAGTCATTTGGCGCTTATCTATCGGGGCAAATGTTTCGGCGTACATCAGTAATTTGTCTCTGCCGCCATTTTTTTGAGCTGTCATACCTTCCTTCCAGCCATAGTGTGGAGCCCACACATACTCCACCAGTTATCATTACTGGCCTGTCCGTCTATAATACCTTTACCGGTAATGCCTATGTTGCTTTCACCATAAGCATAAATTAATGGATGCAAATTGTAACAGTCTACTCCTTCCCAGCGAGTGAGTACGGTTGGAGTATATAGATATTTCTCTGAAGAAAATTTTAGATAGGCACCTTCTTCCAAATGCAGATTTACATTACTTTTCAGTGTGATAGGACCTGTTAGAAATTCTCCGGGTGGAACTAATACAGTTCCTCCACCTGTCTGGCTGCATGTGAGGATAGCTAGATTGATTGCTTCATGGCAGAGTATTTCACCATTATTTCCTTCTTTGGCACCGAAATCTTTAATGTTGTACACACGATCGGGAAAAGAAGTCTTTTTGATTTGTTTTTCTATTTGCTCACTTTCTTTCCAAATCTCTTGTGGTATTTGTGCATGAGCAAGTCCAAAATATGCACATATACAAAGTACACTAACTAACTTTTTTACCATATCTTTGATGTTTAATAATTAATAATTTCATAGTTACCAAAAAATATCTACGATGCAATATTAAAGCATATAATTAGAAAATAAGTGGATTAATTGCCCATTATTGTGTAAATTCTAATAATAGAGGAATAACTGCTGCTACATTTTTATATTATTTGTATATTCGTACCTTAATAATCTGATATTATGAAATACATCACTTGTATATATTGATATCTGTTGGGGAATTCTTGTCGTGATAGGAGGTAGTATTTCTACTACCAAAGATAGTCTTCTGAATATTATAAGATATACAAGCGCAGGATTCCATTAATTCTTCTAGTCTGAAAAAATAATTTAGTGAACTACCTGTAAAGTATGGAGTAGATCAATTGAACTATGAAAATTACCGTTTGGAAACTAAGAACAGGAGTTTTTTAGTAATTAGACTTTTTATGGTACTTGTATTGGTGAAATTACCAAAAGGGGAAATGTTTATCTCCACCAATGAATTGCATTTGTCGCTAGTGATAGAGAGCCTGTTTGATAATACTAATAAATTTACAGATTCTGGATCTGTAACTCTTAAGATAAAGTTGGATAAGGCACAAAGTAAGTTACGAATTGAAGTAACCGATACCGGCTGTGGCATTCCTCCCGAAGAACGGGAGGAAATATTTCTGTGTTTGTCTGTATAACTTAGTGTGTGCCTTCTTCAATGTCACGCTTTCGTTTCAATGCTTCCAGGAAATAATAGTCTGCATAATTTAAAGGTACATCTATTTCTGTGCCATGAGGAATACTGCCCACTGAATGCATTAATAAAAAGTTACCATTTTTTCCAAGAGATGCCAGATAGTTTGGTGAGGCTAGAGAGGCCATAATACTGTCTGCATAGTTCTTATAACTGTTTGCATCAGGCACATCCATTGTACTAATTTCATAAAGTGCAGAAGCTATACAAGAAGCACTTGAAGCGTCTCGTGGTTCATTGGGAATATTGGGAGCATCCATATCCCAATAAGGAATCAAGTCTTTGGGAAGCCGGGGATGTGTTTTCATAAATTGGAAAGTCTTCAATGCCTGATTCAGATACTTTTTATCATGAGTTTCCCGGTAACACACAGTGTAACCATAAATCGCCCATGCTTGTCCACGACTCCAAGTCGATTCGTCTGCATATCCTTGGGCTGTTTGTCTATGCCGTACCATGCCGTCTGCCAAACTATAATCTATTACATGATAACAACTTCCGTTTGTACGGAAATGCTCTTTCAAAGTGCGGTCTGCATGGTTCACTGCTATATGATAAAAGGTGGAATCACCAGATAATTTAGTTGCTTCAAATAGTAACTCTAAATTCATCATATTATCTATTATGACCGGACATTCCCAACCGCGTTCCGATTGCCAGCCGCGGGTCACATCCCATGATTGGATAATTCCCGGCTTTTCACGGAAACGAGTAGCTAATGAACGTGCAGCTTCTATCATGACTTCTTTGTATTTGGGTACTTTAGTTGTTCGCCATCCATTGCCGAAACTACAATTTATCATGAAACCTACATCATGGTGCCAAGTCAGTTTTTTGGCTTCTTCTATGGCCGAAGTGTATTTATCAGCTAATGATAAGAGAGTAGTGTCGCCACTTAACTCATATAGATACCACACTGACCCAGGGAAAAAACCACTTCGCCAGTCGGCGTAGTCACAATAATAAATGGTACTGTCAGTTTTCAATGTAACGGGGTTTATAAATTTCTCTGATTTTTCTATAATTTGTATTTCATTCCCGATTTGTGCACGTGCAAATGCTACATTTTTTTCTATAAAGGAATCTGTTCTGGCGGATTGTTTATTTTTCTCTGTGCAAGATCCCCATAAAGTAGAGCAAGCGAGTATTGTAATATAGAGGACTTTCTTCATAGTACTTATTTTTTTATAATTTGCTACGAAGATAATGATAAATTTGTTGAAGAGAAACTTTAAGGTATTCTTTTACTTTGGAAACAGATTGATTCTGCCTCCAAAGTAAAAGAATATTGATCATAGAAATATAATAATCATTTCAGTTATTATTCTTCTTTTTGTAACTGAACTTTTATAGTATTGCTGTATCACTTAATAGTTGATATACCCCACTTATAATTCCTAAAACGAATATGCCGGCTACACATACCAACAGACTGATGCGCATCGGAGTTGCTGTACGAAAATTGCCGATAGGGTCTTCATTAGGTGTGATGAACATGGCTTTTACAATCAATAAGTAATAATACAATGAAATGATTGTATTGACCAATGCGATAAATACAATAAGATAATATCCGCTATGGAATGCTGCCATGAATACAAAGAACTTACTGAAGAATCCGGCAAATGGCGGGATACCTGCCAATGAGAAAAGAGCAAGTGTCATGACCATAGTTAGTTTGGGGTTGGTCTTATAAAGTCCGTTATAATCTTCGCGCTCTATTTTACCGTGGGTATGTTGCTCAATGGTACTGATGACACCGAATACGGCGAGATTGGCGGCAATGTATACTACTATATAATATACTAGGGATGCCATGCCCTGCGGAGTTCCAGCCAGTACAGCCAACATTATGTAGCCGGCTTGTGAAATACTACTGAAGGCCATAAAGCGTTTCAGGTTGTTTTGGCGGATGGCGAACAGATTGGCTATAGTGATGGTGGCTACAATGATAATACATAGTATTTCACTCCATTGTTCAGTCATTGGTCCGAATACTTTCATTAAAATAATCATTAAAGCAAAAGCAGCTGCACCTTTTGAAATAACGGATAGGTAGGCGCTTACTGTAGTCGGTGCACCTTGATAAGTATCTGCTGTCCACAGATGAAAAGGTACCAAGCTTAATTTGAAGGCCAGTCCGGAGAAGAAAAATACTAGTGCAAGAACTTGTAATGGAGTTCCTGTCAGTCCGGCAGGGATATCTTCAAAATATAAAGTACCTGCTGTCCCATAAATCATAGAAATGCCATAGAGGAAAATACCGCTGGAGAATAAAGCCGAAAGAATGAATTTAGCTCCGGCTTCGGCACTATGCCCTTTATATTTATCGAAAGCTACGAGACAAGCCATAGGAACGGTTGCCAATTCCAATCCAAGGAAGAATAGCAGGAAGTGCCCTGCGCTTACCATGAAATACATACCCAGCAAGGTACTGAGGGTAAGGATGTAGAATTCGCCTTGTTTATGACGGGTGTCTTCACGTTTTAGCCAAGTGTCTGCTTGCAGAAACACCAGTATGGTACCTATGGTCAGGATGCTTTTCAGAACAGACGCCATAGGGGTTGAGTGATACATGCCGCCAAATAAAGTCACCTCTTCCGGCCATAGGTTTGCTAAGAGTTGAATGGTCAGCAGGATACATGCCATGGGGCGTAACCAGTGACGTTGTGGAGCCGGTAAAAATAAATCTAACAGAAACATCAGAATAAAAACGGCTGTCAGACTCAGTTCGGCATGCATATGGAGTATTGCAGTTATGTCCATCATTGCTATTTTTTTAATTTTTAATTCTCAAATTTTAATTTAATAATTGACTTATGATTGGTTCTACACTGTTACTGATCAGATCGCTTATCCAGAATGGAGCCATTCCTAAACCTGCTACACAGGCGATGAGGCAGATAACGGCTACTCGTTCATCCCAGGTTGCGTCTGTGAGTTTCAGATGTTCGGGATTCAAAACTTTACCATAAAGAATTTTACCTACTACACGCAGGATATAGACTGCGGTAATGACGATACTTGTTGTTGCCACTAGGGTACATACGCGATGGAATGTATCATCATTTTGGAAAGAACCTACAAAGACCGTCATTTCAGCAACAAAACCACTTAGTCCCGGAAGTCCCAAATTAGCAAGACCAGCAATAACATAACCTACAGCCAGGAAAGGCATAATCTTCATCAAACCTCCCATTAATCGGACATCACGAGTGTGGGTACGTCCGTATATCATACCAATAAGGGCGAAGAACAAAGCGGTCATTAATCCGTGACTCAACATTTGGAGAATAGCACCCGTACAACTGGTGCGTGTCATCATCAGCAGGGCAAAGAGCACCAATCCGCAGTGGGATACGGAGGAATAGGCATTGATATATTTTAAGTCGGTTTGTACCACAGCACTGAATGCACCGTAAACTACAGAAATAGTGGTCAATATCAGGAATACATCTCCCCACATGGCTGCACCTTCAGGCATCAGGTACATAGCAACACGGAAGCATCCGTAACCTCCTAGTTTCATCAATACTCCAGCGTGAAGCATAGAAACAGCAGTCGGTGCAGAAGCATGACCATCGGGACTCCATGTATGGAAAGGGAACAAA
Organism: uncultured Bacteroides sp.; assembly: GCA_947574505.1. Taxonomy (GTDB): domain Bacteria; phylum Bacteroidota; class Bacteroidia; order Bacteroidales; family Bacteroidaceae; genus Phocaeicola. The sequence continues at coordinate 35,231 of CANPJW010000015.1, read as the reverse complement.
GCTCCTAAGACTCCGAACCCCAAGAAGATAAGCGGGAAGAAGATGCGTTGCATTTCATGAGGTATATGCAGTTTGGCGATTTCCAGCAAGTTCATAGTTTCACCGCCTGCACCATAAAAAATACCGAGAATTCCGATCAGTAGAAATGCAGAACCACCCATTAACATTAATGTAAGTTTCATGGCGGCATATTCTTTACGTCCGCTTCCCCATACACCGATGAGCAGATACATTGGAATTAAGGCTACTTCATAAAACATGAACATGGTGAACAGGTCTGTTGAAACGAAGAATCCGAATACCCCTACACTCAATAGAGTGAACCACATGAAATATTCTTTTGTCAATGGTTGTAACTTCCACGATGCAAAAGTACCGGTGAATACAATAATGGAACTAAGTAGCAACATTGCTACTGATATACCGTCTACTCCTACTGAGTAACATATATGGAGTGGTGCATACCAAACTGTGCTGGCTGTGAACAGCATCTCTCCTGTAGCACCGGCTTGGCGTAGTTCGATATAATCAATGGTGAGGTAAACGGATAATGCCAATAATATGGAAGATCCGACAACCATCACTCCGCGAACTTGATTGACGCTGCGCGAAGCCCAAAGGCTCGCGAGCATCAACAAGGGAACTATAATGAAAAAACTTAGTATGTTCATCTTTTTAAATTAAAAATTAAAAAATGGCCATGCGGCGGATTTTTTATTATTCATTAAATTAATAGTATCAGCGTCAATATCAATGCACCTGCAAGGAACCAAATACTGTACTGCTGTACGTTTCCACTTTGCATGTCACGTATTTCATCGGCGGTAGCATGAGTACTCCACGCAGTGAAGTTAAAGAATTGATCGATAACGTGCCGGTCCCACCAGGCTATCGGAGTACTGATGCACCGGAAGATGATTTTCTTGGTTACGAACAACCATATCTCATCCATATAGAAACGGTGGTAAGCTGCTGTGTGCAAACGTGGGAATGTGCGCGCCAGATAGTTGGCTACGGGTTGTCTCTTACCTGCATACATCCATGTAGCTAAAGCGATGGATGCTATAGCAATAATGATACTTGTAGCAGCTATCTGCATATCCAGATGAATGGTATAGGCTTCTCCGTTACTACTGATCAGATTGCCGAAAGGTATGAATCCGGCAATACAGGTGATAGCGGCTAAAAACATCAGCGGGAATGTCATGGTAAGTGGAGCCTCATGCGGAGTATGTGCATCAGGTCCGGATTCGTGGGAGTGTCCTTTCCATTCTCCATTCCAGAAAATACAATAATAAAGGCGGAACATATAAAATGCTGTCATGGCGGCAATGCCTGTCATTATCCATCCCATAACAGGATTGAATTGGAAGCAGGCAGTCAGAATTTCGTCTTTAGAGAAAAAACCTGAGAATGGCCAGATACCCGAGATAGCCAGACAAGCAATCAGGAATGTCCAATGGGTGACGGGCATGAATTTATGAAGTCCTCCCATGGCGCTCATCTCGTTACTGTGTACGGCATGAATGATACATCCGGCTCCTAAGAACAGCAATGCCTTGAACATGGCATGTGTGAACAGGTGGAACATGGATGCCATGTAGCCTAGTCCTCCTTCATGAGGATTCATAGAAGTACAAACGCCTAATGCGACAATCATAAATCCAATTTGAGATATAGTGGAGAAGGCGAGCACACGTTTGATATCGCTTTGTGCACACGCCACACTAGCGGCGTAGAATGCAGTGAACGCACCGATATAAGCTATCCAGTGCAGCACTTCGGGCGCATATCCTATAAACAACGGGAACATACGGGCTACCAGATATACACCGGCTACTACCATGGTAGCAGCATGGATTAATGCACTGACAGGAGTAGGACCTTCCATAGCATCCGGTAACCAGATGTGCAATGGAAACATCGCACTTTTACCGGCACCACCGATAAACATTAGCCCCAAGGCCAATGGTATCATACTTCCGGCAACTGCAAGTACCTGAAGTTGGGGGGTGAACGAGAATGTTTCGGCATAATAGCCGTAAATCAAGATACCGATCAGAAAGCCTAAATCAGCGAAACGGGTAACAATAAATGCTTTTTTACTGGCAGCAATCGCTTCTTTCTTGGTGTAATAAAAGCCGATAAGTAGATAAGAAGAAACACCTACCAGTTCCCAAAAGACATACATCTGGAAAATATTAGTTGCTACTACGAGCCCCAACATGGACATGGTAAACAGGCTAAGAAATGCGTAGTAACGTTGAAAGCCTTTTTCACCTTTCATATATCCGAATGAATAGATATGTACCATCAGACTGACGGTGGAAATAACGACTAGCATCATAACTGAAATAGGGTCAAGCATGATTCCCATGTCAATATGCAGGTTCGTTGTGAAAGGTAACCATTCAAAATTATAAGGTGTGAGAGTAGGATAGACGCCTTCTGCCGTACGCCCTCCTGCAAAATAATTGAAGGCAGTGAGGTAGGAAAGCAACGTCACCCCTGCCAGTGAAACGGTGCCGATGGTCCCTGCCAATCCGTTCTTCATACGCATACCTGCCAGCCCCAGTATCAGGAAACTGAGGAAAGGTAGGATAAGGATTAGTATTGTATGTTCCATAATTAGTTTTTCATTTCATTTAAGTTCTTCACTTGGATATTGCGTACATTGCGGTAGATATTGATAATGATAGCAATAGCTACTGCTGTTTCAGCCGCACTCACGCCGATAGCGAACAGGGCGAAAAAAAAGCCTTCCAGTTCTTCGGGAAAGAGGTATCGGTTGAATACGGCGAAGTTGATGTCTACCGAATTCAGTATCAGTTCCACACTGATGAGCATGGCCAATAAATTGCGGCGGGTGAAGAAACCATAGATTCCCGCAAACATCATAAAGGTGGAAACCACCAGATAATATTCCATGTGTACCATAAGTTCTATCTTTTTCTAGCGATTAGGATTCCTCCTACGATGCAAGCGAGTAATAACACGCTGATTACTTCGAAAGGAAGGATATATTGATATTTTTCCATGCCCATCAGTGCATGACCGATCGTGCGTACATCCAGTTCACCATGAACAAAATGAGAGGGCAAGAATTCGTTCTTCAGCATGACGAACAGACAGATAGCCAGTCCTGCTATAGTAGAAATAGCTCCGGCCACCATCTTTCCATTTTTTAATCTCTCTGCTTTGTCTCCCTGTGAAGAGGTCAATAAGATACTAAATACATAAAGCACTGTTATACCACCGGCGTAAATCAGTAATTGTACAGCTCCCAAGAATGAGTAGTTGAGTTGGAAGTAAATACCTGCTGTACCAAATAAAACGAACAGCAGATAAGTTGCTGCACGCAAGATACGTGAGGTCGTGACTGCCAATACCGAACAGACAGCGATAAACAACGCCAGTACAATGAATACAATTAGTTGTAGTGTCATAATATCGTTTGTTTTTTATTTTTTGTTCAGAGTGAGAACTAGTTTGCTGCGGTCGAATACAGCATTTTCGAATTCTGTATCGAACCGAATGGCATCGTGTGGACAAGCGTTCACACAAAGCTGACAGAACATACAGGCTCCCAGGTCGTACTCATACTTTACCAATATTTTCTTTTTCTTGCCTGTTTCTTCGTTGGTCACAGATTCGCTGGTAATGGTGATTGTATCATTGGGGCAAGCCATCTGGCAAAGTCCGCAAGCAATACATTTGTTATTACCATTCTCATCAACCGGCATGATAAGCCGTCCTCGGAAACGGGGCGATATTTTTAATGTGGCACGGTTTTCGGGATATTGTTCAGTGACTTTAGGAGTGAAGAACTCTCGTCCTGTCACTTTCATGCCGGTAAGTAATGTACCGATGCCATGAAGCAGCCCTTTTATATAGGAATGTTTTTCTTCTTTCATCAGAAATGTAATTTAAATACAACAATAATTACCATCAACAACAGGTTGCACAAACCTATTGGAACCAAGTACTTCCATTCCAGCGTTAGAATTTGGTCAATACGCAGACGGGGAAATGTCCATTTGATCCACATTAGTAACCATACTACAAAGAATGACTTGCCAAAGAACCAAATAAATCCGGGTATATAATCCATGATGGCATTGAATCCGTCTAGCCCAGGAATATGTAGCGGCATCCATCCTCCCAGGAAGATGGTTGTGGCTACTGCGGCGATGATAAACAAGTTTACAAATTCTGCCACATAGAACAGGCCGAAGTGCATACCGGAATATTCGGTATGATATCCCGCAGTCAGTTCACTTTCTGCTTCAGGCAAGTCAAACGGGCCGCGGTTGACTTCTGCATTTCCGGCTATCAGATAAATGATAAAAGCGATCAATGCAGGTATATGTCCTTTAAAAAGGAACCAGCCGTCAGCTTGGCGTTCTACAATTTCGCTTAGTTGCATGGTATCTGTTAAGATTACAATGGTAAGGATGCTTAATCCTACAGATAATTCATAACTAATCATTTGAGCGCCACTTCGCATGGCTCCGATTAATGAATATTTGTTATTGGAACTCCAACCTGCCAGCAAAATACCTACCACACCGATACTGGATGCTGCCAATAAGAAGAAAATACCTACATTGAAATCAAGGACCTCCATGCCCTTGTTGATGGGTAGGCAACTGAAAGCCATGATAGAGGCGAGGATAACAATGTAAGGTGCCAAATTGTACAGGAACTTGTCAGCATGCCGGATGGTGATAATTTCCTTGATCAACATCTTGAATACATCGGCAAACACCTGTATGGTACCTTGGGGACCTACACGCATTGGCCCCAAGCGGCATTGGAAAGCGGCGCACACTTTACGTTCCATGAAAATCATAATGATAGCAATAACTGCATATGCCAACATGATACATACGCCAATTACTATACATTCTATGAGCACTGCCAGTTCTTCAGGCATAAATGACGTGAGCAGTGAGTGTACCCATTGGGTGACTATACTAAAATCGAACATAATTTAATAATGTGTCAATTTGCTAATTTGCCAATAGGCAAACTTGTAATTATTTAATTTGTTAATTCTCAGTCTGATAAATAGTGCATTCTCCAAATTGTATATTGAAGAATCGGCACATTATTATCGGTCAATATCCGGTACTACATAATCTACCGTTCCACCAATAGCAATTAAGTCGGCAATTTTTGCGTTGCGGCACATAGTTTCCATTGCTGATACTAAAGGCAAACCGGTAGCGCGGAATTTCATGCGGTAAGGAAATTTGTCTCCACGACTTTCCAGATAAACACCGAACTCTCCGCGAGAACCTTCCACTGCGGCATAATAATTCCCTTCGGGCACACGTATAATCGGTTTCATCTTTTCCTGATAGTTCCCTTCAGGAATATTGTCTATCAGTTGCTCAATGATATCCATACTTTCCAGTATTTCTTCCATACGGACCATATAACGTGCAAAGCAGTCACCTTCAGTGTGGACAATCTCTTTAAAATCTACCTTGCCATACATCGCATAGGGATGACGCTTGCGGACATCGCATGCCCAACCGCTGGCGCGTCCTGTACCTCCTGTCGCTCCGAAAGAGATGGCATCTTCCCGTGAAAGAACTCCCACACCTTTCAAACGTTCTTGGGCAATGACATTTCCGGTGAATACTTCATGGTATTCTTTTAGCATCGGACGCAGATAAGCAATGAATTCTTTTACTTTCTGTACAAAGTCCGGAGCGATATCAGCTTGTACCCCTCCAATGGTGTTATAATTCTGTATCAAACGTCCTCCGGTAGTTGCTTCGAAGATATCCAATATCTTCTCACGATCACGGAATCCATAGAAGAATGCGGTCAAGGCACCCATATCCATACAGAGACAGGAGAAGAAAAGCAAGTGAGAATCTATACGTTGCAATTCGTCCATAATGGTACGAATGTATTGTACCCGTTCGCTTACTTCTACGCCCATTGCCTGTTCAATGCACATACAGAGAGCATGGCGGTTTTGGTGCGCACCTAAATAATCCAAACGGTCGGTCAGGGCCAAGGTTTGGGGATAGGTAAGACTTTCGCACATTTTTTCGATACCTCGATGGATGTATCCGCAGTGCACATCCAGTTTTTTGATAATCTCGCCTTCCAGTGAAACACGAAAACGAAGTACACCGTGGGTTGCCGGATGCTGAGGACCTATGTTAATGATATATTCGTCCTCATCAAAAATGGTTTCGCGTTTTTCTATTACACTGCCATCATGTTGTACTTCTATATATTGTGTCGTGTCTACAGGTTCCTCATTGGTCATACGGAGTGGGTTGAGGCTTTCATCGTAGTCCTTACGCAATGGATAGCCTACCCAGTCATCACGCAGGAACAAACGGCGCATATCAGGATGTCCTATAAAGCGGATACCATAATAGTCGTACACTTCGCGTTCATTGAATTCAGCACCTTTCCAAATATCACTTACACTAGGAAGTTCCGGCTTTTCTCGGTTGGTTGTGCGAGTGCTGACCACTATATTTTCTCTTGTATTCGTATCTTCCAGATGATAGACTACACCTAGTCCTTCTTCGCCCCAGTCCATTCCGGTAAGGCTGCGTAGAAAATCCATATGTTTACCCTGCCGCAATTTCAGCATTTCTTCATGTAGCTTTTCGGCAGGTATTTCTATTCTTTCACTCATGCTTGTTCGGGATTTTGTGGTTCATTTTCTTTGCGGTTCACTCCGCCGAAGAATTTTTCCAGTTTTACTTTACGTTGCAATTGTATCATGCCGTACAACAAGGCTTCAGGTCGGGGCGGACATCCGGGAATATATACGTCAACGGGAAGAATTTTGTCTACTCCGTTCAATACGTGATATGATTTTTTAAAAGGACCGCCGCTAATGGCGCATCCGCCTACTGCAATGACGTATTTAGGATCCGCCATCTGGTCATACAAACGTTTTAGTACCGGAGCCATCTTGTGTGTGATAGTTCCTGCTACCATGATCATATCTGCCTGGCGCGGACTGGCACGGGCTACTTCAAATCCAAAGCGGGCGAAATCATACCGGGCAGCACCCACTGCCATAAACTCGATTCCACAACAACTGGTTGCAAATGTAAGCGGCCACAACGAATTGCTGCGTCCCCAGTTGATAAGGTCATCCAAACAGCCCACCAGTACTTTGGTACCGCCTTCATTGAGCTGCTTGACCATGTTTTCCAAATACTCATTGTCTTTGAAGTCTTCATAAGGAATAGACTTTATGGTTGGTTTCTTTACTTCCATTCCAACGCTCCTTTCTTCCAGGCATATGCCAGACCTAAAACTAATATAACTAAAAAGAAAAGGATGCTAAACAGACCGTACACTCCTAGGTCTTGTACCACTACAGCCCAGGGAAATAAAAATACTGTTTCCACATCGAACATCAGGAAGAGGATAGCAAATAGATAATAACCTACTTTGAATTGCATCCACGACCGTCCCCGCGTAGGAATACCACATTCGTAAGCTTCTCCCTTTTGTGAGTTGTATGAACGGGGAGAAATGGCACGGGCAATTCCCAATGCTACGGCAACTAATGCGATTGCCGTCAGGATAACGACAACTAATAATGTAAAATACATATCTAAACTTTTTTTGATTAGACAAACGGATAGAAAAATTTTCCTTATAAGACGTTTGTTATAAGGATTTCTACTCAGCAAAATGCTGAAAAAAGATTAAAAATTAAATGATGATCCGCCGGAGTGCATAGATATAATAATCTACTGCATCAGTGTAAAGCGAATGAAAAGTGTGGCAAACTATATGGTTTGTTTGTAGCTCCTGCTTTTTTAGTTCGTTCAATGCTGCTAAAATGCGGACTATACATTTGAACTTTGATGTGGAAGGGTTGTCAAGTGATATGGCTATTTGTGGCATATCTGCAAAATTATTGGTAAACAGGAAGTCCACTGTTCTTTTGCAGGGGTCTTGTTGTTGCTGGTAACAAGAGGTCTGTGGGGGTAAATCTGTTGTCTCAACCGTATGATAATCCTGACCTACTGTTATCGTAAACAGTAGAAATAATAGGATATATACAATGTATCTCAACATATTATTCATCTTGTTACCCTTTAAATGAGGGTGCAAAGATAGCCAATATTTGAAGCTTCATTGAGATTTTTTGAATTATTTATGTATAAAAATGGTTATAGGACGTAAATGTCAATGCTTTTTCCAAAAACTCGGCATGAAGAGCAGAAGTACGGTAAATAATTCCAAACGCCCTATCAGCATCAATATTGCACTTATCCATTTTGCTGCATCCGGCAACCCGTTCCATGAATAGGAAGGGCCGCATTTTCCAATACCTGGTCCTACATTGCCCAAACTGGAAATGACTACGCTATAAGCTTCTTCAAACCCTACTCCAAACAGCATAAGAACCAGCCATCCAATAAAAATAATAGCCATATATAGAAAAATGAATGCAAGTACTGCTGACTTGGTTGTTGATGAAATAACTTGGCGGTTGATACGTACAGGAAGTATAGCATTGGGATGAATGATATGTTTGAATTCATTTTTAGAAACACGGCTCATAATGGCTATGCGTATACATTTTATTCCTCCTGTGGTGGATCCGGCACAAGCTCCAAACAGCATGATGATGCACATTAATGTCCAAAGTACAGGTACCCAGGTCATATAATCTGCAGAAATGAATCCGGTAGTGGTTTGTAAGGAAACAACCTGAAATATGGCTTTACGGAAAGATTCTTCAATACTGAACGGACTGGTGAAAATAAGAGTGACGGTAGTGAAAAGGGTAAAAAATCCCACAGTTCCCAAATACCAGTGGAGTTCTGTATTTTGGAATAAGCGTTTGAAATTTCCTTTTAAGAACAGTAGATATAGTAAGGTGAAATTGATACCTGCCAAAAACATGAATAGCGTAATTATATATTCTATGTAAGGAGAGTTGAAGGCGGCAATGCTATTTTGTTTGGTTGAATATCCTCCTGTGGCGGTAGTAGTCAGAGAATGACATACACTGTCGAAAAAGTTCATGCCTCCAGCAACCAGCAGAATAATCTCTGTAATGGTCAGCCCCAAATAGATAGTCCAAATCCATTTGGCCGTAACTCCAATACGCGGATGTACTTTATCATGGGTGGGACCGGTGGCTTCCGCTGCAAATAATTGTACACTGCCTACTCCGAAAATCGGTAATACGGCAATAGTAAAAAAGACAATTCCTAATCCTCCGATCCATTGTGTCATACTTCGCCAGAACAAAAGCCCGTGTGGCAATGACTCTATATTGTCCAAAATACTTGCTCCGGTGGTGGTGAATCCTGACATGGTTTCAAAAAAAGCATCCGTTATAGTGGGAATATATCCGCTTAGATAGAATGGAAGCATACCGAATAAAGAAAAAAACACCCAGGCAAGGGTTACAATAACGTATCCATCGCGGCGGCTGATTCTCTTTTCTGCATTTTTCCCTGCTAAAGCGGCTATGCTACCTGCTCCGGCTGTTATTGCGGCAGAATATAGGAAAGCTGAAATATCTGATTCATTATAATAGACAGCGAGAAACGAGCATAGAATAAGAAACCCCGCTTCGATGAAGAATAACGCCCCCATAATCCGGGCTATCATTTTTGCATTTATCATCAATTGAAGAATTTTTCTATTTTCTTAATCATCATACCTAGACAGAATACTACGACATGGTCGTTAGGTTGGATGACGGTATTACCTGTCACCAGTATCCCTTCACCGTTGCGAATCAGTCCGCCAATGGTGGCACCTTTGGGAAGGCCAGCATCTTTGACAGCGCATTTGGTTATACGTGAACCGTTTTTAACCGTAAATTCGGCTACATCAGCATTGGCAAAAGTCAGACATTTTACGTTGGAAACATCTGCATCCAGCATCATTTGATAGATATGGCTGGCGGCAATCATTTTTTTATTGATAACCGTACCGATATCCAGGCTTTCTGCCATGCTGATATAATCGATATTTTCTACTTCTGCCACAGTTTTGGTTACTCCCATACGTTTGGCGGCAAGACAAGCCAGAATGTTTGTTTCAGAATTGTCCGTCAGAGCGACAAATGCTTCCGTGTTTTTTAACCCTTCTTCCATGAGCAGATCCATATCCCGTCCATCTCCGTTGATAATCATTACTTTGTCATCTACCACTTCGGTCAGTCGGTTACATCTGTTGATGTCATTTTCAATAATCTTGACCTGCATGTAATCCGGTACATATTGTGTGGTGCGAACAGCTATGCGGCTGCCGCCCATAATCATCACATTGCGTACATCGGGATAATTTTCTTTTCCTGTAATCTTGCGGATATAGGGAATGTATTTCTTTGTTGTTGTGAAATAAACAATATCATGCAGTTTGATAACATCATCTCCCCGGGGGATGATTGTTTCATTTCCCCGTTTGATAGCTACAATGTGGAATGGAATATTACGTCCTCCCAGTTCATGAAGGGGAACGTTCAGAATTTCTGCCGTTTCGCGCATTTTGGTACCTATCAGGACCAATGCACCACCGCAAAATTCCCACCATTGGCGTATCCAGCTCATTTTGATGGCATCTACTATATCTTTGGCGGCCAGCATTTCCGGATAAATCAGTGAGTGTACTCCTAGTTGGGAAAAGAATTCTTTATGTTTAGGAAGTAAATATTCGTAATTGTCAATCCGGGCTACAGTCTTTTTTGCCCCCATATTGGTAGCCAACATACAGGCCGTCATATTGCGGCTTTCTTCCGGCATGACCCCGATAAATAAATCCGCGCCTGCCACTCCTGCATTCTTAAGGCCGGAAATGGAGGTGGGGGATGCATTGACAGTCATTAAATCGAAGTTGGAATCAAGTTTGCTCAACTTTTCTTCGTTTTCATCCATCAAAATGATGTCTTGCTTTTCATCCGATAATAATTTCGCCAGATGGGTGCCTACTGCTCCTGCTCCTGCAATAATGATTTTCATTGTTCGTCTCTCTTAGAATGATATCAAAACTTTGTAAATACCTTCTTCGTCCATGCCGCAAATATGATATAGTTCTTTTACTGAACCATGCTGGACAAATTGATCCGGTAGTCCGATACGTTTTATTTGCGGATTATACTCATTGTCTGCCATAAATTCCAGTATGGCACTGCCCATTCCACCTTTTAGGACACCGTCTTCAACGGTGACCACTTGCTTGAATCTCTTGCCTATTTCGTGTAACATACTTTCATCTAACGGCTTTAAGAAACGCAAATCATAGTGAGCAATGCTTTTTCCTGTTTCCTGTTCGGCATGTGTGATAGCCTTTTCTGCTTGAACGCCAATGGGCCCCAGCGTAATGACCGCTATGTCTTTTCCTTCTTTCAATTTTCTTCCTTTTCCTATCTCAATCTCTTGCATTGGACATTTCCAGTCTACCAATGAACCTCTTCCACGTGGATAACGGATGACAAAAGGACCTTTGTCAGGTAGCTGGGCGGTATACATCAAACAACGCAGTTCATGTTCGTTGTAAGGGGAGGCCACAATGAGATTGGGTATCGGTCTCATATAAGCCAGATCGAATGCTCCGTGATGAGTAGGACCGTCTTCTCCTACCAATCCAGCGCGGTCCAGGCACAATACTACATTGAGTTTTTGTATCGCTATATCGTGAATCACATTGTCATAGGCACGTTGCATGAAAGACGAATAGATATTGCAGAAAGGCAATAGACCATCTTTTGCCATTCCTCCTGAAAAGGTAACGGCATGTCCTTCGGCAATTCCCACATCAAAACCTCTTTCGGGCATGGTTTTCATTAATATGTTCATAGAGCACCCTGAGGGCATTGCGGGAGTGACTCCTACGATTTTATCATTTGTTTGGGCCAGTTCCAATAGGGTATTTCCAAAAACATCCTGAAACAAAGGGGGCATTCCTTTGGTATCGACAACGATACGCTCTCCGGTTTCCTTGTCGAATATGCCCGGAGCATGCCAGATGGTGGCAGCTTTTTCTGCCGGACCGAAACCTTTTCCTTTGGTGGTATGTATATGGAGCAGTTTAGGGCCTTGCATATCTTTAATCTCTTTTAATACACGTGCCAAATTGTTGACATCGTGTCCATCAATAGGTCCGAAATAACGGATATTCATGCCTTCAAATACGTTTTGCTGTTGTACCAGCATGGATTTCAGGCTGTTGTTAAATCGTATCAGGCTTTTCCGGCGTTCTTCGTTCAGGATACCCCATCGATGGAACATTTGTGATATTTTATAGCGTATCCGGTTGTATCCTTCAGACATTTGCAGGTTCAACAGATATTGTTTCATGCCTCCTACACTACGGTCTATAGCCATGTTGTTGTCATTCAAGATAATCAGAAGGTTATTAGGAGTTGCCGAGGCATTGTTCAGCCCTTCGAAAGCCAGCCCTCCACTCATGGAACCGTCACCAATTACAGCAACGACATGCCGGTTATTCTCTCCGTGCTTTTTGGCTGCTACAGCCATACCTAAAGCTGCGGAAATAGAATTTGACGCATGCCCGCAAGTAAATGTGTCATATTCACTTTCGGATGGAGAAGGAAAAGGACGTATGCCATTCAGTTTACGGTTGGTACAGAACGCATTCCGGCGTCCGGTTAAAATTTTATGCCCGTAAGCTTGATGCCCTACATCCCATACAATGCGGTCATAGGGTGTGTTGAATACATAATGTAAGGCGACGGTCAGTTCTATTACGCCCAAACTGGAACCGAAATGCCCCGGATTACATGAGAGCTCATCTATAATCTTTTGCCTTAGCTCTTTACACACTTCGGGCAGTTTGTCTGCGCTTAAATGGCGCAAATCATCCGGAGTATCTATGCTTTGCAGTAAGTTATATAAATTATCCTGTTCCATTCCTATGATATGATAAATATCGTGCAAAAATAGCATAAATATGTGTATTATGATTACATTTGCCCTTAAATTTTAAAAGCTTTCCTTATCGTATGAATTTCAGAACGCAAGTAGAATTACCTAAAAGGGAAACAGAAATCCGGCATTCGGACCGAATCATGCTATTTGGTTCTTGTTTTGCAGAAAACATCGGAAATTTGTTGTTGGCAAATAAGTTCCGTTGTGATGTAAATCCTTTTGGAATCCTCTATAATCCTTTATCCATAGTGGAAGCTCTTTGGCAAATCCTATCCCATCAAACGTATACGGAAGAGGATTTGTTCTATGCCGGAGGCTGTTGGCACAGTTGGATGCATCATAGCGTTTTTTCAGCCTCTACGGCAGCATCTTGTTTGTCTTCTATAAATACGCGGCTGGAACAGGCTTCGGCTGGACTTCCTCAGCTTGATTGGCTGGTTATTACTTGGGGGACTGCATTTGCTTATTGGCTGAAGGAAAGGACCATGGTGGTAGGAAATTGCCACAAACAGCCCGACAGCCTTTTTACCCGACAACTTCTTACGGTAGAGGAAATTGTCACTGAATGGGAATGTGTGTTGGTGGAATTGAGAAAAGTAAATCCGTTCTTGAAGATACTTTTCACTGTCAGCCCCATACGGCATAGCAAAGATGGTATGCATGGTAATCAGATAAGTAAGTCCACTTTGCTTCTTGCGGTGGATGAATTATGCCGCCGCTGGTCTGATTGTTACTATTTCCCTTCTTATGAAATCATGATGGATGAACTTCGTGATTATCGTTTTTATGCAGATGACATGTTGCATCCTTCTCCTGTTGCTGTATCTTATTTATGGGAATGTTTTACAGAATGTTATTTTAGTAAAGAAACGGATAGAATAATGAAAGAGTGGGAGGATATCCGGAAGGCTTTAGCTCACAAACCGTTTAATGCCCAATCTGAAACATATCGCAAATTTTTAACTCAAATAGTGTTAAAGATAGAGCGACTTAAAGAAAAGTTCCCGTATTTTGACCTTCAAAAAGAATTAGAACAATGTCAAGCTCGATTGAAAATATAGAAAAAGTTCTGGGAGCAAAGCGGTTTGGGGACCGTAGTGCACAGATTGATTGGATTTTAACTGATAGCCGTTCATTGTGCTTTCCGGAAGAAACATTATTTTTTGCTTTAAAAACCAAACGGAATGACGGGCATAAATATCTTCCGGAATTGTATGAACGTGGAGTCCGTAATTTTGTAGTGGGCGAATTGCCGGCCGATATGAAATCTTTTCAAGATGCGAATTTCCTGCAGTTGGCCAATCCTCTGAAAGGATTACAGAAATTGGCGGAAAAGCATCGGGAGCAGTTTCAGATTCCGGTTATAGGAATTACAGGCAGCAATGGAAAAACCATTGTGAAGGAATGGTTGTATCAATTGCTGAGCCCGGACCGTGTGGTAACCCGTTCGCCACGTAGCTATAATTCACAGATAGGTGTGCCACTTTCGGTATGGTTGATGAATGAACGCACTGAGTTGGCTATTTTTGAAGCGGGTATTTCCGAAATGGGGGAAATGGAGGCGTTGCAGACTATCATTAAACCTACTGTGGGGATTTTGACTAATATTGGTGGTGCGCACCAAGAGAACTTTTTCTCTTTACAGGATAAATGTATGGAGAAGCTTACTTTGTTCAAAGATTGTGACGTCATCATTTATGATGGCGATAACGAACTGATCAGTTCGTGTGTGGCAAAATCTCTTTTTACCTCGCGTGAGATTGCTTGGTCGAAAAAGGACAATGAACGTCCGTTGTTTATTGAGTCCATTCAAAAAGGGGAACATGCTACTACTATTAAATACCGTTATCTGGGGATGCCGAATGAATTTAGTATTCCTTTTATAGATGACGCTTCTATTGAGAATTCGCTGCATTGTCTGGCTGTGGCTTTGTATATGATGGTTTCCCCTGAACAAATAACCGAGCGCATGGCGCGTTTGGAACAGATTGCTATGCGTCTGGAGGTAAAAGAGGGCAAGAATGGCTGTGTGTTGATCAATGATAGTTATAATTCGGATTTGGCTTCTTTGGATATTGCTCTTGACTTTATGTCGCGTCGTTCTGATGATAAAGGAAAAAAACGGACACTTATCCTCTCGGATATGCTTGAAACAGGACAGAGCAGCAAACTGCTTTATCGTCAGGTAGCCGAATTGATACATAGCCGGGGAGTAGAGAAGATTATCGGGGTAGGAGAGGAAATTCGGACTGCTGCTGCCCGTTTTGAGATAGAAAAGTATTTTTTCCGTACTACAGAAGAACTGTTGGAGTCGAATTTGCTGGCTGGGCTGCGTAATGAGGTGATTTTGGTAAAAGGTTCGCGGGCTTTTCATTTTGACCGGATTTCAGATCGTTTGGAACTGAAAGTGCATGAAACCATTTTGGAGATCAATTTGAATGCTTTGGTTGATAACTTGAATTATTATCGCAGCAAACTGAAACCGGAAACAAAAATGGTATGTATGGTGAAGGCTTCTGCATACGGTGCCGGTTCATACGAGATAGCTAAGACACTGCAAGATCATCGTGTGGATTACTTGGCGGTAGCTGTGGCTGATGAAGGTTCGGATCTGAGGAAAGCGGGAATTACCTGTTCCATTATGATTATGAATCCTGAGTTGACAGCATTCAAGACCATGTTTGATTATAAATTGGAACCCGAGGTTTACAGTTTCCATTTATTGAATGAATTGATTAAAGCTGCCGAAAAAGAAGGGGTAACGAATTTCCCCATTCATATTAAATTGGATACGGGAATGCACCGTTTGGGTTTTGCACCCGAAGAGATTCCGGAACTGATAGACCGTCTGAAGAAACAGACAGCTGTTATTCCACGTTCTGTATTCTCCCATTTGGTAGGCAGTGACGGGGCTCAGTTTGATTCGTTTACGCGCAGACAGATAGAAATGTTTGAAGCTGCTTCTGAATGTTTGCAGGAGGCTTTTCAGCATAAGATATTGCGTCATATCTGTAATACAGCCGGGATAGAACGTTATCCGGGTGCCCAGTTCGATATGGTGCGTTTGGGAATCGGTCTTTATGGAATTGATCCGTTTACCAATCAGATCATCCATAATGTAAGTACATTAAAAACCACTATTCTTCAGATTCATGAGGTTCCTAAGGAGGAAACAGTGGGGTATAGTCGTAAAGGACATTTGGAAAGGGATTCCCGCATTGCCGCTATTCCTATCGGCTATGCCGACGGGCTGAACCGACGTTTGGGAAATGGACATGCCTACTGTTTGGTGAATGGGCAGAAAGCGCCATACGTGGGTAATATCTGTATGGATGTATGCATGATTGATGTGACGGATATTGATTGTAAGGAAGGGGATAAAGCTATCATTTTCGGAGATGATTTACCGGTCACTGTCCTGTCAGAGATTCTGGAAACTATTCCATACGAGATCTTGACCAGTGTGTCTAATAGGGTAAAACGAGTTTATTACCAGAATTAATGAAAAAAAGAACGAAAGAAAAAGACCAGAAAAGGATGAACATACGTTACTTTTGCGTATCTTTAGGAAGTTACTAAAAATAGATAGCTATGAAACGTATATTCTTCCTTTTGTTATGTCTTTGTTTCTCGGTGTTGTCATTTGCCCAGAGAACGAATGAGACCAAGCAGTTGACCAAACAGGACTCTTTGCGTTTGCAGCAACTATTGAGCGGTCAAGTAGAAATTGTGATAGATGATGAAACACAGAAAGAGATTGACAGATTGTTCAATCCCGAAAAGTGGAAAATGAAATCAACTCCCTTCCCTAAAAAAAACATGAAGTTTGAAACGGAACTTCCTCGTTATTATATCTCTCAAATGGATACAATAGATGGTAGAGGGTATATCAGGTTATTGCCGTACGGACCGTTTGAAACTCCGGAAGAGGAACAAATTTATGTAGAGATTCCTATCAACAAAGAGTTGTTGGCAGGCTATGATCCTCGTTTGGAACCTGCGCCGGCAGGCAAATTTACTCCTAGCGCTTTGATGGTGGGGGCGGGTATCAGTGCTACGTTTGATGCCGATAAGCTGCTGGGAATCATTCTCAGTAAGAAAATGCGTGCAAAAGCCCGTAATGCCAAAGAGGCTGATGCCTGGAAGAGTTATTGAACTATTAAGTAAAGAAACGAATGCCGGATATATGTGGAATACACCGGGATCTTGTGAATTTCATGTTGAAAAAACAGGAGCCACGTTTGGATAGTGCCAGCCGTGGCTCGTGATTAGATATTGTTGAATTTGATTTATTCAACTGCTGATCTTATTTTATATTATTTATACTTACCTTTTTCCAAATGAAATTGTCAATCATTTCTTTGTCGCATTCCCCGTTTTTAGCTTTAATGTTCAGGTTTTCGAATGTAAAGTTAGTAAGTTGATATTGATCAGACTTTTCTACGCTGAAGAAATTATCGCATTTAAAATCAATGTTTCTCATTGTCACATGGTTTGAGTAAGAAACGGGAATGTCTTTTCTATCTTTCAGGTCGAAGAATTGTGTCCAAGGCTTGATATACAGAAAATGGTTTGCATCTCCGGTGATATCTTCCACCAGAATATATTCATATTGTTGGGGGGTGTCCGGCCTCATCTTTAACCATAACAAACGATTGGCATTGGTGATGTGAATGCGTCGCAAGATAATATTGCGATTGTGGATGGATTCGCTTCCACAAGTGAGGGCGCCGTGGCAGAAGCCGTAGGTACAATCTTCGATGATGATGTTGAAATTACCTCCATTGTTCGGGTCTTGGTCTGCCCAGGGACCTTTGCCGCCTTTTAAGGCTATGGCGTCATCATTGACAGACATATAGCAGTTCTTCACCAGTACATTGCTGCATACATCAATATCAATGGCATCCGTACTTGGAGCCTTTACCGGTTTCTCCGGTGAGAAAATATAGAGGTTCAGTAATTTTATGTGATTACATTTATAAAGATGGGTAGTCCAAAAGGGAGAGTTGATGAGGCGTACTCCTGAGAGTTGGACGTTATTGCTATGGGAGATATGAACCAGCCGAGGGCGTAATTCATCCATATTGGTACATTGGGGATTGACTTTTCGACGAAGCCAGAATGATTTCCAGTATCTTAATCCGTTGCCATCAATCGTGCCTTTTCCGGATAACGTAAAACCGTCCACTTTGTCGGCATTGACCAACGCCGCGAAATATTTCAAGCTTTGCCCTTCCATGCGGGTATCTATGATGGGGAAGTTGCTGATATCATCACTTCCCTTCAACACAGCTCCTTCCTCCAGATGCAGGTGTGTTTTGGGTTTGAAGAACAGCGCTCCGCTTAAATAGGTTCCTTTGGGAATGACGATAACTCCGCCGCCATTTTGTGCGGCAGCATCAATGGCAGATTGGATTTTCTCTGTTTGTAACAGGGTGCTGTCATTGATGACACCGTAATCTGTCAGAATGTATTTCTTGCCTAATGTGTTTATATCTACTATCTTACTGTCCTTAAACCAATCGGATACAGGCGTGCCGTCCGGAAATTTTTCTTGTGCCAAAGACGGAAGGCATAGAAAGGCGGCACATACAAAAGTTATTAATTTCATGATTCTGCTATTAAATTAATCACTAACTACTATTCGCTTGTTTATTGTCGGAAATCAAACATCAAATTCAGATGTAACCCTTCATCCCCCGATTTGATACGGATATTACCCGGCTGGCTGTTCGGTCCTTGTTGCTCGATGGGTTTAAAGGAGCAAATAGCCGGGATGTCCAGCAGGAAGGATATATCCCCTTCGGGGAATTTGGGCATGGTGTCTTTTACGCGTCCTTTCGGTTCTTCGGGAGTGAACACATGGAAGAAGATACCGTCATTCCGTGAATAAATGGTGAACGGTGTCGTGTCACTTTCCAAAGTGGCCCAATACATATTGGCATGATATCCTTTGAATTCCGGATAAACCAGATTTTCAAAACTTTCTCCGGTGATGGTATTGTTGTACTCTTTGTGCCATACTCCATAGTTCGTTCCCAGAATCCGGTTTTTCCAGACACGGTACGGGCCGCGGCCCATCCATTTCATGCCGGAGCAATTCTTTTCAGGATAAGAGAAAGTCAGACCGAGATTGAATACTTTGGAGTCCATGAAAGCATCATCGAATCCACCTCCGCCGGAAGCCCGGTTCAGCAGAATGGCATCCATATAGAGTAATCCTTTGTCCGTAAGACGCCATACGATGGAGTCGGCGGCACCTTTGTATTTGGCACAGTAAACAGCCCCCTCGTTGCTGTTGCGGACATAACTCAATGTTGGCTCGTAGCGCATTTTCATGCCCACTGCCACAGGACCGTCTTTGAATGGAACTTCTGTTCCTCCTGATGTGATACGGCTGATCATGCCGGTAGCCGGGTCAAAAGTGACGGTTACACGGTCGCTTTTCAGTTCGATGGAGGTAGCGGTTTGAGTGGCGGTTGCCGGTTGTACCGCTTCCAAGGTCATCGGAGTCTGCGCCATTTTATGATCAAAGTATTGTTTTGCCAGCCGGATAGGATAGGTCCAGTTACAGATACTTTTTCCCTCTTTGTCAAATGCCTCTAACTCCAGTACATCACCTTCCCGGAAAGAAGCAGGAAGAGTGAAGCGGGCTTTTCCGGTTTCACCCGGTGCGATGGCAGGCAGTTGTACATGGCCTTCTGCGATAACTTTACCGCTTTCCATGGCATTGTTCAAAGGTGTTTCGCAAGTACGTATTTTGTAAGTCATGCGACATTTGTCCAGGTTAGTATACGTATATTCATTAGTAACCAGGAAGCTGCCGTCAAAATGGTCGGTAATCAGCAGGGGTTTTAACTGGATGGGCGACCATTGTGCGCGGATGGCATAGTAACTTCCTTCTTTTTCTCTACGCGGACCAACTACCCCGTCAGGAGCATTGGATTTATCAGAATCCAATATGCCTCCTTTATCAGAACGTTTGGGGGCTTCGTCACAGAATACCCAGATAAAGCCTCCGGCAAACAGAGGGTTCGTGCACCAACGATCCCAAAAGTCACGCAGTCCGGCACCGCCTCCCTGATCGTACATGGCATGCATGAATTCGGTAGGCATAAATACTTTATAGCCGTTGGTAAAACGTGCCACTCCGGTCAGATAAGTGGGATAATGGTGGGTGTCCAGATCATTGAAATCGGCCCAAGGGTGTACCATGTGGCGTTTCTGTAATTTATCGTATTTGGCGAATAAAGGATCCAGATTATAATTCCATCCTCCTTCGTTGCCATTACTCCAAATAATGATGGAAGGATGGTTTACATCGCGTTCTATCATTTCTTTGACTAATTTAGGACCTACTTTTGAATCGTATCCGTTTTGCCATCCTGCCAGTTCGTCCATATAGACAATTCCTAATGAATCACACATATCCAGGAAATGTTCATCAGGCGGATAATGTGAACGGACCGCATTCATATTCATTTCTTTTACCAGCAAGGCATCCTGACGGCTCATAGCCGCACTGGTAGCACGACCTCCATCTACGGAAAAAGAATGGCGGTTGACACCTTTCACCACTAGTTTGGTTCCATTCAGATAAACTCCGTCTTGTGGAAAGAACTCAATGGTGCGGAAACCTATCCGCGTTTCACGGCTTTGCACCGTTTTCCCTTCGGGGTCTTTCAGTTCCAGTCTGGCTACGTACAGATTGGGGTCCTCTGTAGACCAAGGCTGGATATTCATCCAGTTTCCTTCCACCAACTGTTCCTTGTTCGAATCCTTAATCTGATGAGAAACGGTAGGTTTGTGTCCTTGAGTGTACATCTCTTTTCCATCCTTTAATGAACGGACGGAAACAGACAATTCATATCCTTTGGCATCCCCTTCCATTTCTATTGTCGCTTGCAATTTTCCATGCTGATCGGCGTTCAGAACAAAATGTCGCATGTGGACTGCCGGGACAACTTCCAGCCATACGGGTCTGTAAATACCACCATACAGCCACCAGTCGGCTTTACGTTCGGCTGCATTGATGGATTTGTTGGCTGATTCTTTGGCTATCTTTACTTCAAGCAGGTTCTTTTTGCCGGGCTTCAATAAATCGGTGATATCATAACTGAAGCGGTAGAATCCTCCCTGGTGCATTTCGCCTGCGGGTTTTCCATTGATGAAAACTTTCGTGTCGGTCATCACTCCGTCAAAGAATATTTTTATCCGCTCACCGGGAGTTGTTGCCGGAGATTCAAATTTATATCGGTAAATACCCGTTTCGTCGCTTGGCCTTTCACCTTTTATAGTATACCAACGACCGTAAGTATATTCTCCGAATCCTTGCAGTTCCCAGTTGCAGGGTACTTCGATCTTTTTCCATTTCCCACTGTTTTGTCCTCCCGAACAAAAGAACTCCCAAGTCTTGGTGTTGTCAATACCGGTTCCCGATAAATAGATACGTTCGGGGTGCGGAGCTTGTGCCTGCACGGTTGGTCCACTCCACAGGGCAGCTATTGCTAAAGCCGCCAGTTTGGTCCATTTGTTTTTCATAATACCATTGAATACTGTTTTCATGATACAAAAATAAGGCGGGATAACCCGCTTTACAATGGAAAATCATACATTATGATGAAAAATGATACAGTTATAGGGGATTATAGTTGCGGAAGTGGGTGTGATAAGTGTGATTATTTAGGAGAAAGATTGGAACGCAAATGACGCGAATGACACAAATAAAGCCCCCTCACTACATAGAGGCAAAACCTACCGAAAGGTTAAATTTGTGTCATTTGCGTCATTTGCGTTCCAAATCAGACCGATATTTAGTTACTTTATTTCTATCCTCATGGGAGATTCCTTTTTATACTCAACCTTTTCCTGATTGGCATTGATGTTCTTGAAAACAATGTTTCCGGATCTTTCCCCTTCCACATTCACCATGATCTCTCCGGCGGGGAGTTTGAAATGTATATCCTCGAACAGGATGTCTTTTCCATCCAATATGTGAATGTCATTATGCTGTGCTTCTATCGTCAGCTTCCGCATCGTAAATCCGGCGGCATCATTCAGGGCGCCGATTAATTTCTTGCATTTGATCTCTCCATTTTCCACCACTACCTGGTTGAAAGGTATTTCGGGAATACCATTGGCGGTAAAGAACTGGTCGGCTGATTCTACAATGAAATCTTTGATCAGGATATTCTTTACATCAGGCGTCAGCCGGTTTACTTTTCTTGCCGGATAGCGTGCGGCCAGTTCGCCCATATAATAAGCACTGCCCAACAAATCCCAGGTAAAGGCTTTTCCTACATTGATCATGCGCAGTCTCTCATAGTACGTGTTGTCACTGCCTCCTCCACGGTTGCGTCGTGTCTTGAAACGGATGCCGGTACGGGTTCCGTCGAATACACAATCGTGTACATACAGATTCTTGATCACTCCGGCTGTTTCACTACCACAAGTTATCCCGCCATGTCCATGCTGGGCCAGCGAGTAGCGGATAACTACATTTTCTGTAGGTTTGCCTACACGTAATCCGTCTTCTGCTCTGCCGGCTTTCAGGGTAAAGCAATCATCACCACAGTTCAGCGTGCAGTATTCAATCAGTACGTTTTTACAAGATTCTATGTCAATGCCGTCTCCGCTGGGCACCTTGGTAGAGTTGACGGTAATGCCTCTTATAATTACATTCTCGCAATAAATGGGTACCACATTCCACAAGGTACTTCGTTCCATCGTGATCCCTTCTATTAATACATTGGTACAGTTGATGGGAGAGATTGTTTTAGGACGATAGAAAGTCCTGCCTTCCATACCGTCATAGATACGTTGTTCTATAGGCATGTCCCACGGAACATCTTTTTCTACCACTGAAGCACCGTTAGGACGTTTTCTGATTTCAGCATCCATAGGTGGTCCGTAAATGGTTCCTTCTCCCGTAATGGCGATGTTGTTTTCCCCATTGGCGTAAATAAAGGCGGCCGGCCCCATTATTTCTATCCCTTCATGGCGTGTGAAAACCGCCGGCAGATAATCTTCCGCGCGACCGGCAAACTCTATTTCGGCTCCTTTGGCTAAATGCAGATTGACATTACTCTTCAGTACAATACGGGTCGATTTCCATTTTCCCTCAGGAATGACGACTGTTCCTCCTCCTTGTTTGCTGACTTCGGCAATCGTCCGGTTCACTACATCCGTAATAGGGGCATCTTCTGTCATTCCTTTGCCTTTCATATTGACGATGAAATCAGGGAAAACGGGACGCTTCAGTTGAGGCATATTGAAATAGGGATTCTTGATTGGAACGATATTCCGGGGCATGGCTTGTGCACCTACTTCATTTAAATAGGGGATAGCCGGTTTCAGTTCTGCTGTCAGTTTATCCAATACTTCCGGATTCGAGTTTGCTTGTATTGTTCTGATGTTATGAAGACTTGTGTCGCTTCGGACAGTATATAAAGATTCCCCATTGGTAATTTCATTGATATGGGGTGGGGTATAGTTTTTTTGATTATCAGTTTGGATATTTGTATTTTCTATCTTTTGAGCGACACTTTGTGTGCTTGCCATACATATCCCGATACACAGTCCCCAAAAAGCGTTTCTTGTCATACTTAGTTTTTTAAAAGTTAAATGGCCTTCATTTTGCGGCTCTTATAGGTAGTGACGTTTATAGATCGAATTTGTAACCATTGGATTTGTTCTTATTTTTATAAAGCGGTTCGATGTCTTCTTGTTTGTCTGTAAATAGAAGAAAAAGGTTATTTTTATAGGAGTTAAACCAAAATATGCTGTATATTTGAAGGCGAAATAATCAAATACCTATGAAAAAGTATATTATAACTCTGCTGTTTTGCACGTTGTTCTGTCATCCGGGCATTGCTCAAGGTTTGAAATCCGTTTCTATTCTGGGGGATTCTTATTCCACTTTCGAAGGCTATGTTCAGCCCGATACTAATTTTGTATGGTATCTGAAGACGCCTCCTAAAGGACGGAAGACAGATATGGTTTCTGTACGTAATACCTGGTGGCATCAGTTTATTAAGGAGAACAACTACCGTCTTTGTGTGAATAATTCGTTTTCCGGTGCTACTATTTGCCATACCGGTTACCGTTCGGAGGATTATAGCGACCGTTCTTTCATCACCCGGATGAAGGCGTTGGGCTGTCCTGATATTATTTTTATTTTTGGCACGACTAATGATTATTGGGCGAAATCACCTTTAGGAGAGTATCAGTATGCGGATTGGTCTAAAAAAGATTTGTATTCTTTCCGCCCTGCCATGGCTTATATGCTGGATACAATGATTGATTACTATCCTAATGTGGAGATCTATTTTTTGTTGAATGATGGTTTGGGAAACGAGATAACTGAATCAGTCAGAACAATTTGCAAACATTATCAGATCGATTGCATCGAATTGAAAGGGCTTGATAAGATGAGCGGCCATCCTTCGGTGAAAGGGATGAAACAGATTAGTGAACAGGTGAAGGCGTATATGGCTGCGCACGGAAAGTGACATGATCGTTTTTAAAGCCTGTTTAAATTTTTGTTTTCATTTCAGAATGACAATGCTGATGCAAATTTAAACAGGCTAAAAGGAATATAATTCTTTTGATAAACTTAGTCAATGGTTTTATGAATCCTGGCTTTTGATGGGCGACTGATAACAAGTATCTTTGTGGCTTGATGAATGTCGCATCCAGACATTAGACCTCATCATTCACTATCCAACGTCCCGATTTATTGCTTCCTTCGCGTCTTATGTAACCGGCATCACGCAGTTCCTTGATTTTCTTTTCAATCGAGCGACGGGTGACGGAGAGTGCAGCTGCGATTTCATCAAGGGTGACAGCCGGATTACGCTGGATTTGTTCAATGATTTGTTCCGAACTTATCCCGAATTTTATCCCGAACTTCCATCACATTGTGCTGAGATATAAGACTGCCTTGATGTCTCTTGAGGGTGTTTAAAATCTCTTGAAGCATAAATTCAATGAAAGGTCCTGAATCAGCTGTTGCAGTGCTGTGCTGTATTGCATTATAATAAGCTTCTTGATTGGCATAGATCATATTTTCTACGGGCAGATATTCAAAAAGCGGATGCAGTCTGCCTAAAATTAGTGATTGCCAAAGACGGCCCATACGCCCATTACCATCACTGAATGGATGAATAAATTCAAATTCATAATGGAACACACAACTGCGAATGAGTAAATGGTCTTTGGCCTGTTTG
This sequence comes from uncultured Bacteroides sp., assembly GCA_947574505.1. GTDB lineage: Bacteria > Bacteroidota > Bacteroidia > Bacteroidales > Bacteroidaceae > Phocaeicola. The sequence goes on along the minus strand of CANPJW010000015.1, from coordinate 10,090 downwards.
AGCCACTCAAATAAATCATCTATCAAAAAAGGAACGCGATCGGCAGGGGGAGCCATGTGTACCAATCTTTCTTCTGAGAAAACACCGACTCCACCACGGCGGAATTTGCCGGCATCGTCGGTCAGTGCCATCATCATTGTACCGTGTGCCTTTAACAAGTCATTTACATCAAACGGATTTAATTTTTCGTAAAGCTCATAGGTCTTTATAGCGTTTTTAACCTCTTGAATCTGTCGCAAAGGTGCCATAACCGTTTTACCATCAATAATGTCTTTCACTTCGTCTTCCGACAGCATATTCCCTTCAATGGCCAATGAACTATGGATTGTTCTTACTCGATTGGCTTTTCGCAATCTCAGCCCATCGCTTTGCTCTAAACGAATGGCGTATCGCTCAATCTGTGCAGATATTTCTGCAATCAAGTTGATAGCGTTGGTTGATATGGTAAATGGTGGTATATACATGGTATAAACAATTATTTATCGTTGTACTTATCTGTCACTTTATGTAAGATAAGCTTAGGCTAAAGTACAAAAAAGAAACGAATAAGTGGATGCAAACTGGGCAAAAGTGCGATTCGAATTTCTGTATTCTAAATATAGTTGCAAGGAACGGATTTAATTAATATTGATAAATTATCAGACATATTCCCATAACTTCCAGTTGATTTTAGTGTTAGATATAAAAAAAATCGGAAATTATGGGAAAGGGGGATTAAACTTACAATTATTCTTCCTTATATTCAAACCATTGGTATGATGCTTTATTTATCGATTGTCAAACGGATTTCATTCTTTCCTTTCAGTAATGAATAATAGCCTTTAGCTGTACGATACAGAACCAAGCCCGCCCATTCGTTCGCCTGACAGGTAGAGAAAGTCATTGTCGTGATGGCAGAAAAATTATGAGAATGTACACGGTGCAGAAGCATGGAGGGACATACCAGACTGTCCGCCATCTCAGGTCGGAGAGACAAAAACAAGTTGCCATCGGCAAAATGATGGAAAGGTTGTTCAGGGATACGCATTGTAGCCCATTCCGGTGATAAAGCAGAACTTTCAAAATCATTCTGTTTATCTGTCTTCGACACCGGCGTCCATGGTAAAAGTGGACGTTTCAATCGGTTTCCGATAACACCAATGCCGGGATTGAAAATAGGTTCACCGCTTTGAAAACTCACCTCACAAAGAAAGGTTTCGCGTCCTAAAGGCACCAGTCCTCCTTCCACAATTCGTTTACCGAGAAACACAGCATACCAATCTCCGGTCGGTGTCTGTACCAGATCGGCATGTCCGAGAGACTGCACAGGGTAGTCCTTGCCAAGATGGCGGTGTGTCAATACGGGATTGATGGTACAAGGTACATACGGTCCCCAGAGGGATTTAGCAGTGAGGGCGGTAACAGCATGGTTATAATCCGATCCTCCTTCAGCCATCAACAATAGATAGTGGTTCCCTATTTTTTTCTGTACAAAATATGGAATATCCACATCTTTTGTGCTCAAGGGGAGGGCGGCAAAAGATGAGCCTTTGAGGAAGGTGCTTAGAAGCGAACTCTCAAAAGAAAGGGCCACTCGACTTGAAGGAAGCTTCGGCACTCAAAAGCAACATTACTCGCTCGCAAGGATAAAGGCAAGGAAGAGGAAGACGGAAATCCTGTGGATTTTCTTCGGAATACATACGGCAAATGCCATACTGATGATTGACAAGATTAGGAATAGAACGGGGAAAGCTGCATGATATGAGTTTATTGAAAGAATCAGAAGAGGTCAGCAGACTTCTTCCGGAACTTCATGTCTTGCCCAATAAGAGTATATGAGAATAGACAGAAAAATGACAATAAAAATGGCATATGAAGTGATTATACTCTATCATCTTCATATGCCATGGTATTTTTTATAGGATTTACTGAATGTCCCTAAAAAACAATCGTCAAATTGCTTTCAGTTATAATCCAATCTCGATGGTTAGAGCAGGTAAACCGGAAAGTTTTTTCATTGTGATTTCATTAAAGTTTCTTTTTTAGCCTTTAAAAATGAAGAGAGCTTATTAATTTCGCTTCTATACTTTCGTTCGTTGACCCTGTTCTTATTTTCTTCTGGATCTATGTGATGGTCGAACAACATTCGAGAATGAATCTTTTCTTTTTGTTTCCATTCCGCATAGTTGTATCTATTGCTAACAGCATTGTCCCCTCCTTCCCATTGGATATATACTTGGTCTTTTATTTTTGCTTTTAAATTTGTTAAAATAGGAACAAAACTAGTGCCATCTAATTGATTCTTTGGTATGGGCAAATGACAAAGTTCACATAGTGTCGGATATAAATCTACGAATTCTACCATGGACTTAGTCTTTCCTTTTTTCAATCCGGGAACACGTACAATTAAAGGAACGTGAGTAGAACGATCCATTAAATTATGCTTACCGAGAAAGTTATGTTCCCCTAGATGCCAGCCATGGTCTCCCAGTAATACAACGATGGTATTATTTGCTAAACCTAACTCATCCAGAGCGTCCAGTACTTTCCCTATTTGCGCATCAACATAACTCAGACAAGCATAATATCCATGTTTGGCTTCTTTCTGAAAAGAAATATCATCTGCTGTGGTGGTACGTGCGTAAGCGTAGATTTCTGTAGAGTTTTTAACCTCATTCGGTAGATCTTTAGGACGAAAACGATTGTTAGCAACTGGAATTTTCTCTCGGTCATATAAATCCCAATATTTTTTAGGGGCATTAAAAGGTAAATGTGGCTTCCAAAATCCACATGCCATAAAGAAAGGTTTTCCTTGTTCTTTTAAACGTTTTAAGTCTGCAATGGCTTTTAATGCCAGTTTTCCGTCATCATAAGCGGTGTCAGGTACTTCAGCCCACTCACAGAAAGGTCCACGCATTGTTTTGGGATTGATAGTTCGTGCGGAGGCTTCATTCATCCATAATTCCCATTTATTGTATTCTGCCCAATATACATCATATCCGTCGGGATGTTTACGGTAAGGGGGTTCACTCCATGAATTAGCATGATCTGAAAGATGGTGGAAAACCTTGCCGTTTGAGATTGTGTAATAGCCATGTGATGTAAACCATCTTGATATCGGAATTGCGGTCGGGCAATCTTTGCTGGCATAAGCGGAATAGTTGACAAAACGATCTGGATAGTGTGGATACACTCCTGTTAATAAGCTGGCGCGTGAAGCTCCACTTACTGGGATATTGCAGTAAGCGTTCTGAAATAATAACCCGCTGGCGGCAAAACGGTCAATATTGGGGGTCTTTACTTCTTTTACCCCATAGCATCCTAACTCAGGGCGCATATCGTCTGCCATCAAGAATAGAACGTTCATTTTCTCTGTCTGTGAAAATACAGACAGAGAAGAGAAGGCAAGCATTGAAATGCTTGAAAACAAAGTGTATTTTAACTGCATAATTTTATTTATTGTTTTCCCATCCAGGATTTTGTTCGAGAGCAGGATTGAGTGCCAATTGATTTAGAGGAATTGGATTTAGATAGTAATGTTCCAACCACCCTATGGGTTTCTCGAAATAATATACATATCCTTCATTGTTGGATGGACCATTCATAACTTTTACATTAAATTCACTTGCATCTTTTAAATAGACTCCAGTAGGTTGTTTGTTTACATAATGTCCTTTTTTCCATCGGCGTAAATCGTCCAGACGAGTTCCTTCACCCATTAATTCAACGCGGCGTTCACGGCGGATTTCCCATAGTAAAGGATTTACATCTTGATCTCTTTCAGGATCAAAATCTGTGGTAATATCTGTCAAGACCATGTCGGCCACGTGAGCACGTTTCCTCAGTTTGTTAATAGTTTTATCTGCTATAGATTGATCGAATAGCCCTAGTTCATACATTGCTTCGGCATAATTCAACAGTATCTCGCCGAGTCTGAATAGGGGAGCGTCTGTAGTACAAACTCCATTGGCAGTGCTGGCATCGGTATGGGTATTATAGTATTTCCATACCCAGAAACCCATTTGGCTGGCATTCCATCCCTGTCCCCAATTGACATTTTTAAAATGGGGTTGCCCTTTGGTTATAAAACCTTTGAAATTAGATGTCGGCAACCGGTGATAAGTTTCTTTAGAAATTGTTGCCATCAAGTCAATATACTCGCGTTCAGAGGGATTATCTGTGAACTTCCATTGAGTAGTAGAGGCACTTGCTAGACTTACCATATAGGGAGGACATACTGTGTGATATAGACGATAATCCCTGTTGCGGAACTGTGCATACACATCTTTGTCACCTCCGTATGTGGTACTGTTTTTGATAGGATGTCCGTCACTGCACAAATAACTGTCCACGGCATCTTTGGTTGCTTCTATTTGTGACTCGCCGGTTCTTACCATACGTGTGAGTCCATGGCATAGCTGGCTGGTAGCATACTCTTTGTATAGAATAATTCCATTGATGCCAGCTAAAGACTCTGAGTTGAAAAGTTCTTCATAGTTGGGGTGTAGGGTAGTATATTTATTCATGACTTCCTTGGAAGCCCGTGTACATTCTTCTAAATAGGTTGTGGCATTTGGTAGGGCATGATATTTTCTCCATGTACCTTCAAACAAACAAAAACGGGAGATTAATGATTGTACTACAGCTCGATTGATTGTATTATTGCCATCTCCGTCTACTTTGATATGTTCTTCTGCGTATTTCAAGTTATTCAGAATATTTTGGGCCACAACATCCCGTGGGTCTCTAGGGAGATATAGTTCCTCGCTGTCTTCTGATAAGGTATGTTCTACCCATGGTAAGTCTCCATATAGAGACAACATTTTAAAATATTTATAAGCGCGAAAAAAATATCCAACACTTCTCCAGTGTGCTTTTTCTGCATCATTCATGGATGATTGGTCTATATTGTCCAACATTAAATTTACCCGGCGGATGTATTCATAATCCCATGAATCAGAGGATGCAGGTACCTTAGCTTTTTGATACGCCCATTGGCTTTCATTGCCTGAGACATGCTTGATCATATTGTCAGCTTCATAATCTCCTTTAAAGATTTCATCAGTTTGTCCTGTTTTATATGCATAGCCGAAAAAGACGTTATACAGTCCCCAAGAGTAAGTCTTGAAGTTTTCATATGATCGGAAAGAGGTTAATTCCGTTTGTTGATCTTTAGGATATACCTCCATAAAATCATTATTTAAACAAGAGTTCATCAACAGGAAGAGTCCTGCTGCTACTATATATTTTTTCATAATGTCAGCTTTTATTATAAACTTAAATTAATACCAAATGAGAATTGACGCATATAAGGATAAGTAAATCCACGTTGTCCCAAATTGTCTGTTACTACACGTTCAGCATCTATCCCTTTGGGCAGATGATCAAATGTAAAGAGGTTCTCTCCACTGAAAAATACTGATAAGTTAGTAATACCCAGCGGCTTGATCAGTTTTATGGGGAAGGTATATGATAAACTGATATTGCGTATGCTCAAATATGCTCCATTTTGCAAAAAACGGGTTTGTGGTTTTTGATTGGCTTTAGTGTTTCCTTCTGCCTTTTCATATAAACGTGGGAAATAACTGTTTGTATGTTCTGGAGTCCAGTAATTCAATTGAGAGTCAAACAAAGTTGAGTAAGCATCGTAATGTGGATAGAATAGTTCGTTCATGAGCCAAAGATCCCGTTTGCCGACTCCTTGTAAAATAAATGACAGTGAAATACCTTTCCATGTTGTACCACCACGAATTCCGTATTGATATCTGCGAGTATCATTACCGATAATACGAGTGTCGCCTGGTTCGTTTGATGTGTTTTTACCATTGTTTATGATACCATTCCCATCAAAATCCACATAAAGTATATCTCCCGGCTTAGGATTATAACCTTCCACTTTGGGAATATTGTTTTTTAACTTTCCTTGACTGTCAAAATCTTCGGTAGTATATAAGCGGTCTGTAGTATACCCCCATATTTCACCTAATTCCATTCCTTTCCGGTAAATCAGATTGTCATCCGAATCTTTTCCTAGTAAGCCTACCTCATTGTCGTATTTTGTGATTTTCGTACGCGAGTCATATAGGTTAAAACCTAAATAATATTGCACATTGCCGATACGGTCATTCCAATCCAAGGATATTTCCCAACCTTTGGCGCGTAAGTCGGCAGAGTTTTGTAATGGGGCTTTGGCACCCAATACTCCTGGAAGTTCCATACCTGGAGCCAACATTCCTTTTGTATCCCGTTGGTACCAATCAAATACAACATTTAGGCGGTTATTAAACAGTCCTAGGTCAAATCCGAAATCCAAGGTACTAACTTTTTCCCAAGTGAAACTATTGCTGACTAGGGCTGGAGGAGCCAATGTTGTAGTAGCTTGTCCGTTTACAACCCAATTAGCCAATGGAGAATCCATGCCAGGAATAAAAGCATAAGGTTCTATACTTTGATTACCGATATTACCATAAGAACCTCTCAATTTTAAGTTAGAAAGAAAAACTTTACTCCATTCCATAAATTGCTCTTCACTGACACGCCAGCCTACGGAAACAGAAGGAAAGAAGCCGAAACGATTTTCTTTAGGGAATTTCGAAGAACCATCATAACGCCCGTTTGTTTCGAGTAAATATTTACCGGCATAAGAGTAATTTATCCTATAGAATAATCCTCTGACATGGTATTCTTCAAATTCATCACTGTTTTTATAATCTCCTGTAGCTTGTGATAATGAGGGTAAATCTTCGTTAATCATATCTGTGCGTGACGCTTTCATCATCTTATAGGAATTGCTTTCCTGATTGAAACCAGCCATAATTCCAATGTCATGTTGGCCTAATGTTTTGTTGTAATTGGCATATACATTAAAAGCATTATAATTGGTTGCCCGATTTTCTATTTCATATTTCGAATTTGAAACAGACTGTTCTTTGCGGAAGTTAGCTCCGTGAGCATAAGCAAATTTCTTATCGAAAGTTGTGATTTCTCTGGTCTTTCTATTAAATGTATATTCACCGATTATTTTCAGATCTTTGAACGGAGTAATAGTCAGCTTGCCAAAGATGCGTAAATCGTTTCTGTCATTTTCTTTAGGTGCTGACAGATTGATGAAATTATGAGGAGTATTGATAGGCAAGATTTCACCATCCAGTTCCATATTACCTAATGGAAAATAAGATGGAAAGGCTACTGCTGCTCCCCAAATACCATAAGAAGCTGAAGTATAGGGAAGTTCTGAATGTGAATTCGCATATTTGATGTCTAACTCCGGAGTAATCCAGGAATGAATGTCGGAGCGGATGTAAGATGATATATTATAACGTTTGTATGAGTCTTTGTCTGTAACAAGAATTCCATTTTGATTTACCATACCGGCTGACATTCTGTAAGATATTGATTTATTACCTCCTCCAACAGAAATGTTATGTGTTTGTTGAAAACCTGTTTCCATCATGTCGTTTAAGAGATCTGTTTCTTGTAAACTGTATCGAAGTCCGTCTACTACGGCATAACCGTCAGGATAATTGCTTGAATTAGTATTATATTCTTTCAATAACTCTAACCAGGTATCTACATTTTGTCCTGTCTGATATGATACTGTTCCCATATCTTTATAAGCTTGTACTGTTTGTAACGGAGTTGCTTTATGGGGTAAATTGCTGGGCTTACTGAATGAGAAGTTATTAGAGTAGTTGATAGAGAAGCGAGTGTCTTTCATTCCCTTTTTAGTGGTAACTAGGATAACTCCGAATGCAGCGCGTGCACCGTAAATAGCCGAAGATGCGGCATCTTTTAATACAGAGATAGATTCAATATCATTAGGATCCAGCATATTTATGTCCATCTCTACATTGTCAACTAATACAAGCGGGGCACCTTCATTGATGCTGTTCACTCCACGGATATTGAAAGACATTTCAGCACCGGGTTGGCCTGATGTGCCTGTTACCTGCAGTCCCGGCATTGCTCCCATCAGTACATTACTAACCGAAGTGACAGGACGATCACCCAATATTTCATCCATTTTTACACTGCTTACTGCTCCTGTCAGATTGGCCTTCTTTTGTACACCATATCCAACAACGACTACTTCGTCAAGAGTTTCAGTATCTTCCTTTAATACAACATTAAATTCTTTCTTTCCGGAAACCTTCACTTCTTGAGAAACATACCCGATATAAGTAATCTGTAAAACGGCATCTTTGGGAGTATCCAGAACGAACCGCCCGTCTATATCTGTGATTGTACCAGTTGACTGGCCTTTTACGATGACATTGGCACCGATTATCGGTTCGCCATTCGCATCTTTCACAATACCTGTCACCTTATTTTGTTCTTGCTGTATTCCTTGCACAATCTCAGTAGAAAGAATGATTTTCTTTTCAAGCACTGAATACTTCACATTCGTCCCTGCGAAAATCTGATCCAATATCTTGAAGATATTATTGTTGTTTGCCGAAACTGATACAATACGTTTCAGATCTACGTGTTTATTGTTGAAGAAGAAATCAAACCCCGATTCTTTTTTCAGCTTTTCCAACACAGTGCCAACTGTTTCATTACGCACTTCAAGACTGATCATGGTCTTTTGCGCATACGACTCTGCCGCATAAGTCATACTTAGCGAACAGATTAAAAAGAGTACACTCAGTTTCATAGGTAATGGAGTTTTATTTAAGATTAACCTACACGACTTTATCATCCATAATAATTGGACGCTAAAATAAATTTTCATAATTTTGTAATTGAGATAAAGTGAATAAAATGTTGTCTTTGCTTGTCGCCAAACAAGCATGGAAAGATGATTTTTTCATACGGGGTGATACGCCAATATCCTCCCGTATGTTTTTGTTTAGGGAGCCTGTTGTCTGTTCATTTTTCTAGTATTTAAATTAAGGGTTAAACGTATATTAGTACACTTCTATTTTCAGCTTTTCCGTCTTTATATCTGCACTGTCAATGTAACGCCAGCGTATGTGGGAAGAAATCCGGAAATATTCCATAATACGCTCCAGACGCTGATGGGTAAATGTTCCTGTGAACGAACAGCCTTTCAGCCCCTTGTTGGACAATACGAATTCCACATTGAACCGCTTTCCAAGCATGTGCAGCACTTCATCCAGCGGAGTGTCATTAAAGATAAGCTTGCCGTCTTTCCATGAAATCTCCGATTCGCCCGAGGTAGCGTAGCACTTGATATCTCCGGTTTGTGGGGAATAAACCAGCTTCTGTCTGGGGGAGAGCATACTCTTTTGAAATTTTCCTTTGCTATTCTTATAAATAAACCCTACGCTGCCTTCGATAAGCGTGGTGGAAATGGGAGTTTCATTACCGTATGCTTCCACATTAAAACTTGTTCCGTACACTTCCACCTGCGAATGGTGAGGGGTGGAAACGATGAATCGTTTCCGGGGGTGTTGGGTCACATCGAAATAAGCTTCACCGTTTAATTCCACTTGGCGTACATCGCCGGCGAAAAAGGTGGGATAGCGGAGGGAGGATTCCGAATTGAGGTGAACTACCGTGCTGTCCGGTAACAGGACGGAGGTAGTCATGCCTGCATTGGTTTTTATTTCCACCATTTGAGCGGTGATTACCGGCTGCTGTCTGTCCGGATACAGAGCCAATACACCTATCAGGAGGGGAACGGACAGGATGGCCGCAATGCGTTGTGTCCATCCCCACCAGGACAGGTTTCTAACTTTTGTTCTGCTTTTTACCTTGTCTAATGCCTTTTCCGTATCTATCTTCTTTGTGATGTGCTGTGTGTCTACAGCCAGATAGAGCGTATTCAGCTGCTTGGCTATACGCAAATGCTCCTCATCGGCATTCAGCCAGGCTTCTATCTGTTCGTTCTCCGGCGGAGTGGTGTTTCCTTCGAAATACTTGGTCAACAAAGTTTCTATATCGGTATGGTTTTCCATGAATTATACTTTAATTTTTTCCTTTATATTATTAAGACAAGCGAGAATGAAAGGTATCTAAACGAAAAATGCTTTTTTTTAAAAAAAAGTTTTTTCCGATAAAAACAACTATCTTTGTGCACAAGGAAAACAGTTATTACCCCAATTCGGGATAAAATAGCGATTAGTTGCATGTTAAGACAGATACA
>CANPJW010000014.1 GCA_947574505.1 uncultured Bacteroides sp. | reverse complement strand
GCCGTTTTGATTGAAGCCTTCGGACTTGAAGAAGTTCCGGAGGCTTTTTTTGTATCCGCACGCATGAAATGTGGCCTCTACCGTTTTTTCCCCGTGGGTGTGGGTACCTTTCCCACGGAACTGTCCGGAAGGGGCAGGTTTTTATTTAGAATTAGAAAAGGGGTTAAAAAGATTGTATTTCATAATTTCTTTATGATTATCGAATATATTTACCACTTGAACTTGAATAATTTTTAGGTCTGCGTGAACAAAAAAACAATAGAATTGTTTCAATAATATAAACCGAGAATCTTTCGAAACTAGTAGCCAAAATGAAGCTTATCGTCAAAATAGGATTAATAGTCCTGCTTTTAATGTTTAATTATCAGGGAGTCGATGCAGATGTTGTTTCTTCCGCTATTGACAGATATGCTACTACTACAGAACATCAAGATAATATGGCATCTGATCATGGTACATTGGATACCATGTCTTTCACCCACTCTTTACTCACAGGGCAACAGCAGGTATTAGCGAAACTAATGCCCGACGATCTCCGTATCCGCAGAGCAGAGGAACTTCAACAGAACTTCTTAAAAATTCTCATAGGTCGTTTTTCACTACGGGAAGAAATACTGGCAACTGACCGCGCTAAGATCTTTCCGTCTAATCCCATTCATTGTGTGTCTCCGGCATGTCATTATTTCGTGTTCACGCTGAGACGCATTTTGATTTAATTAATCGTTATAAATTTAGTTGTTTCACCTTCTCCGGCGCCCTGCAGAGTGTCGGGGTTGGTATAGAATTGTCATTTAACTATAACGATTAATTAAAACATATATCATGGAAACTATTCAAAATAAAACTACTAATAAGATTGTAGGTATTAAAAATGCGGGTTGGGTAATTATATGCTGCTTTATCATTGCAGTTTGTATCTATCACTTCATATTGGGGAATCCATCTAACTTTATGAATAATGACCCTAATAACCATCCGTTGCCGGGCAGTTTCCTGGGAACAATTTACAAAGGTGGTGTAGTGGTGCCCATTATCCAGACCCTGTTGCTCACCGTCATAGCGTTGAGCGTTGAGCGTTATTTAGCCATCCGGTCTGCTTTTGGCAGAGGTTCGCTGGTGAAATTCGTCGCTAATATTAAATCTACCCTGGCCGCTGGTGATATGAAGAAGGCACAAGAGCTATGTGATAAACAAGGCGGTTCTGTAGCCAATGTAGTTACTTCGACTTTAAGAAAGTATGCCGACGTGGAAAACGATGCGACACTTTCCAAGGACCAGAAAGTACTGGCCATTCAAAAAGAATTGGAAGAAGCAACTGCACTGGAGCTCCCTATGATGGAGCAGAATCTGCCTGTTATCGGTACAATCACCACATTGGGTACCTTGATGGGACTACTCGGTACGGTAATTGGTATGATCCGTTCATTTGCAGCTTTGTCTGCCGGTGGTGGTACGGACTCCATGGCTTTGTCACAAGGTATTTCCGAGGCGTTGATCAATACGGCATTCGGTATCTTGACAGGTGCATTGGCGGTTATTTCTTATAACTACTACACTAATAAGATTGATAAATTGACTTACAGCCTCGATGAAGTAGGTTTCTCTATTGTACAGACCTTTGCGGCTTCTCATAAATAATCGTGCCAACCCTTTAAAATAAACTGCTATGGGTAGAGCAAAGATTAAAAAGAAAAGTACGTTCATAGATATGACGGCCATGAGTGACGTCACTGTGTTGCTGCTTACTTTCTTTATGTTGACTTCAACATTCGTAAAGAAGGAGCCGGTACAGGTGTTTACTCCAGCCTCCGTTTCTGAAATCAAGATTCCGGAAACGAATATCCTTCAGATTCTGGTGGACCCGCAAGGGAAAATATTTATGAGCCTCGACAAACAGCCCGACATGAAGGCCGTATTGGAGAAAATGGGTGAGGAGTACGGAGTTGATTTTACTCCTGAGCAGGAGAAGAAATTTGTGACAGCTTCTACATTTGGTGTCCCGATGAGAAGCATGCAGAAATATCTGGATCTGCCTTCCGACCAGCAGGATAAACTGTTGAAAAATGAAGGTATCCCCTGTGACAGTACAGATAATCAGTTTAAATCATGGGTACGCAGTGCTCGTCAGGTGAATCCTGATTTACGTATTGCTATCAAAGCTGATGCGTCAACTCCCTACGCTGTGATTAAAAACGTAATGAACTCACTTCAGGACCTCAGAGAGAACCGGTACAATCTGATTACTTCTCTGAAGACTACTTCTGATAAATAAAACCGAATAATTATGAGTGCTGAAGTACAAGAAAGCAGCAAAAAAGGAAAGGGTTCGAAGCAAAAAAAGATGACTGTCCGCGTAGACTTTACGCCTATGGTGGATATGAACATGTTGCTGATTACTTTCTTTATGCTGTGTACCACGCTGAGCAAACCTCAGACGATGGAAATAAGTATGCCGAGCAATGACAAGAACATCACTGAAGAGCAGCAGAGCAAGGTGAAGGCTTCACAAGCAATTACCCTGTTACTGGCCGGAGGAGATAAATTGTATTATTATGAAGGAGAACCTAATTATAAAGACTATACATCGCTGAAGGAAACTTCCTATAATGCAGATGGTCTGCGTTCCATTCTTCTTAAAAAGAACTCGGCGGCAGTTCGTGAAGTAAACGATCTGAAAAAACAGAAAGCTGATCTAAAGATATCAGAGGAGGAGTATACGAAAAAACTGGCTGAAATAAAAAGCGGAAAGGATACCCCGACTGTTATTATTAAAGCAACGGATGACTCTTCATACAAGAATCTGATTGATGCTCTAGATGAAATGCAAATATGCAATATAGGTAAGTATGTAATTACAGACATCGCAGATGCAGATCAGTTCTTGATCAAGAACTATGATACGAAGGGCGATCTGAGTAAAGACATTGCGGAATAGTAACACACATTTAAAAGGAGGAAAAGAAAATGGCAAAAATAGATTTGACCTCACCTGAATGGTGTGAACTGATATTCCAAGGTAAGAACAAGGCATACGGTGCCTATAAGATGCGTGCCAATTCACCTAAACGCCACACGTGGGCAATGGTAATTGTAGTGATCATTGCTGCCATAGGTTTCAGTATACCGACATTGGTAAAACTGGCAACCCCGAAGCAGAAAGAGGTGATGACAGAGGTGACTACCTTGTCACAACTGGAAGAACCCGAAGTGAAACAGGAAGAGTTCAAGAAAGTGGAACCGGTGGCTCCGCCTCCTGCTCTGAAAAGCTCTATCAAATTTACAGCTCCTGTCATCAAAAAAGATGAAGAAGTGCGTGATGATGAAGAGATAAAGAGTCAGGAAGAATTGACTCAGACCAAAGTGGCTATCTCTATTGCCGATGTGAAAGGTAATGATGAGTTGAACGGTAAAGATATTGCTGAACTGAAAGAAGTGATAACCAAAGCCCCCGAAGCAGAAGAAAAAACATATACTATGGTAGAACAGATGCCTCAGTTCCCGGGTGGTGATAGAGAATTGCTGTCTTTTATAGCAAAGAATTTGCATTATCCTACCATTGCGCAGGAAAAAGGAATACAGGGTAAAGTGTTTGTCCGCTTTGTGGTTTCGGCTACAGGTGACGTAAAGGATGTGAAGGTGATGCGTTCTCTGGACCCGTATTGCGACAAGGAAGCCATCAGGGTGATCCAGTCATTGCCGAAGTGGATTCCGGGAAGACAGAACGGACGTAATGTTCCCGTGTACTATACCGTTCCTATAACTTTTAAGCTACAATAATATCTATATATGATGATGAAGCTGTATATTGCATTATTGGCTGCTTCGTTGCTGCTGCTTTCGGGCTGCGGCAACAAACCCAAACCGGGGGAAGACGATACGTTGACCTCTGGCACTATAACGATAGCGGTGGACGAAACTTTCCGTCCCATTATAGAAGAGGAGTTACAGGTGTTTTATGCATTGACACCGGATGCCACCGTGCATCCCATTTATTGCAGCGAAGTGGAAGCCATGAAACTTTTGCTGGCGGATAGTGTACGTCTGGCTATAACCACCCGGCAACTCACCAGGCAGGAAACAGCCTATCTTAATGACAAGAAATTCTTTCCTGTATCGGTAAAGATGGCGACAGATGGTTTGGCCTTGATAGTGAACAAGCAAAATACGGATTCATTAATTACGGTTGACCAGTTTAAAGAAATACTGACGGGGAAAGTTACTGACTGGAAACAGTTGAATCCTGCTTCCCGTTTGGGTGAGCTCCAACTGGTATTTGATAATCCCAATTCGAGCACCGTACATTATGTACTTGATTCGATCTGCGGCGGTATGCCTTTGTCGAAGGACCTGAAGGCGCAGAAAACAAATCCGGAGGTGATTTCGTATGTGGCTAAGAATCCCGCAGCTTTAGGGGTTATCGGTGTCAACTGGATAGGAAATCCTGCGGATAGTACGCGACTCTCTTTCAATGACGTCATTCGGATAATGGCTGTCAGCCGTGCGGATTCGGCTACAGTGGGAAATAGTTTCAAGCCTTATCAAGCTTATCTGGCTTTGAACCAGTATCCGCTCACTCGCAATGTGTACATTTTACTCAATGATCCTAAAAGTGGTCTGCCCAGTGGTCTGACTTCTTTCCTGACAGATTTCCGGGGACAGCGTATCATCTTGAAATCAGGACTGGTACCTGCTACGGCTGCTGTGAGGATTGTAGATGTAAAAGAGGAATAATAAATGAACAAAAAAGAAGAACCATGAAAAAATTAGTATTAACCGTGATGAGCCTGTGCCTGGCCGTAACTATGTGGGGACAGACACCAGCAGGCAGCGAATGGTCACCCCAAGTGAAACAGGCTGCCACGATGATAAAGGAGAATCCGGCAAAAGCCTCCGAGGCTTTTGATGAACTGATGAAAGGTAAAAATAAGAAGAATACTTCCTTGTTGGTAGAGATAGGCCGGGCTTATCTGGACCAGGGAAAAACAGCAGAAGCTGCCGAATATGCACAGCGCGCTAAAGATGTGAACAGTAAATGTGCTGTAGCCTATCTGCTGAGTGGTGATGTGGCATTGAAACTAAATGATGTGAACAAAGCCAGCAGTGATTATAACCAGGCTATTTATCTGGATGAAAATTGCAGCGAAGCTTATTTTAAATATGCACAGGTATATAAAGGTGTAGACCCTCAACTGTCACTGGATATGTTGATGCGTTTGCAGACTAAGGCTCCGGACGATAACCGTATCAGTAAGGAATTGGCCGATGTATATTATACGATGGGGCAGTATGGCAAAGCAAAAGAAGCTTATGAAAGTTATCTGAAAGTAGGTACGCCTACCGAACAGGACTATACCCGCTATGCCATGTTGCTATATCTGAATAAGGATTATGCGCAGTCTTCGGATATGGTAAAGAAAGGTCTGGAACTTGCTCCGGAAAATCATGTGCTGAAACGTCTGGCGATGTATGATAATCTGGAGTTAAAGGATTACAAAGAAGGACTGGAAGCAGCCGCCACTTTCTTTTCTAATCCCGGTAATCCGGATTATGTATATTTGGATTACGTTTATTTCGCCCGTTTGCTGGAAGCTGACAAGCAGTATGATGAAGCGGTGGCACAGTTCGACAAAGCACTGGCTATGGACAAATCGCATACGGAAATCTATAAAGATATCTCTGATGTATACGAAAAGGAACGTGATTTTCCGAAGGCCATAGAGGCTTATAAAAATTATTTGGGCGGAATGAAAGGTGATCCGGATATTAGTGACCTGTTTTTATATGGACGTTTGAACTATTATGCGGCTACTGATTCTGCTTATCAGGATAAGCAACCACTTTATCTAGCTGAAGCCGATACTATTTTTGCACAAGTGGCTGCTAAAGTTCCCGATAACTATTTAGGAAACTTCTGGCGTGCCCGTGTTAATTCTTTGCGTGATCCTGAAACAACTCAGGGATTGGCAAAGCCTTATTATGAGGCTGCACTGAGTATTCTGGAACAGAAGCCTGATGCTACTAAATCAGTGTTGGTGGAATGTAACAGCTATTTGGGATATTATTATTTTGTAAAAGAAGATTATAACCAGTCAAAACTGTATTGGAATAAGATATTGGAAATTGATCCTGGAAACGAAACTGCTACTAAAGCACTAGGAGGAATTAAATAGTCCTTCTTTTTTTCATTTATCATTTGAGTTGAGCGGACAGTACTTGGTTGCCGCCCGCTTAATTCGTTTAACGGTTAATGAATATTAAAGATGAGTCATTCTTCTTGTTTATTCAAATAAACTATATACATTTACAGTGTACTAATCAACTAATACACTAAATAACTAATAAAACCATAAACACAATGATGATTGAAGTAAAGAACTTGTCTTTCAGTTATGGAAAGAGAAAACAGAAAGTCTTTGATGACTTCTCGCTAGCATTGGACAAAGGTTCAGTTTACGGCCTTTTAGGGAAGAACGGTACAGGTAAATCTACTTTGCTTTATTTAATGACAGGTTTGCTTCGTCCTCAGGCCGGACGGGTGCTTTACAAAGGGGTGGATGTTTCCATGCGCTATCCCCTGACTTTGCAGGACATGTTTCTAGTGCCTGAAGAATTTGCTTTGCCATCAGTCAGTTTGAAACAATACTTGAAGCTGAATACTCCGTTTTATCCGAATTTCAGCAATGAACTCTTGAGCACTTGCCTTCGTGATTTTGATATGAATGAAGATATTCATTTGGGCGAGCTTTCGATGGGACAGAAGAAGAAAGCATTTATGTGCTTTGCATTAGCTACCAATACCTCTTTGTTGGTAATGGACGAGCCCAGCAACGGATTGGATATTCCTTCTAAAAGTCAGTTTCGTAAAGTAATCGCTTCGGGCATGACCGATGAAAAATCAGTCATCATCTCTACGCACCAGGTGAGAGATATTGACAGCCTGCTGGATCATGTGGTTATTATTGACGGTACCCGCGTATTGTTGAATGCATCGGTAAAGACCATCTGTGACAAAGTCTATTTTGCAGAGCAAGGCATGAATGAACCGACGGACACAGCACTCTATGTCCAGCCGTCCGTCCAGGGAAACAGTGTCATCTTCCCGAACACTGAGAATGAGGAAACGAATTTGAATCTGGAAGTATTATTCAACGCTATGCTGGCAGAGAGAGAAAAAATGCAAACCATGTTTAACAAGTAACACACACAAACATTATGGATACGAATAACTTCTTTAGCTTTTCGCGTATTGCAATGGTAATGAAACGCGAGATTATGGAAAATTGGAAAACGAATCTTTATCGTTTGATAGGAATTTATGCTGCATTCGCCTTGGTAATGATACTTCATATGTGGACAATGAGTTCTGGTAGGTCTTCTCAGATATCGTTTACTACTTATTGTTCTAATATAATGGGGACCTTTGTTTTTATCATTGGTATTGCCAGTATTGCTTATGCTGCCAACATTATGGAAAACATGATTACAAAAGAAAAACGTATCGCTTTTCTGATGCTTCCGGCGACTATGATAGAGAAATTTGTAGCACGATTTTTAATTGTTACGGTAGGGATGGCCGCAGCCATTATAGTTGCCGCTTCATTGGCAGAGATTACGCGTTATCTTGTACTTCCTTTGTTTAATTTGCCCGAGGCATTCCATCAATCAGTGTTGTACCATCTTCTTTCTATGGCTGCTATAGATGGAGAACAGGTATTTAGGGGATCGGGATCCGCTTTGAATATGTCCTACCAGAACTGGCTGGGTGAGCTGTGCGGATGGGCTTTCTTGGTGTGGTCACATTCACTTTATATTCTAGGGGGGAGTTATTGGTACAAGAAACCTTTTTTCAAGACATTGGGTACATTGATGCTTATTTCTATTCTGTGTTCGGTCTTGTCAGTACATATCATATCATGGGTAGGCAATGACGGTATGCGTAGTTTCGCCGAATGGCTGGAAGCTAATTTCCAGTGGGTGACATTAAACAAGTTACTTTCCTTAGGGGTGGCGTTCTTCAGTGCATTCACCATGTTCAACTGGTGGCTGAGTTACCGGCTCTTTACCCGTTCACAAGTTATTAAACCCAAATTCCGTTTGCTATGAAATTTAAAGAAAGTAAATCCATTTACTTGCAGATAGCTGACCGGATATGTGATGAAATCCTGCAAGGACAATATACGGAAGAAGAGCGTATTCCATCGGTCAGAGAATACGCCGCCACAGTGGAGGTGAATGCAAATACGGTGGTCCGCACGTATGATTACCTTCAGGGACAAGAGATCATTCACAATAAACGCGGCATTGGTTATTTTGTATCGGCAGGGGCTAAAGACCGGATTATTGCTTTACGGAAAAATACATTCCTGCATGAAGACCTGCCTGAGTTTTTCAGACAAGTGAAGACATTGGATATTCCCATGAAGGAGATAGAAAAAATGTATAAGGAATATCTGACTCAACAATGACACAACACCAAGCACATCTACGACAACACATACACAACATCGGTTAGATAAAGAAATCCCGGCAGAGCGATGACTCGCCGGGATTTCTTATATCCGGTTACTTGTCTGCTATAAAAATTGTAGTCCAGTATAACCATTCGGTTGCAGCTCGGAGGATATCGGGATTGATAGATTGGGTGTTATCTTTGGGATGATGGTAATAACCGCCTCCCAAGGCCCATAAGTCTATACATGGATAGCCGGCTTTCATAAAGACTGCACCGTCTGTGCGAGGGCGGGTCAGGAAATGAGTCTCACTAGTGAACAGACGTCGATGTACATACCTATCATTGGCTTTCTCTGATAGCTCAGCCAGTTCGGGGTATTTATAGTGATAATTCGCTCCTAGCATCTCACCTACACCCACTTGTTCCAGATTCAGGATTGCTACCACTTTGTTTTGGGGCACAAGGGAATGGTTGGTGTAGTAGGTACTTCCGGTGAGTCCGGCCTCCTCGCCGTCCACACTCATAAAGATGATGCTGCGTTTCGGTTTTATCTTTGATTTTGCCAGTGCTTCGGCTACTCCCAGCATGGCAGCGGAGGAAGAATTGTTGTCATTCGCTCCTTCAATTAGGAAAGGAATCATTCCTAAGTGGTCCAGATGGGCGGAAATGATTACATATTCATTGCATAGTATAGGATCACTGCCTTTGATCATGCCCAAAATATTTTTTCCAGTAGCATTGGGATTATAGGTAGCATTCATTTTGATGTGGGCTCTCTTTCCGGTATGGAAAGAGGCAGGCTTCTGAGTCTTATAAATCTGCCGGATGGTTTCTTTATAGGTCTTGCCTGTTCCCCTGAAAATATCATTGACCACAGTGTCTGTAACATGACAATAGACAAATCCCGGATTATAGGGGGCATTCGGACCGGGAACCCATTTGTATAACAAGCCTGCCGCACCATGGGCTGCAGCGTTGTTCAGCTTGGTTTGGTGCAAAGTATGTTTGTACCACATGGCCAGTGAATCGGGGTTACGGCTTATATTGGGTGTTTCTTCCTCTACCAGCACAATCTTGCCTTTTACATCTATGTCTTTGTAATCATCATATCCTAATTCGGGTGCTGTAACGCCAAATCCGGCATATACCACATCGGCTGTCACTTCTCCGTTACTGGTCATTCCTCCGGCAAACCAACCATCTGCCCAAGGGTATGTCTTGGAGATCCATACAGTTTTTTTCTTGTCTTGGGTGACAGGAAATAGGATATCCATAGTGCTTCCCGGTTGTATCTCTACACAAGGGTGGGGGAATAGCTGTATGTAGGAACCATTCTCACCACGAGGTATTAGTTTCCACTCTTTAAAATATCCTTTTACGATATCTACAGCTTTAGCCATTCCGGGCGAACCTGCGAGTCGTCCCTCCAAGGCCGGGTCTGAAAGTTGCTTTACATAACCGAAAATCTTTTCGGTAGTGATGTTACGATGCATGGCATCAAGGTACATTTCTTCATCAGTCATGGTAGCCGTTCTTCTTTGGGCGGATGAAGACAGGGAGCCCAATGCAAGAATTGCAGATAACAAGAGGAGTCCTTTTTTCATGTTAATATGTTGATTTAAGATTCGGTTCTAAAGATAAAAAGAAAAGATCAGATTCCTGTTTATCTCCTTGTAAAAATCTTAAGTTCGTATTTCTTGATATAAATCAAACCGTTACATCGTGAAAAGTCTGTACCTTTGCACCCCGAAAATCAAGGGTAACAAGTGGACGTAATTCAAGAACCGAGAAGTGTACGAAAGAACCTTGCCAGACTGGCGGTTCCTATTTTCATTGAAACATTGCTGATTATGATGCTGGGCGCGGTAGATACCGTGATGCTGAGTCAGTATTCAGACAATAGTGTGGCTGCCGTCGGGGTGGTCAACCAGCTCATCATGTTTGCTTTCCTGATATTCGAGGTGATTAATATAGGAACTTCCGTACTCTGTTCGCAATATTTGGGAGCAAGAATGCACAAGAATATGGTGCAGGTGGTGGGAGTATCATTGATACTCAATTTGGTGTTCGGCCTGTTTGTCAGTGCTATTCTGCATTACGGAGCCACTTCTCTGCTATCTATGATGGGACTTCGTCCCGAACTGATGGAATATGGAGTGAGTTACATGAAGATAGTAGGGGCATTCGCTTTTTTTCAAGCCATATCTCTGACTATTTCTGCCTCTTTGCGTAGTGCTAACAAAGCGGTTTATCCCATGATGGTAACGGTAGTTGTGAATATTCTGAATATCATCGGTAACTATTCGCTGATTTTCGGTAAGTTCGGCATGCCGGCTTTGGGAGTGGAAGGTGCGGCTATCTCTACAGCATTTGCCCGAGGGGTATCTATGGTGATACTTTTTGTAATTCTTTTCCGCAAGCATATTCCCAGATTTCCGTTATCCTATTTTTGCCCCTTCCCGTTTGTCGAGCTGAAAAACCTGTTGAAAATCGGAGTCCCCTCGGCCGGAGAAAATATGTCCTACAGTTTCTCTCAGGTAGTATTGACCTATTTTATTAATATGTTGGGGAATGAAGCGCTGGCTACCCGTACCTATGTGGTGAATATAGTGATGTTCGTTTATTTGTTTGCTATTGCCATGGCACAAGGCGGAGCCATCTGTATCGGACATCTGGTAGGTGAAAGGAAAATTCATGCAGCCTATCTGTTAGGCAAATATGTGATGCGTATTTCTATTTTGGTTTCTTTGGTTTTATCCTGTATCTGGGCTTTGATGGGGCATACCTTGTTTAGCTGGTTGACAGATAATCCGGAAATTATCCGTCTGGGTACTATTATCCTGTTTATTGATGTGATTTTGGAAGTGGGACGGGCTATTAATATTTATGCGACGAATGCTTTACGTGCAACGGGTGATGTAAATTATCCGTTTTATGTAGGATTTGTTGTTCAGTGGAGTGTTGCCGTAGGTTGTGGTTTCTTGTTCGGCATTCATTGGGGATGGGGATTGGTAGGTATGTGGTGTGCGTTTGTGCTGGATGAAAATCTTCGTGGTATTATCTTTGTACAGCGTTGGAACAGTCTGAAATGGACTAAAAAGGGATTTGTGAAATAAATCTTCATTTTCGCAAACTTTATGCATCTTCAGGCCGTTAAACTCAAGAAAAAGAATTAATTTTGCAGTCTGATAATTATCAAAGAATATAATATGGAGCTCGATTTACTCACGGCAATATCACCTATTGACGGTCGATACAGAGGAAAAGCGGGAGCTTTGGCCTCTTATTTTTCTGAATTTGCACTCATCAAGTACCGTGTGCAGGTAGAAATTGAATACTTTATCACTCTGTGTGAACTACCGTTGCCACAGCTGAAAAGCTTTGATCATGCACGTTTTGATGCATTGCGCGCTATTTATAAGAATTTTTCAGAAGCTGATGCACAGCGTATTAAAGAGATAGAAAGTGTAACAAACCACGATGTAAAGGCTGTAGAATATTTCATCAAAGAAGAATTCGATAAGTTGGGCGGAATGGAGGAATACAAGGAATTCATTCATTTCGGATTGACATCACAGGACATAAACAATACTTCTGTACCTTTGTCTATAAAGGAGGCATTGGAACAAGTGTACTATCCGCAAATTGAAGAGCTGATTGCTCAGTTGACTACATACGCTGAAGAATGGGCAAATATCCCTATGTTGGCAAAAACACATGGGCAGCCTGCTTCTCCTACTCGCCTGGGTAAAGAAATCATGGTTTTCGTTTATCGTCTGAATCGTCAGCTGGCTGTATTGAAAGCTTGTCCTGTCACGGCTAAATTCGGTGGTGCGACGGGTAATTACAATGCACATCATGTAGCTTATCCCGAATATGACTGGAAAGCATTCGGAAATCAGTTCGTGGCAGAGAAGCTGGGGTTGGAACGTGAGGAATATACTACTCAGATTTCTAATTATGATAATCTGGGAGCCATCTTTGATGCCATGAAGCGCATCAATACCATTATGATTGACATGAACCGCGACTTTTGGCAGTACATCTCTATGGAGTACTTCAAACAGAAGATTAAAGCGGGCGAAGTCGGTTCCAGCGCTATGCCGCACAAAGTAAACCCCATCGACTTCGAAAATGCAGAGGGTAACCTGGGGATGGCAAATGCTATTCTGGAGCATCTTTCTTCTAAGTTGCCTGTTTCCCGCTTGCAACGTGACTTGACAGACTCTACTGTGTTGCGTAACGTCGGTGTACCTTTCGGTCACATTGTGATTGCTATCCAAAGTTCGTTGAAAGGTCTGCGTAAACTGTTGCTGAATGAGAAAGCAATCTATGCCGACTTGGATAATTGTTGGAGTGTGGTGGCGGAAGCTATCCAGACTATTTTGCGCCGCGAAGCCTATCCTCATCCGTATGAGGCATTGAAAGCTTTGACCCGTACAAACCAAGCTATCACAGAAGGGGCTATTAAAGAATTCATAGAAACACTAAATGTAAGCGAAGATATTAAAAAGGAACTGCGAGTGATTACACCGCATAATTATACAGGTATTTAAAAAATAGTTAGTTGGATTTTAATCAAAAAAGCCCGAGAGGGCGTTATACATTAATTAATAAACAAAAGGAAAACCATGAGTACAGAAAATGAAAGCAGACAAGAAGGTGCTGCAAACGAAGAAAACCAGAATGTAAGCCGTGATGGTGGTTATAAGTCTTATAACAGAGACAGTAATTACAACAGATACAACAACGACGGCGAACAGCGTCCTTACCGTCCTCGTACGAACAGCTATAATCGCGAAGGTGGCGACCGTCCTTACCGTTCTTCTTATAACAACGGTGACCGTCCTTCCTATAATCGCTATAATAATAATGGTGACCGTCCGCAACGTCCCCGCTTTAATCCTAACAGTGAGGATGGAGGAGAACAACGTTCATACCGTCCTCGTACAAATTATAATCGTGAAGGTGGTGAGCAGCGTCCATATACTCCGCGCCCTCGTTTCAATAATGGTGAGGAAGGTGGTGAACGTCAATACCGTCCCCGTACAAACTATAATCGCGAAGGTGGTGAGCAGCGTCCTTATACTCCGCGTCCCCGCACCGGAGGATATAATCGCGAAGGTGGTGAGCAGCGTCCATATACTCCGCGTCCCCGTTTTAACAGCGGTGAAGGTGGTGAACAGCGTTCTTACACTCCGCGTCCTCGTACCGGCGGTTATAATCAAGGCGGCGACCGTCCTTATCGTCCTCGTACCGGTGGTTATCAAGGTGGTGGATACAATCGTCCCTATCGCCCCCGTACGGCTGATTATAACCCGAATGCAAAGTATAGTCTGAAGAAACAGATTGAATATAAAGATATATTGACCGATCCAAATGAGCCGATTCGTCTGAACAAGTTCTTGGCTAATGCAGGTATATGTTCCCGTCGTGAGGCTGATGAGTTTATTACAGCAGGTGTAGTCAGTGTAAATGGTGAAGTGGTAACCGAATTAGGTACTAAGATCAAGCGTACTGACGAAGTGAAGTTCCATGACGAACCGGTAAGTATTGAACGTAAAACTTATATTTTGTTGAATAAACCGAAGGATTGTGTGACTACTTCTGATGATCCTCAGGAACGTAAGACTGTAATGGATTTTGTGAAAGGTGCTTGTAAGGAGCGTATTTATCCAGTTGGGCGTTTGGATCGTAATACTACCGGTGTATTACTGTTAACTAACGATGGTGATTTGGCTTCCAAGCTGACTCATCCTAAGTATTTGAAGAAGAAGATTTATCATGTATATTGTGATAAGAATGTAACCAAGGCAGATCTTGACCAGATTGCAGCAGGTGTGACATTGGATGATGGAGAGATCCATGCAGATGCCATCAGCTATGCATCGGAAACAGACAAATCACAAGTCGGTATTGAAATCCATTCCGGAAAGAACCGTATTGTGCGTCGTATTTTTGAATCCTTGGGATATAAGGTAATCAAGCTGGACCGCGTTTATTTTGCTGGCCTGACTAAAAAAGGTTTGCGTCGCGGTGACTGGCGTTACCTGACGGAACAAGAAGTGAACATGCTCCGCATGGGCTCATTTGAATAATAAACAATAAAGAGACAAAACAATGGAAAAAATTAGTAGAACAAAGATTGTTGACTTGCTGAAGCGCCGTGATTTTGGTGCGATGGTCAATGTAAAAGGTTGGGTTCGTACCCGCCGCGGTAGCAAACAGGTAAATTTTATCGCCCTGAATGACGGTTCTACAATAAATAATGTGCAGATTGTTGTTGATTTGGCAAACTTTGACGAAGAAATGTTGAAGCAGATCACCACCGGTGCATGTATCAGTGTGAACGGTGAGTTGACCGAATCCATTGGCTCTGGTCAGGCTGCCGAAGTTCAAGCGCGTGGAATCGAAGTATTAGGTACTTGTGATAATACTTATCCGTTACAGAAGAAAGGTCATACGATGGAGTTTCTTCGTGAGATCGCTCATTTGCGTCCCCGTACCAATACATTTGGAGCTGTATTCCGCATCCGCCACAACATGGCTATCGCTATCCATAAGTTCTTCCATGAACGTGGTTTCTTCTATTTTCATACACCTATTATCACAGCATCCGATTGTGAAGGTGCGGGACAGATGTTCCAGGTTACTACCAAGAATCTTTATGATTTGAAGAAAGATGAAAACGGAGCGATTATTTATGATGATGATTTCTTTGGCAAACAAGCCAGTTTGACGGTTTCCGGACAGTTGGAAGGTGAATTGGCTGCTACTGCTTTGGGGGCTATTTATACATTTGGACCTACATTCCGTGCGGAGAACTCCAATACGCCGCGTCACTTGGCCGAGTTTTGGATGATTGAACCTGAGGTTGCGTTCAATGATATTACTGATAATATGGATTTGGCCGAAGACTTTATTAAATATTGTGTACAGTGGGCGCTTGACAACTGCTATGATGATGTGAAGTTCTTGAACGATATGTTCGATAAAGGATTGATAGAACGTTTGCAGGGCGTGCTGAAGGAAGAATTTGTCCGTCTGCCTTATACGGAAGGTATCAAGATACTGGAGGAAGCTGTAGTAAAAGGTCATAAATTTGAATTCCCGGTATATTGGGGAGTAGACTTAGCCTCTGAACATGAACGTTATTTGGTGGAAGAGCACTTTAAACGTCCTGTAATCCTGACAGACTATCCGAAAGAAATCAAAGCATTCTATATGAAGCAGAATGAGGATGGAAAGACGGTGCGTGCAATGGATGTATTATTCCCGAAGATTGGCGAAATAATAGGTGGGTCTGAACGTGAGGCTGATTATGACAAATTGATGACCCGCATTCAGGAACTGGGAATTCCGATGAAGGATATGTGGTGGTATCTGGATACCCGCAAGTTTGGTTCATGTCCTCATTCTGGTTTTGGACTTGGTTTTGAACGGTTGTTGCTGTTTGTTACCGGTATGACCAATATTCGTGATGTGATACCTTTCCCACGTACTCCGCGCAATGCTGAATTCTAATTGTAGGAAATAATAATTCAAAAAATCCTGCCCTATAACATAGAGCAGGATTTTTTTTGTGTTTAACTGTAAAAAAGTTATTTGAAAAGCAGAAAGTTTGAAAAATTTTTCTAATTTTGTTGTATCCACATAACGCAATTTGTTAACTAAATATATACAGCTATGAAACGGAAAAAATTATTCCTACTGATGATAGCATTCTTGCTAATCGGTACTTCGCGTGTAGTGGGACAGGAAAAATCAGATGCAGCCCCTGTCAACTTGAAAGGGATTTGGCAGATGTGCTTTTATGTATCAGGTACTCCTCAGGTGCCGGGTGAGTTGAAACCAAGTAATTCTTTTAAAATTTTGTCTGATGACGGCAAGTTTACCAATATGACCATGATTCCTAATCATGGAGCTATTATTATTGGTTCCGGTACCTATCGGCAGACTGCTCCTAATGCTTATACAGAGCATGTGGAGAAAAATCTGCATCTTCCACAATTGGTAGGTGTGGATAATATTTTGGAATTTGAGATGAAGGGGGGCGATGTCATGGTACTGAAGTTTTTTGTGAAAACGGATAAGGATGGAAATGAAATCAATTCTTGGTATTATGAAACTTGGAAACGGGTGAAAATGCCTCCTGTTTATCCCAAGGATTTGGTCAGATAAGTTTGAATCTTTGTTTATAAACAAAGGATAGTCATTGGGGAGGGGCTGCTCTTTCATTTTTTGAAAGCGTGGTCCCTATCTATATGGTGGGATATGTGTCTTGTTTATATGATTACTTGTTTGGATACTTAAATGAAAGGTGTCTATGTATTAATTGTTTCCAATAAAATGATGTAGTGAGTAACTGTTACCTGTTTGCAGGTTGCTTAAATATACGGTAAAATTCCTGTAATCTCTTCTTAATTTGCACAGAATTTCAAAAAATGTGCTATTCTTCATCACTTTTATGCCTTTTCGAGAACAAAAATTGGAAATAATCGTTAACTTTGTCGCCAATAACAGAAATAGAAAAGGAGATTAATGTCTAAACTTTATATAATAGCGGGGTGTAACGGAGCTGGTAAAACGACTGCTTCGTATACGGTATTACCCGAAATTTTAGAGTGCCGTGAATTTGTCAATGCCGATGAAATCGCCAAGGGACTTTCTCCTTTTAACCCCTCAAGTGTAGCAATCGAAGCGGGACGACTGATGCTGAAACGCATCAGAGAACTGTTGTCAGCCGGAGTCAGTTTTTCTGTTGAAACTACATTGTCTACCCGTTCTTATATCAATCTTATCCAGCAGGCACAAAATCAAGGATATAGTGTCAGCCTTATTTATTTTTGGCTGAATTCGCCTGAACTGGCTATAGAGCGAGTGAAACAGCGTGTTGCCAACGGAGGGCATGATGTACCTGCTCCCATTATCCGTCGTCGTTATCGTTCGGGGTTGGAAAACTTTTTCCGTATTTATATGCCTTGCGTGGATTATTGGATGCTTGCGGACAATAGCTGCACACCGCGTGTTATTGTGGCGGACGCCTTCCGTTTGGGAGATGAGGTCCATATCTATAATCAAGAACTTTTTACTAAAATCAGAAGTTATGTCAACTGAAGAAGAATATAAGGAATTAAGTGCGAAGTTGCGTTATGGTTTAGAATTAGCGGAACAGCGGTTGATAGAGGAAACTGCACGGCGCGAAGGGACACTGTGTTATGGTCGTCCCGATGGAAAAGTAGTTCGGATCTCAGCAACTGAACTTTTAAAGCTTCGTCAGTCCGGTGGAAACAATGCGGCATCTGTGGCTGTTTGTACTTGCTCTGAGATGGAGAGTGGCTGGAATCGTTGAAAATATATGAATAACTGTATATGTATAGGGAAGAATCAAAATTTCTTCCCTATGTTTTTACTCCGTTATTCAAAGCCTAGATGTGGTTGTATCAGCCTTTTGTATGCAAAAAGCAGGAGGAAAAAATATCTTAATTTGTTTGTCAGTTCAAAGAAAAGCCGTACCTTTGCAAGCCGATTATTATCAAAAGTTTATAAAGAATTAATTCTTAGCGTGTTAATAGTTCTTTGTCCGGGAACGGTTAGAAACGCTGGGAAGAATTGTTTTTTAGTAGTTAACATTTAAAAAAGAATTTAAGAGTGGATACTTTAAGTTACA
The DNA here is from genome assembly GCA_947574505.1 of uncultured Bacteroides sp. Classification (GTDB taxonomy): domain Bacteria; phylum Bacteroidota; class Bacteroidia; order Bacteroidales; family Bacteroidaceae; genus Phocaeicola. The sequence goes on along the minus strand of CANPJW010000014.1, from coordinate 42,303 downwards.
AGACCATTTCTGCAAACAAAGAAACAGCTCATAAAGAATGGGTTGTTGTCGATGCAACCGATCAGGTCGTAGGCCGTCTCGGTTCGAAAGTTGCGAAACTGTTGAGAGGAAAGTACAAACCAGACTTTACCCCTCATGCTGACTGCGGTGATAATGTTATTATCATTAATGCAGACAAAGTGAAATTTACCGGAAACAAGTGGAACGACAAGGTTTACTTGCGCTATACAGGTTATCCCGGTGGTCAGAGAGAAATGACTCCTGCCCAGTTGATGAAGAAACCTAACGGTGAAGAAAAACTGTTGAAGAGAGTAGTAAAGGGTATGCTTCCTAAAAATCGTCTGGGAGCACAGTTGCTGGGCAATTTGTATGTTTACGCTGGTAGTGAACATAAACATGAAGCTCAGACTCCGAAATCAATTGATATAAACTCACTTAAATAATAAAGAATGGAAGTAGTAAATGCATTAGGCAGACGTAAACGCGCCGTAGCACGCGTGTTCGTAAGCGAAGGTACAGGAAAGATTACTATTAACAAGAGAGACCTTGCACAGTACTTTCCATCAACTATTCTTCAGTATGTAGTAAAACAGCCTTTGAACAAGCTGGAGGCTGCTGAAAAATATGATATCAAAGTAAATCTTTACGGTGGTGGTTTTACAGGTCAGTCACAGGCTTTGCGTCTGGCTATCGCCCGTGCGCTGGTTAAAATCAACCCTGAAGATAAAACAGCTCTTCGTTCAGAAGGCTTCATGACACGTGATTCTCGTTCTGTAGAACGTAAGAAACCGGGTCAGCCCAAAGCACGTCGTAGATTCCAGTTCAGTAAACGTTAATATCCGGTTTTACTTGGAACTGGTTAAGAAGCGTTTAGTATCTAAACCAGCGGGACTCTACTTGGTAGCGGACTACCCGATGGTTGGTTGAGATAAACAAAAAAGAAAGTAAACGATTTAAAGAATAACAAAATGTCTAGAACTAATTTCGATACATTATTGGAAGCCGGTTGCCACTTCGGACACCTTAAGAGAAAGTGGAATCCCTCAATGGCTCCTTATATTTTCATGGAACGCAATGGTATCCATATCATTGACCTCCATAAAACAGTTGCTAAAGTAGATGAAGCTGCTGATGCACTGAAACAAATCGCAAAATCAGGTAAGAAAGTCCTGTTTGTTGCTACTAAGAAACAAGCTAAACAAGTAGTAGCTGAGAAAGCTGCTTCTGTAAATATGCCTTATGTAATCGAGCGTTGGCCGGGTGGTATGTTGACTAACTTCCCGACTATCCGTAAGGCTGTGAAGAAAATGGCTACTATCGATAAGTTGACCAACGATGGTACTTATTCAAACCTTTCTAAGAGAGAAGTTCTGCAAATCTCTCGTCAGCGTGCTAAATTGGAGAAGAACTTAGGCTCTATCGCTGATTTGACTCGTTTGCCGTCAGCACTGTTCGTTATCGATGTGTTGAAAGAAAACATTGCAGTTCGTGAAGCTAACCGTCTGGGTATCCCTGTATTTGCTATCGTTGATACAAATTCAGATCCTTCAAACGTAGACTTCGTGATTCCTGCAAACGATGACGCTACTAAGTCTGTAGAAGTGATCTTGGATGCTTGTTGTGGCGCTATCGCTGAAGGCTTGGAAGAAAGAAAAGCTGAAAAAGTAGATATGGAAGCTGCCGGTGAAAATGCTCCTAAGGGTGCTGGTAAGAAGAAAAATACCAAGGCTCGTATGGATAAAGCCGAAGAAGAAGCTATCAATGCTGCTAAGGCTGCCGCTTTCTTGAAAGAAGACGAAGAAGCTTAATAGTATAAATTGAGAGTTGAGAATTGAAAATTGGGGAAGGGGCAGATTATGCTGTTGATTCTCAATTCTCAATTTTCAATTCTCAATTCTGTTTTAAAGATATTACTAACAATTAAAAAATAAAGGAATATTATGGCTGTAACTATGGCTGAAATAACCAAGCTTCGTAAGATTAGTGGAGCTGGTATGATGGATTGCAAGAACGCCTTGACTGAAGCAAACGGCGATATCGATAAAGCAATGGAAATTATCCGTAAAAAAGGACAGGCTGTTGCTGCAAAACGTTCTGACCGTGAAGCATCTGAAGGTTGTGTGCTGGCAAAAAAGGATGGCGAATTTGCTGCTATCATCGCTTTGAAATGCGAAACCGACTTCGTTGCTAAAAATGCTGATTTCGTAGCGTTGACTCAAGCTATTCTGGATGCTGCTGTTGCCAACAGATGCAAGACTTTGGAAGAAGTAAAGGCTTTGCCTATGGGTAACGGTACTGTACAGGATGCAGTAACAGACCGTAGCGGTATCACTGGTGAAAAAATGGAATTGGATGGCTACAATGTGGTTGAAGGTGCTTATACTTCTATTTATAACCACCAGGGAAATAACCAGCTTTGTACTATTGTTGCCATGAATAAGGAAGCTGAAGCTGCCGCTCACGGAGTTGCTATGCAGATTGCCGCTATGAATCCTATTGCAATTGATGAAGCCGGTGTTCCTGAATCTGTAAAAGAAGCTGAAATACAGGTAGCTATTGATAAAACTAAGAAAGAACAAGTAGACAAGGCTGTTGAAGTTGCTTTGAAGAAGGCTGGTATCAACCCTGCACATGTAGACAGCGAAGAGCACATGGAAAGTAACAAGGCTAAGGGCTGGATTACTGACGAAGATATTGCCAAAGCTAAGGAAATCATTGCTACTGTTTCTGCTGAAAAAGCTGCCAACTTGCCGCAACAGATGATTGAAAACATTGCTAAAGGTCGTCTGGGTAAGTTCTTGAAGGAAGTTTGCTTGCTGAACCAGGAGGATATCATGGATGGTAAGAAGACTGTAAGAGAAGTGTTGAAGGAAGCTGATCCTGAATTGCAGATCGTTGCTTTCAAACGTTTCACTTTACGTGCTGAATAAGATTTCCGCAATTATAGAATGGGGGACTGTGTGACAACAGTCCCTTTCTTTTTTCCGGTTATTTGGTCTGGGTATATCCTTCAGCTTTCAATAACTCGATGACCCGTTGCTTGAACTCTCCTTGGATAAGGATCTCCCCGTCTTTTACTGAACCGCCTACTCCACATTTGCTTTTCAATAATTTACCCAACTCTTTCAGGTCATTTTCTGTTCCGATGAACCCGTTGATTAATGTCACGGTTTTGCCACCCCGTCCTTTTTTTTCTATATTGACACGGAGTTTCTGTTGTTTTTTATCTAATGTCTCAACCGCTTCCTCTTCAACACTTTCATACTTGAAATCAGGATTTGTGGAATAAACCACATTCAGACGTTCTTTCCAATCGTTATTTTTCATGTGAATTTTGCTTAAATGAATACTCAAAGATAAGACTTTTTTTATACTCTATCCGTCAATGTAACAAATAAAAGTGTACTTTTGCAAATTACCTAATGATAATACCTAAAGAAAAAGATGGATATACGTATGCATAAATTCTCGGATAAAGTGCCTGAGCCGACTTTGCGCAGACTTCCGTGGTATCTTTCGAATGTGAAACTGATGAAAGAACAGGGAGAAACGTACGTGTCTTCTACCCAAATATCCAAGCAAATCAATGTAGATGCTTCCCAAATAGCGAAAGATCTTTCTTATGTAAATATATCCGGCCGTACACGTGTGGGGTATGAGATTGATGCGTTGATAGAGGTGCTGGAGCGTTTCTTGGGATTTACCAAAATGCATAAAGCTTTTTTGTTTGGTGTCGGTAGTTTGGGAGGTGCTTTATTGCGCGACTCGGGGCTGCATCATTTTGGATTAGAGATAGTAGGTGCGTTTGATATTAATCCCGGATTGGTCGGGAAGGAAATAAATGGAATTCCTATTTATCATTCGGATGAATTTGAGATAAAAATGAAATCCTGTGATGTGAATATCGGGGTATTGACTGTGCCTATTAATATAGCACAGGAGATAACAGATAAAATGATAGCGGGTGGCATTAAGGCTGTTTGGAACTTTACACCGTTCCGTATTCGTGTACCGGAAAATATTGTGGTGCAGAATACATCACTTTATGCTCATCTGGCTGTAATGTTTAACAGATTAAATGTAATTCAAGAATAATAATATGAAGATTATAGCCGTAGGAATGAACTACGTTGCACATTGCCACGAGTTACATGCTGATGAAAAATTACCGGAAGAACCGGTTATTTTTATGAAACCGGATTCGGCTCTGCTGAAAGACAGCAAGCCGTTTTTTATTCCTGATTTTTCTCAGCAGGTGGATTATGAGACAGAATTGGTAGTACGTATTAATCGTTTGGGAAAGAATATTGCTCCGCGTTTTGCCAGTCGGTATTATGATGCGGTGACGGTAGGAATAGATTTTACGGCACGTGACCTTCAGCGGCGGTTCCGGGAGGAAGGCAAGCCTTGGGAGCTGTGTAAAGGGTTTGATAGCTCGGCTGCCATAGGTGATTTTGTGCCGGTAGACAGATTTAAGGATATACAGAATTTAAACTTTCATTTGGATATAGATGGAAAAACAGTGCAGAGAGGCAACACTGCGGATATGTTGTTTAAGGTGGATGAGATAATTGCATACGTTAGTCGGTTTTTTACATTAAAGATTGGAGATTTGCTCTATACGGGGACTCCTGTGGGAGTAGGGCCAGTCGGCATAGGACAGCATTTGCAGGGGTATTTGGAAGGTGAGAAATTATTAGATTTTTATGTAAGATGAAAATAAGAGTAGGATTTGGATTCGATGTGCACCAACTGGTAACCGGTCGTGAACTATGGCTTGGAGGAATAAAATTTGAACATGAATTGGGGCTATTGGGACACTCGGATGCCGATGTGTTGATTCATGCCATTTGTGACGCTTTGCTGGGAGCTGCCAATATGCGTGATATAGGTTATCATTTTCCTGATACTGCGGGTGAATTCAAGAATATTGATAGCAAGATTTTATTGGCTGAAACGGTGGACCTGATTGCTGCAAAAGGATATAAAGTAGGTAATGTGGACGCAACGATTTGTGCTGAACGTCCTAAATTGAAAGCGCGGATTCCGGAAATGCAGTTGGTACTTGCTCATTTGATGAGGATTGATGTGGATGATGTTTCCGTAAAGGCTACCACTACAGAGAAACTGGGATTTACGGGCAGGGAGGAGGGCATTTCCGCTTATGCCACTGTATTGATAGAGAAAGCGGAATGATTTGTTGCGCTTTATTGGGAAATATCTTCTGGCAAGATCTTGCTGGAAGATTATAGGATAAGGCCGAATGCTAGTAATACGCCGAATAGCAGCATATTGCGGGAGGTTTCTCCCAATATGCTGTTTAATTCTTTTCCCCTGTTGATTTTTACCATTCTTTGCCATGCCATGAAGTGAGGTAACAGATAAATTTGGGGTAATAATGCAGCCCAAATGTGCCCGGTCGGGATAAACAATAAACAAAGCCATGCGGCAGCCAATCCCAAAAATAAGTATAATTGTTGCCCTGCATTGGCTCCCCAGCGTACTACGATTGTTTTCTTTCCGCTTTTTGCATCCTGATCGCGGTCACGGTAATTATTCACCATCAACAAGGTATCTATAATCAGTCCGCAAGCTAGAGAGGCGAGTGTCACATTCCAAGTCCAGTCACGGCACATCACATAGTAAGTGCAGCCTACCGGTACAAATCCGAAAAAGACAATGACAAGTATGTCTCCCCATCCGTGATAAGCTAGCGGATAAGGTCCTGCTGTATAAAGAAAAGCGAATAAAACACATAAAATTCCTACTGGAATCATTTCAATCCCTCCATAAGCTAATAGGCATAACCCTGCTAAACAAGCTGTTGCTGTGGTCAGGGCGATTCCCTTTCTCATGGCGTTCAGTGTGATCCATCCTTGCGCGCAGGCACGTTCAGGACCCAAACGGTCTTCACGGTCACTGCCTTTCAGGTAATCAAAGTAATCATTAATGAAGTTGGCGTCTATCTGCATCAGAAAAGCGAAGGCAAAGCAAAGCAATGCTGGTGTCATTTGGAAGCAGCTGTCTGCATAGGCCAAGGCACATCCCAGTAAAACCGGAGTGGCGGCTCCTGCCAATGTTTTAGGGCGGGCGGCTAGAAGCCATGCTTTTATTGAGTTAACTTGAACAATTTCCATTTCTATTTATAATTAAGGTTGTGCAAAGATAAAACAATTAATTCTGTATCTTTGTCTCCAAATAGAAAGGATTATGAAGAAACAGTTTCTTTTTTTGCTTTTAGCGGTTATTCTTTTGTCTTCTTGCGCCACAGCTACTTTGTCCGAGTTTCCGGGGGTAGGGCGTGTGAAGCAATATGATTTTTATAGTTATGATATTCCACCCGCTTTTGACGGTTTTCGGATAGGGTTTGCTTCGGATTTTCATTATGAGAGTCGCTTTAAGAGGAGTGAATTGAACAGCGCGGTGCGGGCATTAAAGTCAATGCATGCCGATGTCTTGCTGTTGGGTGGAGATTATCGTGGCAAGAAAGGTGGAAATCTGGATACTTTGTTCACCGCCTTGAGCAGAGTTTATACGCCTTACGGAACATTTGCTGTGATGGGAAATCATGATTATGGCTATTGTTATTCCGAAGTGGTGGAGGCCATGCAAAAGAATCATGTGCGGTTGATGGAACATAAAAGCTATAAGCTGATGAAAGATGGTCAGTATATTATAGTGAGCGGTGTACGCAATCCGTTTGATTTAAAAAAGAATGGTGACTCTCCATCCCAGCATTTTCCGGCGGATGATTTTATTATATTGCTCACGCATACTCCCGATTATGCAGAAGATACCGATGTGTCGAATGCCAATTTGGTGTTAGCGGGGCATACTCATGGTGGGCAGGTGAGCTTGTTTAAAAAATATTCTCCGGTAAAGCACTCTATTTATGGAAACCGTTTTCTGACTGGTTGGAAAGAGAATAGCAAAGGTACTCCGATTATTATAACCAATGGATTGGGTACTTCGCGCGTTGACGTCCGTTTATTTACTCCCAGCGAAGTTGTTCTGGTAGTCTTGCATCGTGTTGAAAAGCAGAAAGAATAGACTGTTTGTCCGTTAATAATGTACAGGGTGTCCATAATCGGACACCCTTTTTTATGTTTACTTGTTGATACTTAGTGGATTAATTCCATGGCATGTACTTTGCACTTTATAAAGTGAAGCGACTCAAGAAAAAAAACGGATCATGTTGCAACGTTTTGAGAGTCATTTGCGTCTTATAAATAAAGACACAAATAAACACGAATTATAAACATTAAAAATAAGACATTATGAAAACTACAATGCTCACTAAAGCCATGATGGCAGTTCTTTTTGCAATGACAAGTGTATTAACATTGAATGCGGCCAAGCCTGTGAAGATTACAAATGAAGAGGTGGAAAATGGTCGGGTGTCGGCTAAGGTCGTTTATGAACAGGAAGGTACTTTCCTGACTCCGGAGTATCGTTTTGAGTTCAGATACAACGATAAGGGACAAATCATAGAGAAGAAAAGTATGAAATGGAATGGCACGGATTGGATAAATTATTATTGTATGGAAGTTACGTACACAGACACAGAAGCGCATATTGATTATTCTTTGTGGAATAAAAATAAAAAAGCGTTTGTCCCTACGCAGAAATATGTATATACGTTAGATGAAGCTGGGAAGTTTTTGGCGTGGCACTCATATAAAAAGGATACGACAGGCTGGGAGTTGGACGGATTGATAAATAGTAAGGTACTGCTGGCAAAGCGTTAATGGAGTGCGTCCTTTGAATTTTAGATTAAATAATTGATGTGTTTTTCCCCGGGGAATTTGGATTGTATCCTCCCGGGGATTTTTATTTTTTCAGTCGTTCATATACTGCCGGATGCAGGAAATATCGTATATCTCGTCCTTCCGCCAGTGCCTGTCTGATAAAAGTAGAACTGACTTCCAATAACGGAGTATCGGCTAATTGCACGGAAGGAGGAAGGGTTGTTGGATCAATAGTGAAATTCGGACGGGGATAGATCATTACATGATGATTCTTTAAAATCTCCTCTGCTTTGTACCAACGGGGGAATAGAAGCCAGTTGTCCGCCCCAATGATAAGGGTGAATTCCCGGTTGGGATAGGCTTTGTGTAAAGCATCCAATGTGTGTATAGTATAGGAAGGACGAGGCAGGTGGAATTCGAAGTCGGAAGCCCGGAATTTGGGATAATCCGCAATGGCCAGTTTTACCAGTTCCAATCGCAGATTATCATCCCATAAATCCGTTTGTTGCTTTAATGGATTGTGAGGAGAGACGAGAAACCATATTTCATCCAGTCCATTATATTCACATAAATAATTGGCAAGTGCCAGATGGCCCATGTGGATAGGATTGAATGAGCCGCCGAAAATACCAGTCTTTATCTTACTCTTTTCCATTTATTGTAATTCCATACTTGTCCTACAGTGACAATACCCATTGCTATGGCAATAATGTATTGCTCCATTGCCATTGCAATGATGCCTACAGCCAAAGCTATAAAACCAATGAGGATACAAAGTATCGACATTCTTTGGGCCAGTTTTTTCGGATCTTTGATCATCGTCTTATTGTTCAATAAAGTTTCTAATAACTTTCAGTGCTTCCGCCTTTGCCTTCTCCAAATCGTCATTTACTATCACGGTATCGAATTTATCGGCGAACCCCAATTCGAATTCTGCTTTTGCGATTCGGCTTTCAATCACTTCGGGGGCATCAGTACCACGGCCTTGCAGGCGTTTACGGAGTTCTTCTACACTGGGTGGTTGAATGAAAACAGACAATGCGCGGCTGCCATAATATTTTTTGATATTACATCCGCCTACCACATCTACGTCAAAAATCACATTTTGTCCGGCTTCCAATTGTTTTTCCACTTGTGCTTTCAAGGTTCCGTAGAAACGGTTTTCGTATACTTCTTCGTATTCCAGAAACTCATTATTGGCAATGCGTTGTCTGAATTCCTCAGGAGATAGGAAGAAATATTCCACACCATGCCGTTCTTTTCCGCGAGGAGGGCGGCTGGTGGCAGAAATAGAGAAAGACAGGTTCAGGTTTTGTGTCAACAGATAGTTGATAATGGTTGATTTGCCTGAACCCGAGGGGGCTGAAAAAATGATAAGTTTTCCTGTTGCCATATCTTGATTCTTTGCTTATGAGAATGGTGTCCGGTATGTGAACCGGTTACATTACATTTAACACCTGTTCTTTGATTTGTTCCAGTTCGTCCTTCATCTGCACTACGATGTTTTGCATTTCGGCATGATTGGATTTGCTGCCAGTCGTATTGATTTCGCGTCCCATTTCCTGTGCTATGAAACCAAGTTTTTTTCCTTGTCCATGACCGCCTGCCATGGTTTCACGGAAATATCTCAAGTGATTGCTCAGTCGTTGTTTCTCTTCGTTAATATCTAATTTTTCAATGTAATAAATCAATTCTTGCTCCAGGCGGTTTTTATCATAATCCACACTGATGGTCTTTTCCAAAGCATCTGTAATGCGTTCACGTATCTTGGCTACACGCTCTGTTTCGTAGGGTTCGATGGACTTTAACAAACGCTCGATGTTGTCAATCTTTTCGTTGAATTTCTTTTCCAAGGCGGTTCCTTCCTGTTTGCGGAAATCTACCAAATGGTTGATGGCCTCTTCCACTACCCGGCGGACTACCTCCCATTCGTCTTCCGAAAGTTCTTGTACATCGGCTTTGGTCAGTACGTCAGGCATTCGTAGAAGGGTTGCAAACCAATCTTCGGGCATTGGTATATGGGTCATTTCGGAAATAGATTTTATCTGATTGTAGTAGTTTTCTACAAGGGCGGCGTTAATGGGAGTGGCTGTATCCGAAACGTCTTTCTCTATCCACAGGCTGAAATCAACTTTACCGCGTTCCAATGATTTGGAAATCATATTGCGGATTTCCATTTCTTTTTCACGGTATAAAGGAGCGATCCGTGTAGACAAGTCCATTGCTTTACTATTTAAAGACTTGATCTCTACGTTAATTTTTTTTTCTCCGAATATAGCGGTTGCTTTACCGTATCCGGTCATTGACTGTATCATAACTAATATGTTTTTTTGCAAAAGTAATCTTTTTATGGAAATGAAGTATAAATAAAAGTGTATATTTGCAGATTATATTATATAAGTAGAGCATTATGTCGTGTATTTTGCATATTGAAACTTCAACAGAGGCCTGCTCTGTTGCCGTCAGTGAGGATGGATTGGCGGTGTTCTCCAAAGAGGATTTGAAAGGACCTTCACACGCCGTGCAGCTGGGCGTATTTGTAGATGAGGCTTTATCTTTTGTCGACAGTCATGGTATGCCGTTGGATGCAGTGGCTGTGAGTTGCGGGCCCGGCTCGTACACAGGGCTGCGTATTGGTGTTTCTATGGCGAAGGGTATTTGCTATGGACGTAATTTGCCACTTATCGGTCTGCCGACATTGGAGGTGTTGTGTGTGCCGGTGTTGTTACATCATGATTTGCCTGAGGATGCCTTGCTCTGTCCTATGATAGACGCACGTCGCATGGAAGTCTATGCAGCTGTTTATGATCGCGCATTGGGCGTGAAAAGGGAAATAGCCGCCGATATTGTTGATGAGCATTCCTATTTGGAGTTCCTGAATGAACATCCGGTCTATTTTTTTGGTAACGGTGCAGCCAAATGCCGTGGGCAGATTACTCATCCCAATGCTCATTTTATTGATGACATCCGTCCGTTAGGTAAATGGATGTTCCCATTGGCAGAAAAGGAAATGGTAAGGCAGAACTTTAAGGATGTGGCTTATTTTGAGCCTTTCTATTTGAAAGAGTTTGTAGCTTCCAAACCCAAAAAGCTTTTGTAACAGCCGATGAACAAATCAGTGCATAAATCATAAATTTTAAATATATATGGAGTATAATACTCAACAACGAACTTTACCCCTTCCTGAATATGGCAGAAGTGTGCAGAACATGGTAGACCACGCCTTGACCATCGAGGACAGAGCTGAGCGCCAACGTTGTGCGAATACGATTATCAACATTATGGGCGGTATGTTTCCGCATTTGCGGGATGTGCCCGATTTCAAACATAAATTATGGGATCATTTGGCTATTATGGCCGATTTCAAGCTGGATATCGATTATCCGTATGAAATTGTGAAGAAAGAAAGCCTGGAGGTGAAACCCGATATGTTGCCTTATCCGCATAATGGAATCCGTTACCGTCATTATGGACGTATTTTGGAGAACATGATTAAAAAGGCAGTGGACTATCCGGAAGGTGAGGAGAAGAAGCAGCTGATCAGCCTGATTGCAAACCACATGAAGAAATGTTTCCTGAACTGGAACAAAGACGGGGTGGAGGATCAGAAAATCTTGGATGATCTTCGCGATTACTCTAAGGGAATGATTAATCTGACCCCTGAAGACCTGCATTTGAATGAACAGCAACGTGTTTATGTTCCACGCAGGCCGCAACAGAACAACAATCAGCGCAGACCGCAACAAAACAACAACCAAAGAAAGAAATATTAATTCCTAAAAAATGATACCATGGCTTCGTTTGTAATTGAAGGAGGACATAAATTGCACGGCGAAATACACCCGCAAGGTGCTAAAAATGAAGTGTTACAGATTCTTTGTGCCACTCTGCTGACCTCGGAAGAAGTGACCGTAACTAATATTCCGGACATTCTGGATGTGAACAATCTGATTCAGTTGTTACGTGATATGGGTGTCAAGGTATCAAAAACAGGGATTGATTCGTATACATTTAAGGCTGACACTGTGGATTTGAACTACTTGGAGAGTGATGAATTCTTAAAGAAATGTTCCAGTCTGCGTGGATCAGTCATGTTGGTTGGTCCGTTGGTTGCCCGTTTTGGAAAGGCTTTGATTTCAAAACCGGGCGGTGACAAGATTGGCCGCCGGCGTTTGGACACTCACTTTATCGGTATTCAGAAACTGGGAGCCTGTTTTAATTATGATGAGGAACGAAGTGTTTTCAGTATTTGCGCAGAGCATTTGGAAGGTACTTATATGTTGCTGGATGAAGCTTCGGTTACCGGTACGGCTAATATTGTGATGGCTTCTGTCCTGGCGAAGGGCAAAACGACCATTTACAACGCAGCTTGTGAACCTTATCTGCAACAACTTTGTCGTATGTTGAACCGCATGGGGGCGAAGATTTCCGGTATTGCATCTAATTTGCTGACTATTGAAGGAGTGGAAAGTCTGCATGGCTGTACGCATCGGGTGTTGCCTGATATGATTGAAGTAGGTAGTTTTATCGGAATGGCAGCTATGACAGGAAGTGAGCTTACCATTAAGAATGTATCGCATGAAAATTTGGGCATTATTCCAGAAAGTTTCCGTCGTTTAGGTATCAGAGTGGAACAGCGGGGAGATGATCTGTTTATCCCCGAGCAGGAACATTATCAGATCGAATCGTTTATTGATGGCTCTATTATGACCATAGCAGATGCTCCCTGGCCGGGGCTGACTCCCGACTTGCTCAGTGTGGTACTGGTGGTGGCTACACAGGCGAAAGGCAGTGTACTGATTCATCAGAAGATGTTTGAAAGCCGCCTGTTCTTTGTGGACAAGCTCATAGATATGGGAGCACAGATTATATTATGTGACCCTCATCGTGCCGTTGTGATAGGGCATGACCGTAATTTCCAGCTTCGCGCCGGAAATATGATTTCACCCGATATCCGTGCCGGTATCGCTTTGCTGATAGCGGCAATGAGTGCCGACGGTATAAGCCGCATACACAATATAGAGCAGATAGACCGGGGATATCAGAATATAGACCAGCGTTTGAATGCGCTTGGCGCACGTATTACTAGAATTTAGAGAAATCAATCATGATTAAGAAAGATGAAGTTTTCAAGATTGGTATATTCAACAAACCGCATGGAGTAAAAGGAGAAATCTCATTCACTTTTACGGATGATATTTTTGACCGTGTGGAATGTGAGTATCTGGTCTGTTTGTTAGACGGTATATTCGTGCCTTTCTTTATTGAAGAGTATCGTTTTCGTTCAGATACCACTGCTTTAGTCAAACTGGAAGGGGTGGATACCTCGGAAAAGGCCCGTATGTTTACGAATGTAGAGGTCTATTTCCCGAAGAAATATGTCGGTGAGGAGGAAGATTCGGATGATATACCTACCTGGAACTATTTTATTGGCTTTAAGGTGGAAGATGTGAATCATGGTGAGTTGGGCGAGATTGTGGCGGTGGATGACAGTACGATGAATGTCCTTTTTGCCATTGAGAAGGATGGCGAGGAACTTTTGCTGCCTGCCCACGAGGAATTTATCATCAAATTGGATAAGAAAAAGCGTTTGCTGACGGTCGAAGTACCTGATGGCTTGATATAAATATAGAAGGTGCGCACAATGAAGAAAAAAGGAAGGAAAGCATTTTGGCATAATTTCAAGTTTAAGTATAAACTGACCATTACCAATGAAAATACGTTGGAGGAGATTGTGGGACTGCACGTTTCCAAACTCAATGGTGTGTCTGTATTGCTGTCTGCCGTAACGGTAATTTTCCTGATTTCGGCAACTATCATTGTTTTTACTCCTTTACGTAACTATTTGCCGGGATATATGAACAGTGAGGTACGTGCGCAGGTGGTGACCAATGCCTTGCGGGCCGATTCATTACAACAAGTGGTGACGAGGCAGAATATGTATATCATGAACATTCAGGATATATTTAGCGGGAAAGTAAAAGCTGATACAGTCCAATCTATCGACTCTCTGACCATTCTTCGTTCTGATTCTTTGATGGAACGTACTAGGCAGGAAGAAGAGTTTCGCAAGCAATATGAAGAATCGGAACGATATAATCTGACGGCTGTTGATGATAATAATGCCGCTTCCGGATTGATATTCTATCGTCCTACACGGGGCATGATGTCATCTAATTTTGACTTGGAGAACAGGCATTACGGTGTGGACATTGCCGCTAATCCAAATGAAAGTGTGTTGGCAACATTGGATGGGACAGTGATTTTGTCTACTTATACGGCAGAAACCGGTTATGTTATTCAGATACAGCATGGACAGGATTTTGTGTCGGTGTATAAACATTGTGGTTCGTTATTAAAGAAAGAAGGAGATCCGGTGAAAGGTGGTGAAGCTATTGCATTGGTAGGAAATACCGGTGAAAAAACTACCGGACCGCATCTGCATTTCGAATTATGGCATAAGGGACGTGCGATTGATCCCTCAAAATACATTGTATTTTAACAACATTATGAAAAAACAAATAGCGATATTAGGTTCTACCGGCTCTATCGGTACACAAGCTTTACAGGTAATAGAGGAACATCCAGATTTATATGAGGTCTATGCGTTGACAGCCAATAACAGGGTCGATTTATTGGTAGAACAAGCCCGTAAGTTCATGCCCGAGGCGGTAGTGATAGCCAATGAGGAAAAATACCTTCAATTGAAAGAGGCGCTGAGTGATCTGCCTGTCAAAGTATATGCAGGAGCGGATGCGCTTTCTCAAATTGTGGAATCACAACCTATTGACATTGTACTGGCTTCTATGGTAGGGTATGCCGGATTGCGTCCTACTATAAATGCGATAAAGGCAGGTAAAGCTATTGCTTTGGCTAATAAAGAAACACTGGTTGTAGCCGGGGAGTTGATTAATGCACTGGCAAATCAGTACCATATACCTGTACTTCCCGTGGATTCGGAGCATTCGGCTATCTTCCAGTGTCTGGAAATAAATAACCGGTTGGAGAAAGTGATCTTGACAGCTTCAGGAGGGCCGTTCCGCACTTATACCATGGAGCAGTTGCAAACAGTGACCAAAGCACAAGCTTTGAAGCATCCCAATTGGGAGATGGGAGCGAAGATAACCATTGATTCGGCTTCCATGATGAACAAAGGGTTTGAAGTGATTGAGGCTAAATGGTTATTCGGAATGCGTCCGGAGCAAATTGAAGTGGTAGTTCATCCACAATCTGTCATTCATTCTATGGTGCAGTTTGAGGATGGGGCCGTGAAAGCACAGTTGGGCATGCCCGATATGCGTTTGCCTATTCAATATGCTTTTTCGTATCCGGAGCGCGTGAAATCTTCTTTCGAGCGGTTGGATTTTGCCCGTATAACAGACCTGACTTTTGAACAGCCTGATACCAAACGTTTTCGTAATTTGGCATTGGCATACGAGGCTTTGTATCGGGCCGGAAATATGCCCTGTATAGTGAATGCAGCTAATGAAGTGGTGGTGGATGCTTTCCTGAAAGACAAAATATCTTTCCTGGGTATGAGTGATGTCATAGAACAGACTATGGGTAAAGTTGCTTATATCAAGGAACCGACTTATGAAGACTATGTGGATACTGATGCTGAGGCGCGTCGGGTAGCGTTGTCCCTTTTGTCATCTTAAATGGTAGTTGGCAGAGAATTATGTTAATTATAAATTATAAAATAGTAAATAGTTAGATGGAAACATTTTTGATTCGTGCTCTTCAATTGATAATGAGCCTTTCATTATTGGTCATTATTCATGAGGGAGGACATTTTCTTTTTTCACGTCTTTTTAAAGTAAGAGTAGAGAAGTTCTACATATTTTTTGATCCGTGGTTTTCTTTGTTCAAATTCAAACCGAAGAACAGTGATACGGAATATGGTATTGGCTGGGTGCCTTTGGGGGGATATGTGAAAATTTCGGGTATGATAGACGAGTCTATGGATACCGAGCAGATGAAACAGCCTGCTAAGCCATGGGAATTTCGTTCAAAACCGGCTTGGCAGCGTCTGCTTATCATGGTGGGTGGTGTCTTGATGAATTTCTTGCTGGCTATCTTCATCTATTCCATGATTTTATTCCATTGGGGAGATTCTTTTGTATCGCTGCAAGACATGACTCATGGTATGAAATTTAATGAGCGTGCCCGGGAAATAGGTTTCCGTGACGGTGATATTCTTCTTCGTGCAGATGAAAAACCATTGGAGCGTTTCGGGGTGGATATGCTTCGTGATATTGCTGAGGCACGTACAGTGACTGTATTGCGCGACGGAAAGGAAGCCGAAGTATATATGCCTGAGATCAGCTTGTTGGATATAGCAAAGGATGATCCGATGTTTGTTACGGCGTTAGTTCCTAATGTCGTTGACTCGGTGATACCGGGCGGTGGCTTGGATAAGGCCGGTATACAGAAGGGAGATAGTCTGGTCGCGGTCAATGGCGAGAGGTTGAACTCATGGAATGCATTGGTGGAAAAACTGGATAATATGCAGGCTGATGCGGAAGCTACAGGAGATAAAGATGCTTCTCTACAAATGGTATATTCGCGTAACGGACTGCGTGACACCGTGACGGTGCGTACAGACTCTTTGTTTAGAGTGGGTGCAACATTCTCTTCATTGGCTGATTATAAAGAAACAACCCGTGAATTTGGTTTCTTTGAATCTTTTCCTGCCGGGGTGCAATTGGGGGTAAATACGTTGAAGGGATATGTGAACGATATGAAATATGTGTTCACTAAGGAAGGAGCCAAGAGCGTAGGTGGTTTTGGAACGATAGGAAGTATTTTTCCGAAAGTATGGGATTGGCATCGTTTTTGGGAAATGACTGCTTTTCTGTCAATCATTCTTGCGTTTATGAATATTCTGCCTATTCCGGCATTGGATGGCGGACATGTATTATTCCTGCTTTATGAAATCATTGCCCGCCGTAAGCCGAGTGACAAGTTTATGGAATATGCACAGATGGTAGGTATGTTTTTACTGTTTGCCTTGCTCATTTGGGCGAACTTTAATGATATCATGCGATTCTTGTTCTAGGTCTGCATGACAGAAAAGGACACGGCATTTTTATAACAATGCCGATAGGCACGGATTTCCGCAAAGATTGAATCAATCGTCTTTGCGGAAATCTGCGTTTTTTATATTGTTTCTCTCCCGTGGTGAAAAAAAGACATAAAAAAAGAGCGAAAGTTTTTATCAAACCCGCTCACATCCTGAAGAACCCCCCTCCATTATGGGGTTCTTTTCATCTTTCTCGTCTCAGTTGTGTTATCCTCTCTCTCTTGTACCTAAAAAAAACAACTCTTTTAATACCTATAAAACTAATCTCCTGAAAACTTTCTTTTTCTAATTACCTTAAATCTTACTACTAATACCTTTCTAAATCAATCTTTCTTTACCTAAATCTAATACCTTAAATTAAAATCTTTACCTTAATACTTAATACCTAATTTTGTTCTTTTCTTTATTAACTTAATATTTGGTTTCACAACCACATTGCAAAGGTACGGCTTTTCTTGAAATTAGCAAGTAAATATATGCTGAAAAACATAAAAAAGGGTGAATTCATGATATATATCAAGAAAACACCCCTTTTTTATTTCTTTTAGCGTTATCGCACACGGATGATGCGTTGATTACTGCTGCCCCGAAATTCCAAGTAAGGAGAGTACAAATCCGGCTCAAATCGTCCGTCTACTATAACATCCACATAATCCAGTATCGGTTTTAACATTTCATCGTTTTGTATCTGTTCAAATGTATATCCAGTATAACACCAGATGTTTTGTCCGGTAGCTTCTTTGATCTGTTTGACCAGAGCCAGGAATTCTTGGGGATGATAAAGTGGATCTCCACCGGAAAAGGTGATTCCGTCCAATAATGGATTGGCATTTATTTCGCAGATCATTTTTTCTATTTTTTCCGGTGTGAGCGGAGTGCCTGCCGATGGATTCCAGGATTCGGGATTCTGGCAACCGCGACAATGGTGACGGCATCCGGCCAGATAGATGGAATAGCGGATGCCTTCACCGTCGACTATTGTTTCAGGATAGGTAAATAACAAGTTCATGCTGATTATCCATGCTTTACCCGGTCACGTTCTTCAGCACGCTTGGCTGAATTCCAAGTGCTGAGGTCGCCTGTCAAATACCCGGTAATGCGACGCATTCGCATTATATTCTCGCTCTGGCAAACAGGGCACTTGTCGTAAATGACTCCTTTGTAACCGCAAGCCTGACAAGTATCAACAGGATGGTTGATGGAACCGTATCCAATGCCTTCGTCATGCATTACTTTTACAATCTTGGCTATGGCTTTTACATTTTTCTGAGCTTCTCCGTCCAGTTCCACGTAAGTGATATGCCCTCCGCGGGTAATGGCGTGGAAAGGAGCTTCCCGTTTTATCTTCTCGGTGATGGTGATGGGCTCTTTTACATCTACGTGGAAAGAGTTTACATAATAGTCATTGTCCGTCACGCCGGGAATGATGCCGTATTTGCGGCGGTCCATACGGGTGAAGCGTCCGGAAAGTCCTTCGGCAGGAGTGGCAAGTACGGAGAAATTCAACTGATATTTCTGTTTGTATTCATCTGCCACTTTATTCATTTCCGTAACGGCTTCGAATAATGTATCCCATGCTTTCTGGCTATGTGCGTGACCTTCTCCATAAAGAGCCATCATGGCATTGTGTCCGCCGATAAAGCCTATCCCTAATGTGCCTTGACGCAATACATCCCCCACCTGGTCGTTGGGCGAAAGTTTTCCTCCGCCTTTCCACACATCATTCCCCATCATGAACGGGAACTGGCGTGCCAGGGCTGTACGTTGATACTGGTAGCGTGCATACAATTGTTCGGCAATCAGTTCGGACAAAGCATGTACACTTTCCATGAATATTTCTTTTGCTTTTCTTTCTATGGCCTCTTTCTTGCCTGACTCTTCCAGACTTTCTGCCTTGATGCGTGCTTCGATGGCCAGCCGGGGCATATTCATGGTGGTGAATGACAGGTTGCCACGTCCTAATGAACTTTTTTCACCTGCTATATTTTCGTATACGCGGGTACGGCATCCCATAGTTGCCAGTTCATAGCGGTAACGTTTAGGGTCCTTGATATCCCATTTCTCATTTTTGTTATAAGGAGTATCCAAAAACATAAAATTAGGGAACAAGGCTTTTGCGGTGGTACGGCAGGCTTTCAGAAACAAGTCGAAATTGGGAGCTTGGAATTCCATTTTGCCTTCCAGTGCCGCTTCGAAGTTTTCCATGGCTTTCTTATAGTCCTCTTCGGAATAAGATACTCCGTCTTTAACCTTGAATATCTGTATGGGGAAGACCGGTACTTCGCCACGGGTACCCAGGCCTTCGATGGTAGCTTTCAGCAGTTCCTCTATGACCATGCGGCCTTCGGGAGAAGTGTCTGTTCCATAATTGATGGAACTGAACACGACTTGATTTCCCCCTCGCGAATGCATGGTGTTCAGGTTGTGGATGAATCCTTCCATGGCCTGATGTGTATCTTTGCGTGTCATGGCGTATGCTTTCTCTTCAATTTTCTTGAGAGCCTCTGTTCCGGGTTCTTTTCCCTCTACTTCTATATAAAACTCGGTTAAAGTTTTCAGATGTTTGCGAAATGTCTTCCGTACCCCTTCCGCCATAAAGAAGTCGAAGGCGGGAATAGCCTGTCCGCCGTGTTGCTCGTTCTGGTTTGTCTGGAATATGATGGTGGCCAGAGTGGCATAACTTTGAATGGACTGTGGAGTACGGATACTTCCGTTTTTAGTGCGGAAGCCGCGTTCGAACAAGTCATCCAGGTCATATTGGATACAAGTGGTAGTCTTGGTGGGATAGTAATCCAAATCATGTATATGTATGTCGCCCAACTGATGTGCTTCGGCATATTTTTTAGGCAACAGGTATTTATAGGTATAATCTTTAGTAACTTCCGAGGCAAAAGTCATCATCTGTCCGGCGGGAGTATGGCTGGACATGTTGGCATTGCTCAGGTTGACATCATTTTTGTCGATGGCTACAATGCCGTCCATGATGTGCTTCATTTGCGTTTTACGGTCGCGTTCCGTATTCCGCCATTCGCGATAAATAATATATTTCTTGGCCACTTCGGGACGTACTTTCATCAGTTCCTTTTCTACCAGATCCTGAATCTCTTCCACACTGATGGTTGGAGATACGAAATTGCTGATAACCCGCATGGTAATTTCAGCAATCAGTTTGTCTTCATTGTCAATTCCGGAGGCATGGAATGCCTTGCCGATTGCATTTTTAATTTTACTGATGGAAAAGTCTTCCCGCTTTCCATCACGCTTAATAATACAAATCTCAGCGTAATTCATTGTTTGAAAAATTAATTGTTAATTTAAAAAACTTGGCTGTCCTTCCAGGCAGGTTTTCTGACTTATCTCTCCCTTAAAACGCCTTCCCGCAAATGGTTTTGTAGTGGCATATTGTTTCAGCTCTACGAGAATTACAGCAGCGGGTACTGTTGCTGATTTTCACGGCATTCCCTCTTGGAAGTGGTTAACTTCACCTTGTCGGACAGCTGCAAAGGTATAACATTTTGGGAAACTTTCTATTTAAAAAATGGATAAAAGTTTTCCAAAACGGATAACTTATTGAAGATGGGAAGGTTATAAAATGTACCACAATGCCATCATGTGGCAGACCGTTCCTCCTAATACGAACAGATGGAAAACAGAGTGCATATAGGGCAATTTGGGGAAGGAATAAAAAACAGCTCCGGTGATGTAAGACACTCCTTCACCGATTAACCAATAAATAAAAGCGGGAGGCACATGTTGGCAGAGCGGCTTGAAACCTACAAAAATGCTGCATCCCATGGCTATATAGCAAATTGTTTCCAGGTTGCTATGTTCTTTCAGGTTACAAAAACATAGAATGATCCCGGCGAGGGCGCATAGCCATACGAAACTAAGAATTCCCCATCCCCAATAATCTGCTTCCCGCAAGGCTATCAGCATGATGGGGGAATAGCTGCCTGCGATATGCAGATAAATCGAAGCATGATCGAATTTGCGCAACACTTCGCGGTGAGGAGATGGTTTGCTGGCATGATACCAGGTGGAGCTGATATAGGAAGACAGCATACCGAATAGGTAGAGCCACATGCCGCCTGTTGCCCACGGATTGCCACTTTTCATGGCAGTAAGCAACAGATAACCGCCGCCGGCGATACCTATCAGGATACCAACGCCATGTGACAGGGTATTGGCCCACTCTTCTCCTTTGGTATAGTGTATGGTCAATTTCTTATAAGTTTTTTGGAGTTAATCCCATGCTTTTTGCTTTCTTCAACATGTGTTCTAAAGCAGCATCATGCTCATTAGGGATGATTCCATCCAGTATGGCATCCTTGATAGAACTTTTCAGACTGCCTATTTCACGGCAGGGCTGCAGGTCGAATATCCGCATAATTTCTTCTCCGTCTACCGGAGGTTGGAAATTGCGTATCCGGTCTTTTTCTTCCAGGTCTTTCAGCTTCTGGCGTACCAGTTTGAAGTTATCCAGGAATTTTTGTTTTCGTGCTTCATTTTTTGAAGTGATGTCCGCTTCGCACAGCATCATCAAGTCGTCAATATCATCTCCGGCTTCAAAAAGCAGACGTCGCACGGCGGAATCGGTTACTACATCATCTGCGATAACAATGGGGCGCATGTGCAGGCTGACCAACTTTTGGACATATTTCATCTTCTCATTCATGGGCAGTTTCATCTTGCGGAAGAGATCCGGAACCATTTTCTCACCGATAAAGTTATGATTATGGAAAGTCCATCCTATACGTGGCTCCCAGCGTTTGGTACGTGGCTTGCCTATATCATGCAACAGCGTAGCCCAACGCAGCCATAGGTTGTCGGTATGTTTGGAAATATTGTCCACAACTTCCAGGGTATGATAGAAGTTGTCTTTATGGGCACGCCCGTTCCGGGTTTCCACTCCTTGCAGCGCCACCAGTTCGGGGAAAATCAAAGGCAGCAGTCCGCAGCGGTCCAGTTCTATAAAGCCTTTGGACGGTATGGGGGCGAGCAGGATCTTGTTCAACTCGTCGGCGATGCGCTCTTTGGAGATAATATGAATGCGTTCCTTGTTGCGTGACAGTGCTTCGAAAGTGGTGTCGTCAATATAGAAGTTCAGTTGTGTGGCAAACCGGACACAACGCATCATGCGGAGCGGATCGTCACTGAAAGTGATGTCCGGGTCCAGCGGTGTACGGATAGTTCTCTCTTTCAAATCGTCCAGCCCGTTAAAAGGATCTACCAGTTCACCGAAACGTGCTTTGTTCAGGCACACTGCCATGGCATTGATCGTGAAATCGCGCCGGTTTTGGTCATCCTCCAAGGTGCCGTCCTCTACTACAGGCTTGCGGCTGTCATGGCTGTACGACTCTTTACGGGCACCGACAAATTCCACTTCCGTGTCATGGTATTTAACTTGTGCCGTACCGAAGTTTTTAAAAACAGAAACGTGTGCCCCACGTCCCAGCTTCCTGCCGAAGGCCTGTGCCATTTCAATTCCGCTCCCTACTACGACTACATCTATATCCTTCGAGGGACGCTTCAGGAATATATCTCGTACATAACCTCCTACAACGTAACATTCCAATCCCAGTTCGTCTGCCGTTTCGGAGATTAACTTGAATATCTTATTATTAAAGTGTTCTTTTAGTTCCATATTCATCTTAAAGAGGGGCAAATTTACGATTTTTTGCGCAGGATAAGGAGAAATCACGCAATTAAATTGTATTTTTGCCTGCATATAAAACGATCAAGTACATGAAAAAGATAGGATTAGTAGCATTATTTGCCTTGTTGCTGGCCGGTTGTGATGATGGCGGCGAGAAGAAAGCGCAAGAAAATTTGCGTAAGGCCGAAGCGGCTTTAGAAAAAGAGAACTTTAATGAGGCCAAATTGCAGATAGACAGTATCCGCATCCTTTATCCGAAAGCGTTTGAAGCCAGAAAACAGGGAGTCAAGCTGATGCAGCAGGTGGATTTGAAAGAACAGCGGAAAAGTCTGATTTACCTGGATAGCATGATGGTGGTGAAACAAGCTCAGCTGGATTCCGTCAAGGGTAATTTTGTTCTTGAGAAAGATACTGCATATCAGGAGGTGGGTAACTATTTTTATCCCACCCAGACAGTAGAAAAGAATATAGGCCGTTCATTCTTGCGCGGGCAAGTGAACGAGCAGGGGGAAATGTCCCTTACCTCTATTTATTGTGCTGGCGGCACGTTGCATCACACGGCGGTGAAAGTGAGTGTGGGGGATACCTTTGCCGAAACTCCCGCCTCGAAAGACAGCTATGAAACCACTGACTTGGGCCGTGCAATCGAGAAGGCCGATTACAAGATGGGGGAAGACGGCGGCGTTATCGCTTTTATTGTAGCGAACAAAGATAAGAATATCCAACTTCAGTTTATCGGAGATCGTACTTATAAAACGGCTATGCAACCCAATGACCGTAAGGCGATTGCAGAATTGACGGAGTTGGCGCGCATCCTGTCCGGCATGGAACAAATCCGTAAAGATAAGAAAGAAGCGAACTTGAAAATAGAGTTTGTAACCCGCAAAATGCAGGAACAGGAGGAAGAGAAGTGATGTGGATGGGAACACAAACAATGCGGATCCTGAAGAGAACCTCCCCAAAGTCCGCATTGTCCGTGTTCCTTGTTTCATGTACGGCCCTTACAATCGCTTCAAGGCCAGCTTGATCACTTTTTCTACCGGGGCGGCAGGCTCCTCTTTCAGTATGGCAGCCACTACCTTTTGTGATGCGGCTTGTGCGAATCCCAGCATGGTGAGTGCGGCGACAGCCTCGTCATGAATTTCCGTATTGCCCGGATTGGCAAACATTTCACTGTTCACCGTCTCCACGCCCGAAGTGGCGATCTTGTCCTTTAAGTCCACTATGATGCGTTGGGCAGTTTTCAGGCCGATGCCTTTTACCGTTTTCAATAATTTGTCATTACCGGAACTGATTACTCCGCACAGCTCGGAAGGGGATAAGGCCGACAGAATCATACGTGCCGTGTTGCCGCCGATGCCCGATACGGAAATCAGTAACAAAAACAACTCCCGTTCCTGTTTGGTCGAGAATCCGTAGAGTACGTAGGCGTCTTCCCGGATCGCTTCATAAATATATAATTTCGTATTGCTCTGATTCTGAATGGCCGAATACGTATTCAATGAGATATTGATGCCATACCCCATCCCGTTACAATCTAAAACCACCGTTGCCGGAGTAATCTCCGCAATGTCTCCTTTAATATATTCTATCATGGTTGTTTCATTTGAAAATTTACAGTTCTTTGCAAAAATAGGACATCTATCTTTTAAATTATAAGTTCGGCAAGAATATTTTTAAATTATTAGGTCGTAGTGAACAAAAAAACGAGGCAAAATGTTTATTTTTGCAGCGAATTAACAGATAATAGTAAACTAAACCCAATAAAAGATGAAAAAAATAAGAGCGGCCGTGGTTGGATACGGTAACATTGGTCAGTATGTAGTGGAGGCTTTGGAAGCTGCTCCCGATTTTGAGATTGCAGGTATCGTCCGTCGTAGCGGTGCGGAAAACAAGCCTGCCGAGTTGGAAGCATACGCTGTGGTGAAAGATATAAGGGAATTGAAAGATGTGGATGTGGCTGTGCTGGCTACTCCGACCCGTAGCGTGGAAGAATATGCGAAAGAGATTCTGGCAATGGGTATCAATACGGTAGATAGTTTCGACATTCATACGCAAATCACTTCTCTCCGCCGTTCATTGGATGAGTCGGCAAAGGCCGGTAAGGCTGTCGCTATTATTTCTGCCGGATGGGATCCGGGAAGCGATTCTGTAGTCCGTACACTGCTGGAAGCCATCGCTCCGAAGGGTATTACTTATACCAATTTCGGTCCGGGACGCAGCATGGGGCATTCCGTAGCAGTCCGTGCCATTGATGGAGTGAAGGATGCTTTGTCCATGACTATTCCTGTGGGAACCGGTATCCATCGCCGTATGGTGTATGTGGAACTGGAGGAAGGTGCGGACTTCAAGACTGTGGAAGCCGCCATCAAGTCGGATCCTTATTTTGTAAATGACGAGACACATGTAAAACAAGTTCCATGTGTGGACGATTTGAACGACGTAGGTCATGGCGTTAACCTGGTTCGCAAAGGGGTATCGGGCAAGACTCACAATCAGTTGTTCGAGTTTGACATGAAGATTAATAATCCGGCTCTTACCGCGCAGGTGCTGGTTTGCGTGGCACGCGCCTCCATGAAACAGCAGCCCGGATGTTATACCATGATCGAAGTTCCTGTAATTGATCTGCTGTGCGGCGACCGTGAGGAACTGATTGCCCATTTGGTATAAAGAGGTTTCCTCAAAAAGAACGATATTCTGAAAATCTCTTCTCTGTTTTATTCCGGAGAAGAGATTTTTTTATTTCCTTTGTGTTCATAAACAAAGAAATAGAACAATGATAGCAAGTATTGTATGGGATGTGGATCCTATCTTATTTAAAGTAGGTAGTTGGGAAGTGCGTTGGTATGGGCTGATGTGGGGCCTTGGTTTCATATTGGCTTATGAAATGGTAAGCCGTTTATTCAAAAAAGAGAAGTATCCGGAAGAGTGGGTGGACAAGCTTTTTGTCTATTGCATAGTCAGTACGGTCATTGGCGCCCGTCTGGGGCACTGTTTGTTTTATGAATGGGACTATTATGGCGCCCATCCTGTTGAAATATTCAAGATTTGGAAAGGCGGGCTGGCAAGTCACGGAGGGGTGTTCGCCATCATTCTGGCTCTGATGTGGTACTCGAAAAAAGTAACCCGGAAAAGTGTGTGGTGGTTGTTTGACCGCATGATACCTGCTGTGGCGATTGTCTGCTTCTGTATCCGTTTTGGTAATTTAATGAATTCCGAGATATTCGGATATCCCACCACGTTGCCTTGGGGATTTGAATTTGTCCGTTCCCGGGAGTGGCATCAGCTGTATGAAGGTTTGCCTTGCCATCCTACTCAGATTTATGAAATGCTGTATTGCCTGGTTGCCGGTGTAACTGCCTGGGTGATGTACCATACATACCATTTACAAAAGAGGGTGGGATTAATAACCGGAGTAAGCTTGCTTATATTCTTTGGCACTCGCTTTGCTCTGGAGTTTATGAAGAATCCGCAGGTTGCCGAAGAGGCGGATATGACTTTTAACATAGGGCAGTGGCTCAGTGTGCCGCTGATTCTGCTGGGGGCGTATCTCATAGCCACCAGCCGCACCCGGAAAGAATAAAGGTTCCGGGAGAGGGGGGAAGCAGGTGAAAGGATACCTTTTCAGCCTTCCGGCATCGCCCTGTATATCACGTGCGGGGCGCGTCCGTTTCTTTCTATTTTCTTTTCGCTGCTCCATTGGCGTAGTTCGCTGCCGGCTTTTGTTTTCAGCAACCCTGTCAAGGCACAATATTCCTTGCAAGTGATAATGGAGTGCTCTTTCAGATAATTTGTCAGCCGTACAAAGCGTTCTTCTGCTGAATATCGGGTGGAGGAGGTCCGGAAACCATATTCCGCCCGTTCCAGCTTTCCTTTGCTTCGTACCTCCTTACGGAATTTCCGGGTGGGTTTGAACTTTATGTTGTCAAAATGTACCGATGCGGCGCGTATCTCGCTTTTGTCCGTTACCTTGCGGCAAGTCAGTGTGGCCGAGAATGTGCCCAGTTCTCCCAGTTTTACGTTATAACCGTCTGCCAGGTAATTGGCGATAATGCTTTCCAGGTCACATAACAGACCGACGACGGTCCCTTCGTGGACGGTAGAACGCCGGGCGATGTCTTTAGCCAGGTCTTTCAGGTTTTTTGTGCCCGATACTACAATTTGCGGATACAGGGTGGGCTGTTCCTTCTCTCCCTGTATGTCGGGGGAGGTTTTGAAATCATACTTTGCTGCCATGTTTAATGCTTTTTAATAGGGAGATTAAGTCGTTTCTTGCTGAACGCTAAGGGGATTCTTTCTATTAACTTCTATAGACGCAGGCAATGGACCGTACGGTTTACTGTAGTGGACTGTACGGTCTGCTATAGTGGATTGTACAGTCTGCCATCGGAGTCTGTCTTAGTATTCAGGACAAAAGTACTTAATCATACTGGAAAAACCTATTAATTCATAGGAGAAAAGAGCTTGTACGGGCAAATTAGATGTTTCCCTTGAAGGTTTGAGGGGTTTTCCTTTCATTGTGGTGTCTTTCTTTTCAGTTGGTGTGCTGTAAAGGTAAGTGTTTTATGCTGATTACCGGCATACTTCGGATAGAAAAAGAGGAGGCGGGCTGACAGTAGGCTGAAGGATTATCCTTCAGGTGTTTTCTTCGATGGAATGGGGAAAAACAGCCCAAACTGAAGGCTGAAGGAAAATTGGCATGAATTTGTTTTTAGAGGTGAAAAGGCGTATGGTTCACGAGAAATGTTACATAATCCGTCACTTTTGTTGCAATGAAACAAAAATGCCGGCAGCTGTAACAAATGTTTTATAGAGGTTGCCGGCTGTCCCCTACCTTTGCCTCAGAAAAACTTCTAAAAACATTTAATGCTATGAACAAAAATCAGCAAAAGAACCGGATGGGCGCGGTCATTATTTTACTTGCCGCCGCTTGCTTGAATGGTTATGCACAACAAGATTCTACCAAAGTGTCCTCTGATTCGAAAGAGGAAGGCAATCGCAATGTCATGTTGAATGCGGCTAGTGCCAATGGTCCTCGTGAAATCTCTATCGGTCTGCCCGGTGGTGATGTGAATGTACTCGAAAATGGTCTGCCTGTGGTATATAATTCGAATCCTCATAATGTAAACACGCATTGGCGCGGAGACAGCAGCTTGGGACATACCGGATTGCTGAAGATTTCCGAAACAGCGATTACTACCGGTAATATAGGTTATGCTGTCAATTCGTTTACGGAACTCGGCTTGGATAAAGAGAAGAAAATGAATGGTGTGCTGAACTACGGCACCAATCATTTCGGTAAACAGCAATTTGACTTCAATCTGAATGGAAGCATCGGAAAAGATTGGTTTTACAGCGGCAGCATCTATCAGAATTTTGATCCGGGTTCGTTCAAACTGCGTTTTGCGCAATATCAGGACCGGACTCAGATCTATAAGTTTGCCTTGACCAAGTTCTACAATGAAGGACGTGGACAGCTCTCTGCCATCTACCATTACAGCAACAGCCATTGGTTGTCCAATGCTACCACCGGTGCACCATTTATTTATGTAGGCGATGGGAGTGTGAAGGAAATTCCCGGTTTCGGACTGGGGACTTCTTCTTATCTGCCCAATGTATCGGATATGGTTTATATGGACATGCGTACCGGCGAGATGAAAAAGATCAGTCTGTATGATGCTACGGCCAGTAAAGGAAATCAGTTGACGGTTCTGAACCGTTACCGGTGGGATAACGGGTTGGAGTGGAAAATCAATATGAAGTATGACCATGCTTTGGGTTCCTATCTGTACCAGACTCCGATGTCTATGGAGCAGAAAGTAGGAGCCGACGGCTATAGCACCAAAGGACTGGATGGAACATTGAATCCTTATGAGGGATATGTACAGAGCCGCATGTCCTGTTTCAACCGGGGGAATATAGATGAGTTCTTCTTTACCACCGAGTTGTCGCGGAAGTATGATGATATGACTTGGCGTGTGGGGGTGAACGAATGGTATTATGATGTGGACTATGCTTCGAACACTACCATGTATGACCATACGGTGGAAGAATATCCCCAAATGTTGTACAGCGCTGATACGAAGGATATTCATCATTACGGAAACACTCCTTATTATAATCTGAACCAGAATGCTTCCGAATATTACAAAGGACATGAAAACAAACTGGCTCTTTATGCTACTCACGACTGGGACATCACCGATAAATGGAATGTGTATTATGGCGCACGCTTCGAGTACCAGCGTCTGGCAGGAAAGAACCTGGCGGTATATAATGCCGAAGGCAATCCGGTAGGCCGCTTTGCCGGTTATCATATCGGGGCAGTTGCAGCCGATGGTACGAAGATAGCTCCCCGTTATTTCAGTTACAATTGGCTGAACATGGCTTTCACGGCTGCCGCCACTTATAAAATGACAAAGCAGTTTGGCTTTACCGCCGATTTCACCTACAATACCCAGCGGCCGAATATGTCGAACTTTGCTCCTGCCGAGATGCCGAATGTAGATAAGATTACAATTCCGTTGGGGCGTGCGGGTATTTATTTCAATAATGACTGGATTAGTCTGACCTCACTGTTCAGTTACATTGCCAAGACTAACAACAACTCTACCTTGAATCTGATTAATCCGAATAATGATAAGGATATTAAGGCGGCCGCATTGAGTTATGATATTGAAACAATAGGGTGGACGACGGATGCGGTGGTGAAACCTTTCAAAGGATTTGATTTCCACTTCCTGTTCACTTACCAAAGCCCGAAGTATAAGAAGTATGAAACGGGAGTGACCTTTAGTGACGGGACAACATCGGGTATCAATGCCACCGGCAATATCGTTACCGAAATTCCGAAGGTGCTGATTGAACTGGACCCTAGTTACAACATTACCAAAGACTTGAAGGTATGGGCCAGTTTCCGTTACTTCAGCAAGACGTATGCAAATATTAAAAATGCCTATTATTTCAACGGCCGTTGGGAAACATTCGGTGGAATAAACTGGAATGTGAACAAACATTTGTCCTTAAGCGGAACTGTGATAAACTTCTTGAACCAGACCGGGGCGAAAGGAAGTATTTCGGGAGCCGAGCTGGTAGATAAGGAGAATGCGGCGGCATATAACGGCGCATGGATGGCAGGCAGCTATATCCGTCCGTTCACCGTAGAATTTGCGGCGAAAATAACATTCTGATTCAAGAGGGATTTAATTCTTCTTTATGGTGGAAAAGTAACATTTATACATAAGAATGAAACAAATGTTTCAGCCGGTAAGGCAGGTTTCCGTTAACTTTGCCGATAACGAAAAACAATCAAACAAAACTTTTAATATCCTATACTTCATGAAAACAAATCTTGTTAACCTTGCATTAGGTTTAGCCTTTACAGGAGGCGCTGTTTCTTGTCAGTCACAAAAAAATGACCTGGTTTTCGAACATCAGGGAGATACGGTGACAATCGTACATATTGCCCGTCCCGCTAACTATTTGTTGCTTCCGATTCAGGAGAGCAGCAAGGAAGGACTGGTAAGGCTGGATACTGGGAGCCCCGCAGATACCGATATGGATGTGCGTCTGGCTACAGACAGCGTTGAATATTATGTTCCGTTTGCCTTGCCTCAGGGAAGTGAGGAAGCTACTGTCATTATAAAGAAGGTGGCGGCAGATGCGCTGTGTTGGGACAGCATCCGGGTTTCGGATACATTTGATACGGCAAACAGGGATAAGTTCCGTCCGGTTTATCATCACACTCCGCTTTATGGCTGGATGAATGATGCCAACGGACTGGTTTATAAAGACGGTGAATATCACCTTTATTTTCAATATAATCCATACGGCTCCGTATGGGGAAATATGCACTGGGGACATTCCGTGAGCAAGGATTTGGTTCATTGGGAGCATCTTGACCCGGCGATTGCCCGTGATACATTGGGGCATATCTTTTCGGGAAGTGCCATTGTGGATAAAGAGAACAGCGCAGGCTACGGTGAAAATACAATTGTCGCTTTTTATACTTCGCACCGTAATATACCCGGTGGGCAGAGCCAGGTGCAAAGTATGGCATACAGTACGGACAACGGGCGTACTTATACGAAGTATGAACAGAATCCGGTTCTTACTCCGTTTGACGGACTACAGAATTTCCGTGACCCGAAGGTCTTTTGGTATGAACCCGAACAGAAATGGATTATGATTGTCAGTGCGGATAAGAATATGCGTTTTTATTCGTCTGCCAACTTGAAGCAATGGGAATACATGAGTGAGTTTGGAGAAGGATTTGGTCCTCAGCCCAATCAGTTCGAATGTCCGGATTTCATCCAACTGCCTGTAGATGGTGACCGGACCAGGATGAAATGGGTGATGATTGTCAATATCAATCCGGGATTTGTCTATGGAGGCAGCGGTACGATGTATTTTACAGGCGACTTTGACGGGCATCAGTTTGTATGTGATACGAAACCCGAGGTGGTGAAATGGCTCGACTGGGGAAAAGACCATTATGCCACTGTTTGTTTCTCGAATACCGGCGACCGTGTCATTGCCGTACCTTGGATGAGCAACTGGCAGTATGCTAACTATACTCCTATACAACAGTTCCGCAGTGCCAATGCTTTGCCACGTGAGCTGAGTCTGTATACGGGAGAAGACAAACAGCTTTATCTGAGTGCCGCACCGGTAAAGGAAACGGAGCACTTGCGGAAAGATTCTAAAAAGCTGGATGATTTTACAGTAAATGGCGAGAAGCGTTTAGAAACACTTTTTGAAAATAACGACGGCGCTTTTGAACTGGAATTGCAACTGGTGTCGGCTGGTAAAGAGGCTGGTTTTGAATTGCTGAACAGTTTGGGTGAGAAGGTGAAGATTTATTTGGACGCTTCGGAGGGACGTGTGGTAATGGACCGTGCGGAAAGTGGTATTGTAGATTTTGGCAAGAAGGTAAAACCGCATGATTTGGATACTGAAGAAAGTTATGCTCGTTATAAAGAGGTTACGGTGAATTATAAAAATGATTTTGCTTTGGGTACTTGGGCTCCGATAAACACCGCGAAGGCACATAAAATTCAAGTTTTTGTGGATAATGGAAGTGTGGAGTTGTTTGTTGACGGTGGCCGCGTTGCCATGACTAATCTGGTATTCCCGAATGAACCTTATAACTCTTTGCGTTTTTATAGTAAAGGAGGAGAGATGAAGATTTCAAATTTCACAATATATAAGTTAGGTTTGTAAACTAAGTATAAAGCCATGAATAGCAATAAAAATCTGTATGCCAAATTAATTCCGGTGATGCTGTGTTTCTTCGCCATGGGATTTGTAGACCTAGTGGGGATTGCATCGAATTATGTAAAAGCGGATCTGGATCTGACAGACTCTCAAGCCAATATATTTCCTTCCTTGGTCTTCTTCTGGTTCCTGATTTTCTCTGTACCTACAGGTATTCTGATGAATAAGATAGGGCGTAAGAAGACAGTTCTTCTGAGTCTGATTGTCACTTTTGCCTCTTTGCTGCTCCCTATATTCGGCGACGGCTATACGCTTATGTTGATTTCTTTCTCTTTACTGGGTATCGGTAATGCGTTGATGCAAACCTCTTTGAATCCGTTGCTGAGTAATATTATTGCGGGGGAAAAGTTGGCAAGTACATTGACTTTCGGTCAGTTTGTAAAAGCTATTGCTTCCTTTCTTGCCCCTTACATTGCCATGTGGGGAGCGATGCAGGCTATTCCTACTTTCGGGCTTGGCTGGCGGGTATTATTTCCTGTTTATATGGTGATAGCCGTTTTTGCCATCGTGTTGTTGGGGCTGACCCCTATTGAGGAAGAGAAACCCGATAAAGCGTCCGGCTTCAAAGCGTGCTTTTCCTTGTTGGGAAAACCGTTTATTCTCTTGTCTTTCATTGGGATCATGTGCCATGTCGGTATTGATGTCGGTACGAATACAACGGCTCCTAAAATCTTGATGGAGCGTTTGGATATGACATTGGCTGAGGCCGGTTTTGCAACAAGTCTTTATTTTATTTTCCGTACGGTGGGTTGCTTCCTCGGAGCCTTTATCTTGCAAAAGGCTTCTGCAAAGTCTTTCTTTGCTCTCAGTGTCGTGTTCATGTTGCTGGCAATGGTGGGATTATTTATATTCCATTCGGAAACAATTATTTATATTTGCATTGCCATGATTGGTTTCGGTAACTCCAATGTGTTCTCTATTATATTCTCGCAGGCATTGTTTGCCATGCCCGAAAAGAAAAATGAAGTTTCCGGATTGATGATTATGGGGCTGTTCGGCGGTACGGTATTTCCGTTGGCCATGGGAGTTGCCGGTGATGCCATGGGGCAGAGTGGCGCTGTGGCGGTGATGACTGTCGGAGTTATCTATTTGTTGATGTATACCTTGAAAATAAAGAAATGATTTTAATTGTAAACAGTAAATAATATCATGAATCAAATCATCGTAGGAATGGGTGAGGCACTATGGGATGTGCTGCCCGAAGGAAAGAAAATTGGTGGTGCTCCGGCAAACTTCGCTTATCATGTGTCACAATTCGGTTTTGACAGCCGGGTGGTCAGTGCGATTGGCGATGACAAGCTGGGTAATGAGATACTTGAGAATTTTGATGGTAAGAACTTGAAGTATCAGATAGAGAAAGTGCCTTATCCCACAGGAACCGTACAGGTGGAACTGGACCCTAATGGGGTACCTATGTATGATATAAAAGAAGGGGTGGCTTGGGATAATATACCTTTTACACCTGCTTTGGAAGAGTTGGCAAAGAATACCCGTTCCGTATGTTTCGGCTCGTTGGCACAGCGTAGTGTGGTTTCAAGGGAAACAATCAACCGTTTTCTGGATGTGATGCCCGAAGGAGAAGGACAATGTAAAATTTTCGATGTGAATTTGCGCCAAGGTTTCTATACGAAGGAGATTCTTTGCAACTCGATGAAAAAATGTAATATTTTAAAGATTAATGACGAGGAGTTGGTCACAGTGAGCCGTATGTTCGGTTATCCCGGCATAGACTTGCAGGATAAATGCTGGATTCTGTTGGCGAAATATAATCTGAAGATGTTGATTTTAACGTGTGGTGTCAATGGCAGTTATGTCTTTACTCCGGGTGAGATTTCATTTGTAGAGACTCCGAAGGTGGAGGTGGCCGATACGGTAGGTGCGGGCGATTCGTTCACGGCGACTTTTGTAGCTGCTATTTTGAAGGGAAAGCCGGTTGCCGAGGCGCATAAACTGGCTGTTGAGGTTTCTGCATACGTATGTACGCAAAACGGGGCTATGCCTGAGTTGCCGGCTCGTTTAAAGAATGAGTTGATTTAAATTTTAATGGTTGCGGATACTCATTCAAATTGGATTGGAAATCATATTGTCTGAGGCTGTATCGCGAAGAACCTGTAAATACAAAGTAGATGTAATCAGGTTCTTCGCGATGTTCTTTTTTTACTTTCTCTTGCAGATGTTTGTTTTATTAGCGGTTACCTTTTATCTTTGTTATCTATAAATACCTTGAGGAACATGAAAAAACATCTTTTGTTTTTGATTTTATGCCTTATGGGAATTCTGACATCGTGCAGTCAGAAACATACGCGCTATTACATTGGTGTTTCACAATGTAGTGATGACGAATGGCGGCATAAAATGAATCATGAAATTGTACGTGAAGCCTTGTTTTATGATGGGGTGGAGGTGGAGATCCGTACCGCGAAAGATAATAACCGGAATCAGATAGAAGATATCAACTATTTTATTGACAGGAAAGTTGATTTATTGATTGTCGCTCCGAATGAGGCGGCGGCTGTCACTCCTGTTGTGGAGAAGGCATACGGGCTGGGAATACCTGTTGTGGTAATTGACCGTAAGATTTTGTCGGACCGTTATACGGCTTTTGTGGGTGCTGATAATTGTGAGATTGGCAAAGATGTGGGACAATATATTGTGAACCGTTTGGGTGGAAAAGGGAAGATTTTGGAGATAACGGGACTGGAAGGTTCCACTCCGGCTATGGAGCGTCATAGAGGATTGGCGGATGCCTTGAAGGCAGAGCCTGGAATAGAAATTACCGCCAGCGTGGACGGAGCCTGGCTGCAAAGTGTGGCTGGGGAGAAAATGGATTCCATACTTCAAGACAATAAGGATATAAATCTGGTTTTTGCCCAAAATGACCGCATGGCTGTCGGGGCTTATTTGTCGGCCAGACAGCGACAGTTGGAAAAGGAAATGTTGTTTGTCGGTATTGATGCGTTGCCTGGCAAGGGGTATGGAGTGGAGCAGGTACTGGAAGGAGTGTTGGATGCCACTTTTATTTACCCTACCGGAGGAGATAAAGTGATGCAGGTGGCGATGGAT
Source organism: uncultured Bacteroides sp. (assembly GCA_947574505.1). Classification (GTDB taxonomy): domain Bacteria; phylum Bacteroidota; class Bacteroidia; order Bacteroidales; family Bacteroidaceae; genus Phocaeicola. The sequence goes on along the minus strand of CANPJW010000014.1, from coordinate 7,478 downwards.
ATTTTGGAGAAGCGTCCGTATGAACGGGATACTAAGTTATCAACAGCCCTTGTTGATAAAACGAATGCCCGTGTCATGCAGTTGCAGACAGACCACATTGCCGAACAGGACGGAAAGATAGAACGGCTGAATAATCAGGTGGACGAATATTGGTCAAGATACTCTGCCCAGACCATGTTTCTGTATGCATGTCTGATTATCCTGTTACTGTTTGCTGCCTTATTGGCGATCATCGTCCGTGCGTATTGGACAAAGAACCGGATGAACATGGAGTTATCCCGTCAAAAGAAACAATTGGAGGAACAACGCGACCAACTGATCAGCCTCTCCAAGCAGTTGGAAGAGGCGACTCATGCCAAACTGGTCTTCTTTACGAATGTTTCTCATGATTTCCGTACTCCGCTTACTTTGGTTGCCGATCCGGTGGAACAGCTTTTAGAGGATAAAGACTTGACCTCTAAGCAACGATCCTTATTGAAAGTGGTACATAAGAATGTGAATATTCTGTTGAGGCTGGTCAACCAGATTCTTGATTTCCGTAAGTATGAAAATGGTAAACTGGAGTTGGTGAGAACCAATATGGACCTGCGTGCGCAATTACAGGAATGGAGCCATGCATTTCAAACATTGGCTTTGAGAAAGCATATCCATTTTGTTCTGGACGTGAACGATGACCGGACAGACTGTCTGATGGCGTTGGATGCCGAAAAGATGGAACGTGTCTATTTTAATTTGTTGTCCAATGCGTTTAAGTTTACCCCGGAGAATGGAACTATCACTGTCACACTTTCTACTTTAATAAAGGAGGAAAATAGAAGATATGTCCGTCTGGTAGTTGCTGATACCGGTTCGGGAATCTCTGTCCGGCACATCCGGCATATTTTCGACCGCTTTTATCAGATGGATGTGAACCATGCGGGCTCAGGTATTGGTCTTGCTTTGGCAAAGGCTTTTGTCGAGTTGCACGGCGGGGTGATAACGGTGGACAGTGTGGAAGGAAAAGGAACAGTGTTTACGGTGGATATTCCTATGGAGATAGTGGAGGAGCAGTCTGTAGATCGGATACAGGAACCGCACACTACACAGCCGACGGTGGTGGAGGAATTGGAGGAAACGGAAACAGAAGAACGGCTTCCGGATGAGAATAAGGAATGCATCTTGATAATTGACGATAATGCGGATGTACGTGGCTATGTGAAATCATTATTGAAAGAGGAATATACGGTGATAGAGGCTGCCGACGGACATGCCGGATTAAAGAAAGCTATGAAATATGTGCCTGATGCCATTATCTGTGATGTGATGATGCCGGTGATGGACGGATTGGAATGTTGCAGGAAGCTGAAAATGGAATTACAGACTTCTCATATTCCGGTGATGTTGCTTACTGCCTGTTCTTTGGATGAACAGCGGATACAGGGGTTTGAATGTGGAGCGGATTCTTATATTTCCAAACCTTTTAATTCCAAATTGTTACTGGTGCGTCTTCGGAATCTGATTGATAACCATAAGCGGTTGAAACAGTTTTTCGGAGATAAGATTACTTTGTCTAAAGAGTCTGTAAGCGAGGTGGATAAAGGATTTGTGGAGCGCTTCAGAGAGCTGATAGAAGCAAATTTGATAGATTCTGAGTTAAGTGTGGAAGAATTAGGCAGTAAGATGGGATTAAGCAGGGTGCAGCTTTATCGTAAGATTAAGGCACTTACCAATTATTCTCCCAATGAACTGGTGCGTATTGCCAGATTAAAGAAAGCTGCTTCTTTGTTGGCTTCTTCTGAGAAAACCATATCCGAGATAACGTATGAGGTAGGTTTTACATCTCCTTCTTATTTTACCAAGTGTTACAAGGAATATTTCGGAGAAAGTCCTACGGATTTCTTGAAACGCAGAGGATAATTGTGGGGGCGGACACGCAGCTCCGCCCCTACAAGGAATACTTTAAATCAGTGTTGATAAATCTTTTTCGGCTACAAAAGAGAGATTATTAAGAATAATCACTTCCCTTGCTCTGTCCGGATTGTCTGTCCGGAAAATCAAGATGCCTTTATTTCCTAACAGGAAGGAATACAGATAAGTAATGCCTATTTGGGCTTCACTGAAAATGGTGATGGCGTCTGCCGCCCGCCCCGGCTGATTGTCTAGTGTGATGGCGAACACATCGGAGAGTGCCACGGAGATTCCTGCCTCTTTCAGCGTCTCGTATGCGCGTTTGGGTTCCGAGCAGATGATACGGTAAATACCATACTCTACTGTATCGGCAATGGTAGAGGCAATCAGCTGTATGCCTGCTTCTTTCAATAAGTTCAATACTTTCTGTAGTGTCCCCGATTTGTTTTCGATGAAGACGGATAATTGTTGTATAGTCATAAACTTATTTTTTAAAAGGTTTTACGTAAGTCTTTCACACGGACTGCTTTACCTTCCGATTTAGGCAGTGCTCCTTTGGGTACCAGTTTCACACGTGGGGTAACCAATATCTCATCTTTCAGTTGGCGGGTAATTTCCCGGGTCAATGCTTGCAGGCGTCCATAGTCATCGGTGAACAGTTGGCTCAATTCCACTTCTACAGTCATTTCGTCATTAGATTCGGCGGTTTCGAGTGTGATCAGATAGTCACTGCCCAATTCTTTGAATTGCAATAAAATCGTTTCAATCTGAATGGGGAAGATATTGACCCCTTTCAGGATAATCATATCGTCGCTGCGCCCTTTCATTCTGTCCAGACGTTTGTGATGGCGGCCGCAGGGGCATTCCCCCGGCAGAATGCGGGTCAGATCACGGGTACGGTATCTCAATAACGGCATCGCCTCGCGGTTGATGGTGGTCAGTACCAGTTCGCCCACTTCACCTTCGGGCACAGGTTCCAATGTGTCGGGGTCAATGATTTCTACGATATAATAGTCTTCCCATATATGCAATCCGTTTTGTTCCTGGCATTCAAAAGCCACACCGGGACCGCACATTTCGGACATGCCGAAAGAGTTGTAGGCTTTTACACCCAGCATATCTTCGATGCGGCGGCGTTGTTCTTCGGAATGAGGTTCCGCTCCTATGATCAATGTTCTCAATTTGGTGTCACGACGCGGATCAATCCCCATTTCCTGCATTACCTCGTACATACGGGCTGCGTAACTGGGAATGGCGTGCAAGGCGGTGGTTCCGAAATCGGAGATGAATTTCAACTGGCGTTTGGTGTTTCCGGCAGCGGCAGGTACAGTCAGCATTCCCAGCCTTTCAGCACCATATTGAAAGCCCAGCCCGCCGGTGAACATTCCATAGCCGGAAGAGTTCTGGAAAATATCTCCCGGACGTAATCCTACCATATAAAGACAACGGGCCACTGCATTAGCCCATTCGTCAAGGTCTTTTTGGGTATGCAGAATGACAGTGGGATTTCCAGTTGTTCCACTGGATGAGTGAAGGCGGACTGTTTTTTCCAAAGGTACGGACGCCAGTCCGAAAGGATAAGTGTCACGTAGATCTTGTTTGGTGGTAAACGGGATTTTCTGTAAATCATCCAATGAACGGATATCTTCCGGACTCAGATGATTTTCGGCAAACCGTTGTTTATAGAAAGGGGAATTCATGCAATGGCGGACAGTCTTTTGCAGTCGTTCCAATTGTAGTTTCTCAATTTCGGGTCGTGTCAGGGTCTCTAACTCTTTGTGTAAATACATAGCATTTCCTGTTTAGTTGGTTATCAGTCCGACAAAAATAGAAAAAAATATAATGCGGTTGGGAATAAGCTGACAAAATATGTATCTTTGGAGGATTTTAATTTGAAAATGTGATGAAAAAGACATTGTTTGTAATAGGTATGCTGTTATGTGGGCTTTCATTGTACGCTCAGGATATGAAAACTCTTTTTATTGCCATGCCCGATTCGGTGGCTCCTTTATTGACAAAGGTAAATCGTGAGGATTGTGTGGATTTTCTGGCAAGCAATATGAAAGCGGAAGTGAAAAATCGTTTTGGCAAAGTATCTGAACTGAAAAGACTGACGGATGATTATTTGTTTCTGCAAACCACCGGAAGTAGTTCTATGGAAATGAAACTGTTACCCTTGAATGATTCTGTAAAGGTGATTTGTGTAGTGAATACTGTTTGCGGTCCGGCTTGTGATAGTGAAGTTCGTTTTTATAATACGGACTGGCAGCAACTGGCGAAGGAGGATTTTATTCAGCTTCCCTCCGTCGGGGCTTTTTATCTGCCGGTGGATACGCTGACCGATGAGGCTTATGCCGCGATTAGAGAGAAGGCGGATATGGAGTTGGTGAAAGCCACTTTATCAGAAGACAAACCTATTATTTCTTTTACTTATACTACTCCGGATTATCTGGCAAAGACGGAACGGGAAAAATTGGTTGTATACATCAGGAAAGAACCTGTAGTGTATGAATGGAAGGGGGGAAAGTATAATGATGTATCTTTGAAATAAAGGTGGATACGTATGATAAAATAAAAGGCTGCAAACTTATCGGGTTGCAGCCTTTTATTTTGGAACTTATGTATAAGTTACAAATTACTTTTTCATACGGTTGCCGTAGCGGCTCATGAACTTGTCTACACGACCAGCTGTATCTACTAACTTGGATTTACCAGTGTAGAACGGGTGTGATGTATTAGAAATTTCCAGTTTTACCAACGGATAAGTTTCACCTTCGAATTCGATGGTTTCTTTTGTGCTACAAGTTGAACGTGACAAAAATACATCACCGTTTGACATGTCTTTGAATACTACGGGACGATAGTTTTCAGGATGAATACCTTTTTTCATTTCTGTATATTATTTTATTGTTATTATTTTTTTTACTTGTCTGGTAAACAATATTGGGTGTAATGGTCCATTTTGGACCGCAAAGATACTGCTTTTCTTTGAAATAGAAAAAACTTCGGGCTGTTTTTTCTTCTAAAAGCCTTATTTTCTTCTTTTATAGTATTGTAAGGTAGACATTACAATATAATCAGTTTGTATGTTTTAGTGAAGAAAATAGTTAATAAAATCATTTTTTATGAGATATTTTTGGTGTGAACTTGCCATAGTTAGCGCATTTATGATTACTTTTGCAGTGGAATTTAATTCACTAACAATTATAAATATTAGAACAATGGTTAATTACAAAGATTTAGGTCTGGTAAACACTAGAGATATGTTTGCTAAGGCTATCAAAGGTGGATATGCAATTCCTGCATTCAACTTCAACAATATGGAACAGATGCAGGCTATCATCAAAGCTGCAGTAGAAACAAAATCTCCGGTTATTTTGCAGGTTTCAAAAGGTGCTCGTCAGTATGCTAACGCTACTTTGTTGCGTTACATGGCTCAGGGTGCTGTAGAATATGCAAAAGAATTAGGTTGTGCAAAACCTGAAATCGTTCTTCACCTTGACCACGGAGATACTTTCGAAACTTGCAAGAGCTGTATCGACTCAGGTTTCTCTTCTGTAATGATCGACGGTTCTCACCTGCCTTACGAAGAAAACGTAGCTTTGACTAAGAAGGTGGTTGACTACGCTCATCAGTTTGATGTAACTGTAGAAGGTGAATTGGGTGTATTGGCCGGTGTGGAAGATGAAGTTTCTTCTGATCATCATACTTATACTGACCCTGAAGAAGTAATTGATTTTGCTACTCGTACAGGTTGCGACTCATTGGCTATCTCTATCGGTACTTCTCACGGTGCATACAAATTTACTCCGGAACAGTGCCACATTGATCCTGCTACAGGTCGTATGGTTCCTCCTCCTTTGGCATTCGAAGTATTGGATGCTGTAATGGAAAAACTTCCGGGATTCCCCATCGTTCTTCATGGTTCTTCATCAGTTCCTCAGGAAGAAGTTGAAACAATCAACAAGTATGGTGGTGCATTGAAGGCTGCTATCGGTATCCCTGAAGAAGAATTGCGCAAGGCTGCCAAGTCTGCTGTTTGCAAAATCAACATTGACTCAGACTCTCGTTTGGCTATGACTGCTGCTATCCGTCAGACTTTTGCTGAAAAACCGGCAGAATTCGACCCGCGTAAGTACTTAGGTCCGGCTCGTGACAATATGGAAAAACTGTACAAGCACAAAATTATTAACGTGCTGGGTTCAGACAATAAATTGGCTGAATAATTGATTCATCCTATATAAACAGAAAAAAGCTGCTTTCTTTATTGAAGGCAGCTTTTTTTGTTTTAAGACCGGTTTCGGTATTGAAGAGGGGACTTGCCTGTATGTTTCTTGAAATAGCGGCCAAAAAAAGATTGGTCAGGGAAAGATAATCGGTTGGAGATCTCTTGAATACTTAGAGATGTGGATTGTAGTAATGCTTTAATCTCAAGAATTACATGTCGGTCAATAATGCTTTTGGCTGTGTTGCCGGATACGTTTTGTACGATTGTGGAAAGGTAACGGGGAGTGATGAATAGTTCGGCTGCATAGAAAGATACCTCACGTTGGGTGGTGCAATGTTTATGAATTAATTGGATGAAACGTTTGAATATCTCTTCCTGGCGATTTATTCCTTCGGTCTTTTTTTGCAGGAACAGGTGTTGGGTCTTGTCATAGAAGTCCAGAATGAAGTTTTGAATGAAATTTTTGAAGATCTGAATGCGGAAACTATTATCCCTGTCTTCATAAAGATCTTTCATGACCAAGCTGAGTCCGATGAATGGTTTTACACGTTCTTCAGGGATGACAATGCATGGATGCTCTTTTAGAAAGTGAAAGAAGGAGGGATCCAGACGTGAGGTGATCTCCCTGAAAAGGGTGTCGGAAAAAACAATATAGGAAACGGTAAAATCATGGCTGGCGCAGGTGCAATTGAAGATACTGCCGGGGAGAAGCAGAAGTTGGGTGTTCTCCGTCACTTCGTATGCCTGCAAATCAATTTCTATGTGGGCTTTTCCGCTACGGCAATGAAAAATAGATGCGTCTGCTAACTTTATGATCTGATTGGAGCATATATCTATACTTTCTTCTATTCCGGTGATAAACGGTTCATTCTCTGGTAAACTCAATATTTCCATATTTATTCTTGTTTTGATGCAAAATTAACTATTATTTTTGTTATAATAGGAAATCTATTCCGAATTTGAACAATGGTAGCTAATAATTGAATGTGTCGGCTTGAAAAATTCCATCTACCTTTGCGTCCGAATTTAAAAGATTGGAATATGATGACATTGAACAAAAAATGGATGCGACTAATGGTATTGGTTGGTTGTGCTGCTTTGACAGCGTCGTGTAAACAGGCGCCTGTTGCACAAATGGAGGCGGAATATGCGGTATTAAAGGTATCACCGTCGGACAAAGTTTTGTCTACTACTTATTCGGCTACGATCCGTGGCCGCCAGGATATTGATATTTATCCGCAAGTTTCCGGTTTCCTTACCCGGCTTTGTGTGGAGGAAGGACAGGCAGTGCGTAAAGGGCAAGTCTTATTTATTATTACCCCAGTTCGGGATAAGATTTTGTTCATAAAAAGTTGGTAGTCTC
>CANPJW010000013.1 GCA_947574505.1 uncultured Bacteroides sp. | reverse complement strand
CAGGTCGGTAAAGCCTATCTAACATAATCTCAGGAAAATTTAAACAGGCTCTAAAAAGTCGTCAGTAACTCTAACTCCCCTCCTTCGGGAAGGAGAATGAGGATAGAACCGACTTTTTAGACAGCCTCTTCCATTTTCATTCAAATCAATAATCCTTTCCGATAGTTCAACGGAGTCTGTCCCGCATTTCTTTTGAAGAACTTACAAAAACCGGCTGCATCACTAAACCCCAATTTAGCTGCAATCTCGCCAACCGTAAATTTAGTAGAACTCAATAAAGTACGCGCTTCCATTACTAACAATTCATTAATAAGGCTATTGATAGTCTTACCTGTCCCAAGACGTACAATACGAGCCAGGTATTGTTCACTAATAGCCAGCTTATCCGCATAAAAGCTCACGAAATGTTCTTCCCTGAAATTGCGGGTAACGAGTGCATAAAATTCTTGCAGAACGCAATAAACTCTCCATTCAGTAGAATTTCCGAACGGCCTTCAAGAACAAATATCATATAAAGCTCCCGATTGAAATAACATTCATTCGCGGGATAGCTTCTGTCTTTATATTCACTCCGGAAACAGACTACCTCCTCTTTATAATGAGGAAGCTCAGGATGCTCCTTCAACAACTGTGTATTGTCAAATATACGAAATTTCACCATTTACACCTTTATTTTATGACGTAAAAATACGATTTGTTTCGGATATGACAAAAACTGTATAGAATTAGATAATCTATTTCAGAGTAAAAAACAGGACCTTTGCATATCCTTTTCAATACATGGAAAGGGAATCAATAGAAAGAAGTTAAAGATGCATGGTGCAGTCTATCGGAGTAGTGCTTGAGCTGAAACCAAGAGTAGCCATGATGAGCGCAGAAGCATTTGTAAAATATGCATCCCGCCATTATAACAAGGAATTTGGAAAGTTCAAAGTTTATTTCGATATTACTTTAGTTACATTAGCCGTGATTCTCTCGCTCCTGCTGACTCAAGGTATTCAGGGAGTACGCGAAGGATCACTCATTGCTGCTTGTATAACAGGGTATATCGTCAGTTTCCTGAATCAGAAGATAATGACTAGAAAAAACCTCCACAGATTACTACCGGTCTGGAAGTAAGCCCTATCTCTATTTAAAATAAACGCCTTATAAAAAGAGGGATATAAAAAGAGAATATAAAAAGGTCAATATAAGAAAGTCGCTATAAAAGAAAATCGCTTCTCTGTTAGAATCTGATTGATTCTTTCAAAGAAGCGACTCTTTATTTTAGATATAACTACCTTGTATTTACTTCTTCTGACCGTCTATCTCTTTCAGAAGTTCATCCACAGCTACCTTTAGTTGTGTATCCTCTCCTTTGACTACTGTTTCCGGATTATTGGCAACCTTTACATCCGGTTCCAATTGGGTATTTTCCAAATAACTGCCGTCAGGCAAACGATAACCGATGATAGGAATACCGAAGACCAGTGAAGGATCTTGCAATGTTTCCCAGGATACGCTTGTCATTGTTCCCGGCACAGGCATACCTACCAGCTTACCTATCTTCTGATGTTTGTATACCCAAGGCGTTCCGTGCGCATTGGAGTAGTTAGCTTCACACTGCAACATGATAGAAGGTTTATTCCAGCGACGGCTCGGCATATCACAAGCTTCACGTCCACGCACTACCTGCGTAAAGTATTTCTGACCGCTGAAAAGTACCTCAATATCTTCATGCAGACGGCCACCACCGTTGAAACGGGTGTCAATCACAATACCTTCGCAGTTGTTATATTTTCCTAGAATGTCCGAGTATACAGTACGGAAGCTATCATCTCCCATCGACTGAATATGAACATACCCCAAACGTCCTTTCGACCATTTTTCAACATCTGCCGCACGTTGTTTTACCCAACGTTTGTATAACAAACCGTTAAGCTTTCCACTAGTAATAGGCATTACCACTTCTTCCCAACGTTCCTTGTTCTGCGGATTATACAACGAAACCAAGGTTTTCTTTCCGGCTTTATTATTCAATAAAGCGGTAATATCCTTATCTGGAGCCAGTTCCTCACCGTTAATCTTTTCAATAATGCAACCAGCTTTTACTTTCGTACGGGAATGGTCGAACGGACCTTTTTCAACTATCTCAGCGATTTTCATTCCTTTTCCCTGATACTCCCAATCGAACAACAAACCCAGATTAGAGGTCACATCTCCTCCACCTCTCGGAGAATAACGTCCTCCGGTATGTGAAACATTCAGCTCACCCAACCACTCACTCAATAATTCTGCAAAGTCATAATTGTTATCAATATGGGGCAGGAACTTACGATAAGCATCAGTCATAGCATCCCAGTTTACCCCGTGCATATTGAGGTTATAGAAACGTTTTTGATGCTGCTTGTACACATGATCGAACATCGCCTCACGCTCGGCAGCCAAATCCATTTTCATTTCAGCCTGATAACTGATTGATTTCAAAGCATCCGACTTCGCATCCATTTTCTGCATAATCCGGCTTCCCAACAAGAAAATATCTCCTTTCTTATCCAACATCAATGATGCCCAACCGGTATTGAGTTTGTGCAGACGCTTCGTGTCTTTTTCACGAAGATTCATTTTCCAAAGGTCATATCCACCTTCGATAGCTGAGAAGTAATAAAGATTCTCTCCGTCTTTTGAGAGTATGGCACTGCCCAAATCGGAAGAGTTGGGAGTCAGACGGACAATACGGTCTTCAATGCCGTTAAGTTCTACAACTATATCTTTCTTGTCTGCCTTATCTTCGGATGACTTATCCTCTTCAGCCTCATCCTTTTTTGACTTATTTCCGTCTTTCTTCTTGTCGCCTTCCTTCTCTTTCGCTTTCTTCTGTTCCTTTTCTAATTCTTTGAGCAGTTCGAAGTCTTCCTTGCTCAGGCGATAGCGATCATAAGCATCCTGATTCAGGAATACCAGCATCACATCTTGTTGCGAACCCCAGGAAGCATGCGCACGCATACCGTAACGTTCAGTCTGGAAAAGAATAGCGTTTCCGTCCAAGACCCAACGCGGAGCACCACTGATATATCCACTATTTGTCAGATTAGTAATCTCCCCTCCCTGTGCGCTGACAATGCCTACATCCGAATAAGGATCGTGACGATTGCCTATAAATTCGAGGGTAAACCATTTGCCGTCCGGCGACCATTCGTAGTCAAATCCGCCACCGGTATTATACCATGTAGAACCATCCGTCACTTGACGAACTTTCTTTGTTTTTAAGTCAAGTACCATTAAGCGTTTGCGGTCTTCGATAAAAGCCAGTTCCTTGCCATCCGGAGAATATTGCGGATAAGCACGTTCCACCGTTTTGGAAGGAAGCAGGACTTCTTCTTCGATAAGAGTTGCATTAGGGAAATTGGCTTCTTCCTTACGGGTTATTTTGGCAGTGTAAAGTTGCCAGTTACCCGTCCGTTCGCTGGCATAGACCAATGTCCGGTTATCCGGTGCAAAGGACACAGCGGCTTCTTTTCCCGGAGTATTCGTGATTTGCTTAGTTGTAGTGTAATCCGTCGAAGTGACAAAAACATCGCCACGCACAACGAAAGCAACCTGTTTGCCATCCGGGGATACGGAAGCGGAAGTAGCACCTTGGGAGAATTTGAGGGAAGCAATCTCCTTTTCATCATCCCGAACAAGTTCGACGTTTACTTTCTTCGGACGGGCATTGGCTTCCTGCGTATAAAGTTCTCCGTCATAGGTATAGCACAATGTACCTTTATCGCTGATTGACAGGAAACGTACCGGATGCGTACGGAATGCAGTTACCGCTTTTGCCTCTTGCGGAGTATTCAGCGAAAAATTATATACATTGAATGAGCCGCCGTTGCGCTCGCTAAGAAAATAGACAGAATTGCCGTCGGGCGCATATACCGGATTGCGGTCTTCCCCTTCCCGGTTCGTCAGATTGACATGTTTTCCCGATTGTGTATCATACAGCCATACGTCTCTGGTTATAGAAGAAGTATGGTGTTTTCTCCATTCATCTTCGAAGCCTTTACGGTCTTGATAAAGAAAGTTTTTCCCCGATTTATCAAAGCAAACCCACTCGGCAGGAGTAGCAAGCACTTGCTCGGTACGTCCTCCGCCAACAGGAACTTTATACAATTCCGTCATTGCTCCGGTAGGAAACAAAGCACTGCCAGCAGGGTCTTGAATAGATGCGGAGAAAAGTACATACTTTCCGTCCGAAGTAAAAGCCGAGGGAATCTCCGAAGCGGAATGATAAGTCAGCCTTTGAGCGGTTCCGCCATCGGCAGGCATGATAAAGAGGTCAAAATTCCCATTCCGGTCGCTGGCAAATGCAATCTGCTTTCCGTCGGGCGACCAAACAGGGTTAGCTTCATAAGATGCTTGTGTTGTCAACTGAACGGCTGTTCCACCCTGTGCGGGGACTTTGTAAATATCGCCTTTATAACAAAAGACAATCTCCGTTCCATCCGGTGAAATACGTGCGTCACGCATCCACAAAGGAGTAATGGCATAGCCGGACAATGCGGTCAATGCCAATGCTAAAGAAGTTATTAGTTTCTTCATGTCAAATAATCATATATATTTTATTCCTACGCTCCCGTATCGAAGAGTAATCTATGTCCCGATGTCTCCATATAGCGAGAAAGACCGTGTTCTGCCTGCAATTTACGTCCATAGACACCATTCTCCACAAGAGTCGTTATTGTATAGCCCATGATGCTTAGTTATTAAAAGAATCATACAAAATAAAAAGTTCTGCCACAAAATTATAATAATTCTGTGGTAGAACAAACAATACAGTCAATTAAAATTCTTGACTTTTCAACCTTTCAATTGTTTTTTGCTTTTTAGCCTTCAAAAGGCCGCATAAGATAGCGTCACTATAATAAAACGGGACAGTTACACCATTTTTCCCATGTTGTAGGCTTCCTGCATATACGGAGTATCTTTAATCTCCCCTACCTTCCAGGCACCGATTCCATAAACCGTTCCTTTTTCCCGTGGCCCTTCCAGACAATCGAGGAAGCCCCGAAAACCGTCTATCGTGCGCTCCATCATTGCTTTGTTATCCTCTGCTGCCGCAATAATGAAATAAAACTCCTTGTTCGTTATCTCCGTATAACGTGCGCAGCAACGGTCAATCATAATTTTCATCTGACCGCACATTGTATAGAAATATACGGGAGTCGCCATTACAATCACATCGGCAGCAATCATCTTCTCCACGATTTCTGCCGCATCATCCTTCTGCGGACAAGGCTTGCCGTACATACTGCAAACACTGCATCCCGTACAAGGATGAACCGTTTTGTCTTTCAGAAAAATCTTCTCTACTTCATTGCCCGTCTCGATAGCACCTTTCATAAATTCATCACAAAGCAAATCCGAATTACCACCTTTCCGCGGACTGGACGAAATTATCAGAACTTTTTTAGCCATAACTGTACTTTATTGTTTTATCTTTTAGAATTAATCAGTCTTTTCACTCTGCAAAAATAGACAATTTATAAATTTCTTTCTGCTATTTCCCTTGTGTGTCCTTCGTAGGAGAAATAAGCTATCCACATTTTCTTATCCTTTGTTTCCAATTATTAAAGGTTTAATCTGAAGAATGTTTCCAGCTTGTCAAACGGGATGACGGTCAGATTGTCATAAAGGTCTGTATGGTTTGCACCGGGAATAATCATCAATTCCTTATTATCACCTTTCAGCTTCTTGAACACATCTTCGCCGAAGTAGCGGGAGTGCGCCTTTTCGCCGTGAATGATAAGTACGGCATTCTCGATTTCGTCCGCACGGCTCATAAGCGGGAAGTTGATGAATGGAATGGCTTCAGTCGCATTCCGTCCCTGATTGGAGTTGAGCGAGCGTTTGTGATAACCGCGCGGGGTCTTGTAGTAGGCGTGGTAGTCTTTGAAGAACTGCGGGGCGTCGGCCGGCAATTCATCAGGCACACCTCCGCCTGGCTTCGGAAAACCGTTGCGGAAATCCTCGGTACGCTGTGCCGCCAATGTTTTACGAAATGCGTTGCGGGCTTCGGCGTTGTCGTTGGTATCGAAATAGCCGTTGGCACTGACGCGGCTCATGTCGTACATCGTCGAAGCGATGGTAGCCTTGATGCGTGGGTCGGCTGCTGCGGCATTGATAGCCAGTCCGCCCCAGCCACAAATGCCGATGATACCGATTTGTTCGGAATCTACCTTGTCATTGGTCGCAAGGAAATCGACAGCGGCAGAAAAATCCTCCGTGTTAATGTCGGGCGACACCACATAACGGGGTTCGCCGCCGCTCTCTCCAGTGTAAGAGGGGTCGAAAGCAACGGTCAGAAAACCGCGTTCGGCCATTATCTGGGCATAAAGTCCGGCTGCCTGTTCCTTAACAGCTCCGAACGGTCCGCAGACAGCAATGGCGGGCAGCTTGCCGGAAGCGTCTTTCGGTACATACATGTCGGCCGCCAGCATGATGCCGTAACGGTTGACAAATGTTACTTTGCTGTGGTTCACCTTGTCGCTCTGCGGAAAGGTCTTGTCCCATTCCTGTGTCAAATTCAATGTCTTCATATTATCACTTGTTTTTTGATTTGTTGTACTGTTCGTGCAGCCGGCAAGCAGTCCTATTCCAAACAAGGCTGTAATGGCTGCGGTTGTCAGATTCATCGTTGTCATTCTACTATTACTTAATATGGTTATCATCCTGTTTTATAATGCAAAGGTACAGCGATAAAACAGAGCACGCATTACTGTCCAGCTCAAAATAGATTATTCAAAAGCTCAATCCCGTATTTTCTCAAAAGCTCATATAATACAAACAGCGTTATGGTCTTTCCGTTACCACAACGCTGCTTATGTGTTGATTAAAGGTTATCCGTACGCTTTTTAGAGATTGGAAAGTTCAATATGTTGTGTTCGAGTTACACGAATGCAGCGGTCGGCGATATGCCGTATTGTTTCTTGAAAGCCGTCGAGAAGTGCGACGGATTCTTGAATCCCACCTCGGCATAAACATCCACAACCTTTTTACCCCCCTCTTTCATTTTGGCGTAAGCCACCTCAAGACGTTTCCGTATAAGCCATTTTTCGGGCGTCAGATCGCTGATTTTCTTGAAATCGCGTTTGAACGTGGCAAGGCTGCGTCCTGTGTAGTGCGCCATTTCTTCCATCGTAAACTCATACATGTAGTTCTCGTTCATGAACTCCATGATGTCGATTTTCCACGGTTCGTTGAAATCGAAGAGCGTCGGAGCAAATCGCTTGTCGATATGCAACAGCGCAAGCAGCCCCTCCTGCAATTTCAAGTTCATGAAATCGTCTTTGGGTTTCACTTCCGGATCGAAGTAAGGGGTCATTGAAGCGAAGAGGCTGGCGAGTTCCACCGTTTTAGGCAATTTGATTACACCGGAATCGAGTTTGGGGATATTTGCAGGAACTTTGCGTTGTTCCAACTTACTATACATTTCTCATAAGAAACGACGTGTGAACATCAGAAAAATGCCACAGTAACGTTCGCCGTCCTTTGTCTTTTTATACATCGTGATGTGATGGTCGCGCGGAATAAAGACACATTCGCCTTTCCCTACATGAATCTGTTCAGTCCCGTTGTCGAGAATCATCTCACCCGAATATACATAATTGATGGCATATTCACGGGAACGGTGTATACAACCGCTGAGGTCGTCGTAGAAGAAGCTGTAAAATATATCATTGTAATTGAATATGAGCTTCATCGGCCCTAATTGTTCGTCTGTCATATCTTGCTTCAATTTATTTGCTTGCAAAAGTACAAAACATTTCTCAAAAGCTCATTGCTTATATACGATATTAGAAAAATAATCACTATTATCTTGTATACGCATCTATTCTTTATAGACAAACAAAGGAACAAAATTGTTAGCAAAAAGAAAGACAATTACCTATTATAATCTTATTCTTCCAGCTTCCATACATAAAACACATTCCTTCCCGCCCCTCTCTTACGCAGTTTCCCTTCTCGGATTATACTTTATCGTAATACAACTTATAAATATTAGGAAGAAAAGACTTAGTTGACCGGCAGAAATTAATCACCCAACAGCAACTTAGTCACAGCAGCAGTATTCAAAGCCCATTCACGGGTATATACTTCGTCCGCTTCCGGTGTATCAGCCAACTTCAATCCCTGTGCTTGTGCTTTGATTACCAACAGTTCGCCAACGGTGGTTTTCGCATCCAATTTATTCAGATACTTTTTGATAGATTGTGTATCCAAAGAAAGAATGGTCTGTCCGCCGAAAGGTGTTTCCAGCCAAACGATTTCTCTCTCTTTCACTTTCAATACCCCGAAAACAAGTCCTTTCTGCAAACTTTGGGAAACACGTACCTGATGCTGAACGCAAGAAGGGTCGTATGCCACTCCGGTCTTCTCTGATATCCTCATCGGATAAGCAGAGTTCATCCAACCGACTACCAGATTAGGAGAGATAGCACCATTGCTATACGCATTACAAGTGAAAACCACATACTGCGCACCTACACGGTTCAGTTCATTCAAATCGAGTTCGATATACTCGGCAGTACCTTTCTTGTCGGGGATGCTTCGGATATCTCCGCTATGCTTGGCACCGATAGCCTGCAAGTTGAAATAAGAGCAAACTTCCGTTGTTGACGGCAAAGTGATGTGGCAACTCAAGTCCATATCCAGATGCTGTGCCGGAAGCCCTTTTCCCCACTGCATGAACAGGCGCACCTTATCCCCTTCTACCGGGAAACGTGTTCCCTGCAAGGCACAGGAAGTATCCTGAACCGTCTCGCTACGGTCGCCGATAGACAACGGGATATGGAACAACATAGGGTCGATATATATGCTTTTGTTCTCTCCCTCGACCACCGCGTTAGCAAAACGGGCAGTCACGACTTCCTTACACAAGTCCTGCACATCTTTCACCATTGCTTTCAACTGGTCTTCCATATAAAGACCCACCAAATAGTGAGGTTCTATCAAATGAGCATTACCGCCCAAAGGTTTCACCATTCTCTTATGTCCTTGCTCAAAGTAGTTCTCCGCATACATACCCAAAGTGACCACCAGACGGACCGGCAACAAATGAACGACTTCCTTGAATGCAGCCAACGTCTCTTCCGGTCCGAACCAAAGCATATTGGCAAACAAGGAACGTGCAAACATACCCGGCCGCTGCTTCAACAAGGCGAAAGTCTGTGCGGCATCCGCCTTCAAACGGTAACGATCCACCTCTCCCTGCCAAACCGTATATGTCTGACAGTAGAATACATCCATCAACTCCTTCAAATTCCCGAATCCCGGCTTACGGGCATATTCCGCCAAACGCAGCGCACGTATCATACGTACCCACATCTCCCTTTTCGGATGCATGATTTCGCAAGCCTTTTCCGCGTTCATCTCCAGGTTATTCAGCCAGAGGGCTACCATTTTACATTCACGGCGGGTGTATTTCAACTTCAGTTCCTCACGCTTCGCCTGAGCAGCCGAACGGCTTTTATCCAAAACAGCAGTTATATGCGCATTGTTTCTACCTGCCTTACGGATGATAGTCTTAGGTTCGATGATTTGCAGGAATCCGGTTTTCTTATACCACAGATAACGCAATATATCGTTCGGAGTGGAGAAATAGATTTGCGCTTCCTGTGCCCTGTCCTGCTCCACCAATGTATCTATCACCAGCATCAAAGTTTCTTTCATCTTGATTCCGACTGCCGGCAACGGAAGTTCGCCAAGCAAAATCTTCAAGCTATCCACTTGCGTGGCATCAAGAGCCGTACGCGATTCAAGCAGGTCGCGGAAGAAACCATTCAACTCCTCTTCCCGCCAAAGTTCAAGGACTTTCAGCTTGCTTCCCTGTCCGAAGTATTCCGTAGCGGACGTTTCAAACGGAGTTCCGCAGAAGGGACAGCCGTTGTATCGCTCCAAAGGGAAGGTATTATCGGGAATCACGTGTCCGCAGGGCAGCTTCACGCCTTTCTGGCTATTGAAGATGTTGGCAATCCATGTTATCAAATGGTCTAATCCTGTTTCTCCGGTAGGTGTATCCCAGCCTTTCACCAATGGAGCCCAATTGAGCGTCACGCCCAATACCTCCTTCATCACCTGAAGAATCTCCATCTGTTGCGCCGGATGCAACTGATTGACAGCATGCAGCAACTCCTCGGATAAGCTATATCCCACTTTTCGAAGTTGAGCAACCAATGTTACAGTAGTCGAAGTCAATGCTTCGCGCTTTTCTGTTCCTTCTATCGCTGGCAGATAAATTGCATTTTGCCTGACAGATACTTTCAATAACTCTTTTTTCATACGTTGTGTTTTTTAAGTAAGGTAATCGGGAGACTGTGAATCAATGGTGCATTCCTGCTGTTTTTGAAGTAAGCCTTCCTTGACCTTAGTTGATAAAAAAGAGGTAGAACAGGCCGGATTCGAACCAGCAATAGCCACCGTTAAGAAGTAAGCTCCGGTTGACCTCATTTCAGATAATCCCGAAGCTACTGTCCTACCTCTATATTTGTTTTTTTGCGAAACAGAAAAACGGATAATCGTACTAGTAATTTCTACCCTAAAGAATGTGTTGAAGTAACCCATACTTGACCTGTTTCCTTGTTTCTTCGACAAAGATAGGCGCAGTGGTACGCAGCCTTTTTGCGTAACTCAAACTTTTTTGCTGTATTCATGATAAAAACAACAAAATTCCCGCAACTCTGCCCTTAGTAATCAAATATATTTCGGTAATTTTGGTAGATTTTATGAAAATAGAGTTACTTTTGTCACTCAAATTGGAGAATAGTGCCGATTGTAAAACAAGCCATAGAGAAAAGCAAAATCATCGGTACCATCTGCAACGGAGCTTCATTTATGGCAAAACACGAATTTGCAAGAGAACTGCTCCTATTGCTTGAGAACGACATACCGGAACGCATCGAAATGTATTATCAGTTCAATAAGCAAGGATTTTGCCAGCTATTTGGCGAGCATCTTGAGTGAAAAAGAGTGTAGTATGCCTGATTAACAAGCATTTATTTTATAGCAAAACGGGCAGTCATCTCATATCTCAACTTAATGACACGGTACTGTTCGGTAGTCGCCGTCCCCATATTGACATTGCTCTGTGCCTGAAAAGGAAGGTAACGACTTATGTTATTATCAGCAGGTTCAATGATACGAATGACTTCCCCCAATTGCTGTCCCATTGCTTCCACCAAATCAGACGCTTTTTCACGGGCTGCTTTCAGTGCTTCAATCTTCCCCTGCCTCCTATACATAGGCAAATCTTTATGTTTCAGTTCCCCGATACGCATGGACTCAATTCCCCATGTATTAACGCAACGGATAATGGAATTAATTTGATTGAAATCCGTAAGACGAATATCCAGTTGTTTGCCTATCAGAAACTCCTTCCCCCTTTGACGCCAATATTCTCCCACTTCTTGTGTACGGATAGCCTCATCCGATATTCCGATTTTATGTAAACTCCGGCGCAAATCCTTTTCAATCATAGCCAATGGCACTTTTGTCCGAAAGTCTTCCTCTTTCTTTGATTTACCCGTATATTCTTCTTCCCAATATTCCTTTATCTGAATCAGAAAATGTATTTCGTCCGGAACAATTTCTACCTCCGAAGAACCGATTACTTCAACATATCTTGCATCACTATCCTGAGCATTGACAAAGATATTCCATGCAAACAAGACAAAAACCAATAAAAACAACTTTTTCATATCTTCGATGATTAAAGGATTTTATATAACATCATAAGAGCAATTATACAGCAACAAATATAATCTATTCAACACAATAAATGTTATATTTGCAATCGATTTATAATTTGTTCACAAGGACATAACGAAAAGAAAGAATATTTCTTTCATGAAAAAGAATAGGATTAATGAAAGACTTTGCAGCAATCGACTTTGAAACAGCCAACGGCAAGCGTACCAGTGTATGCAGTATCGGTGTTGTTATTGTAAGAGACGGTAAGATTGTGAATAAAATCTATCGTCTCATCCGTCCTGCTCCCAATTATTACACCCAATGGACAACAGCAATTCACGGACTAACTTACGATGATACGATAGAAGCCGAAGATTTTCCCGATGTATGGGCTGAAATCAAACCGTTGATAGAGGGGTTACCGCTTGTAGCTCACAACAGTCCTTTCGATGAAGGTTGTCTCCGGGCGGTTCATGAATTGTATGGAATGAATTATCCCAATTATAAATTCTATTGCACTTGCCGTACTTCGAGGAAAGTATTCGGCAAAGAACTACCCAATCATCAGTTACACACAGTAGCAAAACGATGCGGATATGACTTGAACAACCATCACCACGCACTTGCTGACGCTGAGGCCTGCGCCCAAATCGCATTGTTAATTATTCCCGAGCCATAGAGAGCGGAATCGGTGAAAAAAAAGATAAAGATACGCACGTCGGAGGCTTGTTCGATATATTCATTCCCCAATCAGGGAAAAAGACCAAATAAAAAACACTACAACTATTATTTCAATCAATAATAGCCGTAGTGTTTCTTAATTATAATAATGCTAATTATGTACTCAGATTAAAGAATAGACTTAGCGATACCCATTTCCAAACCGCGAAGTTCCGCCAATCCGCGAAGGCGTCCCAAGCAGGAATATCCCGGATTTGTCTTCTTCTTCAAATCGTCAATCATCTGATGTCCGTGGTCGGGACGCATGGCGATAGAGCATTTGCGACGTTGTTGTAGAAGAATAAAAGCCTTCATTACGTTATACATATCTACATTTCCTTCCAAGTGGTTAGCTTCGTAGAAGTTGCCTTCTTCGTCACGCTGTGTACTACGTAAATGCACGAAGTTCACACGGTCGCCGAAACGTTCCATCATGCCGGCAAGGTCATTATCGGCACGTACACCGAAGGAGCCTGTACACAGGCAAAGACCGTTGGATTCGTTAGGTACGGCTTCAATCAACTTTTTGAAATCTTCTTCCGTACTCAAGATGCGCGGCAAACCTAAGATTGTATAAGGAGGGTCGTCCGGGTGAATCACTAACTTCACTCCTACTTCGTCGGCAACGGGAGCAATTTCTTTCAAGAAGAAAATCAGATTGGAACGAAGTTTCTCAGCGTCAATGTCATTGTAACGGTCGAGCGCTTCCTGAAATTGCTCTACCGTGAAACTTTCCTCAGAACCTGGAAGTCCGGCAATCATATTGCGAACCAACAGTTTCTTATCATCTTCGCTCATTTGTTCGAAACGAGCTTTTGCTTTAGCTATTTCTTCAGGAGTGTAATCTTTTTCTGCGTTCGGACGTTTCAGGATGAAAAGGTCGAAAGCTACGAAAGCCGCTTTTTCAAAGCGAAGCGCTTTAGAGCCGTCGGGCATTGTATAGGCAAGGTCGGTACGTGTCCAATCCAATACAGGCATGAAGTTGTAAGTAACTACCATTACACCACATTTTGCCAGGTTACGGATACTTTCCTTATAGTTTTCGATATATTTCATGAAGTCGCCTGTCTGTGTCTTGATATGTTCGTGCACAGGTACACTTTCTACCACAGACCACGTCAGCCCCACCTCTTCAATCATTTGCTTACGCTTCATGATTTCTTCTACTGTCCATACTTCACCATTCGGAATATGATGAAGCGCATTTACTATACCGGTAGCGCCGGCTTGCTTAATATCCCACAAGCTTACCGGGTCGTTAGGACCATACCAGCGCCAAGTTTGTTCACATAAATACATACTATTGTTAAATTAAGAATTGAAAATTGAGAATTAAGAAATAAAAGTTGAGAATCAAAAGTTGAGAGCCTACATGCGGATGCTGTGCAGCCAATTCTCAATTTTTAATTCCCAATTCTCCATTTATTAAATAGAGAATGCGTCGAAACCACCATCAATAACAGCTACTGTACCTGTTACGAAGTTAGAAGCATCACTAATCAAATAGTGGATTGTTCCGTAAAGATCTTCCGGTTCACCGAAACGGTTGAACGGAGTATGAGCAAGGATTGTCTTTGAACGGTCGGTCAAAGAACCGTCAGGATTAGTCAATAATGTACGGTTCTGTTCAGTCAGGAAGAAACCCGGAGCGATAGCGTTTACACGCAAGCCGTTACCGAATTTCAAAGCCAATTCACCAGCCATATATTTAGTAAAGTTAGCAATAGCTGCTTTAGCTGCACCATAACCAACGACACGAGTCAACGGACGAAGTGCAGATTCAGAGCAGAAGTTTACGATTGAACCTTTCTTCTGTTCTACCATAACTTCAGCAAATACCATTGTAGGCAATACTGTACCGAAAAGGTTCAAATCCACCACTTTCTTAAATGCGTCAATCTGCAAATCGAAGAACGTTTTATCCGGTGCGATTGTAGCACCTGCCATGTTACCTCCGGCAGCGTTCAACAATACGTCAATGCGACCATAAGCTTTCATGATTTCTACTTTGTTGCCTTCCAATACTTCTTTATCCATTACGTCAGTGTAAAGGAACATGGCTTCGTTGCCCTCAGCTTTGATACTGTCTACCAATGCTTTTCCTGTTTCTTCGCTTCTGTCGAGCACAACCACTTTTGCGCCTTCTTTTGCGAGGTATGCAGCAATTCCTTTACCCAAGATTCCGGCTCCACCGGTAATTACAACAACTTTGTCCTTTACGTTAAATAATTCATTCATGGTTTCTAAAAATTTATTATATTTATAGTTTATTGTTCAGATAATATTTCAGATTCTCTTTAAGGAGAATATCTATCGGCATAAGATTTACCTTTTCAGAATGTTGCTTGAACAACAGATGATTGCATAGGGACTTAATTCCTTCGTATCCCTGCCTTTCGGGACGCTGCGCAACCAATGCGGTAATCACTCCTTCCGAAAGTAACTGTGTATTTCTCTCTATAAGGTCATAACCTACCAGTTTTACCGACTGCATGGCTCTTGCTTTCAGGTAATTCCCTAAAATATAGCAGGTAGAATTAAAAATAACAGTTCCTTCTATATTCGGATTTGATTCAAAGATTTCATCAAGTTTCGTGAAATTGTACACCGAATCATTGATTTTCAACTCCACCTCATGCAGATTTCCAGTGAATCCCATCTCTTTCAGATAACGACAAAATCCCTCCCTGCGGTTTCTTCCCTGATTGGAGTCATTCTTTCCACTATGGACAATCCGTGCCATAAGAATATCGGAAGCAGGAGAAATTCTGTCTGTCAACAACCTGGCGGCAATAACTCCGGCATCATAAGATTCTGTACCGAAATAGGCAAGTTGATGCTGTCCCTCAATATTGGAATCGACATAAATATAGGGAATTTCGAATCGGTCGAGTTCACGCGAAAGCCGGATAACAGAATCGGTAAACAATGTGGCGATTAACACACCATCCACCTTTTCATCCAACAGATTACGGACTATATCATCAAAAGTTTTGTTGTTATACTGGTCAAAAAAGAGCTTTGTGATAGTTATATTATAAGACTCCATTTCGGAAGCAGCCTTATCAATGCCTTCTGAAATGGCTTCCCAATACTCTCCCTGAGCAAAAGACGGAGTGATTGCGACAAAGTGATACTGTTTCTTGGACGCCAATGAACGCGCCATGAGATTAGGCTGATAATGAACCATCTCCAAAATAGCCTGCACCTTTTTCCTGTTTTCTTCAGATACCCGTCCACGATTATGAATGACTCTATCCACCGTGCCGACAGAGACACCCGCCATTTTAGCGATGTCTACAATACGAATATTTGAGAATTCTTTGTCCATCCTTAATAAATATCTTGTTTTTCGATGACAAAAGTAAAATGAATTATTGAATTAAGCAATAATGTGTGCGCACACACACGATAACACAAATAGATTATAAAATTAATTATCAAACACTTATATCAAACATAGCAAATATACACATGTTATTAAACATAAGAAAAGAGCCAAAATCATCAGTAAAAAGTACTCCTGAAAGCAGATAAAGAAGAGAAAAAAATAGTTTTTATCACGAAAAAGATAGAAAAGAATAGAGAAAGCGGTAAAGTGTGTGCGAGCACACGATAATATTCAGTGTATACACAAGCGAATAAAATAGTAAAAAAGAATTGATAATCAACTATATGTTAACTGATTACCAATTCTGAAAATATTATTTCTCCCACTTTTTTTTTGCTTTTCCAGCCATCTTATCGGCTTCTGCTGCCACTTTATCAGCAATTTCGGCTCCGGTTTCTACCGCTTTCAGTCCAAGATTCATTGCTTTTTTCTCTGCACAAGCTGCCACCGCCTCAGCATCGCGACCAATGCGGTGGATAGCGTCATAAATTTCATTTTCCAGTTGTTTGGCTTTTGCGGTACGTGAAAGACGATAAGCAATAGCACCAAGGATAGAACCAAGTCCAAGTCCAATCCAGAAATTTCCATGTCTACATTCCATAATTAAGTTCAGTTTTTTAGATTAAAAATAAATTATATACCCAATAAAGTTCATTTTATCCTCCTTTTTTAATTCAACAACAGCAGGTATAAAGAATAGTTCAGTAACTCAAAACTGAATTAACGACAATTTACAATCCTTAGTTTTAGAAAAACAGGAAAGTTTGCGTACCTTTGCAGCCAATTTTTCAGGAACACTTCTAAAGCAATAGGTATCATGATACAAAATCAGGAACAACCCGTAGGAAAAATTACATTTTCCATCTTAATCGCATTAAGTCTTTCACACTGTCTCAATGACCTTTTACAGTCCGTTGTATCAGCAGCTTATCCGCTATTCAAAGATGATTTAGGATTGAGTTTTGCGCAAATCGGTCTTATCACACTGATTTATCAGCTATCAGCTTCGGTCTTCCAACCGATTACCGGAATCATCTTTGATAAATATCCCGTCGCATGGTCATTGCCTATCGGAATGAGCATCACCATGATAGGACTGATAAACTTAGCTTTTTCTGATAATCTTTATTGGATACTACTGTCCGTATTCTTAATCGGAATCGGTTCTTCCGTATTGCACCCGGAAGCCTCGCGCATCACATTTCTCGCTTCGGGTGGAAAACGCGGACTGGCACAATCACTCTTTCAGGTAGGTGGCAATTTGGGTGGTTCGCTAGGCCCTTTATTGGTGGCTTTGCTCGTTGCCCCTTATGGAAGACAGCATCTTTTCATATTTGCATTTGTAGCGGTTGCAGCTATCGGAGTCATGTATCCGATTTGCAAATGGTATAAGTCTTATCTCAACCGGATGAAGGCTCAGACTGTCAGCGTCAGAAAACCGGTTCATCTCCCTTTGCCTATGGATAAAACGGCTATCTCTATCGGGATATTACTGATATTGATTTTCTCGAAATATATCTATATGGCGAGTCTGACCAGTTATTATACATTTTTTCTGATTCACAAATTCAATGTTAGCGTACAGGAATCGCAGCTATATTTATTTATATTCTTGGTTGCTACGGCTATCGGAACATTGGTGGGCGGCCCCGTAGGCGACCGCGTCGGGCGGAAGTATGTTATTTGGGCTTCAATTTTGGGAGCTGCCCCGTTCAGTTTACTGATGCCTCACGCTAATCTGGTATGGACTATTATTTTAAGTTTCTGCGTGGGATTGATGCTTTCTTCCGCTTTCCCTGCCATATTGCTTTATGCTCAAGAGCTACTTCCTACCAAACTTGGATTAATATCAGGCCTGTTCTTCGGATTTGCTTTCGGGGTTGCCGGTGTTGCATCGGCTGTGCTTGGTAACTTGGCGGATAAGACAAGTATTGAGTATGTTTATAATATATGTGCTTATATGCCGTTGCTGGGACTGGTCACGTTCTTTCTGCCTAATTTGAAGAAGAAAAAGATCGGATAGAAATCTACATAAATAAAGCGAAGCAAAGCGCATTATATTAACATATTTAATTGGAGATAAAAGAAACGTCCGGTATTCGTCGTCACGACGTACACCGGTCTACAAGTTAAGGTCAAAGTCAAAAAATTAAGAGAGCTATTTATAAAGTTGGGTTCGCGTTTATTTCTTTTTCGGGAATAGCGTACAAATAGTAGGTGCTATTCTCCGTGAATGGCTTACCATTCGGAAAACGAAGGAACCAATGTCCTAATGGATTCCGTTTGGCAAAGGTGCCGCCTTCCTGCCAACAATACACTTCCGCCTTTTGTTCATCTTCCGCCTCTATCAGATACATTTTGCTTGCTGTAACTAACAGTATATAGAAGTTTTTTGTTTAGAGCCTGTTTAAATTTTCCTGAGATTATGTTAGATAGGCTTTACCGACCTGTTTTTATTCGTCACATAGTCTCCGTCATGCTCCTCACAACAACAGAAAATATACTCGAAAGCAACTCTCAAAACTGTGTCGGGCAAAACTCGGAGCAGGCTCTTAATAACCCACTTTTCATTCATTAATAGAAAAGTTCTCTTTCATTAATTGTAAACTTCTTATTATCAGTATGTAAACTTATTTTTCGTTAACCGTAATCTATAAACGCAAGCTTCGTTTATAAAAACAAAGGCTTTGATTATAAAAACAAAGCTTGCAATTATATAATCAAAGCTTGCGTTTATAGTTTGCATCGAATGAAAAGAAAGTTTCCTTCCTGTCCGAAGGAACTTTATACTTAATGGGCGGGAAGTTTTCTATTAAT
The DNA here is from genome assembly GCA_947574505.1 of uncultured Bacteroides sp. Classification (GTDB taxonomy): domain Bacteria; phylum Bacteroidota; class Bacteroidia; order Bacteroidales; family Bacteroidaceae; genus Phocaeicola. The sequence continues at coordinate 44,017 of CANPJW010000013.1, read as the reverse complement.
AGCCAAGAGCGCAACTGTTAATACCCCTTCCGCCAATTACAGACGGACGCGACAAGAAGAGCTGGGGTAAGTTAAAATATCAGCTATCATATTATGACTGAAGAGAATTTAAACAGGATCTTAGAAAACGAAACATTTTTTAGATGATTGTTAGCATAAATCAGCGAAAGATAGTACTTTCGTGAAACGAACAACATCTATAACAGTAACAAAGAACCTCATGATGAAACGGATGATTCTATTTTTCTTTTTGCTACTGTCACTCTCTCTACAGGCGCAGACCGAAAAGAGAGACAGTCTTATGAATGACAATATAGAAGCCGATTCACTCGCATCCACCCGACCGGGTGCCTTTAAAAGAGCTATCAAGAAATTCATGAACTTCAGTGATTTCGATACGCTCTATATCAGTCCGAACCGTTATAATTATGCGCTGATGGTTACTCATTTCAGTAACTTCGAATATTACTCGGTCACCAGTGAGTTACCCCAACCACAGAAACTCAGTTTTTCTCCTAATCCACATAACAAGATAGGATTATATTTCGGTTGGAGATGGATTTTCCTAGGTTGGTCTGTCGACGTCGATGATATTTATCGCAAGACAAACCGGAAAAATAGAGGGACAGAGTTCGATTTAAGCCTATACAGTTCCAAATTGGGCGTAGACATCTTCTACCGCCGTACGGGTAACAATTACAAGATTCACAAAATCAAGGGATTCTATGACGAGATTCCTTCCTATTATTCCGAAAACTTCGACGGGCTGAAAGTGGATATCAAAGGCCTGAATTTATATTATATATTCAACAACCGGAAGTTTTCCTATCCTGCCGCTTTCAGCCAGTCGACCAACCAAAGGCGCAATGCCGGAACATTCATCGCAGGTTTCTCTATCTCCAAACATAATCTCGATTTTGATTATCAGCAACTACCGGAATATATACAGAAGAGAATGAACCCCGGAATGAAAGTCAACAAGATAAAATATACCAATGCCAATATCAGTTTCGGTTATGCCTACAACTGGGTATTCGCACGCAATTGTCTGGCATGCATTTCTCTCACTCCCGCCATTGCTTATAAGGCTTCTGATGTAGACGCAGAAACTCACGAAGGGAAACAATGGTACAGTAAGTTCAATCTCGACTTTCTGGTTCGTGCAGGCATTGTCTACAATAACGGAAAGTATTTTGTCGGCTCGTCCTTTGTTGGAAAAAACTATAATTATCACCGGAATAATTTCTCTCTTGACAACGGATTCGGTACACTTCAGGTATATGCGGGCTTCAACTTCCATTTACGCAAAGAATACAGGAAGAAGAAATAAAAATGCATACATCAGAAATCCCCGACTTGCTTGCTTATCCAAAGAATCTTTGTACATTTGCCCCGTTCTTTCCTTTAAAAACAAGAACCTGATGAAGAAACAACGCCATATACAGACCACACGCACCCTCCTTTCCCGCTTCCGCTATTGGGGCAGAAAGAACTATGCCGCCTTTGCGAGCATGGGGCGTGAATTCCAAATTGGTCATCTGCATATCAATGTGGTGGACGTTGCCCTTCGCAAGCAGAATGCTAAAATTACTATCCCTTATCATACATTTATGACACTTCAGGAAATAAAAGACCAAGTGTTGGCAGGCATTGACATATCGCCCGACCAAGCCGCTTGGCTGGCCAACATGGCTGACAGCGAGGCGCTATATGCCGCCGCGCATGAGATTACCGTCACACGTGCTTCGCACGAATTCGACATGTGTTCCATTATCAACGCCAAGTCCGGCCGATGCCCGGAAAACTGCAAATGGTGTGCACAATCCTCTCACTACAAAACGCAAGCCGAGGTCTATGACCTCCTTCCCGCCGAAGAATGTCTCCGACAGGCAAAATATAATGAAGCTCAGGACGTCAACCGTTTCTCCCTCGTCACCAGCGGACGAAAACCCTCTCCCAAACAGATTACCCAACTTTGTGATACTGTCCGCCATATGCGGCGCCACTCTTCTATTCAGCTTTGCGCTTCGCTGGGTCTGCTCAACGAAGAAGAACTGCGTTCTTTGCATAATGCAGGTGTAACCCGCTATCATTGTAATCTGGAAACCGCACCTTCCTACTTTTCAACACTCTGCTCCACTCATACGCAGGAACAGAAACTTGCCACTCTCGATGCCGCCCGTCGTGTAGGAATGGATATCTGTTGTGGGGGCATCATTGGCATGGGAGAAACAATGGAACAACGGATTGAATTCGCTTTCACTCTGGAAGAATTAAATGTCCAGTCCATTCCTATCAACCTGCTAAGTCCGATACCCGGAACACCGTTGGAAAACGAAAAGCCTCTGAGTGAAGAAGAAATCCTCAGGACAATTGCCTTGTTCCGTTTCATCAATCCGACAGCTTTTCTGCGTTTTGCCGGCGGACGTTCACAACTCTCTACCGAAGCTATGCGCAAGGCATTGTATATCGGCATTAATTCCGCTATTGTAGGCGATTTACTGACAACACTCGGTTCTAATGTGTCGGAAGACAAGCAAATAATTCAGGAAGAGGGTTATCATTTCGCAGGTTCTCAATTCGACCGGGAACACCTGTGGCATCCCTATACTTCTACTACTGACCCACTGCCTGTATATAAAGTGAAACGGGCGGACGGAGCCACTATCACTCTCGAAGACGGACGGACACTTATTGAGGGAATGTCTTCCTGGTGGTGTGCAGTGCATGGATACAATCATCCGGTATTGAATCAAGCGGCAAAAGACCAATTGGATAAAATGTCTCATGTCATGTTCGGCGGACTGACCCACGACCCGGCCATTGAATTGGGGAAATTATTATTGCCATTGGTTCCACCGTCGATGCAGAAGATATTCTATGCGGATTCCGGTTCGGTAGCTGTGGAAGTAGCTTTGAAAATGGCTGTACAATATTGGTATGCCACCGGAAAACCGGATAAGAATAATTTCGTAACTATCCGCTCCGGTTATCATGGTGATACATGGAATGCCATGTCCGTATGTGACCCCGTAACGGGAATGCATAGTCTTTTCGGCTCGGCACTCCCTGTCCGCCATTTTGTTCCGGCTCCGGCTTCCCGATTTGACGGGGAATGGAATCCTGAAGATATTGTCCCTTTGCGGGAGACGATTGAAAAACATTCGGAAGAATTAGCGGCACTGATTCTTGAACCTATTGTGCAAGGAGCGGGCGGAATGTGGTTTTATCATCCGCAGTATCTTCGTGAAGCGGAAAAACTTTGCAAGGAACATGGACTCCTTCTTATCTTCGATGAAATAGCAACAGGGTTCGGACGGACAGGTAAACTTTTCGCTTGGGAACATGCCGGAGTAGAACCGGATATTATGTGTATCGGGAAAGCATTGACCGGTGGATATATGACGCTTTCTGCCGTATTGGCTAGTAATCATGTGGCAGATACTATCTCCAATCATGCACCGGGAGCTTTCATGCACGGGCCAACTTTCATGGGTAATCCGCTTGCTTGTGCGGTAGCTTGCGCATCCGTACGTTTGTTGTTGGAATCTGGCTGGCAAGAAAAGGTCAAACGAATCGAAGCACAACTTAAAGAAGAGTTGGCACCTGCCCGGGAACTTCCACAAGTAGCCGATGTCAGGATATTAGGGGCAATCGGAGTTATTGAGATGAAGCGTCCGGTAAATATGGCATTTATGCAACGCCGATTTGTGGAAGAAGGGATTTGGGTACGCCCATTCGGAAAGTTGGTTTATCTGATGCCCCCCTTCATCATTACTCCCGAACAATTAAGCAAATTAACTGCTGGATTACTCAAAATAATCAGTGGAAAACGTAATAATATACATCAGTAACTTATGATATCAAACCATATAGACCAAGAACTTCTGACTCTAAAGGAAAAGAAGAATTATCGTTTTCTCCCACCCCTCATCCACGACGGGCGGAATGTTATTCTGAACGGGCAACGGATGTTGAACCTGTCTTCCAACGATTATCTCGGACTGGCTAACGACCTATCACTTAGAGAGGAATTCTTAAAGGCAGTAACCCCCGAAACATTTCTGCCTACAACTTCTTCTTCCCGATTGCTTACAGGCAATTTCACGGATTATCAGGAGTTGGAACAACAACTGGCAACCATATTCGGAGTAGAAAGTGCACTCATTTTTAATAGTGGTTATCATGCCAATACTGGGATTCTTCCTGCCGTCAGTAATGCGCAAACACTGATTCTTGCGGATAAACTGGTACATGCCAGTCTGATAGACGGAATCAGATTATCATCTGCGAAATGTATCCGGTATCGCCATAATGACTTATCCCAACTGCAACGACTGATTTCTGAAAATCACAATGCGTATGAGCAAATCATTATTGTCACCGAAAGCATCTTCAGCATGGACGGCGATGAAGCCGACCTTCGCGCTCTTGTCCAATTAAAAAGGAGCTATTCCAATATTCTTCTTTATGTGGACGAAGCCCATGCTTTCGGTGTACGGGGCGAGAATGGATTAGGATGCGCTGAAGAACAGGACTGCATCAACGATATAGACTTTCTGGTAGGAACATTCGGAAAAGCAGCAGCCTCAGCAGGTGCATACATTGTATGCCGACAAATTATCCGGGAATATCTAATCAACAAGATGCGCACGTTTATATTCACAACAGCCCTTCCGCCCATAAATATTCAATGGACTTCGTGGATATTAAAACATCTGCCCGCTCTCCAACAGAAGAGAACTCATTTACTGAGAATCAGCAACAAACTAAAGACTGCACTGGCTGATAAAGGATACAACTGTCCTTCGGTTAGCCATATTGTCCCAATGATTATCGGAGCAAGCGAAGATACTATATGTAAAGCAGAAGAAATCCAGCGTAAAGGATTCTATGCATTGCCGGTACGCCCGCCTACGGTTCCCGAAGGGACTTCACGTATCCGCTTCTCCTTGACAGCAGACATCACAGAACATGAAATTGACCAACTCATCAAACTGATAAACGGATGAAACAGCATTTTATCATAAAGAATAATCAGAAGCATCTATTGCTTTTCTTCGCCGGCTGGGGAATGGATGAAACTCCATTCCTGCAAATTCACCCAACCGATAAGGACTGGATGGTTTGTTATGATTATCGTTCATTAGAGTTCGATGCCGGCATTTTGCAAGAATATTCCGAAATCACCCTCATTGCCTGGTCAATGGGAGTATGGGCAGCCTCACAGATAATGAAACAATATCCATCCCTGCCCCTTTCCCAAAGTATCGCTATCAATGGCACTCTTTATCCTATACACGAAACGAAAGGGATTACTCCTGCCATTTTCGAAGGAACCCTGCAAGGATTGAATGAACAATCACTGCAAAAGTTTCAAAGAAGAATGTGCGGTTCAGCAGCCGATTACAAAGCTTTTCAGACAGTAGCTCCCCAACGTCCCGTTGAAGAGCTCAAAGAAGAGCTTGCCGCCATACAAAAGCAATACTTATCATTACCACCTTCGGATTTTGCATGGCAAAAAGCCATCATAGGAAAGAACGACCGTATCTTTCTGCCGGATAGCCAGTGGCTGGCATGGAGCAACAAAGTGGATTCCCTTGAATATGCAGAAGCCGCCCACTATCAAGCGGAACTTTTTGATAACGTAATCATGCAAATCAACTAATTATTGATTTATGGATAAACAACTAATTGCCGAACGTTTCTCTAGAGCCATTCCCACTTATCCACAGGAAGCAAATGTACAGCGGCAAATTGCAGATAAAATGATTCACCTGCTTACAGAACACATATCCTTTCCTTGTTCTAAAGTAATTGAATTCGGATGCGGTACGGGCATTTATTCCCGGATGCTGCTTCAGGCTCTACGACCGGAAGAATTATTCCTAAACGACCTTTGCCCGGAAATGAAGTACTGCTGTGAGGATATATTAAGAAAAGAGCAAGTATCCTTTCTCCCGGGAGATGCAGAAACAGTTCCTTTCCCTGCTGAAAGCACATTGATAACTTCCTGCTCGGCTCTGCAATGGTTTGAATCTCCCGAGAACTTTTTCAAAAAATGTAATGCTTTACTCAACAAACAAGGCTATTTCGCTTTCAGCACTTTCGGGAAAGAGAATATGAAAGAAATACGAGAGCTAACGGGAAACGGACTTCCTTATCGTTCACGGGAAGAACTTGTAGCAGCCTTGTCATCCCACTTTGACATACTACATTCGGAAGAAGAACTTATTCCTCTTTCATTTGATAACCCACTAAAAGTACTTTATCATTTGAAGCAGACAGGAGTAACCGGCATATCCGGTACATCTTCCCAACAACTGCGGACACGTCGTGACTTGCAGTTATTCAGCGAACGTTACACACAAGAATTTGCCCAAGGCACTTCAGTGTCTCTGACCTATCACCCTATTTATATCATCGCAAAAAAGAAAAATGTATGAAACAGAATGTATATTTCGTAAGCGGTATCGACACCGATGCCGGCAAGAGCTACGCTACCGGATTTCTAGCTCGTGAATGGAACAAGAACGGACAGCGTACCATTACTCAAAAGTTGATCCAAACAGGAAACGTCGGTCATTCCGAGGATATTGATTTGCATCGTCGTATCATGGGAATCCCCTTCACTAAAGAAGATGAAGAAGGACTCACTATGCCGGAAATCTTCTCTTATCCTGCCTCTCCGCATCTCGCTTCCCAACTGGATAACCGCCCCATTGACTTCGACAAAATCAAACGTGCTACTGAAGAATTGAGTGAACGATATGACTCTGTTTTACTTGAAGGAGCAGGCGGACTAATGGTTCCATTAACCACCGAACTTCTGACAATAGATTACATCGCCCAAGAGAAATATCCACTAATCTTTGTCACTTCCGGAAAATTAGGAAGCATTAATCATACCCTTCTTAGTCTTGAAGCAATACAAAAACGTGGTATTATACTGGATACAGTATTATATAATCTCTATCCTACAGTAAAAGATAAAACTATTCAGCAAGATACGATGAACTTCATTCAAAGCTGGCTAAAGGATTATTTTCCAGAAACGAAGTTTATATTGGTACCGGAGATAAAAGAGTAAATGACCTGTGACTTCAAAAGACAAAAGACTAGCCTTGTGTATTCAATAACCACGCCGTGTTTTATAAAGGTGTTTTCGAGACAATGAACTTAACGAATACCAACTATAAAAAAAGAATACTCAAGAAATAAATAGATAACTCCGGCTTTTCTCCTAATATCCTGCAAATTGATTTGCGAATAGTTTGAAAAGCCGGAGTATAATACTCCTTGACTATACCACATGATACACCACCTCATGCGCTTCCGTCAACAAAGGAACCTCCAGTTTATCCAACATCTTATCCAATACGGATTCGGGAAGTGCATATTCCCTGTTCTTATTCTGTTGACGCCAAATGTGATAGGGTTGTTCCAGATATACAATTTTCACTTTTGCACCATAATCCACAAACAAGTCTATCAGTTGTGCACGCATCTGACGGGTAATGTTTGTTGCATTCCAAACAAAATCCTGCCCTTTGCGAAGATACGTCCGTGCTTCTTCCTTTGCCGTTTGCACTACCCACCCGTTTGCTGATTTATCCGTAGGACTCAATTTGTGTTTTCGACGAATGGCATCCAAGCTCACCACCGGCATATCCATGCCTGAAGATTGGATATAATAATCTTTTCCCATTCCCGGAAGCCCTGACAACATCGTGACTTCACATTTAAACTGTTCGTGAGGGATGTAATCAATATAACCACCTTCTGTATGGAAGTAATGAAAGCGTGCATAATCAGTGGCGAACTCTCTCGGTTTGTTCCAACAATCTTGTTCGCGGCAGAAAATCTCAAATAGTTCCACAGCTTCCAATAACTCTTTTTTATCGTCACAGATACGTCCCCTGACATCGGCTTCGGACAGCATCTTCAATAATGAAGTATCTACCCGCAAAGAAGCCTCGCAGAGCTTTTTTACAGAGTCCGGCTTTTCCATCAACCAAATGGGTAGCCCATGATAACGGACTAAAGACGCAATCTGTTCCCGGATATGGAAGGGGGCGGTACAATCCCGATATAGAATAGTACGGGCAGTGTATTCCCCTTTCCGGGCATGTCCTTTGGCAGACACTCTTCCCTCTCCCTCATCCACAGAGGTCGAACGTTTCTCCACATCATGCAATAATGCGGCTGTCCATACTATTTCTTTCTCCAAAACAGAAAGATACTGATAAACAGCAGATTGCTGCAATGTTTCTAACACCATACGGGTGTGTACTGCTACATTCCCTTCCGCATGATAACGAGTATCCTGCGGAACGGTATTCATTTCGCACACCCACTCGAACTGTTGTTCGAGTGAGCTCCACGATTTATCTTCTATCAATTTCCAATCCATAACTTATTCCTCCTTTTCATTAGCAAATTCCCAGGTAAGCCGGGCACGTTTCCAGTTACGCGTCCAATGCTCATCTGTCTTGACGTGCCCTTTCCGCACATACTTAAATACATTCTGCGCAAATCCGCTTACCGGATACTCTCCGATATTACGGCTGACTACCCCTTCACGGGTGCAAACTTCTTTTGTCCACGGGTCACAAGAACCGAAGACCGACGGTTCTTGTGACATACGGATGATTTCCTGTTTCAGAAGCTCCGGCGTCAAACCGGAAACAGGCTCTATCTTCAACTCCGGGACAGTAGGAAAATCAAATAAAGCCGCATAGAACTTCACTTCTTCCCATGACAGCCATTGGTCCATGCAACGAACCGCAAACACATAGAAATGCGTTTCCAACCGCTGATATTCAATAGAATGTACGGCATACAGATTCTCTCCGAAGATTTCTATATCGCCTAAATCATTCTTTATCAGTCCCCAACGTTCACGCAGTTGCCTCGTCCACGGTGAAGTGGTGGGAGCCGCATGCGAACGGGCAAAGACGCCCCACTGGCTCAAACAATTATTCTCTCCGTCCAACTTTTCGGTATGTACCAATGTCCCAATCCGTTGGATGTCCTCCCAATACGTATGATTAATCCGGTCATCACTAGTCGTTCCGGGAGAGAACGGATAGTGATAGGTACGACCATATTTCTCTGATATCATTTTCTTCTTCTTTAATTAATTACTAAATTCTTAAATCGCACAGTTAGATGAGCGGCTCTTGAATCACCTTCACCGGATTTCCCCGTTGAAGATGATTATGGTTGCTCCAATTCTCCTGTGCCTGAATCATGGCTTGTTCCATTGTCCAAGACGAAAGCTTCACCAGCAAGCGTTCCGTAGCCAATTTCTTGTTCTGCCATTGCGAGCGTTGGTCGGAAGCTACCACACTCATCCCTGTCGGGATATGCACTGCACGGACAGCAGACTCTGTTTTATTGACATGTTGTCCGCCCGGACCGGAAGCCCGCAGGGTTTCATAACGGAAATCACGCTCTGTTGCCTCCTGATTTTCGGACAGGACAAAGGAATGTACACCGACAAACCAGTTCTTACGCTTATGATAAATGCGGTACGGGCTTTGGGCAATCCATTGTACCGTTCCTTCCCATTCATCAACCAATTCGCCGCTAGCCGCACCTTGAAGAGAGATTATAGCCGAAAGTAGTGTCCGGTTCACCGGACCAATTTCCCGTCCTATCATCTCTACTTTCAATCCTTTCGCCTGTGCCTGTCTCACTATTCGTTCAAGCACCAATGCCACCACCCGGCAACACTCCGCAGGTCCCCTGCCGGAAGTTATCTGCAAATAAACTTTCTCTTTCATCGGCATCACTCCTTATTCATTCGTACAATGCGAGGCATAAATTTACCCTGCACTTCCACCAGCGTCTCTTGCGTATGCATCACCCGGTCGATGTCTTTGTATGCCAACGGCATTTCTTCCACACTTCCGCCAATCAAGGTCACTCCGGCTTGCGACAACATCTTTTTCAAAGCCGATTGCGTAAAGCTGTCCTTCGCCTTTTGGCGGGACATGGCTCTGCCTGCACCGTGAGAAGCAGAGTTCAAAGCGTCTTCCACTCCCTTGCCACAAACGAGGTATCCTGCCGTAGCCATGCTGCCGGGAATCAATCCCGCTTGTCCCTTTTGCGCCGGAGTGGCTCCTTTACGATGGACGATTGCCATACGCCCCTGAGCAATTTCTTCTTTCCAAGCAAAGTTGTGATGATTATTGACATTAGCGAGAGGCTTCAACCCTAAGGCTTTCGCCAAATTCAAATGAATCCGTTCGTGACAGGCACGGGCATAGTCGCCTGCTAGGTTCATGCTCATCCAATACTCCTGCCCTGCTTCGGAATCCAAATCCAGCCAGGCGAAATGCTGCGCTTCACGGGGAAGCCGGCATACTTCACGCGCCAGCAGACTGTAATGTTTTGCAATAGCAGCCCCCAACCCTCGTGAACCGGAATGTGACAGCAACGCCAAGTAACTTCCTTCCGGAAGATTCAGCACGTTTTTTTCTTGCAAAGTGATCTCGCCGAACTCTACAAAATGATTGCCACCACCGGAACTTCCAAGCTGGCGTACCGCCTTTCCATGCAAGTCCCTCAATAAAGGAGTCAGCCGGAATTCTTCCCTATCCAACACTTCATGTTCCTGCTCAAGGCCCAATCCGCCGTCCATACCGAAATGAGTGAAGTCTTTCAAGGCTTCTTTCATCTGATACGAATACCGTTTCAAGAAATCCGCACCGGCATCAAATACCGTCAGACTCATCCGGCAGCCGATGTCGACTCCTACGGCATATGGAATCACCGCATTGTCCGTGGCAAGCACACCACCGATAGGCAATCCGTAGCCGGCGTGGGCGTCGGGCATCAGTGCTCCAGCTACCGTCACAGGCAGACGCATCGCCAGGTTCATTTGTTGTTTGGCGAGCGTCTCAATAAATTTTCCCCCGTAGGTTTTATACATCAGCGGCTCGTCCGATAAATCATAAGCCCTAAAGTCATTCGCTATCACAGTCGGTGAAAGGCGTTCGGCAAGCTTATTCCATATTTCATTGTTTTTGTAAGATTCGGGATGCTCAAGTATATCGCTCAATGTCATTTCAATCTGTTCTTTGGTGGCATGCTTGCAATGTTTGCTTACAATATCCACTACCAGACTACGAGCTACATTATCCCGGTATCCCAGTTTACTTAAATCTTTTAATCGTATTCCCATACTTTTTTCTGTTCGCATACAGCACTCCCTACCTGCCTCACAGGCAGCAGATAATGTAATACACGATATTACCAATGCCTCAGAAACGGATACAAAACATCCATTCACAGCATTGAAGTGAATTATTCAAAAAATAAAAAATGTGATTGCAGGACTAATCAACCATTACCGCCGTTAGTAGAATGGCGGTCAATATAAGAACTATCCGTTCAATATGAACGGAATAAATTGCAAAGCCTCATCCTCCCAATGAGACAACTTAGTCCTAATTTGAAGATATTATTGTTCCAACATAATTTATACCCTTTCCTACTGTTTTTAAAGGGTGAATACTCATTTTATCGCGGCAAAAATAATGGTTATTTTCTTCTCTTCAAAAAAATGAAGGATGTTTTTTAACGTGAGCTTACGCTATTTATCGCTCTTCATTACCCTAAACTTGCAATGGGATGAACCTATATTCCCTGTACCATCCGTACCTTCTATCACACCGATAAAGCCAGTGTTGATATCCGAACAGAAGAAGTTAATTTCCGCACACCCTTGTTCATCGGTTATGATATCAGGGACCCACAACAGTACATTACGGGCATCAGGTATCGAAGATTGCATATCCACTTCGTTAGGCTGATAAAACTCACGTTTACTGTAATAACCTTTGGTTCGAAAAATATTATTCATTCGAAGAAGCTCTTCCTCAGTATACATAGGAAGTTGATAGATAACAGTTCTTCTGTCTTCAACGATAAAATGAGTCCCGTCCTGAGCATACTTAAATTTTGCAATCTCATATTTCTCACCATTAACAGGTTGCTCTCTCCCTTTTGCGGGACAGCGGCCTAACTGATTATGATGAGCATTATAATCCAATTCATAATTAATCAAATAATTACAAGAGGTGCAGAGGTAAGCTGAATTTGTTCTCATTTGCGCAAGGCTGTCCAACCTTCCCATCATTTTATCCCTGAACACTCTGCTCTTAATTCCTGTTACGGTTACTTCCGATAGCAGAATGCTGCTATCTTGACTCATTACAGGATTATTCATCGGTAACATATCAGTATGTAACAAAGCAATGTCCTTATAAGGTTGATAGAATTTGCAATAGCTACGCAAACTGTCTGCCTGTGCAAAATCACTATCAAAAAAGATTTTCGGTTTATATTCGTCTTTGTCCAACATTGGCTTCACATATACATAACCACCCCTTAATGCCATCATCTGTTCCGGCAATATGGTAAATTGTCCAAAAGAATCGGTCATGACGAACTGTGAGGCGGCATTCGGCCCTGAAACTTGAAGCAACTGCCGGACGTTTATAATTTCCTTCTGTTTCCTTTTCTTTCCTACAATCTGTCTTCCGGTGATTTCATCCGAAAGGAAGGTGTGCAGATTTGATAGGCTGCCTTCCCTTTTCCAAACGTATCTTCTCCAGCCTTGCGTGAGCAAAAGCAGGTCCAATAACAAGAGTCTGCCCTTGTTTTCCTCGTTAAAATAGTATACAGGATTATGGATATTACCTTTTATCTCCGTAGATAGCATACAGTATGAAAGCATATTCTCCGGTACGGACTCGTTGATGTATGAAGCATCAAAAAGACTAAGTCCCAAGTGTGCTCTTACAGGATTGCCGTTTTCATCTGATACGCAAACTGCTATTTTACCATTTTCCCTTGTGCCGTACCGTTTTTTGTCAGTCTTAATCTCTATGTTCAGTTTCCTTCCGGGGTTCAAAAACACCAAACGTTCCGCCATAGGCTGCTTGGCTTCATTGTACAACGTAAATTCTGCTATTCCCTGTAGAGGAAATTCTTTTACCGGGATTTTTACTTTTAGAATTTCGTTTAATGTGCCTTCGGCCATACAATACACTACCCCACGCATTTTTCCCTCAAGACGTATCTTTTGCGGAACGCCCCCTTTCTGCTGTGAGAGATAGAACTCCAGAAAATCATCGGTCTGTTTATGAAGATGGAGAGAAAGTCCCGATGGCTCAACTTCAGGAAAACTATACTCTGTACTGTCACCAAGCACGACTGTATATCGGGAAGCCCTGTGTGGTAGAAGCATGAACATTCCCATACCATCATGCAGAGATTCCAAAAGTGCTATCCTTTTACCGTTCTCCCGCAACTCGCCTTTTACTTCTGTCGGCATACCATTTGCGTCCAATACTTTGAAAGCCACTTTGGCAGTTATCCCGTCTATCATACTACCCCCTTCGGGAAAGAAGGAAAGCCTTAAAACCTTTACATTTTTTGCAGTATCGACTTTAGTTCCATATCTGTCGTTCGTGATATTCTTTACAACACGTATTACCTTAGGATAATATGGACTTACTGTATCACCAGAAAATGAACTCTTTGTGTATGCATGGATACGGTAGTCTCCCGGCTCAAGATTCTTGTCTACATAGATATGCCCGTCTATTATGCCCGATTCTATGGGATATTTCTCCTGCCATACTAAGCTATCCTTCCTGTCTATCATCTCAACAAACAGTGTTCTGCTTTCACCGGAAAGAGCAAGCGTACTGCGGTCAAATACATATGTCTTGAACCAAAGGTCTTCACCTGTTTCATAAATACTTTTATCCAGTTGAAGGTACGCCAATTCCTCGGATATGTTCTGTCCATTAACCGATAACACAGATATCACAGACAATAATAATACCGGAAATCGTTTTAGAATACGAATCATTTTATTCATTACTTCGCCGCTTCTTCCAATTGCGATTTCAGTTTCTCCATATTTTCGGGAGAAGCCGCTACGCTGAAACGAACCTTTCCATTTTTATCAAAAATGACACAATGCGGTATGGACAAAGCTCCCCGTTTATCTCCGAATGTTTTATAAATTTCATCATGGAAAGCTTCTTGTATACGTACATGTTCGCCCATCAGGTCGTAATGTGCAGCCATCTTGCGCCACTTTGCATCATCTTTCGGACGGTCAAGACTCAGATAGAGTAAAACTATGTCATCATGGTGATTCACATATTCTTGCAATGGTTTGACATAAGCAAACGAACTTCGACACGGTCCGCACCAAGTAGCCCAAATATCCATAAAGACTACCTTACCTTTATATCTGTCGATTACTTCATTGAAAGTCTTTGCTTTCTCTATGTTCGGAAAATGAATGTAATCAGGAATCTTCGTCTCATTGAACGCTTTATTCTTAGCAACCGCCTTGTCTACCAACGGCATCCACACACTTTGCGGATATAGCTTTTTAAAACGTTCCGACAGAGAAACTATGACAGGATCATTTTGTTCTTCTACTTCATCCCGCAGAAACAGCTGAGCCATCGCAGCCTCCTGAGCCTTTCCGGAGAGATGATGTTCGTAGTAATGGAAAGACAATTCATTAGGACCTTTACCAACACTTTCAGCTCCCTCTTCACCCTTGGCAAAATGAATGATTCCGGCATTGTTGTAAACTACATCATAAAAGGCCGGAGAGAACGGACTGTTTGAGTGATTGTCCAAACAGAAATTCTTCATATTCTTCCATTCGTCAAACCATTGCTGCTTTGTCGCATCCGAACATTTCCATTTTACACCAAACAGTTGGTTCTGAAATGCCAGCATAAGTTGCATTCGGATATCCTGTTGTGCTTTCTGATATAAATCCTCATCCACACCTTTCATTTTTTCATCCATATCCAACGCATCAGCCTTAAGTTTGGCAATCACCGAAGTAACTACTGTATCTTTAGCAATGTTCCAACGGTCGCCACGCCGGGCACGCAAGTTCCAAACGTCACCATCCAACCGGTTCAATAAAGTGGAAATCTCCGCTTCTTTTTCACTGAGCCCCTTCACTTCAATGCTCTGTTTGGCTGCCCCATCCAAATGGACCTCAATTTGACTCTTGTTCATAATTACGCTACCCAATTCTCTTTTTCCCCATAAAACAAAACGCACTCGTTTATATGGCTCGGCAGGAAGAGTCAATGTATAGGTACTGTCCGGATTCACCCTTAATGTATCGTACGACTGCGAATTGAACATTCCGTCTATTGATTGAAAATAAACGATTTGCCTGCCTTCCATGTTTCGCACTGTTCCGGAAATCTGAATTTCTTTATTATCAACGCATGAAATCAATAAACATCCAAGGGTGATTGCTCCGAATAGGTTCTTTTTATTTTTCATTGTATTCTAATTTTGATATTGGATAAGGGTATTCTAAATTATAGGCTTCAAACAGTTTTCTTAAAGTCCCTTCGTTATTACCGGAAGCCCGAAGAAACCTTTCTGCAAAGTCAGTGTCTTTGTAGCACCTTGTCGCGTCTTGTTATAAGTAGAAAGTGATACATGCAATGCTTTTACCGTACCATTCGCAAAAGTCACTTCCATATAGTATTCCTTACGCACACCGTCCGCCACATAGCGCCTCCTACCTACCCGACGTGTTTTCTTATGTTTTTCTACATATTTTTTCTGTACGACAACCTCTTCTTCTTGTGTGGAAGCTGGATCTACCAACCAGTAGTTGCCTGCAAGAAACAATGCATAACTCATAGTTCCCACACATATCAAATGACACAGAAAATTTAATATTTTGCTATCATCTGTTGTCAGCCATGACCATTTTTTATAAAAAGGAAATGTAGCAGCTGCTATCATCAATGCTACTCCGACAGGTATCCACCATTCAGACAATGTATTTTCGTAAATTACATAACCGATAGCTCCCGAAAAAAGAGAAACTAAGAGCATCAGAATGCGAAGTATCTTCATAAATGTATTTTTCATGATAATGTTAGAATGTATTTCGGAGCAAATATACGAAGAATAAGTTTAAAAATGATTCATTCCCGTGCGGAGATGAACCAAATCTCCAATTATCTGTATCCAAACCGGCAAAAAACTCTCTTACTGATTCTTTATGCTATAATCCGGTTTCAGCCGTTTCAGTTTTATTCGCAAACGCCTTGCTGGAAGGCGATAGCGGCTGAAGGCAGAAAAAGCACCCCCGCGAGAATAGACTGTAAACAGGGGGGAGTGCTTTCAGCGCATTCAGCTTTTTCAGACTTGACAGTAGAGCTATATATTCATCGTGGTAGGTATATATACTCACCGTACTGGATCTATATGCCCACCACGCGGGGTATATATATTCATCAGCCAGGTAAAAGTGGGTGGCACGTGGGCTGGACAAAACAGAGCCTCTGTTGAAAGTAATTATAGCAAAAAGAAGGGAAAGTTATACACTTCCGCATTCAGGAGTGCCTTCAGCCCAAAACACCGATGAAAAGGGACTTTTTGGAAGAGCTGAAGGCGGTTTTTTACTTTTTATATTTGGTAGGAGACTTGACTGCAACAAGTACTACACTTAATGAAATGATATAGGAGACTTGAGGAACTCAAGTACATAGTTCGGCTTACTTCAGTACTGCTTTGATTCAGCCCCGCACCGGAATCAATCTTTTTTTAGGGATATGGCTGTATACTGAATCAAATCCCCCAAATTTTCAGACTGCCCCTGAGATATATTTGTGAAGAATAGAAGGAGAGTAAAGGGCATAAAAAAAGGCTATCTATCCCAGACAGCCAATCTTTTTTGTTAACCTTAAATCTAATACTATGAAAAACACATTGCAAAGATACGGACTTTCCGCATATCTCCAAATTTTCGGACCAAAGCGGCGCATCTTATAACATGGTTTAATAAAAGCAATAGATTCGTTAACATTTAACATAAATCTATCGGATATTAACGAATACCCGATGGAGTGATTCAGAGATTATTCATATCGTAAAGAACGGGCAGGTTTGCTCATTATTATCTTCATGGTCTGGAAAGCTACCGTTACGAATGAGATAAACAGCATCAGCAATACAGGTACAATAAAGAACCATGCTTTCAAATCCGTGCGGAAGGCGTAATGGCTCAACCAGACATTCATACTAAACCAAGCTATCGGAAGGGCAATGACAACCGCTATCAGAATCAACTGGAAGAATCCCTTAACCAACTGATAGAAGAGTGTCCAACGGGAAGCTCCGAGGACTTTACGTATTCCCATTTCTTTGGTACGTGTGGAACATGAAAACATGACCAATACCCAAAGTCCCAAGCAGGAAATGAAAATTGCCAGTCCGGTGAAAGAACCAATCATCACACCGAATACTTCATCCTGGCGATATTGGTGGTCGAAGAACTGGTCGAGGAAGAAATAGTCGAAACTGGAATCTGCAAAATATTGGTTCCAAATTTCATGCACCTGTGACAGCACTTCACGAGGGTCTCCGGAAGTCATCACAATAGAGATATAACGTTGTGGCAGCCAGCCAATCTTATCTTTATGAATCAGCATGATAGGTGTGTAATTCTTACTCAATGCCTGTTGATGATAATCTTTCACTACTCCGATAATCTGCATCGGAGCATCGGTACATTCAACGGTCACCAACTCCCCTATCGCCTCATCATTAGATGTGAAGCCCAGATTACGTACAGCCGTTTCGTTAATCACCAGTTTATCTACATCGTCTCCATAATCTTCCGAGAAACTTCTTCCGGCTACGACTTGCAATCCATAGGCATCCACATAATCGGGGTCGCAGGCAAGCATCTCATACAAGCGGTTCTGTTTCAGGGCATCGTTGGTGCGGCGGTTGGAAAGGAAGGTCGCCACTTCCTCACCTGGCACAGCACCGGAGAAAGTGACCCGATGCACCAACGGAAGACGTGCAATCGTCTTTTTCATCGCTTCCAGTTTCGTATTCAACCCTTCGGTATGACCGGGGAACTTGACCACCAATGTCTGATTCGTCTTAACTCCCAAAGACCGGTTACGCATAAAGTTCAATTGCGCAAAGACAATCAATGTACCGCAAAGCAATATCATCGAAGCCGTATATTGAATGATAACCAATACTTTCCGTGTCCGTTCGCCAGATTTGCTATGCAGGAATTTTCCTTTCAATAATGTAATCGGTTTCCGGTTCAGCAAAGCCAGTGCCGGATAATATCCGGAAAGGAATATCCCGGCGATGAATACAAGAACCAATAGAATCCACCAATAATCCATCAGCCAAACGGAGAAAGTAACGGTACGGCCTACCAGTTGGTTAAAGTACGGAAGAATCAGTTCTATCAATCCTACGGCAAGTACAAAAGCTATCAGATTCATCACTAATGCCTCAAACAGGAACTGGTGAATCAACTGCTTGCGGAAAGCTCCCACTACCCGCCGCACTCCTACTTCTTTGGCACGCTCCATCGAACGGGCTACGGTGAGGTTTATATAGTTTATCCATGCAATAGCCAAAATAGCAATGGCAGCGAAAATCAAAGCAATCATCGAAGAACGGTTTCCCTTTGTCTCCGCTTCGTATCCTACTTGCGGAGTAAGATGTATATCCGCCAAAGGAATTAAAGAGACCCCCCATATCTTGTTTTTCAACGCTTCATCCGTCTTGTACTTTTCCGCCATTACGGGAAATTCTTTCTCTATTTCCGCTTTCCTTTCGGGAGAGTCAAGCAGGACATAGGTATAAGCCTCGTGCTTGTACCAATATTCCTGTACATACTTGGGCAGAGACTTATACGAAATCAGAAAACTATAATGTATATGTGAATTTGAAGGCATTTCTTTCATCACTCCGGTCACTTCACATGATATTTTATCGTATGCTCCGGTAAAAATGAATATCTTTCCGATAGGGTCCTCGTCCTTGAAATATTTGCGGGCGATGCGTTCGGTGATTACCACTTGTCCCGGCATGGAGAGACAGGTTTTCTTGTCACCCTTCAGAAGTTCGAAATCGAAAAGGCGGAAAAAGCCGGGTTCAGCATAGGCTATCTGGTTCTCCCGCAAGGTCAGTTCACCGTATTTCACTATTTGTTCCGGTTGAAACAGGGAACCGATACGGGCATAATCCTCTATTCCGGCAAGGTTCTCTTTCATAGCCGAACCATATCCGAAGGAGCTGCTTGCCCAATAGTCGGTCAGCACCTCCCCTTCATGAAACGTACTTTGCACCCGATAGATACGGTCATATTTTGAATGCATTTTATCAAAACTGAATTCAAAAGTCACATAGGTAAGAATCAGCAGTGCCGACGCCATGCCAATCGCCAGTCCGAATATATTAATGAAACTGAACCTTTTCCGTTTCATCAGATTCCGCCAGGCACTATTCCAATAATTTCCTATCATACAGTTTCTTTTTTAGATGACATATTCTTTTCCAGCGGGCGGTTGATGTTTTCGGCTACAATCTGTCCGTCCAGCAATTGAATGACACGATGTGCGTACATAGCATCCCGTTGGGAGTGGGTAACGATGATAACAGTAGTTCCCTGGCCGTTCAGTTCGCTCAGCAGTTCCATCACTTCCACACCGTTCACCGAGTCCAGATTTCCCGTAGGTTCATCGGCAAGAAGCAATTTGCAATCCGTCACTACAGCACGGGCAATCGCTACACGCTGTTGCTGTCCGCCGGACAGTTGCTGGGGATAATGGTTGGCACGATGCAACAGATTCACTTTTTCGAGTACTTTATTTACTTTTTCTTTGCGCTTGTCGGCTTTGACACCTATATAGACAAGGGGCAATTCCACATTCTCATATACGGTCAGTTCATCAATCAGGTTGAAACTCTGGAAAATAAAGCCGAGATTACCTTTTCTAAGAGCAGTCAGTTGATTTTCGTTCATTTTATCCACCTGTTTCCCTTCAAATAAATAAGAGCCGGAAGTGGGAGAATCGAGCGTACCCAATATATTCAGCAGTGTTGACTTGCCACATCCCGAAGGACCCATTATAGCAACAAATTCCCCTTGTTCCACTTGCAAGGTGACTTCGTTCAATGCTTTAGTCTGCACCTCTTCGGTTGCGAAGAGTTTTGTCAGTTTTTCAGTCTTAATCATAATCAGTTCAATATTTATTAATTATTCATATTTTAAAATACGCATCGGCTTCAGACAGATAATGCGCCATACTTGTTGAAAAACGGTAAGGAACGCAATCAGCAACAGCAGCACGAAAGCAGCCGGATATATCCACCAAGGCAACGAAATGTGGAAAGCATACGTTTCCAACCATCCGTTCATCAACACAGCCGACACGGGTATGCCGATGGCAGATGCCAACACCGTAAGCAACATCAATTCTTTAGTCAAGATAAAGAACAGACAGGTTTTATTTGCACCAAGCACTTTGCGGATACCTACTTCTTTCAAGCGCGATAAGGTTGAAAACAGTGTCACAATCCATAATCCGAGACATGCCACAAACACCGCAAGTAAAGAAGCACTGGCAAATATCCAACCAAAATTACGGTCTGATTTATATAAAAAAGTATTCAAGTCACTCAAAAAGAAATAAGAGAACAAAGAAGTCGGGAAGTATTCACGATACATTTGCTCGATTTCCGCCAAAGTACCATCTCCTCCGTCACCTGTCAGGCGGATTGAAATATAAGGTGTCGCAATAAACGGTACCCGCTCTTTCAAAAAGAATATAATAGGTTTGTAAGCTACAGAAAGCGACTGTTGGTGATAGTTTCTCACCACCCCGATTATTTCGAGCGGGTCGCCCACCACCTCCATTTTAACCTGCTGTCCCAATGCAGCTTCGGGCGACTCGTAACCTAACAACCTGACCGCTTCCTCGTTAAGTACTATCCGGTTGAGATCGCCGCCGAAGTCCTCAGAGAAACACCGCCCGCAAATCATAGCGGGCATGTAGGCAGATAGATAATCATAATCTACGGCAAACATCTGTATCAGTTTCACTTGTGAAGGGTCGCTTCCGTAAGGACGATTGGTGAAATAATTGGCTACCTCCACCCCGGGAACCGCTCCCGAAACGGCTACGTAGCTTACGTCTGCCCGCTGTTTCAGACGCTTGGTGAAACTTTCCAGACGCAACGCCAGCCCCTCGGTAAATGAAGGGTACTTAATGACCAACATATGTGAATGAGAATCGGCGGAATCTTCACTCTGCATATAGCACACCTGCCTAACCACTGTGAACGTGCCGGTAATTAGGACAAAAGAAGCCATAAACTGAACCACAATCAGCACTTTCCTTATACGGTTGCCACGTTTGCCGTGTAACAGTTTTCCCCTCATAATCTCCGACGGACGTATAGTAACCATCAGCCAAGAAGGATAAAGCCCCACGACAAATGTGCCGACAACAACCACTCCGGCTACAATTCCCCAAAAAGCTGATGAAATCAGTATATCCGCCCCGAAGTTCTGCCCTGCCCAACGATATACAAGAGGTAAAAGGAGTTCCAGCCAGCCAAGGGCTATCAACACAGCCAACAGATTCATAAAACCGGATTCTAGAAGTCCCTGAATTATAATCTGACGGCGCGAAGCACCAAAAACTTTACGCAACCCGAACTCACGCCCGCGTTCCAAGAAACGCGCCACAGTCAGATTCAAGGCATTTGCCCAACCTATCAGTAGCAGGGCAACGGACATCACCAATAGTATAAGAACCGCAGTCCGGCTCCCTTTTATTTCTTTCTCGTAGGCTTTCTGTGGAGTGAGGTGAATGTCTTTCAGCGGTATCAGCTCCACCGCCCAAGTCTTATGTTTCAGTGCATCGGTCTTATACTTATCAGATATATTGAGAAAAGCCTCTTCAATCTCCGCCGGATACTTTCCGGACATCAGACGGACATAGGTGTAAACTCCATGAATGTACCAAATATCCTGCCGTTCTTTGGGAATCGTACTATATGAAAGTAAAAAATCATATTGCAGATGGGAACGGACGGGCATATCTGCTATCACACCAGTTACTTCAAAGTTCTGCTGCGATGAAGACGTACTGAAAGTCAACACCTTGCCTATTGGGTCTTCTTCATCAAAATAACGGTTTGCCGCACTCTCGGTCAGCACCACCGTATTAGGACGCACCAGTTGCCCGACCTTATCCCCTTTAATTACCGGGAAATTGAATATCTCAAAAAAAGCAGGTTCGGTGTAGCAATAATGCTCTTCGGCAAACCTCCTTTCAAAATAATTCACCACTTGTTCGCGGTCTTGCGCCGTCACACGGACATACTTCTCAATGCCGGCAATTTCACGAGCCATTGCAGGTGCATGACCGTAAGCCGTAGTCGCCCAGTTGTCTGTCAGTGTCTCACCTTCATACAACCGGCTTTCGACACGATATACACGCTCGGAATCATGGAATGAATCGTAGCTCAATTCCGTCCATACATAAAGTATGATGAGCAGTGCTGTTGCAATACAGACAGACAATCCTGTTATATTTATCAGCGTCAGAGATTTCTTAACCCGCTGACTACGTATTACTTGTGAGAGATAATTTATCATATCATGGAATTATTTCAGTATCAGTTTCTCGTTATCGCCAAACAGTTCATATCCGGAAACAATCACCTGGTCACCAGGCTTCAATCCTTCAGTAACCTCATAATACTGTGGGTTTTGTCGTCCGATACGGATGGGCTGACGAACAGCAAATTTACCACTTTCATCCACAACATACATCCATCGCCCACCGCTTATTTGGAAAAATCCGCCACGCGGCACCAGAATAGCCTGTGCGGGGTCGCCTAACTGTAGATTAATATGATAAGTTTGCCCTGCACGTATATTCTCCGGTCGTCCGGCAGTGAACTGCAAATCGGTGCGGAACTGTCCTTCTTTTACTTCCGGATAGGGTTTTATCACCTCCAGTTTATAGCTGGCACCGTCACGTGTAAAGTCGGCCGGCAGTCCGGGTACAACACGCTCCACGTAATGTTCGTCAATCTGTGCCTGCACCTTCAAATCAGAAGTTATAATCTGCCCGATATGCTCACCTGCCGCTATTGATTGTCCTATTTGTGCATCCAAATTACCTACCTGTCCGTCAATAGGAGCTCTCACTTTCAGGTTCTCAATTCGTTCGCGCACCAGGGCGAGGCTCCGCTTCATATTACGTATGTTCTCATCCAAGCTGTTTACCTGACTTTCACGGAAAATGTTATCCTGCCGAATGCGTTCGTCAATGACCTCCAACTGTTCCTTGGCCGCATCATACTCTTCCTTGGCAAGACGATAATCTTCTTGTGCAATAAGTTGCTCCTTTATCAGACGACTGTATTGTTCGTAACGGCGCTGTTTCATCATCCTGTCTTTATACAGACCGATACGCTCTTGTTTCAAACGCAGGCGTTCCTGCTCCATGCTGATACGGGTATTACGGAGTTCGTTTTCCTGATAAGCCAAATCCGCTTCACTCTGCATAATGCCAATGTTCAGCAGCGGATTGCTGAGACGCAGAATCACGTCGCCTGCCTTCACCATGGCACCTTCTTCTTTCAGACGTTCTTCCACGCGTCCGCCTTCCACGGCATCCATATAAATAATACGGTTGGGCATTACCTGACCGATGACACGGATATAATCGTTAAATTCACCACGCTCAACGGTGGCAATCGTCAGACGTTCTTTCTCCACAGTCATGGTAGAGGCAGTATCTCTGAACATGAAATATAAAATAACGGCAATGGCAAAGGTTATGCCACCTATTATATATAGGTGTTTGCGGGTAATGCCGGACTTGCGTTCAATAGGTGTATCCATAAGATTAATTCTGTTTTTATAAAAAAGTTCCTTCCCGATAATATTTCTCCAGTTTCAGCATCATCTCTACCTGCAAGCGCACACGGACCAGTTCTGCTTTGGCGGAGATAAAACGATTGCGGACTTCCATTAACTGAAAGACAGAAATAAGCCCTTCTTCCCATTTCCGTTCGGACTCTTTCAAAACCTGACTCTCCGCACTCAATTGCTGCAATACCTGTTGATGTTCCATATATCCGGCATGAAGAGAAAGAAGGGTTTGTTCAATGTCGGTATATAGCTGTTGCTTCTCCAGTTCTTCCTCATTCTTCAGGCGATACAGGTTCAGTTTCAGCTTCCTCTGATTCGTCAGACGTTCAAAACCACTCAACAAAGGAAAAGAGATACCAATGCCGATATACTTTCCTATATTATCCCGTAATTGTCTGGCGGAAAATGCAGTATTGTAGAAATTGGAACCTATCGTAAAGCGGGCATACACAGAAGGAGAAAAAGCTCCGCCTGCCATCGCATATTCCTTGCGCGCGGCTTTCTGCTTCAAGCTAATCATACGCAGGGCAGGAAGTGTTTCCAAGGATTGCCCATACAATGTTTCCGTAGAGGGGAGTGAAAGCAGCGGGAGTTTACTCAATTCGACAATCGTATCCTGAACGACAAGTGTGTCGCCCTGCTGAAAGTTCATCAACTGTTCCAAATGTAGCAATGCCAACCGACAACTATTGACACGGGACTGATAACGATATATATCCCCTTCCCTGCGGGCTTTCACCTCTTGCAAGTCGGAAACGGATTTCAAGCCCAGTTCCACAAATGTCTCGGTTTGTTTCAAGTATCGTTCGCTCAACCTTCTTTGTTCCAAAGCTAGATTCAAGAGTTTTCTTTCCAAAACCAGTTTGTAGTAAGCATCCGTCACTTGATAAGCCAGTTCATTCTGCCTGTCTTTCAGTTCCCACTCACTACGTTCCCAGTTTATTTTCCGAAAACGAACCTGATTGATACGTGAGAATCCTTCAAACAAAGACAAAGTCATATCAAGACCTACTGTTCCTTCTTCAAAAGTCTTTTCCGTATATCCATTGGTATCCGGGTCTATCGAACGCCCGAAACGCTTTCCTGTTTCTGCGTCGGCTACTATGCGGGGAAGAAATGTACCGATAGCAGCAGCATAATCCGCCCGTGCTTCCTTTATGCCGATAGCACTGTTCCGTATAGAAGGGTTCTGCTTCCATGCCAGGCGGATACATTCGTCCAGACTCATTGCCGGTTGAGCATATGCAATGGCGGGTAATAAAAACAATAAAAAGAATATATTCCTCATTCTTCAGTATATATGCGGTTGTGTTCTATACGAATAATAAAGCAAACATAATGCCACAATATATAATTCACTGATTACAAGATAGATAACAAGAAACACCTTACCGTTTCCGTCCAATTTTTAAACACCATAACGTCTAAAAATTGGACGTTATCAAAAAAGAGCCAGCATAAATTGCATACAAACAACAATTATTCAACATTCAAACTCCTATCATTCCTTACGAAAAACATAGAATAAAGCCATGTTTCAGGAAATCTATCATAAAACGTCTAATTATTGGACACTCCCTTGCAGGAAAAAGCAAAAACGAATATCTTTACCCGAAAACTTAAAGAATCATTCACCCCAGACAGATACCCCCAATCTTACATATATGGAAACCGGAACTATTTTGATAGTAGATGATAATAAAAGTGTGTTGGCTTCACTGGAACTTTTGCTCGAAAATGAGTTCAGCACAGTCCGTACTGCCGCCAATCCTAACCAAATAACAACACTGCTCACCACCACTTCCATTGATATTGTAATCCTTGACATGAATTTCTCGGCAGGCATCAATAACGGCAACGAAGGATTGTACTGGCTGAAACGTATTCACGAAATCCGTCCCACGCTGCCTGTGGTGATGCTAACCGCCTATGGAGATGTGGAACTGGCCGTGAAAGCCTTGAAGAACGGAGCTACCGATTTCCTTCTCAAGCCATGGGACAACCGGACACTGGTTCAAAAAATAAAGGAAGCGTACAATCATAAATCAAACGGGAAAAGTTCCCCAAAATCAAAAAGCCAAACCACCGGTTCCGTCAATCCGAACAAACCGGAAATGCTGATAGGACATTCTCCCGCCATGCTGCAATTAATAAAGGTAGTCAATAAAGTAGCCAAGACAGACGCCAATATCCTGATAACCGGAGAAAACGGAACCGGAAAGGAAATGCTGGCAAGGGAAATACACCGCTTGTCACCACGTAATCCCCGCTCAATGCTAAGTATTGACATGGGAGCTATCAGCGAATCCCTTTTTGAGAGCGAACTTTTCGGACACGAGCGCGGGGCTTTTACGGACGCCTACGAAAGCCGTCCGGGAAAGTTCGAAGCCGCCAGCGGCAGTTCTCTTTTTATGGATGAGATTGGTAATCTTCCCCTTGCACTGCAAGCCAAATTGCTGACTGTACTACAAAACAGAAATATCACCCGAATTGGAAGCAATAAAGTCGTCCCCGTTGATATACGACTCATTTCCGCCACCAATAAAGACATTCCTGAAATGGTGAAACAAGGATTATTCCGCGAAGACTTATTTTACCGTATCAACACTATCCACTTGGAAATCCCTCCATTGAGGGAACGGGGAGACGATATACTTCTGTTCATCGAAACCTTTCTCCACCGTTTCGCTTCCAAATACCAACGTCCGGAAATGCGGATGCATGAGCAAACGATAGAAAAACTACGTTCTTACCACTGGCCAGGCAATATCCGGGAGTTGCAGCACGCTATCGAAAAAGCCGTTATCTTATGTGAAGGCAACGTGATACGTCCCAAAGACATTCTGGTAAAACAGACCTGGAAACCGCAAACCACCAGCACCGTCCCCAATCTGGAAGAAGTGGAAAGGCAAGCCATTGAAACAGCCATCCTGCAAAACAACGGAAACCTGACTGCGACTGCCGAACAACTGGGAATCAGTCGTCAGACACTCTACAACAAACTAAAACGCTTCAAACCCTGAACTGCATGATATTCAGCCGACACCTCTATTGGATTATACTGCTACACGTTGTGCTTATTCTCGCCAACGCGGGAACAGGCATCTGGCTTATCATCTCCCAACGCGGATTTGTGATAGGCACACTATTAATTATCTGCTCCTTCCTCCAAATCAGCGGACTGGTAAACAAACTGAATTCATTCAACCAAAAACTGCGTATCTTTTTCGACGCCATAGAAGATAAGGACAATATGCTTTACTTCCCTGAACAAAACGTCAGCAAAGAACAGGAAAAGCTGAACCGCTCTCTCAATCGCATCAACCTTCTGCTTGCCAAAACCCAATCAGAATACTCCAAACAGGAACATTTCTACCACTCACTCTTGGAAGAAGTACCCATCGGTGTATTGGCATGGGATTCTACCGGAAAGATAATTATGGCAAACAGTACCGCCCTTTCCTTATTAGGCTGCCAGCAATTAACCCAATACCGACAACTCGAATCCCTGCTGCAAGAAAAAGGCAGAAAAGAGCATCTCAGCCTTTCGCAAAACCGGATGAAACTACAAAATGAAACAATTACCCTTCTGTCTATCAAGGATATCGGTGACGAACTTAGCGACAAGGAAAGTGAATCGTGGAACAAATTAAGCCATGTACTCACCCATGAGATAATGAATACCATCGCCCCTATTATCTCCCTGTCGCAAACACTGTCCGCTTATCCGGACATCAACGAGAAAGCGGTTCGCGGACTTCGCATCATTCAGGCACAAAGCGAACGTTTGTTGCAATTTACCGAATCCTTCCGCCATCTCTCCTACCTGCCGCAACCCGAAAAGAAACTTTTCTCACTTACGGCAACCCTGGAGAATCTCCGTGAACTCTTGTCCGGTGACTTCCAAGAAAGCAATATCACCTTTACACTGACCTGTCATCCCAAAACGATTTATATGAAAGGCGACGAAAACCAACTCTCCCAACTCCTGCTCAACCTTCTGAAAAACTCCATACAAGCACTGGAACGAACAGAAAAAGGGAAAATCAGTATCCACGCACTACAAACCGAACGCATATC
The DNA here is from genome assembly GCA_947574505.1 of uncultured Bacteroides sp. Lineage (GTDB taxonomy): Bacteria > Bacteroidota > Bacteroidia > Bacteroidales > Bacteroidaceae > Phocaeicola. The sequence continues at coordinate 16,140 of CANPJW010000013.1, read as the reverse complement.
CATCGACATTGCGGACAACGGCCCGGGCATTCCACCCGAATTACAGGAAAAGATATTCATTCCCTTTTTTACCACCAAATCAGAAGGCAGCGGCATCGGGTTAAGTCTCTGCAAACAAATCATCCGCCTTCACGGCGGACATCTCACCGTCAAGGAAAGCTCCCCCGGGAAAACAGTTTTTCACATTGATATACCGCTATAAAACAAACCGTTTCATGCTTTTATGTGTTATTGTGTAAAGAACTTATTACATAAAAAGCATGAAAGAAAAATACTGGAGATATTCACTCATTGTCATTATATTATTAATGGGAGTCATTATTTTCCGACAAATCACTCCTTTTATGGGGGGATTGCTGGGCGCACTTACCATTTATATTCTTGTACGCGGGCAAATGGGCTACCTGTTGAACAAGAAAAATATGAAACGCAGCATTGCCGCACTATTGATTATCGTAGAAACAATTCTCGTTTTTCTAGTTCCCGTGGGGCTGACGGTATGGCTACTCGTCGACTTACTGAAGAACATTAATCTTGACCCTCAAACCTTTATCGGGCCAATCCAGCAAACCGCAGAAGCCATCAAGACAAAAACCGGATACGACGTTTTGGGTAACGATACATTGTCATTCCTCATTTCTTTAGCACCACGTATCGGGCAAATTATCATGGGCAGTATCAGCAGCCTCGCTATCAACCTGTTCGTCATGATATTCATCCTTTATTTCATGCTCATGGGTGGAAGAAAAATGGAAGCTTACATTGATGACATCCTTCCCTTCAATGACAAAAATACGCAGGAAGTAACAAATGAGATATTTATGATTGTGCGTTCCAATGCCATAGGCATCCCTCTGCTGGCAGTTATCCAGGGAGGGGTCGCGATGATAGGTTACCTCATCTTCGACGCCCCCAATATATGGCTTTTGGGCTTCTTCACTTGCTTCGCCACTATTATTCCGATGGTAGGTACTGCATTGGTATGGATTCCGGTATCTGTCTATTTTGCCCTGACGGGCGACTGGTTCAATGCAATCGGTCTGTTTGCGTATGGCGCCATAGTCATTTCCCAATCCGATAATCTTATCCGGTTTATCCTCCAAAAGAAGATGGCAGACATACATCCGCTCATCACTATTTTCGGCGTAGTCATCGGTTTGCCAATATTCGGGTTTATGGGAGTCATTTTCGGGCCGCTGTTGCTATCGCTATTCTTCCTTTTGGTCGATATGTTCAAAAAAGAATATCTGGATTCGCGAAATAAGCTTCTTCTAAAATGAAAGAACTATCGAAAAAATGCGTACTTTTGTGAGCGTAAAAACGACACTATAATTCATGGAAGCATTTACATTCAATCCTGTCGAACTGATTGTGTTATCAGCGGCAGGGATTCTTTTTATCATTCAGCTTATTTACTATCTGGGATTATACAACCGGATACATCTACGCAACAAAGCAGTACGTAAAGAAGAAACTCACTTCACTCGGGAATTACCGCCACTTTCCGTTATCATTTGTGCACGCAACGAAGCTGATAACCTGCGCAAAGTCCTTCCGGCTATCTTGGAACAGGATTACCCACAGTTTGAAGTCATTGTCATCAATGACGCTTCCACCGACGAGACAGAAGATGTACTGGGATATATGGAAGAGAAATATCCTCATCTCTACCACAGCTTCACACCGGACAGCGCACGTTATATCAGCCATAAGAAACTGGCTCTGACCTTAGGCATCAAGGCCAGCAAACACGACTGGCTCGTGTTCACGGAGACAAACTGCCTGCCCGCAAGCAACCAATGGCTGAAACTGATGGCACGCAACTTCACTTCGCAAACTCAAATCGTATTGGGATACAGTGGCTACGACCGCACCAAAGGCTGGTTGCACAAACGTGTCGCATTCGACACCTTTTTCCAATCATTACGTTACCTGGGCTTCGCCTTGGCCGGAAAACCATACATGGGCATCGGACGCAATATGGCTTACCGCAAAGAATTATTCTTCAAACAGAAAGGGTATTCCAAATACCTGAACCTTCAACGTGGAGAAGATGACCTCTTCGTCAACCAGACGGGAAACAACTCCAATACCCGCGTAGAAACGGACTTCAACGCAACCATGCGGATACAACCCGTTTACCGTTATAAAGACTGGAAAGAAGAAAAAGTCAGTTATGTAGCCACCTCACACTTTTACCGCGGAGCACAACGTTACTTATTAGGCTTTGAAACCTTTTCACGCTTGTTATTCTACGTTGCCTGCATCACTGGTATCGTATTCGGCATCCTCAACTTCCAATGGTTAGCAGCAGGCATTGCGTTGTTGCTTTGGCTGATTCGCTACACCGTGCAAGCCATTATCATCAATCAGACGGCCAAAGAAATGGGTGGCAACAGGAAGTATTATTTCTCATTACCTGTATTCGATATTCTCCAACCAATGCAATCATTAAAATTCAAGCTGTGCCGTTTCTTCCGTGGCAAAGGGGATTTTATGAGAAGATAAATTAAGAAAGCATCCCCAAAGACTCAGATTAGAAAGTTATTCGTATCTCATAGAGCTAGCCGGATTGATTTTGGTAATCAGGAACGAGGGACCTATCAGCATCAAGACGGCAGCCAGTAATGTACCGATATTAATCAGAAGGAAAAGCAGGATATTGAAAGAAACCGGGACAGTATCTACATAATACGTCTCCGGGTCGAGCCTGAAAATACCGAACTGGGCTTGCAGGATACAGAACGCCAGCCCGATAACATTTCCCCAAAGCATGCCTTTGCCTATCAGGAAAACAGCAAACCAGAGGAAGGTCTTGCGAATCGTAAAGTTATTCGCTCCCAAAGCCTTCAGGATACCAATCATATTCGTGCGTTCGATAATGATAATCAGCAGCCCGGAAATCATAGTAAAGCCGGCAACGCCTACCATCAGAATCAGAATCACCCACACATTCAAGTCCAACAAATCAAGCCATGCGAATATCTGGGGATTCAACTGTTCGATGTTACGCACATAATACACGCCCCCCAGTTCATCCTGTTGGTTATCAGTATCGACCGCTATTTCATACGTTGTATCTTCGAGCTTATCATAATTCTTCACTTGAAGTTCCACCCCGGTCACCTGCTCCAGTTTCCAGCCGTTCAAGCGGTTCACCAGATTCAAATCAGTCAATAAAAAGAGGTTATCGTATTCGGAGAAATTTGTCTGATAAATTCCGGCAATAGTCAACCGACGCGCACGGACATCGTCTTGTATATAATAAGTATATATCTTATCTCCCAGTTTCAACTTCATCTTCGTAGCCAAAGCCTTGGAGATAAGCACTTGATTGCTGGAAACCGAATCACTGAAAACGGGAATCTCGCCTTCCAGCAGATACTCTTGCATGAAACGAGGGTCAAATTCCGGACCGACACCTTTCAGCACCATGCCCTGAAAAGCATCATCCGTCTTAATCATGCCCGGTTTAGTAGAAAAACGCTGCACATGGCTTATTTCAGGATAAGCAGCAAGCGCTGCCATCATGCTATCCCCTACCATAACCGGATGAGTCTCATAAGAACTCGCCGCATCCAGATTGGTAATCTGGATATGCGAGCCGAATCCTATGACTTTATTCCGTACTTCACTTTTAAACCCGATGACCACCGCCACAGCAATAATCATCACAGCCAGCCCGATAGCAATACCCGCCATGGCAATGAGGACCGCAGGACGTGACACCTGCTTTCCGCCATCGCTTTCACGATAGATACGCCGGGCTATGAAAAGTGATAGAGACAATTTTTAGTGATTAACGGTTAGTGATTAAGATTAATCCACTCTTCCCGGATACGCTTCCAAAGCCTTCTGCAAGACAAAAAGCGCACGGGTTAAATCTTCTTTCTTCAACACGTAAGCGATACGGACTTCGTTGATGCCGGAACCTGGAGTCGTATAGAAGCCGGAAGCCGGAGCCATGAATACCGTCTGTCCTTCGTATTCGAAGTCCGAAAGGCACCAGGCACAGAACTTGTCCGAATCATCTACCGGAAGTTTTGCCACTGTATAGAAAGCGCCCATCGGAATTGGAGAATAAACACCCGGAATACGGTTCAAGCCGTCAATCAGGCATTTACGACGTTCCACGTACTCATCATACGTCTCGCGCGAATACTCTTCCGGAGCATCCAGTGAAGCCTCAGCAGCAATCTGTCCAATCAAAGGGGGACTCAAACGAGCCTGGCAGAACTTCATAACAGCGTCACGTATCTCTTTGTTCTTGGTAATCAGCGCACCGATACGGATTCCACATTCCGAATAACGTTTCGAAACGGAATCAATCAGTACCACATTATTCTCGATGCCTTCCAAATGGCAGGCAGAGATATAAGGAGAACCGGTATAGATAAACTCACGATATACTTCGTCGGAGAAAAGGAACAAATCATACTTCTTCACCAAGTCACGAATCTGATTCATCTCGCGACGGGTGTACAGATAACCGGTCGGGTTATTCGGATTGCAAATCAGTATCGCTTTGGTACGTTCATTTATCAGCTCTTCAAACTTCTCCACTTTCGGAAGTGAGAAACCTTCTTCAATAGTCGTGGCAATGGTGCGAATTTTTGCTCCGGCAGAGATGGCGAATGCCATATAGTTGGCATAAGCCGGTTCCGGAACAATAATCTCGTCCCCCGGATTCAGGCAGGAAAGGAAAGAAAACAATACCGCTTCCGAACCACCCGATGTAATGATTATATCGTCTGCCGTCAGGTTGATATTGAACTTTGCATAATATCCTACCAGTTTTTCGCGATAGCTACGGTAACCTGCGCTGGGGCTGTACTCCAGCACCTTGCGGTCAATGTTGCGTATCGCGTCAATCGCGGCCTGAGGAGTGGGCAGGTCAGGCTGTCCGATGTTCAGGTGAAATACATGGACTCCGCGTTGCTTGGCAGCGTCTGCCAAAGGAGCCAGTTTTCTGATAGGAGATGCAGGCATCTCATTTCCGCGAATGGATATAGTTGGCATAATTTTAACTACAAATTACTTAATTACTATTTACTTTATCTACTTGGAGCTGCAAATGTACGCAATAATTTGAATACAGAGACATAAAAACTTTAAAAACCTTAGCAAGGTTAAAATCGTTATGGTTTTATGAAAAGAAAGCTATACATTTGTAACACAGAAAACTTAAAACAATATCATAATGACCATACACCTTATCTCATTCGCCTCAATCCTTCACAAACAAGTTTCGCTACGTAGCTCACACGAAGCTATTTTAAGCGAAATTGAAAAATATTATACCGTAAAGTTTGTTGATTATCAAGATATGGACAAGCTGAGTAGTGATGATTTCAAAATCATTTTTATCGCTACTGGTGGGGTGGAAAGACTGGTCATACAACATTTCGAAAACCTCCCCCGCCCTACCATTTTATTGGCAGACGGCATGCAAAACTCTCTTGCTGCCGCATTAGAAATCTCCACATGGTTGCGAGGACGTGGAATGAAAAGTGAGATTCTACATGGTGAACTACCAGCTATCATCTTGCGTATCCATACACTTTATAATAATTTCCGGGCACAACGTTCCTTATTCGGCAAACGTATCGGAGTCATCGGAACTCCTTCATCCTGGCTGGTTGCCAGTAATGTTGACTATCTGCTGGCAAAACGCCGTTGGGGTATCGAATACATAGACATTCCGTTGGAACGGATTTATGAACATTTTCAACAAATCACGGATGAACAGGTAGGTGCTTCCTGTGCCGCAGTCGCTTCGCAAGCTCTTGCCTGCCGCGAGGGAACTCCCGAAGATATCATCAAAGCGATGCGGCTATACCGAGCTATCAAGAAGGTATGCGAGGAAGAGAAACTGGAAGCACTGACATTGAGCTGCTTCAGACTGATTGAGCAAATCGACACTACCGGTTGCCTGGCACTGTCCTTACTGAACGACGACGGAATAATGGCGGGCTGCGAAGGTGACCTTCAATCCATATTCACCCTGCTCGCCGTGAAGTCACTGACCGGAAAAGACGGATTCATGGCAAACCCTTCCATGATTAATGCACGTACCAACGAACTTATATTAGCCCACTGTACCATCGGGCTCAAACAAACGGAAAGGTATATTATCCGCAACCATTTCGAAACGGAAAAAGGAATTGCCATCCAGGGATTGCTCCCGACAGGAGACGTGACTATCATAAAGTGCGGCGGCGAATGTCTGGACGAATATTACCTGTCTACCGGGACATTATCCGAAAATACGAATTATATCAATATGTGCCGTACACAAGTACGCATCCGCATGAATACTCCGGCTGAATACTTCCTGAAGAATCCATTGGGCAATCACCATATTCTGGTTCATGGAAACTATGAAGATGCATTGAACGAGTTCTTCCTGGCAAATGCCTGCAAACGAACCGAATAAACTTGCCACATTTTTGTATTATTTTTAAGTATTATAGAGGGAAATACAAAAATGTGGCAGAGTTTATAATCAAATAGTTAAGCCTAATACCCATATCATACCCTGCAAATTGCTAAATAGCATCTGATTTATTTGGAAAACTCAAACAGCAAGAGTATCTTTGTATCAGATACAATAATATTCGATAATAGCATGAAAAGATATTAACAGATACAATAATATGCCTTTGCTTTACAATTTCGACATAGATACCCCGGAAGAATTGCTGACTATATTAGCGCAAAATCTTCAACAACGCCGATTAGAAAAAGGTCTGTCAAGGGATGCTTTATCCATATTGAGCGGAGTTCCTGTGCCAACAATCGCAAAGTTCGAACAAAAGCATACCATATCTTTGGCTTCGTACGTGGCGCTGGCAAAAGCATTAGGCTATTCTAAAGCCATCAAAGGGCTGCTAGCAGAGCCACTTTATAACACTATGGAAGAGTTGGATACTATTAACCGAAACAAAAACAGAAAGAGAGGGCGTAATGAAATTGATAAATAAGCTAACGGTAACTTACCACGAACAGACTGTGGGAGAGTTAACCATGACTCCCGACAACCGTCTTTGCGCCTTCCAATATGATAAAGAATGGTTGGCAAACGGCTTCTCCATCTCTCCGCTAGAGTTACCTTTAAAGCCCGATTTATTTATTGCCCAACCCGAACCTTTTTGGGGTAATTTCGGCATCTTCGAGGACAGTCTCCCCGATGGATATGGTCGCTACTTACTGAATCGCCTATTAAAAAAGCAAGGAGTGAACGATATGGATTTAACCCCTATTCAGCGGTTAAGCATCATTGGTTGTTCGGGTATGGGAGCATTATGCTATATCCCCGAGACTTATATCGGAGAAGAAAAGTCACTCCCAGATTTGGATGACCTTCAACAAATGGCATTGGACGTATTGTCAGAAAAATCGGATAAAGACGAAGATATACTCTACTTCAACAGTGGCAACTCAGGTGGCTGTCGTCCGAAATGTCTTTTCCATGATACCGAAGGTTCGTGGTTGGTGAAATTCAGGCATACTTACGACCCTAAAGATATGGGGCTAATGGAGTACCGATATAATGAGATAGCACGCCAGTGCGGAATTAACGTACCTGACTTCAAGCTACTGGATGATAAATATTTTGCCACCAAACGTTTTGATATAGAAGCAAGACAACGCATCCACATTGCAACTGCCGGAGCACTCTTGAATGAATCTATTCTGCAGCCAAGATTAGATTATAAAACCCTGTTACACCTTACCGGATTCCTCACGCAAGACCCTCTTCAAGTAGACGAAATGTTTCGACGTATGGTCTTCAACATCTTGACAGACAACAAGGACGACCATGCCAAGAATTTCAGTTTCATCTATAAAAAAAACAAATGGCACTTGGCTCCCGCCTACGACCTTACTTTATGTTCCGGATATAACGGCGAACACGCTACGTCCGTCAATAACCACGGAAAACCGACAATTGAAGATATGTTAGTAGTTGGAGAAAGCATCCGTATTCCTAAGAAAAAAGGATTATCAATTATCAGACAAGTAGCAGACCAGTGTGATGAAATCTTATCTAAAGATTATAAAGATGCTATTTCCGATGTATGAAAACCGTAGAAAAGAAGCATCATGTCGAAATGGATAAACATAAACGAAGCAGCGGCAAAGTATGGATATAATAAAGCAATCATCCAGCTCTGGGCGGAAATGAAATAGATATTGTGGCAGTAAATCGCATCGAACGAGTTGCCACAATAGCAGAAGTAAAAATCAACCGTACTAAAATCTCCATCCCTGTACTTGAAGAAAAGGCAAAAAAGGTAATCAGTGAATTAAAAAGATACCACATAGAATACAAAGGCTATTCATTGGAAGATATGTAGACGAAAAACATGTTATCTACAGTATGCCTCTATCTTCCCACTTTCCGCCATGCCACTCCACCACCGACGTGAAGCCTGCTTTCTTCAAAGCTGCCAAGCCTTCGGGACGAGCATTGTTTATTCTTTCGGGATAGTGGGCATCACTATTCACTTGTACGCGGATACCCAAGTCTTTCAAGAAATTGAAATAACGTTCATTGGGATAGAATGTGCCTAATTCGTGATAAGCCTTGGTGTTGATTTCGACAATATATCCATGACGGGCTATCGCTGCGAAATAATCACGGACTAAAGCGTCATACCACGGTTCGTCCAGTAATCCGGGACGGTAGCAGGAAGCATTGTAATGCATCTTGTCCGCATGACCAACGATATCAAAACCACCCAATTCTACCATATGAAGAAGATTCTTATAATACAGGCGGACAACAAAATCAAGGTCGCCATCAAAATGGGCATCAACCAATTCACGGAAATGAGCTGCCGGAGTGTCAATGTCGACAATCTTACCTTCCGGGGAATATAGCATATGCACAGAACCGATGCGATAATCGAGAGGTAGTTCCTGAAAACGGGGTAAAGAAGGATTGCTGTCCTCATTCAGATAGTCTATTTCAAGACCGATGGCAAGCTCTATCTTATCCGCGTATTTCTTTCTGAGACGGAAGAATTCGGAAAGATAATCTTCCATTCTGTCCCATTCCATAGTCCATGCAGTGGAAAACGGCAGCGGGGCATGGGAAGAGATGCCATAGGAAGTAAAGCCTTCACTAATGGCAAAACGTATAAAGTCTTCCATATTGGCTCGTCCGTCACAATACAGACAATGGCTATGGTAATTGGTTAGGTTCGTCATATAAAGATTATGTTATCAGGGTTATTATCATTATCAGGTTGCCACAGCAATATACCGAACTATGTTTGTGCCAACGAATTGGCATAACTGTGCCACTATATAGGCACTGCGATGCCACTATACAGGCACAAGCGTGCCAATATAGCGACACGGTTCAACCTTCTATTTCGCTAAGTTCCAGCCAACGCATTGTTTTCTCATCAATCAAGTCATTTACTTCGGGCAGGCGTTTCGATTTCCCGGTCAGTTCGTCAACGGAGAGCGTGCCGCTGCAAAGGAGTTCTTCAATCCGGGCTTTTTCCGCTTCCAAGTCGGCTATCTCCTTTTCCAGTTGTTCGAATTCGCGCTTTTCCTTGAAGCTCATTTTCCGCTTGTCGTTCAGGCGGACACGGGCTGTCTTTTCTTCCTGCGGTTTTTCGGCTTCTTTCTCTTTTTGAGCTTTCGCGTCTTTCCAGTCGCGGTAGTCACTGTAATTTCCGGGGAAATCGCGGATATCTCCCTGTCCGTTGAACACCATCAGGTGGTCTACTACCTTGTCCATAAAGTAACGGTCGTGGGAAACGACGATGACGCAGCCTTTGAAGTTCCGAAGATATTCTTCGAGCACATTCAATGTGATAATATCAAGGTCGTTGGTAGGTTCGTCAAGCACCAGGAAGTTTGGATTACGCATCAAGATGGTGCACAGGTAAAGACGGCGGCGCTCTCCCCCACTCAGTTTGTAGACATAGCTATGCTGCGTTTCGGGAGTAAACAGGAAATGCTGCAAGAATTGCGAAGCAGTCAGTTTCTTTCCATTACCCAGTTCAATTACCTCGGCAATGTCCTGAATGACGTCAATCACTTTCATCTGTTCGTCAAACTGAAGCCCGTCTTGCGAGTAATAGCCGAAGCGGACCGTTTCGCCGATGTCCACTGTGCCGCTATCGGGTTGTACTTGCCCCATTAGTATCTTGATGAAAGTCGATTTTCCGGTTCCGTTGTTTCCTACGATTCCCATCTTCTCATAGCGGGAGAAGATATAAGAGAAGTCTTCCAGAATTTTCAGGTCGCCGAAACTCTTGTACAGATGGTCGGCTTCGAATATCTTGCTGCCGATATAGGATGCCTTTACTTCCAGTTTTACGTTATCGTTGTTGAAACGCTGTTTTGCCACTTTTTCCAGTTCATAGAAAGCGTCTTCACGGTAGCGGGCTTTGTGACCGCGTGCCTGAGGCATCCGGCGCATCCAGTCGAGTTCCGTACGGTAAAGGTTGTTGGCACGTTCTATTTCTACGCTTTTAGCTTCGATACGTTCCTGGCGTTTCTCGAGGTAATAGCTGTAACTACCTTTATATTGGTAGACTTGCTGATTGTCTATTTCGATGATTTCCGAGCAGACACGGTCGAGGAAGTAGCGGTCATGGGTCACCATCAGCAGGCTGAGGTTGGTACGGCGCAGGTAGTCTTCGAGCCATTCGGTCATATCAAGATCGAGGTGGTTGGTGGGCTCATCGAGAATCAGGAGTTCCGGTTCGGTAATCAAGGCGTTGGCTAGGGCGACACGTTTCAACTGTCCGCCGGACAGTTGCTTCACCTTCTGGTCGAAGTTACGGATTTTGAGTTGCGAAAGGATTTGCTTGGCTTTCTGTTCGTATTCCCAGGCTTTCTCCTGGTCCATACGCGCCAAAAGGTCTTCCAGTCCCGGATACCCTTCGGTTGCCATGCAACGTTCGTACTCCTTTATAAGTTCTATGGTGCTGTTGCCATGATGGAAACAGGCTTCGAGCACAGTCAACTCTTCGGGGTATTGCGGGTCTTGTTCCAAGTAATCTACACGAAGATCGCGGCGGAAAACAATGCTGCCGCTATCATAACCTTCTTTTCCGGCGATGATATTCAACAAGGTGGTTTTGCCGCTGCCGTTCTTCGCTATCAGCCCTACACGCTGACCTTCGGCAATGCCCAAAGATATATTTTCAAAAAGAACCAAGTCGCCGAAGGACTTGGTCAGGTTATCTATCTGTAAATAAGGTACAGCCACGTAATTTAGTGATTAGTCGGTTAGTAGTTAGTGATTAATAATCACGGATTTATACTCTTCAATGACATTACAAGGTCCTCCTGCCTTTACTTTGCTCCATGCCAGTTTCATCGGGTCGATAATCCGGTCTTCATATTGGAGCACAGGGGCTTCACGGTTGCCATCAACCAATGTTTTCCATTCCATACCTTCCACTTCATTCGTCAAAATTATACAGACTGTGATGCCGATTGCCAACCATTCTTCTTTCTTTTTCGAGCCAATCTTACCGCTATCAATCACTTGCTGAAGTTTTTCGAGGTCTTCTTCTATGCCCTGAAAATCTTTTTTCAGTTCTTGTTTTACAATAGATACCACCCATTCGTATCCTTCATTAATCTGGAAAATCTCCGAAAGACGGACAGGTATCAGTTCGGCAGGATACTTCTCCCCTTCTTTGCGTATCTCCAAAGTCTTGATTATATCTTCAGCTTCTTGCACGCTTCCGCCCTTAGGGACGGTGAAGGAACATTCAAAAGCAATATTGTCAATGCCTGTAATCCAGACATGGGAAGTATAATAGGTTCCTTCTTCTTGAAACATTTCTTTGCTGTACGCACATTCCAACGTTCCAACTTTTACCAATGAAGCCGAATCGTTCTCACTCAGTTCCTGGCGGATGGCGTCTTTGCCATAACCGGCCTTGCCTTTAAATGCGGAAATACGAAAATTTCCCGTCCATACATCGGGATTATAGAAAAGAAAAGAGCCTTCGCCATCTTCAAACTCATTCCAGTCCGATGGATAGTTCATGGAAAACCATGCTCCGGGGGAGATAAATTTCTTGCCTTGCATCCTTTTTCATTAAATGATTACTTGGCAAAAATACAATAAAATAGGGAAATTGCATGAAGATAGATAAGAAACTATTTACCTATCGGCTGTATTTTCCTGCGCACCTCTTTGGAAATTTCCAAAAACATATAGTTCAGCTTGCCGGAATGGATGCCTTCTTCATTCTCTTTGTACTTCTTATTGGCATATTGTTTGGATTTCTCGAAGGTAAGCAATGACATTTCGTTCTGCGACTTGCCGACCATTGTGGAGTCCAGTTGTTCGTCGGGGAAGAAATCGTCCAGGTCAACATCACCAATCATCGTTGTCTCCAAAAAGTTCTTGTCGGTATGCGAATTATCCGTGTAGTAACCCACAAACATATGTCCCGGTGTACGCACAAGGATAGGGTCGATATTAATGGCGCGAAGCAAGGACGCGAACAATACACTACCGTCCACACAGTTGATTTGCGAGGATTCCAACGCATCGTCAAACGTACGGACACGCTGCGAGAATACGACATTGCTTGAAAGGCTGGTATTGGAAACGGAGCTATAACGGAACTTGCGTTTCTGCAAAATATTCCAAAGTGCATACACCTGCCTGTCTACCATTCCTTTAGCCTTGCTCTGATAGCCAAGGAAACGATTGACAATACGGGTATTCAATGCTTCGCGGAGCAATTGGTCAATCATCGGATTCTCTTCATTGACATAGGCGGCAAAGAAGATGCTTGTATCGTGAAACCTGGTTCCGTTCGCCACATAACCCAGCAGACATTCATTGATACTGCGAACAGAGAAAGTACGTACCCGTTGTCCCAAGTCCTTCCCGTTCATCTCGACGGTCACGGCAACGCTTACCGGCTCGGCTTGCACGTTGTTCTTCAACGCTTCGTAATCCCATATTATATCCGGATAAACCGTATACTCCGTACGCGGTTTGTTCAATACAAACTCCGATACGGAGCGGGAAAAAAAAGGAGTTTCGGCCACTTCAATGCGTACACGGCTGTATGCTGTCTTTGATTTCAAGCGGACAGCAATACATGATTTCGGATTTCCTAAATAGGTGGAATCCGAAGGTATGATAACTTGTGCATCGGTAGTGGCTACGGATAGAATAGCCGAGGGAAAGATGTTTCCACCCAAATCATCTGTTATCTCAAAGCCTGTATTGAAAGAGGTATATTTAAAGACGGACACACCGCCAAGCAGGAGCAACAGTACGATAACCGCACCTATTACTTCGCGCTTATGCCGTTTCAAGTCAATTTTTATCATCGTTTGTAGTTTCTATTATCAAACATTTCTATCATTTCTCGCTAACAAAGATAACAAATAGCAGGCGTTTTTTCCTCTTACAATCCATAAAAACTTCCATATTCCATATCAATTCCCATAAACCAAGAAATGTAACGCGATTGTAACATCTGTTTCATCTGACCGTAACAAAGCCTTCTCATCTTTGCATCGAATAAAATAAAAACGTAACTTTGTCATATCACATTAATTAGATACATCTTATGAATGAAACCCGTATTTTAGTTGTCGACGATGAAGAAGACCTCTGCGAGATTCTGAAATTCAATCTTGAGAACGAAGGTTATGAGGTAGATACCGCAAACTCTGCCGAAGAAGCACTGAAGATGGACATCAGCAGCTACCATTTAATTCTCCTCGATGTGATGATGGGAGAAATCTCCGGATTCAAAATGGCGAACATGCTGAAGAAAGACAAGAAAACAGCCAAAGTGCCTATCATCTTCATCACGGCAAAAGATACTGAAAACGATACCATAACAGGATTCAACCTGGGCGCGGACGATTATATCTCGAAGCCTTTCTCTCTACGCGAAGTCATAGCCCGTGTGAAAGCCGTACTGAGACGTACGGCGACAACGGAAACGGAAAGAGCACCCGAACGGCTTACTTACCAGACACTTGTCATCGACATCACCAAGAAGAAAGCGAGTATCGACGACGAAGAAGTGTCATTGACCAAAAAAGAATTTGAAATTCTGCTTCTATTGGTACAGAATAAAGGACGCGTATTCTCGCGTGAAGATATTCTGGCACGTATCTGGAGCGACGAAGTGTATGTACTGGACCGCACTATCGACGTGAACATCACCCGTTTGCGCAAAAAGATAGGAGTGTACGGCAAATGCATTGTCACACGTCTCGGATACGGATACTGTTTTGAAACTGAATAACTATTTATCATGAACCTGCCTGTAACTCAAAGACATTTCCTTTCTTTCAGCCGGAAGCTTTTCCTTTCGGTTATCTCGTTATTTCTGGTATTCGTCATCTGCTTCATTGCATACCAGTACCAACGTGAACGGGAGTATAAAGTAGAACTGCTGAATACCAAATTGCAGGATTACAACAGCCGTCTCTACGAGCGGATGGATGAACAACCGCTTGACGACGGGATTATCAACGATTATATCAATAATCATATTCTGGAAGACTTGCGTGTTACCCTCATCGACCTGGATGGAAATGTGATTTACGACAGTTATCCGAACCATGACGAACAGATGGAAAACCATCTGAACCGTCCTGAAGTGCAGAAGGCGCTTAAACACGGAAACGGGTATGACGTGCGCCGTACTTCCGAAACAACCGGAGTTCCTTATTTTTATTCGGCTACACGTTATAAAGATTATATTCTCCGTTCGGCATTACCTTATAATGTAAGCCTTATCAATAATCTGCAAGCAGACCCGCATTACTTATGGTTCACCGTAATCGTAACTTTGCTGCTGATGATTATCTTCTACAAATTCACGAACAAACTGGGGACTTCCATCAGCCAACTTCGGGAGTTTGCCATGCGTGCCGACCGGAACGAACCTATCGAGATGACGATGCAATCGGCTTTCCCGCATAATGAGCTGGGAGAAATATCGCAGCATATCATCCAAATCTACAAGCGGCTGCACGAAACGAAAGAAGCTCTCTATATCGAACGCGAGAAACTGATTACCCATCTTCAGATTTCGCACGAAGGACTGGGAGTATTTACAAAAGACAAAAAGGAGATTCTTGTCAACAATCTCTTTACCCAATACAGCAACCTGATTTCCGACTCTAACCTGGAAACTACGGAAGAGGTCTTTGCCATCAGCGAACTGAAAGAGATTATACATTTTATAAATAAGAATCAGCAACAGCGTTCAAGAGGAAAAGACGAGAAGCGAATGTCTATCACCATCAACAAGAACGGACGCACGTTTATCGTCGAGTGTATCATCTTCCAAGATGCAAGCTTTGAGATTTCAATCAATGATGTCACCCAGGAAGAGGAACAAGTGAATCTGAAACGGCAGTTGACACAGAACATCGCGCATGAGTTGAAAACGCCTGTCAGCAGTATTCAAGGATACTTGGAGACTATCGTCAATAACGAGAATATACCGCGCGAAAAGGTTAATGTATTCCTCGAACGCTGCTATGCGCAAAGCAATCGGTTGAGCCGCTTGTTGCGTGATATTTCCGTACTTACCCGCATGGATGAGGCTGCCAACATGATTGATATGGAACGGGTGGATATCAGTGTACTGGTAGGAAATATCATCAACGAAGTTTCACTGGAACTAGACGAGAAGCATATCACGGTGGTTAATTCTTTAAAGAAGAGCATACAGGTCAAAGGAAATTATTCCCTGATTTATTCTATTTTCCGTAATCTGATGGATAATGCCATTGCATATGCAGGCACAAACATTCAGATTAATATCAACTGTTTCCGTGAAGATGAAAGTTACTACTATTTCAGCTTTGCCGATACGGGCGTAGGTGTGTCACCCGAACATCTGAACCGTCTCTTCGAACGCTTCTACCGGGTAGACAAAGGTCGCTCACGGAAGTTAGGCGGAACAGGACTCGGACTGGCTATCGTGAAAAATGCGGTTATCATTCATGGCGGCAGCATCTCTGCCAAGAACAGTCAGGGCGGCGGACTGGAGTTTGTTTTTACACTGGCAAAGGAGAAATAAGATTTTTCAAGAGGTAAGGTTCTTTTAAGAGCCTGTTTAAATTTTCCTGAGATTATGTTAGATAGGCTTTACCGACCAG